>NZ_JBVPGT010000033.1:0-578260 GCF_055817355.1 Enterobacter sp. PL_is379
GCCGGGCAGTACGCTGACGGTGAGACGGGACTGCACTATAACCTGTTCCGCTACTACGACCCGCAGGTCGGGCGGTTTATTGTGCAGGATCCGATTGGGTTGAATGGTGGGTGGAACCTTTATCAGTATGCGCCGAACCCGTTGGGGTGGATTGATCCGCTTGGATTGCTGACCTATAACACGATGCCGAGTATTACTGGTTTCCAAAAGCATCATATTATTCCACAACAGTTAAAAGGCCATGATTTAATAAAAGCGGCTGATTTTAATATCCATGATATTAAAAATGTTATTTATTTACCTAAGTCAGCTGATTACCATCCGACAAGAACAATCCATAGTGGGTCTCACCCTGTTTATACAAAAAATATAGGTGACCAGATGGATGCTATATATGAATACGGGAAGGAAAACGGCTGGAAACAAGCAGAGTATAAACAAGCTGTTAGTGAAATTATAAAAAATGAACGTGCCGATTTACGCGGTGGGAAAACTATTCTTAACAAAAACTCGGTTAGAAAAGCGAGGTGCTAAGTATGTATGAGCTACGAATTGCTTCTGATTACCCCAATAGTTATTGGTTTGAATACCAGCACCCTGACATATCTGGAAGTGCTTTTTCTCAATGTAAATCAATTGAAACTAACGAGGGGTATTTTTTTAAATTAAAATCTAAGGTGAGTGAGAAGGCACTGCTTGCATATGATTTTTATTATAGTGATGGGCCTATATTCATATCACCCAGACTAGCATCACTAATTTCTTGTCACGATGTTTTTCGGACTGATGTTCAACTTATTGACGCAACTGTAACTGTAAATGAAACCCAACATCAAGGGTATAAAATAATTAATATACTAAGAGAGGTTTCATGCATCGATATGGAAACTTCAGAAAGCCAACCTATATTAAGTTATTTACCTATTGGTCCAAGGAAGTTTAGTAAAATAGTCTTCAAAGAAAATGTTATTGAAGATTTTAGTATGGCAAGATGTAGTGAATATAAATCTTGCGTAATCATTTCAAATGAATTTAAAGAGTTCCTTTCTAAGAATAATGTGAAAGGAATAGATTTTGCTGACCCTATTTATTAATGTGAGTATGATTTGAATTAGTCAAAATGGTCCGGGGAATGATTTTCCCGGATTATAAAAAACATTTAAATTCCAATTCAATATATGATTTTATCATTAACTACTTGTTTTGCAAAGTATAAAAGATAACCCTCAAGGATTGTGCGTATGAGTTGGCTAGAATACAGAAAAGCGTATGGGTTAGATGGCTTAATATATAAAATTATGGGTGGGAATACATTAGATGATTTTTGTGTGTATACAAAAGAATATGAAGCATTTGCTAAAGAAGAGCTTGTTTGTTATTTAGATAACTATCCTGTCATTAGTGATGACGATGAGGAAGTATATCCTGATTTTGTTGTTGATAATTCTCTAGAGTTGTTTTTCTATGGAGATCAATTTATAGATGTATTACATAATATCTCTATCCAAAGAGAAAAACCATCTGTAGCGGATTTCATATCAGGTTTAAATTTTTATCTCGAGAACGATAACTTCATAGAGCTTTTATTTAAAGAGCGAGAGATTAATTAAAAATTGATTTACTTAGCTTATTTGAAGGTAGTGCATACTGAGAATGTAATTCTAAATTAATTGGTTATTACTGAGGGCTATATTTATGGATGCGTCTGAGACCATTGTGAATGAGATTGAAAAAGCATTAAAACAACTTATTGTCATTTGCAATAAACACTCGCTGTCAGGAAGTTTCAGCACCGTCACTGATCTGGACAATGCCTTCCCGTCCAACTTACCTCGTTCGACAGAGGTGGAATTTTTATATGAAAATTATAATCCTGAAAAGTTAAAGATTGAAACAGGCTTCACGCCAATTAAACTTCACTCGGCCAGTGAGCTCTTGAAGGCTCAAAGTGGTTATGAATACTTACCAGATAATTATCTTGTTATTGGTAATGATTTAGGCGGAGGTAAACCTATAATTGCGGTTATCGATGAAGGGAGTTCCTCTGTTTATGCAGGTTGTGATGTAATTGAACCGTTTCAGATAGCTAGTAGTCTCTCTGGGTTCATATTTTCTCTAGCTGAGCTTATTGATTTGGTATATGGCCAATACGATATTTTTGATATAGCAGATGATAATGACGAAGTAAAAGATGATTTTATTGATGAATTGCGGGGAAGGATTGTGCCTCTTATCGGTAATGAAAACTTCAATGCGTTTTATAATTATTTTTATGGATAGATTTTTTCTTTAAAAGGAAACCCTCACGGTAAAATATTATTTTATAGCGAGGTGAGGTTCTCTTTTTTACGGGTATTTTAAACAAGATTTAAAATAGTAATGCGGTGTATTTATTCAAGAGAAATTAATCTAATGCATGAAAGGAAAGGGATTATATGCAGACTACGCGAGTAATGGGAGAAGGATATGAACCTTACGTTGAGCAATTAGGTGACAAACTGATTTATTCCTTACCTGTTGAATCGGGATTTGTCAGTTTTCATTTTGAATTTGATATTCGTCAGATCGATCTTGACGTCCTGCTGTCCGATCATTACCGGCGGGCCGTCCTGGAAGTGTCCGCACACACTTTGCTCCAGCGCTCGACGTTGAAGGGACATAAACGATTTACTCAGAACGATTTTGATAACCTTATTGTCACTACCCTTCATGCATCGCAAGAGCATCTTAGCGCATTCATTTCTAAAATTAATCGGGAACACAATATTTCGATGGAACATTATGTGAATGACATAGTGAATAGACGCATAACCAAAGGATGAATATCCCGATCCCAGATAAGGTCAACATTCATCTTAAAATCACGCTGTATGTACAGCTCTTTTCAACCTCGTGCTGACCGAAGAAGTCAAATCGATTTCGAGATAACCGACGAATGCGGCTAAGTGCGCAGAAGCGGCCAGCTCTGCAGCTTTGGCGAGGTACGTCATCGGAGCCAAGGTTTCCCATGTGTTGTGAATCGCATGGCGATGGCACATCAGCCGCTTCGCTATGCCGGAAATATATACTTTGCCTTTAACAGGAGCAATATTAAAAATATTTGTGCGGATGCAATCTTCGACTACTTTTACGATACTAACATGTTAATGAATATCATGCTTTCGGTAAAATCTGTCAGGAGCAAAACGATTCAAGACAAGGACAACTGATGAGTAATGTTAAAAATCTTATCGCAGCGTATATTAACTGCTTTGAAGAAAATGATGTCCTCACTATCGGAATAGGAGATGACACTCATGATCCAAAAAACTTTATCATTATCGGACGATTTGATGAGGATGAATTACCTATTAACGACTGCATTGGATTTCAGAGTGAGTCAACGGAATATGAGTTAACAGACTCTATTCGTTCCGTTCAACTCACAGATGGCAAACTTGTGATCGTGCTTAATGATGATGCCGCAAAAAAAATTGGCATCAGCGAATATCGCGTGGTCATTCCTGCAGCAAAAGATTTTAAATCGCTTGAAAAGTATTTAAGAGAAATGTTTGATGGCAGTGATGTGCCGCTACAATTACCGTAAGGTTTTAGCCACTACATTGCTATCTTAGCACCCGAACTTTAAAAGATGCAGGCGGGACATTTCGAGTAGAGGGCACATGTGTTGAGCCAACGTTTAACGGCGAATAGGATTGCTACGTCACTGTATGAGGTGAATGCGAAAGATATGTCCGCTTTGTGCCAGAAGCAGACGCTGCAGTATATTCCACTTTCGGCTCGAATCGGACTGATGTAACGTAGCAGAAATATTTATCCGGACTTAACCAAGATGCCTTCCATCGAAACGTTTCTCACTTTTCTTCTCGCGCTAACGCTTCTGGAGATTTCTCCGGGGCCAGACATGATGCTAACTATCGCAAGAGGAGTCGGTCAGGGAAGACGTATTGCACTGCTTACGGTACTGGGTAATGTCTTTGTAGCTGGTTTTGTGCAAGTTTCTTTTCTTGTCCTGGGGCTGGTAGCCGTTGTTCATGCCTGGCCGGTTGCGCTAGATCTGTTAAGGTGGGCTGGTGCGGTTTATCTGATGTGGCTGGGCATAAAAATGATTGCGACTTCAGGCACAGATACGCGGCTGCGAAAAACTGCCAAAATTTCTGACTGGAGTGCCGTTAAGGAAGGCGCCCTGAACAGCCTGACTAACCCAAAATCTCTACTGTTCATGTTCGCTTTTCTTCCTCAGTTTGTCGATCCCGCTGCGGGTCCTGTCTGGCTGCAATTGCTTGTTCTGGGTAGTATCCAGAAGCTGGCAGGAATTATTTCCCTGGGGTCAGTCGCAATGGCATCAGGGACATTTGGAAACTGGCTAAGTAAACACCCAGGCTTTATCAAATGGCAGGAACGATTTACAGGCGTTGTCATGATAGGCCTCGGCATCCGCATGTTGTTTAGCGGGTCTGGTGTCGTATCGAAATCTTCCAGTTAAGTTTTACCGAAAGGGTAAACCCAGTGTCCGCTCCTCGCTCATAGCGGATCTTCATCTCAGTAGCTTATCAGTTCCGCTCTGCGCTTTAGCGTGACCCTATCGAAGCAGTTTAAGGGGGCACAGAATGACGTTCGCCACTATTGATGACGTCAGAAACCGGATCGAAACGTTAGACAGAGAACTGCTCATCGGATAACGGAAATGCAAGCTGTCGTTTTTACCCGTTCTGGTAGCTGTTAAGGGTGAGCGGTTATGAGAAAATAACCCACGCAAACGGTTTCGTTGGTTTTAACCGTTTTCGACACATTATCTATCGCTGTGATGGCGTTGTTGTTTAGCATTTTATTCTTTACGTCTCCTCCCCTGGGGAGACGTCTTTTTCCCACGCACTCTTCACAATGTCTGCAACCCCAAACGCCCCTGAAAAATCGCCTTTGATAAGGGATTAGATGTACCTCTATGAGAGTTTGGTCATCAGAAGAAAGGGTTTGAGCTCTGGATGGAAGTCAGATGCAGCCCTGTTCCGTATTCGCTGCAGGGGAACCTGCTCTGAGTTTGTTTAACCTTTCCACGGCAATAACGTCTCTTTCGCACGGAACGGGAGGCGCGTAAAAATAACCCTGTATCTCTGCACACCTTCCTCAAGGATACGATCAAATTGCTCCTGAGTTTCAACACCTTCAGCGACAGCGGCACAGTCCGGCCGAACGACGGCATCTTTAACAAAACTGCCGTCAATTTTGATTTTGTCAAACGTGAACATGCGCGGATCATGGCTATGCGTTATGGTATACCGCCCGATCACCATATTTCACAGGCGTTTCCCCAGATAAAAAATTATCTGTAAAAGCATCGAAAACGCCTCTTATCGAAGGGTATTTTTACGTCAGTTTTTATGGCCGGTAACTGACCAGAATGCGGCCTGAACGTTTTCTGGTGAAGTCTTTCCGTTTGCAAGCAGAAGCTGAGTAAGGATCCGTGCTTTTGCCGGATTCAGCCCCGACGAAACAACAAAGCCGGCTTTGTTATCATCGACCTCGACGTTACGTTTTACTGCTCCTGTATAGGAGCGCGATGCGCGGACCACGACAAGTCCATGCTCCCGGGCCGCTTTGAGCGCAGCTAACGCTGAGGCGGATGTATTTCCGTCTCCCACGCCGGCGAGAATAATTCCTTTTGCACCATCACGCACCGCATTGTTGATTTGGACATCGTCCATATTACTGTGGGCATAAATGATCTCAACCCGCGGAAGTTTATGGGATGCAGGTAATTGTAGAGACAGACGAGATTCTGCCGGCACCGGGGTAATATAATGAACTTCTGCCGCATCGACATAACCCAGTGGGCCGGCGTAAGGTGACTGAAAAGTAGCCACTCCGGTTGTATCCGATTTCGTGGACCAAATCGGTGACTGGATAGTGTCATTCATCACAATCATTACTCCCCGTCCCTTCGATTGTTTGTCCACAGCAGTATTCACAGATTCAAGCAAATTAGCAGGGCCATCTGCACCAGTTGCTGTCGCCGGTCGCATGGCTCCAGTAATAATAACAGGCTGGGGGTGATGTATTACCAGACTGAGGAAAAAAGCTGTCTCTTCAAGAGTATCTGTGCCATGGGTAATAATAATAGCGTCAGCGGCACCTGTACTGAACAGATCGTCGATCTTCTGGGCAAGATCAAACCAGATTTTATCATTCATGTCCTGAGAACCAATGGATGCGACCTGGACACTACTAAGCTGGGCTTTTTTATCCAATCCTGGAACGGCTGCAAGCAATACTCTTGGGCTGATGGCGCCGGATGTGTATCCGATAGAGCTGGAGTCTTCACCAGTGCTCTGTCCTGCAATGGTACCGCCGGTAGCAAGGATCATCAATTTAGGCAGAGCCTCAGTCGCTTTTTGGCTATATGTCGTTAATGACGGCGAGGCCGTTGCAGCCTGAGAACCATGAGTAAATAGCGAGGCATATACTAGTGTTAGCGCAAACGCGACAGGATGATTTATAGGCTTGAACATGACTTATTCCTTAGATAAAAGGCAGATGCCTTAACTTTTGTCGCCGATACTTTGGCTGGAGCATCATGGGGCATGACAATCGTAGCCGACATACCGGGTAATTTTGCAGACAGAGTGGTAGCCTGAACATGATTGCCGGATGAAAAGACCAGAGCACCGACTGAGCGCAGGCGTTATAATTACTCATCTATCATTTTTTCAGCAGATGCAACCACATCACTATAAACAAGTAGTGTTATATAAAGGGCACCTCATTTATACACACCTTGTCCTTTCACTTCCAGTTCTCACTCTGGAAGACAAGCTTATATTGCGACACATCTCAAAGAAAAAATCCCTGGTACATAAATGGGGTTATTTAATCTATGTAATTTATTCCATACAAAATTTGATACAGAACCCACTAATGAGTCAAAAGTTGTCCTGGTGGTGGTTTTAACAGAATTGATGTTATCAAAATATAAAAAACAGAACTAATACATGCACAATGTTAACAATATGAAAACATTTTCAAGTCAACGCGTTAACAAAAAGACGGGTGTTAAAGTTTAATATGTCAACTATGATTTTTAATTGGGTTTTTAATAAGCCACTGTTTTCTTTGCTTACATTTAAAAAAGACTACGGCCTCGTTGCGGGAGGAATAGATGGTGCTTGTCTGCTGCGTGCCAGGAGCGGTCGTTGATTTAATCAGATAAACAATGCTTAAAGGCCGATCTTACGTTTTCGTATAGCGCAGGTGAGAGCATGACATTTTCCCAAATATTATTATGTCCAGCTTTGGGAATGGTCAGAAGTTGCTTTTGACTACAGCATGATGCAGAAGACAGCAGCTTTTCTGGTATTTCTGAGGGGATGATTGCATCATTTTCGGCAGCAATAATCAGTAAATTCCCGTTAAACTCAGCAGCAATGTTCCATGCATCTGTATGTTCCCAATTCCTGGGTTGGCGTATTATTGCAGAGAAATCAGGGCCAAACTTAACTTTATATGCAAGTGTTGAGTAGACACCTGGAACCATAAGGATGAGAGATCGGAATTGCATCGCTTTACTAAGCTGAAGTGCATTATAGGCTCCCATACTGATGCCCATACAACCTGTAAGCGTCTGCCCCAGAGAAGCGATAACCGCCTCTGCTTGCATCGTACGATTAAAAAGAGAAGATTCGTGAATGTCTCCCCCCGTTTCACCATGACCTATAAAGTCAAATACCGTCGTTCCAAAACCCAGGGTATCCAAAATATCCCGGTATTTGTAGAAAACGGTTCGATCTTTGCCGCCACCATGAAGCATCAGAACATGTCCATTGCGCCCAGATGTGCTTTCAGCATGAATTGTTTTGCCATGGAACGGGACCAGGAAGTTGTGACTCGAAATCATCTTCGTATGTGTTTTTGGCGACATGGTTTATTCGTTGTATCAAACCCAAGCGCGCCATGCAATGTCAGACTGAATCACCACTGCTTCGGTAGCCATTTTTTAGTTTGTCACACGATCTCTTGCCCAATTGATGTGCGTCGGCATCTTCCGCTCCTCGCTAAAAGCGGAATTCAGACTAGCATCTAATTTCGATGACTGAAGCGGATGTAACTTTAACGAGCAATCAGCCGATAATTATTTCAAAGAACATACCAGAGTGGCATGATCCCACCACTCGTTGGTATTAACTTTTGTTGCAAGTACGTTAAATTGTGCTTCCTGTATCTCATTTGTTAATGCAGGGAGAGGTTTCAGGGTACGCCAGGGGTGACCTTCTTTCAGTAAATGATGTCTTATAGGATCAAAAACACTAATATCATCAGAATTACGGGGGCTTCCACACATGGAGCTGATCACAAGCCGTCCGCCGGGTTTGAGCAATCTTTTCGCTTCTGCGAAAAAGCGAGTTCGGTCATCATCTATCAGGCAATGCAAACAACTACCATCAATAACCAGCTCAAACATTGAGTCCTTGCATTGATAAATATGACAAACATTTCCGACAAGAAAATGAGCGGAGAGGCCCGCTTGTTGAAAACGCCTTTCAGCCCATCTGATAGCGGTTTCAGAAAAATCCACACCCCATACTGAATATCCTCGTTCAGCAAGAAACTGCGCAGCCATCGCTCCATTACCACATCCCATTTCAAGTATTGGCGCGCCAGGTTGGGGTAAATAATTATTAAAATCAAGCCACTGAAAGATTTTTTCTTGCTGTTCTTTTGCCCTGAAATAACCTTTATCAGCCCAAGCTATAGCCCCATTCGCTATGAGTTGTCTGTATTTTTCTTCATAGGGATTCATATTTAAGACGCTTTATTGCAACAATAACACCCTTTATTTTATATGTTATTTATGGAAAAAATGAAGTTTCTGGCGAAAAAGTGCGTGCTGTAGATACACGCAATAACGTCCGCTTTCACTCTTAAGGGACATTCGACAAACAACATTGTATTTTGCGTAAGGCCGAAATTCCTGCTTCTTACTCAACAGTTTTCCGGCCTCCCATCTCACGCCTCAGTGCGCCGCGATATACGGCTCCTTCACAAACTCCGCCATTAGCCAGACCATATCATGCAGCAGCCCGGTCAGCTCTTTCGCCACGCTCGCAGGCAGTGTTCCGCCCATCACCGCCAGCGTTAACGCCACGGCATAGTCCACCTGCAGAGTCGTCTCTTGCCAGCAGTCCGGCACGCAGGAAGCCATCTTTTCTCCCGCAATCAGCTGTTCAACCAGATACGGCGGGAGTTCAGCATCACAGCACTCCCGTAGTCGCTTCAGCGCAGCCAGCAACCGCTTACAGAGCGTGGTGTATGTCACTTCGTCGTCAGTTTCCACCAATACGCTTACATAGGCGGTGCAGGCATCGGCCAGTTCGAAGAGATCCGCAGAATCGGAAATTGAATTGTTGATGAGGTGACAAACAGCGCTTTCCGCAGAGAGCGCGTAAGAAAATTCAGGGGTAGTAGCCATTTAGCATCCTCGTTGTGCAAAAAAATGTCATGTTATGCTAACGGGTTCCTACGCCCGGTTACGGATGTGCCGCAACGCAGGCACTTTACGACCGCGAAGAAGGGAAAAAAAGGGATAGCCATGAATTACATCAGGTTGCTTGCAGGTTTGCGAGGCGGCTTCCAGAAGGGCGTAGCCGCCGGGCACATTTTGTACCGCGGTTACTCTTTACGCAGACTTTTTCATTTTGATCAATCCTTCTAATAACGTCTGCGTCGCGCGGGAAGATTTGCCCGCCTGGGAGCAAACCAGCCCAAACTCCCGGCACAGCGAAGGCGTCACGGGCACGACGCACAAACCGCGTAATTCATCCGGCAGAGCGGATTCAGGTATCAGTGCGACGCCCAAGCCTTCGCGTACCAGCAGGCAGGCGCTGATCCAGTCGCGGACGGTCACCTGTACGTCAGACAGTTCCAACCCAGTCTGCTCCATCAGGCTTTTTCCATTGACGGCACAACCGCCTGTGGCGAGTACGAAGGGCTGGTCTGCCAGTTCCTCAAGGGTGATGCCGCGCGTGCGTGCATAGCGAGCCAGACGGTGGTTGGCTGGCAGCACTGCGACCCATGCATCTTGCCCCAGGATCGCATCCGCGCGTCCGGGAACAGGGTTCATGACCACACCGATATCAACAGTATCTGCCGCAAGCCACTCTTCGACCTCCTGGTCCGTGCCTTCCAGTACGACCACCTCTATTTCAGGATGCAGGCGCTTCATGTCCCGCAGCAGCCCCGGCAAAAGCGTGGACGTTACTGACGGAAAACTGGCAAGTCGAATGCGCCCGCCACTCAGCCCGCGGCTCTCATCCGCCAGTGTGCGGATGGCGTCCAGCCGTGCCAGCATGCTTCTTGCCTCTTTGACAACCCGCTCGCCCAGGGCTGTAACACCGACGTGGCGTCGCTCACGCGTAAATACCGCAAATCCTAATGAAGCCTCTAACTGAGCGATCGCCTGGCTGGCACCCGACTGCGTCATGCCGACCTCTTCAGCGGCACGCGAAATATTACTGGCGTCCGCCACGGCAACCATCAGGCGCCAGTGCAACAGATTCATCATGGGTATCAGTAGCTCAGCTAATAGTTAATTTATGAATCATTAATTTTACAGAGATAACGGTTTTAAGCACAGTGAATGCAAACCGAATGTTTATCACTCACAGCTTTAACGGAGAGATTATGAAACTCTATTACGCCCCGGACACCTGTTCACTCTCACCCCATATCGTGCTTCGCGAACTGGCGATTGAGTTTGAGCTGGTTAAAGTGGACAACAGGAGCAAGCTTACCGCTGACGGGCGCGACTTCCTGACCATTAACCCTAAAGGCTATGTCGCCGCGCTTGAACGGGATGACGGAAATGTCCTGACCGAGGGGCCAGCGATTTTGCAATACCTCGCTGACCTCAAGCCGGAGAGGGGGCTGGCGCCGCGCGCAGACAGCTGGGAGCGGGTGCGGCTTCAGGAATGGCTTAACTTTATCACCAGTGAAATACACGCGGGATCGGCTCCTCTTTTCAACCGCGTGTTGCCCGAAGAGGTCAAATCCATTTTTCGTGAGAAGCTCTTCAGGCGGTTCAGTTTTCTTGAGGAAACGCTCAGCACTCGCGCTTATTTGACGGGATCGACCTTCAGCGTGGCAGATGCCTATCTTTTTACCGTGCTGGGGTGGTGCAAGTTCTTCTCCATTGAGCTGAGCCCCTGGCCTGCGCTGCTGGAATACAGGGATAAAATTAATGCCCGTCCAGCGGTGCAGGCCGCATTACGTGCGGAAGCGGCTCAGTAAGACTGTAAAGCAGGTTTTTGCCGATCGTGTGTGAATATCTGCCATTTTATCTCCGACGTACTCAGGGTAAAAATGGCCGTGGCCAGCGTGTTCTCTTCATCCGGGTCGTGTGGCGAGAGACGATAAATCGGGAGCGCGGGATCATGCTGGTCTGAAAGAATACCCAGTGCCGCCACACCATCAAGGTGAGATTGCGTCTCCAGCCAGGCGTTTAGCCGCAGCTGGCGTGACCGGGAGCTGTCGGTGATCACCTGCTCAACCGCGTCAAGATGAGGGTGGATAAGGTGATTAGCATGGGCGAAAACGTCCTGCAGCGGCGTGACGGAACAGCCTGTTCCCGTCGCTTCCACGCTAAACAGCCGGCTGTCTCCCATTTGTCCCACCGTATGATGAAATGCACCGGCGCGTGGCACGGTGGTCAGTATGGTGATGGCTTCATCTAAGGTGGCGGCATTCAGCGCGGCGCGGGCTAATACCTGGCGCGGCATTCCGCGTGGACGGTGCAAAGCGCGAATGTTATTCACCGTATTCACCACGCCCTTTTCGTTTACGGCGAAGGTATGTCCGCAAATTGAGCCCGGATAAGCAAAACTGGTGAACGCCAGGCCGTCATCCGGGGTGATGCTGACGATGGCGCAGTCATTACGAAGCTGCGGGAAACCGTCTTCATTATGCGCGATAATCAGCTCCCCCTCTGCGGTTCTTCCCGCTACCGTGGTACAGCCATCAGAGGTTGAGCGCACCAGATCGCCGCGGCAGTTCCAGGCAAACACCTCATCAAACGGTGCATCCAGACCCTCGGCTAATCCCTCCAGCTCCTGCCAGATCAGGGGATAGTGTGACTGGACCCGCGAGCGCATGCTTCGGGTCTGTTCTGCGTCTTTCATGGCGGTAACGGTTTGCCACAACGCCGTTTGCGTGAGTTTTGCATGCCAGGCCTCGCGGCCAAAGGCGCCAAGTTCCTGACCTACTGCAAAAGCGGAACCACGAATGTCGATTTTTTTCATAGTATTATCATTCACTTCTGTTCAGGATACGTGTTGCAAAAATTCTTTCAGGCGTGGATTGCGACTGCTATTCAGCAGCATATCAGGTGGACCATCTTCGGCAATGGTACCGCCATCAATAAAGATGAGCCGTGATGCCACATCCCGGGCGAAGCCGATTTCATGGGTCACAATCACCATGGTCATGCCTTCTTCGGCCAGCGAGCGCATGACTTTCAGCACCTCGTGCCGTAATTCGGGGTCCAGGGCTGAGGTTGGCTCATCGAACAGCATCATTTTCGGTTTCACCGCCAGGGCTCTGGCAATGGCCACGCGTTGCTGCTGACCGCCAGAGAGCTCTGATGGGTAGTGACTGGCGCGTTCGCGTAAGCCAACGCGGTCCAGCAGCGCCAGCGCCTGCTCCCGCGCGGCGGCTTTGCTCTGTTTGCGTACGCGAACCGGACCAAACATCACATTCTCCAGCGCCGTCAGATGGGGGAACAGATGGAACTGCTGAAACACCATCCCGGCTTCGCGGCGGATATCACATTCGTTAGCGTGAGGATCGGTAATATGCATTCCCGCTACCAGCAGCGTGCCGGAGGAAATTTCCTCCAGCTTGTTAATGCAGCGCAGCAGCGTCGATTTGCCCGAACCGGAAGGGCCGATGATCACCACGACTTCGCCGGCGTCAATTTTTAAATTGATGTCGTGCAGCACCTGAGTGGCACCGAAATTTTTCGACACTGCGCTAAATTCAACCATGCTCATAAAATATGGATCCTCTTCTCCAGTTGCTTCAGCAGGAAACTCAGGCACAGCGTCACCAGCAGATAAATCATTGCCACTGCGGTCCAGACTTCCAGCGCGCGGAAATTACCGGCAATAATTTCTTGCCCCTGACGAGTTAATTCCGCCACACCAATCACAATAAACAGCGAGGTATCTTTAATACTGATAATCCACTGATTACCTAACGCAGGGATCATACGGCGTAATGCCAGCGGCATAATGACATGCCATAGCGTGCTGCGCTGAGATAATCCCATTGCCAGGCTGGCCTCTCTAAAACCTTTATTAATCGAGAGGATCGCCCCTCGGGTGATTTCTGCAATATAAGCACCCGAGTTAATCACAATAGTCGTAATGGCCGCCGTTACCGGGTCGATATGAATCGGTAACACCATGGGCAGTGCGAAGTAAATAAACATCACTTGCACCATAATAGGCGTCCCGCGGATTAACTCGACAAAGACTAACGAGACTGTCTTTGATATTTTCCCTCCGAGCGCCCGGCAGGTTCCCGCCAGCAGGCCAATAACAAAACCACCCAATAAACCTGATAATGAAATAATCAGCGTCAACTGTAGTCCTTGCAACAGCAGCGGCAGGGACTCCCAAATATATTTACTGTCGAAATTCATCATGTTACCCGTTAAGATGCAACGAGGTCGGATCGCTCCGACCTGGCGGGATTATTTTGGCTGTTTAGCAAACCACTTCACGTAAATCTTGTTGTAAGTTCCGTCCGCACGTAGCGCCTGCAGCGCAGCGTTGATCTTCGGCGTCAGGCTGCTGTTCTTCTGCATCGCAAAGCCGTAGTGCTGCGGCAGAATGCTGTCAGTCTCGCCGGTCGATTTCACTTTGCCATCACCTGCCGTTTTTACGTAATAGAGCACGTTGGGCGAATCATGCACCACGGCATCAAGGTTACCTGCCTGCAAATCAAGATAGGCGTTATCGATATTCGGGAATTCGACATAGTTCGCCTTATATTTGCTTTTCATAAAGCTGGCCGCCGCCGTTCCCTGCTTTAATCCCACTTTCTTTCCTGCTAAATCGCTGAATTTAGTAATGGTATTATCGCTGCTTTTCACCGCTATTAATAAATCAGCATCATAATAACCGTCGCTGAAATCGACGACCTGTTTACGCGCGTCGGTTATCGTAATGCCCGCCATGGCGACATCCAGATTACGTGATTGCAAACCCGGAATCAGTCCCCCGAAGTCCATCGGGCGTAATTCGTAGCTGACGTGCATTTTTTTAGCAATAGCATCCCACAAATCAATATCAAAGCCGACGTATTTATCGCCTTGTTTAAATTCAAAGGGGACAAAGGCGGTATCAACGCCAACCGTTAATTTATCCTGCGCTTCTGCCACAAAACTGGCGGAGCAAGCGACCAGTGCTAACGTAACTTTTAATTTAGTGAATAATCCAGACATGATAACCCTCGGCGTCAGTAAAGTAGCGTGCATGAATGTCACCCGGCGTAATATATCGGCAGGGTGGGGAAATAAAAAAGTTGATATGCAGGGCGCACTTTCATGCGCCAAAATTAAAACGATACTTATGCGGGAATAATCTCATCCCGGGTGTCGGGTACCGGCGTCTGTGCGCCGTTCATTACCATCGAGAGAAAACTGTAATAACCATTAATTCCGATCAGATCCACCACGCCTTTCTCACCCCACAGCGCGATAGCGTGCTGCCAGGTGGCATCGCTGACCTTCTGCTGCTCCTGTAACTCCTTGCAAAAGTGATAGACCGCCCATTCATCCGGCTGCAGATCCTCTGGAAGACGCTTTTCATTAATCGCCTGCACCGCCGCGGCAGAAATACCTTTCTCGCGCGCTATCGGCGCATGAATTGCCCACTCCACAGGCTGCGACCAGTGCCGCGCGGTCATCAAAATCGCAAGTTCCGACAGGCGCTGTCCCAGCGCGCTGCGATAACGCAGGTATTCGCCCATGCGTTGCGCATGCGCCATCAGCTCGGGACTGCGCAGCAGCGGCTCGAAAGGTGGCAGCAGCGCACCGCGGGGCCCGTTGATTATCTCTTCGGCCAAAGCACGCTGCCGGTCGTCCCATTCATGCTCCGCCAGTGGGGGTAAACGATTGATCATAATTTGCCGGTCTCTTCGCGAATGACGGTGTTCAGCGTGTCCACTACAAAGTCGAGCTGGCCAGGCGTGACAATAAACGGGGGGGCGATCAGGATATGGTCGCCATACTGCCCGTCAATCGTTCCACCCATTGGATAGACCATCAGCCCACGTGACATACAGTTTGCTTTGATTGCTGCGTGCAGTTTCAGGGCAGGATCGAAGGGGGTTTTGCTGGCTTTATCGCGTACCAGCTCAACGCCCGCAAACAAGCCGCGTCCACGCGTATCACCGACATGCGGTAATTCCCCCAGCACTTCACGCAATGCGCTGTGCAGGTAAGCCCCCTGTTGCCTGACCGCCTGCAGCAAATTATCGCGTGCAATCACCTGCTGCACGGCCAGGGCTGCGGACGCGGCGGTCGCGTGACAAATGTAGGTGTGCCCGTGCTGGAACAGACCGCTACCGGCCTGCAGCGCTGAGACAATCTTCTCGCTCGCTAATACTGCGCCAATCGGCTGATAGCCGCCCCCCAGCCCCTTCGCGATGGTCACCAAATCCGGCACCACATCATCCTGTTCAAACGCATGCAATGTGCCGGTGCGTCCCATGCCGCACATGACTTCATCCGCGATATAGAGGATGCCGTATTTATCACACAGGTTGCGTACACCTTTAAGATAGCCCGGGGTAGGCGGCGTGGCGCCGGTGGTGGCTCCCACCACGGTTTCTGCACAGAAACCAATAATGGTGTCGGGACCGGCCTCAATAATGGCTTGCTCCAGCTCGTTGAGCAGACGCGTGGTGTATTGCTGCGGGGTTTCGTCTGCGCGGCGGTCGCGATACTCATTGCAGGCCGAAACGCGGATAACGTCGATCAGCAAGGGAGCAAACTGGCGGCGGCGCCATTCGTTGCCTCCCACCGCGAGTGCGCCAAGGGTATTGCCATGATAGCTCTGCTTACGGGCGATAAATTTGGTGCGCGACGGCTGGCCGATCTCAACAAAATACTGACGCGCCAGCTTGAGCGCGGTTTCGATCGCTTCCGAGCCGCCCGAAACGAAATAGGCATAGTTAAGATCGCCAGGCGCCGTGCGCGTCAGCTGTTCAGCAAGTTGTTCAACGGTGTCGCTGGTAAAAAAACTGGTGTGGGCATAGGCCAGTTGATCGATCTGGCGATGCATCGCAGCCAGAACGTCCGGATGCGCGTGGCCTAAACAGGAAACGGCGGCGCCACCGCAGGCATCCAGATACTGTTTTCCCTGTGCATCAAAAATGTACGCCCCCTGGGCGCGTACCGCCACGGCGGGCGTGTTGCGTAGACTGCGGTGAATGATATGGGTCATGCGGGTCCTGCTCCTGAATACGCTGTGCTAATAAAGCGCATCTTGCAGGATCCATTTGTATCACGTCAATTTCATTTTGATCCAAATGCATTCTGTTTTCTTATGCCGGATGCAAATGAATTATTTTTCAGGGTTTCCCGGGCACCACATAGGCACCAGAGTCGATAAGATAGCGTTCAGCATTTTCGATTTTATTGACTGCATCCCGACCATGGCGCGCGACCAGCATCGCCAGTAAACACTCGGCGAGCCCCATACCGGACACCACGGAAGGAAAAAACGACGGGCTGTCTATGGAAAACAGCAGCGTGCAATCGGCAGCCTGGGCTAATGGCGAGACGGGAGAATCCGTAATGGCGACGATTGTCGCGCCTGCCTGCTGGGCTGCGCGCAGGACATCGAGCGACTCACGCGAATAGGGGGCAAAACTGGTGAGTAACAGGCAATCTTGTGCTGTTAATTCGCGGGTGAACACCTCGATATTGCTCGCCAGACCATCAATGAGTGATGCTTGCCGATTGAACAGTCGATAGACATAAAACAGCGACCAGGCGATAGGAAAGCTGGCCCGGAAGCCGCAAATATAGACATTCTCAGCCGCGTCCAGCAGCGATACAGCCTGCTCCATGGCCTGATGGTTTTCATGCTGTGTGAAAGCCAAATTAGCCTGATGCGCCTGAAACACCTCTTCATACAGCTGCGGCTGAGTGCCTTTGGCAATCAGTTTCTCGGCTTTGGATACATATGTATCATTGCGCAGTCCGAGTTCATCAATGAATGCGTTCTTGAGTTCACCCCAGCCGTCGTAACCCAATCGTTGCGCTAACCGCAGCAGCGTGGCGGGTTTTACACCGGCTTCACTGGCGAAGGCACGCATCGATAGCACGACCAGCTGATTGGTATTCTGGAGAGAGAACTCGGCAGCACGCTGTAATTCTGCAGACAACTCACTGAATGTACTGACAATATTTTCCCTTGGATTCATAGCAAATAGTCCCGCTTTTTAAGGTTAGCGCTGCTGTTGTCAACTTACGTTCGATCTTCACAGACCGAACGGGTTCGCGTTGTCTCAGAAACGGATGATGAAAACACAGAGTGAATAAGTCAACGGGGAGCTGAACAGGGGGGGTTATCAGACGCGCGAAACCAATCTGATGATCATTATGATAAAGGCCAAAGGTAAGACTGTTTTCTATGCAGCATAGCGCTGCTCCTCGCTCATTCCAGCCCTTCGATATTCGACTTAACCGCTTTCAGCGTCCTTCTTCGGATCCAGCCGCTCCCGGCCCGTATTGCCAGCCAGTAGGCTGCCATTTTTAGGTGAGTACGTTTGTCCGGACAATAAACGAAGGTCTCCGTACAGAGTTCATGTTGACCCGGCGCCAGTTCCGTTACCTGATAGCGGAGCAACAGTTTTGCGCTGCCCGGCGCGGCTGGAGACTGAAAAGCAATGGCATCCGGTGCGTTTTCCAGACCGAAATCAGTCCTCCAGAATTGTCCTTTTAAGCCGTAGCTGAGCTCAGAGGCTGAACTTTTCAAAAGCGTAAAGCTGTGCAACCCAAAGTTGCTGATTGAGTTAGCCTGCTGATTGCGCAGAAATCTTTGCGGCAATTGCCGCAAAGACATCAGTCGACGAATCACGGCATCTTGCCGGACGTCAAAGTTGGCAATCAACGGCAGAATATTTTCAGGATGCGCAGTATGAATGACCGCTCGGTGTTTTTCATGAAACTGGAACTGGGGGAGAAAAGCAGGAACATCCCGCCACTGAGCAAGCGCTTTGCGGGTAACGAATCCGGGGTTCAGCATTGTTCTTCCTTGTCATCCTTTGAGCACAGCCAGAGTAACAGATGGTTTGCGGCAGACAATTACCAGGAAAACGTAGTACCGAAGCGTGCATCAACAAGACCTTTACCGTTCTAAGATCCCGTGATTTGACGACAGAGGCTGGCATTGCCGGGTGGCGGCTGCGCCTTACCCGGCCTACAAGAGAAAAAAGAAAAGCGACACGAACCGTAGGCCCGTGCAAGCGAAGCGCCGCCGGGCACAGCCGCACTGCCGTCACCCCTCGCTCAGCATCGTCAAAAACCGCTTCACCGTCCGCGAGCGTTCAAAACGGCGCCAGCAGAGCGCGATGTCGGTATACAGCTCCGGTGAACTCAGCGTGTGATAGGTGACATTCGGCGGAGATATAGCCGCCATGGATTTCGGCACCAGCGCAAACCCGCCGCCTGCGGAAACCATGCTCAGGGAGGAGGAAAGCTGCGACGACTGCAGCGCGTGCTGCACGTCAATCCCGGCCCGCTCGCAGCAGCCGTGAACCCGGTCGTACAGGCCCGGCGCGACCTCCTGCGGGAACAGCACCACCGGCGTATCCCGAAGCTGCTCTAACGCCAGCGAATCGCACGCCGCCAGCGGATGATCGCGATGCAGCGCCACCACCATCGGCTCCCGGTCGAGAATTTTTAACTCGAATGCCTTGCTGCTCTCGCACGGCAGGCGCACGAAGGCGATATCCAGTTCACCCTCTGCCAGCATCGTCGTCAGCGACGACATATTGGCTTCCACCTGGTGAACCTGCACCGCCATGTTCTGCACCTGAAACTGGCGAATCAGGGTAAAAATTTTGGGATGAAAAGCGTCGGAGCTGGTAATGCCAATCGACAGGTTGCCGTTCAGCCCGCGCGCGATGCCGCGGGCTTTCTCCAGCGCGGCATCGCTCAGCGCCAGGATCTTGCAGGCATCCTCATAGAAGGCTTCTCCCGCTTCGGTCAGCTCCACGCCCCGCGTCAGACGTCTGAACAACGGCGTGCCCACTTCCTCTTCGAGTCGTTTGATTTGCTGACTCAGAGGAGGCTGTGAAATACCCAGCGCTTCGGCCGCCCTGGTGAAGTGTCGCTCGCGTGCAACCGCGACAAAATACCGCAGATAACGAAGTTCCATATCTAAAACGTCTCAAACCAGCATGGTTTCTATATTGGAACTCTCTGCTGAATCGGGTCAACATTTATTTAACCTTTCTAAATAAAGTTGAAGAGGACGAGCATGATGATGCATTCATCTGCCTGCGACTGTGAGGCCAGTTTGTGTGAGACCCTGCGCGGGTTCTCCGCCCAGCATCCTGACAGCGTGATCTATCAGACATCGCTAATGAGCGCCCTGTTAAGCGGCGTGTATGAAGGAGAGACCACCATCGCCGATCTGCTGGCACACGGTGATTTTGGTCTGGGTACCTTCAACGAGCTGGACGGCGAAATGATTGCCTTCAGCAGCCAGGTGTACCAGCTGCGCGCCGACGGCAGCGCCCGGGCCGCGAAGCCGGAGCAGAAAACGCCGTTTGCGGTGATGACCTGGTTCCAGCCGCAGTACCGCAAAACTTTCGATGCGCCGGTGAGCCGTCAGCAGATCCACGACGTCATCGACCAGCAGATCCCCTCCGATAACCTGTTCTGCGCGCTGCGCATCGACGGCAACTTCCGTCACGCCCACACCCGCACCGTACCGCGCCAGAAGCCGCCGTACCGCGCGATGACCGACGTGCTGGACGACCAGCCGGTGTTCCGCTTTAACCAGCGCGAGGGTGTGCTGGTCGGGTTCCGTACGCCGCAGCATATGCAGGGCATCAACGTGGCGGGCTATCACGAGCATTTCATCACCGACGACCGTCAGGGCGGGGGACATCTGCTCGACTACCAGCTGGAGAGCGGCGTCCTCACCTTCGGTGAAATTCACAAGCTGATGATCGATCTGCCCGCCGACAGCGCCTTTTTACAGGCCAACCTTCACCCCAGCAATCTGGATGCGGCGATCCGTGCCGTCGAAAACTAACAGGAGAACTACCGTGAACAGTGAGAAACAGTCACGTCAGTGGGCGCACGGCGCCGATTTGGTTGTTGGCCAGCTGGAAGCGCAGGGCGTGAAGCAGGTGTTCGGGATCCCGGGGGCGAAAATCGACAAGGTCTTTGACTCCCTGCTGGATTCCTCCATCGAGATTATTCCGGTGCGTCACGAAGCCAACGCGGCGTTTATGGCGGCGGCGGTAGGGCGTCTGACCGGCAAGGCCGGGGTGGCGCTGGTGACCTCCGGGCCGGGCTGTTCCAACCTGATCACCGGCATTGCCACCGCCAACAGCGAAGGCGACCCGGTGGTAGCGCTGGGCGGGGCGGTGAAGCGGGCAGATAAAGCCAAGCTGGTGCACCAGAGCATGGACACCGTCGCCATGTTCAGCCCGGTCACCAAATACGCCGTGGAGGTGAGTGCGCCGGACGCGATTGCTGAGGTGGTTTCCAACGCGTTTCGCGCCGCCGAGCACGGCAGGCCGGGGGGCGCATTCGTCAGCCTGCCGCAGGATATTGTCGACCAGCCCGCCACGGGGGCAATTTTGCCCGCCAGCGGTCCCGCGCTGATGGGGCCGGCACCGGAATCCGCCATCAACGACGTAGCGAAGCTTATCGAGAAGGCCAAAAACCCGGTCATTCTGCTGGGGCTGATGGCGAGCCAGCCAGCCAACAGTGCGGCGCTGCGCAAGCTGCTGGAGAAAAGCCGCATTCCGGTTACCAGCACCTATCAGGCCGCCGGGGCGGTGAACCAGGAGCACTTCACCCGCTTCGCCGGACGCGTCGGTCTGTTCAATAACCAGGCGGGTGACCGGCTGCTCCATCTGGCGGATCTGATTATCTGCATCGGCTACAGCCCGGTGGAATACGAGCCGTCCATGTGGAACAGCGGCGACGCTACGCTGGTGCACATCGATGTGCTGCCTGCCTATGAAGAACGAAACTACGTGCCGGATCTGGAGCTGGTGGGGGACATCGCCGAAACGCTGAATCAGCTCGCTAACCGTATCGACCATAAGCTTGAGCTAAGCCAGCGGGCCTCCGAAATTCTGGTCGATCGCCAGCATCAGCGCGATCTGCTCGATCGTCGCGGCGCCTCGCTCAACCAGTTTGCCCTGCATCCGCTGCGCATCGTGCGCGCCATGCAGGACATCGTGAATAACGACGTGACGCTCACCGTCGACATGGGCAGCTTCCACATCTGGATCGCCCGCTATCTCTACAGCTTCCGGGCGCGTCAGGTGATGATCTCCAACGGTCAGCAGACCATGGGCGTCGCACTGCCATGGGCCATTGGCGCGTGGCTGGTCAACCCGAGCCGCAAGGTGGTGTCGGTCTCCGGTGACGGCGGCTTCCTGCAGTCGAGCATGGAGCTGGAAACCGCGGTGCGCCTCAACGCTAACGTGCTGCACATCATCTGGGTGGATAACGGCTACAACATGGTTGCCATTCAGGAAGAGAAAAAATACCAGCGTCTTTCCGGCGTCGAGTTCGGCCCGGTCGATTTCAAAGTCTATGCCGACGCCTTTGGCGCGAAAGGCTTTGCCGTGGAGAGCGCCGACGCGCTCGAACCCACGCTGCGTGCGGCGATGGATGTGGATGGCCCGGCCGTGGTGGCCATTCCCGTCGACTACAGCGATAACCCGCTGCTGATGGGCCAGCTCCATCTCAGACAGATTTTGTGAATCAACATAAGGACAGAGAAATGCAAAAAGTTGCTCTCGTAACAGGCTCAGGCCAGGGGATTGGTAAAGCGATCGCGCTTCGCCTGGTGAAAGATGGCTTTGCCGTCGCCATCGCCGACTATAACGTTGAGACGGCAAGAGCCGTCGCCGATGAAATCATCCGTAACGGCGGGAACGCCGTCGCCGTGAAGGTGGATGTCTCTGACCGCGAACAGGTATTTGCGGCGGTGGAGAAAGCCCGCACCGCACTGGGCGGATTCAACGTGATCGTCAATAACGCCGGGATTGCGCCGTCTACCCCAATTGAATCCATCACGCCGGATATTGTCGACAAGGTCTACAACATTAACGTGAAAGGGGTGATCTGGGGGATCCAGGCCGCGATTGACGCGTTCCGCAAAGAAGGGCACGGCGGCAAGATCATCAACGCCTGCTCCCAGGCGGGCCACACCGGCAACCCGGAGCTGGCGGTCTACAGTTCCAGCAAGTTCGCGGTGCGCGGCTTAACCCAGACCGCCGCACGGGATCTCGCGCCGCTGGGGATCACCGTTAACGCCTACTGCCCGGGCATCGTGAAAACGCCGATGTGGGCAGAGATCGACCGTCAGGTCTCCGAGGCGGCGGGTAAACCGCTGGGCTACGGGACCGAAACCTTTGCCAAACGCATCACGCTTGGCCGCCTGTCTGAACCGGAAGATGTCGCCGCCTGCGTCTCATACCTGGCTGGGCCGGATTCCGACTACATGACCGGCCAGTCGCTCTTAATTGATGGTGGGATGGTGTTCAACTAAATTCTAATAAGCTCTGACATGAGTTTTCCCCTGCACCCGTGCAGGGGCTTTTTTTTGTCTCCTCCGCCATTGTGCATTACACTGCGCGCTGCAAAACTTTAGTCATTACGATCTGACAGGCGGTAACAGCGATGAACGGTACAATCACAACGTGGTTTAAAGATAAAGGCTTTGGATTTATCAAAGATGAAAACGGCGATAACCGCTATTTTCATGTGATTAAGGTCGCGAACCCCGATCTGATTAAGAAAGATGCCGCGGTGACCTTCGAGCCAACCACCAACAACAAAGGCCTTTCCGCCTACGCGGTGAAGGTGATCCCGGAAAGCAAACATCTCTTTATTGCGGGCGAGCGCGTGAAGCTCACCTCCATCAAATCCTTCGTGGTGTTTAACGAAGAAGAGCCGGTTGATACCAAAATCGACAAAGAGAACGCGGTGCTGTCGGTGGGGCTGCTGATGAACAGCATCAAGCCGAAATCTGATAAAAAGCCGGGCGAAATGCGCACGGTGAAGAAGCTGGCAATCACCACCTTCCAGAACACGACGCTGATCTTCACCGAAGATGAGATCGACATTGATGCCACGGTGAAGCTGCTGAAGTGATTGTTTGCCGGGTGGCGGCGATGCCTTACCCGGCCAACAAAACTTAACCCATCCTGTGCTCGCCCCGTAACATCGCCTCACGGTCAAACACCTTCTGGAACTCCCCGTGCGACATAAACGCCGCCCGGTCGGACATATGGGCAATCACGTCCGCATCGTGACTCACCAGCAGATAGGTCATCTCGTGCTCGACCTTCAGGCGGTTGAGCAGGTTCAGGATCTCCGCCTGCACGGACATATCCAGCGCCGAGGTCGGTTCATCCAGCAGCAGAAGCTGCGGGCGCAGCAGCAGCGCGCGGGCAATGGCCACGCGCTGGCGCTGGCCGCCGGAAAGCTGATGCGGATAACGTTTACCCGCGTCGGCAGAAAGCCCCACCTCGTGCAGTGCATTGGCCACCTTTTCCGCTATTTGTGTCTCGCCATGGATGCTTAACGGCTCCGACAGCGTGCGCGCAATGGTGTGATTCGGGTGCAGCGACGCCCACGGATCCTGAAACACCATCTGTACGTTGCAGCGAAGCTCGCCTTCAAAACGTCGCCCAGGCGTTAACGTTTCTGCCAGCAGCGCAATATTGCCGCGCCACTCGCGCTGCAGCCCTGCCAGCACGCGCAGAATCGTCGATTTCCCGCAGCCGGATTCACCTATCAGGCTGAAGGTTTCACCTTTCTCGATGGCAAAGCTGGCGGCGGACACCGCCGTTTTCTCCCCAAAGCTCACCTGGAGATCCTTTACTTCAACGAGCTCCATTATCGGCCTCCTTCCACTGCTGCGAACGGTCGAGCGTTGGCAGCATCTGTCCATAAGTATGGGCGTCTGGACGACAGGTCCACAGGGTGCGCGTGTACGGATGCGTTGCCTGCGGAAGCTGGCTCGCCGCCATCTCATCCACCTTTTCGCCCTGATACATCACCAGCACGCGGTCACAGTGCTCCGCTACCAGCGGCAGATCGTGGCTGATTAACAGCATCGCCATCCGGCGTTCTTCGCACTGCTGCACCAGCAGTTCGAGGATCTGGCTACGCAGGCGGGCGTCCAGCGCGGAGGTGGGTTCGTCGGCAATCAGCACCTGCGGGTTGTTGACGAGCGCAATTGCAATCATCACCCGCTGGCCCATGCCCCCGGAAAGCTCACCGGGGTAGCGCTGGAGGACATGTTCGTTGAGTCCGACGGCGCGGATGATGTCGTGAATGCGTGCCTGGCGTTCTGAACGCGGCAGCCGCTGATGCAGCGTGAGCGCCTCATCAAGCTGGGCGGCGACGCTTTTCACGGGGTTAAGGGCGTAGCGCGGGTCCTGCAGGACCATCGCAATCCCGTTGCCGCGCAGCGCCTGCCAGCGGCGGGGGCTTAGGGTCAGCAGGTCGTTGCCGAGCACGTTAAGCCGGTTAGCGCTTACGATGCCGGGCTTACGCACTAGCCCCATCAGGGCGCGGGCGGACATCGACTTGCCGGAGCCGGATTCCCCCACCAGCGCCAGCCGCTCGTTGCCAAGCGTGAAGCTCAGGTTGTTGACCACGCGCGCGGCGGGGTAGTCGATATTCAGCGCATCGACGATGACGCGGTGTTCAGTCATGCTGTGGCTCCAGTACGTCGCGCAGGCCGTCGCCTAACAGGTTAAACGCCAGGCTGGCAAACAGGATGGCTCCGCCCGGAATGGCGGCAATCCACCACTGATCGAAAATCACCTGCATGCCGTCGGCGATCATCGCGCCCCATTCGGCCATTGGAGGGCGTGCGCCAAGGCCGAGGAAGCCCAGACCGGCGGCCGCCAGAATAATCCCCGCCAGATCCAGCGCCAGGCGCACAATCGCGGACGGCAGGCACAGGGGCAGAATATGGCCGACCAGCAGGCGCAGGCCGCGAATGCCCATCATCTCGGCGGCGGCCAGATAATCGCTGTGACGCAGACGCTGAATTTCACTCCGCGCCTGACGCGCATAGGCAGGCCAGGTGGTTAAGGCCAGCGCCAGCGCGCCGTTGACCAGCCCCGGACCGAGCATCGCCACAAACGCGAAGGCGAGGATCAGGCGCGGCATCGACATCACCACGTCGGTGAAGCGCATCAGGATGCGCTCCATCCAGCCGCCGTAGTAGCCGGACAAAATCCCCACCAGCAGCCCGGCAGGCAGGGTGATAACGGTAACCAGCGCCACCAGCCCGAGCGCCGGACGGGTGCCATAAATCAGGCGCGAGAGCAGGTCGCGCCCGTAGCTGTCGGTACCCAGCCAGTGCTGGCCGTTCGGGGCCTGTAAGCGCGCGGCGGCGTCCTGCCAGTTCGGGTCAAGCGGCGCGAGCCAGGGGGCGAACAGGGCGATAAACACCAGCAGCGCGATGGCCACCAGCCCGCAAAACGCGGCAGGGGAGCGGCGCAGGCGGCGTAAGAAAAGATAAAACGGCATCAGCGCACCCTGGGATCGGTCGCCCGCACAAGCAGGTCGGTAAGGTTATTGATCAGCACGAAGCACACGCCAATCAGCAGCGTGCCACCCATGATGGCGGTGGTGTCTCCGGCGAACAGGGCGGTGGTGAGGTAGCGCCCGATCCCCGGCCAGGAGAAGACGGTTTCGGTCAGTACCGCGCCTTCCAGCATGCTGGTGTAGGCGAGGGCGATCACCGTCAGCAGGGTGCCACGAATGTTTGGCAGCACGTGGCGCAGCAGGATGGTCATCTCCCCGGCTCCCTTGGCGCGGGCGAGCAGGATGTACTCCTTGTTCATTTCGCCGAGGCAGGCGGAGCGCGTCAGGCGGGTAATGCTTGCCAGCGAGTAATAGGCCAGCAGCAGCACCGGCAGCACCAGGTGGCTGAGGGCGTTGCGAAACGCCTCGCGGTCGCCGGAAAGCCAGGTATCCACCAGCGCAAAGCCGGTGCGCGGCTCGACGGTGAACTGCCAGATATCGTCCAGCCTGCCGGGACCCGCGCTCCACTGCAGCTTCGCGTAGAACAGGGCCAGCATCAGCAGGCCGAGCCAGAAGATCGGTACCGAGTTGCCGAGCAGGGTGAGGGTTCTGATGGCGAGATCGAGCGGCGAACCTGCGTAGCGGGCGCACAGCACCCCGGCAATCACGCCGAGCACGGCACCGATGATTAAGGCCAGCGTCGCCAGCTCCAGCGTGGCGGGGAAGGCGTGCAGCAGGTCCTGCAGCACCGGCTGCCCGGTGGCGCTGGCGGTGCCTAAATCACCATGGGCAAGGTTTTGCAGGTAGTGCCAGAACTGCACGGGCAGGGGCCGATCCAGCCCAAGCTGGTGGCGAACCTGATCGTAGGTGGACTGGCTGGCGTGATCGCCGACGATCTGCAGCACGCGATCGACCGGTGAAAACGCCGAGAGCGCAAACGTGACGAGCAGCAGCCCGAAGAGCGTGAGCAGCAGGGTCAGCAGACCCTGGAGCACGCGGGTGGAAAGATGTGGCATGGGAAAACCATTATCCTGAAAATATGCACGGACGACCCCCTCTCCCACGGGAGAGGGAGAAAGACAAGGGCTACTTCGTAACGCGATCGTACCAGACCATATCCGCGTTCAGCCCCTGCTGATACCCCTTCACGTTATCGCGCACCACGATCTGGGTTTTACCCTGATCGACAAATACGTATGGCGAGCTCTGCTGCAGCTGTTCCTGCATCTTCTTGTACAGATCCAGACGCTTCGCCGGATCCGGCTCAGCTACCGCCGCCAGCGTGGCCTTGTTCAGCTCCGGAATTTTCCAGTCGTTCAGACCGGCCACGGTGCTGGACTTCCCGTCGTTCCACGCGAAGGCGCTGGCGTTAGAGTGCGCATCGAAGTAGTCCGGGATCCACAGACGAATCGCCGCCTGATGCTGCTTAGCGCGCACGCGGGCATAGACCTGACTCCCGGCGGCAGGCAGCAGATCCACCTTCACGCCACCCTGCGCAAAGCTCGCCTGCATCGACTGGGCGATGGTGATAAACGGCGGCTTGTTCTCTACGTCCAGCGTGAAGTGCGCGTCCTTAATGCCCGCTTTGGCGAGAATGGCTTTCGCTTTTGCCGGGTCAAACTTAAACGGATTGTCTTCCAGCGCGCCTGGCAGACCGACCGGCAGGAAGCTCTGGTGAACAAAGTACTGGCCTTTCAGCAGGTTTTTGGTAATGCCTTCATAGTCCACCAGCCAGCGCGACGCTTCCCAGAAGGCCGGGTTATTCAGCAGCGGGTTAGCGCTGTTGCCGGTGTTAAACACCAGGTAATTCTGCTCGGCGGACGGAATGCTCAGCACCTTCACGCCCGGCTTGCCGTCGAGCGCGCTAATCTGGTCTGCACCCAGATCGCGCGCCACATCCGCATCACCCTGCTGGATCAGCAGGCGGCGTGAAGCCGGATCGGGGACGTTTTTAATGATGATGCTTTTGAGCTTCGGCGCGCCGCCGGGCGCGGAGTCGTTAGCTTCCAGCACGATGGCCTGATGCGGCTGATAGACGCGCATTTTGAACGCGCCGCTGCCCGCCGAGTGCATTTTCAGCCACGCGTTGCCGAAGTCATTATCCTTTACGTTCGCGGCGACCTCTTTTTCATCGACGATAGAGGCAATCGGCGTGGAGAGAATATTGAGCGCCACCGACGGGCTAACGTCCGCCGTCCAGTGAAGCTGGAGGGTATGATCGTCCACTTTCTTCAGCTGGCTGGCGATGTTGCTCGCGTCCCAGCCCAGCACGTTCAGGATGAATGCCGGGGATTTATTCAGCGTTACGGCGCGGGTGTAGGAGAAAATCACGTCTTCCGGGCGCAGCGGGTTGCCGGAGGCGAATTTCGCATCGGGTTTAAGCTTGATGGTCAGGGTTTTTGCTGTCGCGTCCGCTTCCCAGCTTTCCGCCAGGATCGGCGTGATTTTTTCCGGATTATCGCGGTCCGGCTGGACCAGACGCTGGTACAGGCTCGGCACGGTCTGGATGCTGGAGAGCTCGTTGGCTTCGGCCGGGTCGAGGCTCACGATGTCATCAAGCCCCTGGGCAACCACCAGCGTGTTGGGCGGAGTAGCGGCGTGGGCTGCGCCTGAGAGCGCAGCCAGCACCAGTAACGGCAACAGTTTTTTCGTCATAGCGATCCCTGAGAAGAATATATTGTGATTGTTTTATGCTCCGCTACGTTAGGTCGACTGTGACATTCCACAAAGTCGAAATTCAGCTTTGCTTATGCCTTCCGGGAATATCGCATGCGCTCGGGCTATTAAAATACGCTGCTTTTCGCGCGCTTTTTAACCTGATATAACAAATGCCTTACCTTTCAGGGAGTCACCGCCGTGCCCGAAATCAATCAACATGGTCAAACCGTTAACGATCTCGTACCCGACTGGAAAGGCGCGCGCGCGTTAACCCGCACGCCGCTGTTCGGCCAGTATTGCCGCCTGGAGCCGCTGGACGCCGATCGCCACGCGGCCGATCTCTATGAGGCCTACGCGCTGGGCGACGACAGCGACTGGACGTGGCTTGCCAGCACGCAGCCAGCGAGCGTGGAAGCCACCGCGCACTGGATCATGGCGAAGGTCATGGATGATGAGCTTGTGCCGTTTGCCGTCATTGACTTACGCACCGAACGGGCGGTGGGGCTGGTGAGCTATATGGCTAACGAGCGGCTGCTGGGGTCGGTTGAGATAGGACATGTCACCTGGTCGCGTAAGATGAAAGGTTCCCGCATCGGCACTGAAACGGTGTGGCTGCTGCTGAAAAATGCGTTTGAGCACGGCTATCGGCGGCTGGAGTGGAAGTGCGATTCGATGAACGTGGCGTCGCGCAGGGCGGCGGAGCGGCTGGGGTTTGTCTGGGAAGGGCGCCTGCGCCAGAAGCTGGTGCGCAAAGGGCGCAACCGCGACAGCGATATGCTTTCTATTATTGACGGCGAATGGCCGCAAAGAGATGCGGAGTTGCGCGCCTGGCTGGCGGCGGAGAATTTTGACGACGACGGGCGTCAGATAAAGCGTCTTGAGGCGTTTCGGTTATAAGTGTTTTATGTAGGGTACAGCGTAAACGCGCGGCTAATCCGCGGAAATCGCGATTTCTATCAGGTTAGTTTTTCCTGACTGTAGCCCGCGCGCTACCGCTTCGGCGATATCTGCAGCCTCGGTTACCCGGCAGCAGTGGACGCCCATGGCGGTGGCCAGCGACTGAAAATCGATATGCGGGTTCACCAGGTCCATCCCGATAAAACGCCCCAGCCGCGTTGAGCTGTAGTCGGCCTGGCTCTTCATAAAGTTTTTCAGGATGTTGTACTCCCTGTTATTCATGACGATAAAGGTGACCGGCAGATTTTCGTGTGCCGCCGTCCAGAGCGCCTGCGGCGAGTACAGGGAGGCTCCGTCACCTATCAGGCAGACCACCGGCTCCCGTCCGCGTCCCAGCGAGTGCCCTACTGAGGCAGGCATCCCCCAGCCCAGTCCGCCGCCGCGCATAAAGTAGTAGCGCTGGTGCTGCTGGTCAGAGATGAACCGGCGGACATGCCGGGCGGTCGCTATCGCCTCATCCACGATGGTGGTACCCGCCGGAATGGACCGGATGACTTCCCAGGCAGCGACCATCGGTGAGATCGCCGGGCGTAGCCGCTCGGCGGCCAGACGTTCCTCCTGCTGCTGCCACTCCTTCTCCCGTTCGTCACGGGCTGCAACCAGCAGCCGCTGGTGGGCCAGCGTGCTGGCGATCAGGCGCTGCTTAAGCTTTGGCAAAAGTTCGTGCAGGGACAGTTTGATATCCCCCATCACCGAAAGGCGAGTGGCATAGGTGCGGCCAAGCTCGTGCATATCCGCCGAGAGCTGATACACCGCGCAGGTCGCCGGAATGGCCTCGCCCTCGCTGTACAAAATGGTGATCAGGCTTCTGCCGCCGATGATGAATACGGCATCGTAGGCGTTGATGATGCTGGCGATTTCGCTGGCGGTGGTGGGCATATTGCCCCGCCAGAGGGCGTGCTGAGTGGGAAAAGGTAAATTCAGCGGCCAGGAGGAGCCGTAGACGTGGGCGCTGAGCGCTTCCGCCAGCTGGACAATCTCCTGCGTCGAGCCGCTGGAGTGCACCTCATCGCCCGCCACAATCATGATCCTGCCGGGCGTAACCTGGCTCAGTTCTTCGGCCAGTTCGTCCAGCGAGCCCGCCACGGTGTGGTAGTTCACTTTAGAGGCCGTTTGTATCCCGGCGTCGCTGAGCTCTTCCATCACGTTCATTGGCAGAGAGAGCAGCACCGGACCGGCCGGAGGATAGCTGGCAGCGTGAAACGCGCGGCGTACCAGTACCGGGAGCTGGTCGGCGCTGGTGACCTCCTGCGCCCATTTCATGACCGGGGAGCCAATGGAAACAATATCATCATACAGCAGCGGATCGCGGACGTAGTGCCGCGTATCCTGCTGTCCGACGGTGACCACCAGCGGGGTTTTCATGATCCGCGAATTAATCAGATTCCCCATGCCGTGCCCCAGACCGCTGGCGGTATGCAAATTGATAAAGCCCGTTTTGCCGGAGGCTTTCGCATATCCGTCAGCAATTGCCACCACGGTGCTCTCCTGTAGCGCCAGAATATAGTGAATATTTTCATGGCGAAGCAGGGCATCAATGAGCGGAAGCTCGGTGGTACCGGGGTTGCCAAAAATATATTCCACGCCTTCACTCTCCAGCACTTCAAGGAGAATATCGGCACCCGTTCGCATATTGAGATCTGATAAGGATGTTAATAATTTAATCATACTGACACCTCATTCAGTATTATTTAACGCTGGCTAAAATTCTTCCTGCGTCGGACGAACAACAATTTCATTAATATCAACGTCGCCAGGCTGTTCAATAGCAAATAAAACCGCGCGGGCAATTGCTTCAGCCGGAATAGCCTGCTTATAAAACTCATGGAGAAATTTTTTGCTCTCTTCGTCAGAGCTACCGAATTGCAGTTCGCTTTCAACGGCGCCGGGCGAAATAAGCGTCGTGCGGAGGGTTTTACCCGCCTCCTGACGTAAGCCTTCACTCAGCGCGCGGACGGCGAATTTCGTGGCGCTGTACACCACGCCGCCAGGCGCCAGCACCTTGATGCCCGCGACGGAGGCAACGTTAATAAAATGCCCGTTGCCCTGACGCTGGAACACCGGGAAAGCGGCAGCGATGCCGTACAGTACCCCTTTCAGATTGGTATCAATCATCTTGTCCCATTCGTCGGTTTTCAGCTCGCTGAGGGGGGCGATAGCCATAAAGCCCGCGTTGTTGATCAGCACATCCACGCGCTGGTAGGCGGCAACAGCAGCGTCAATGGCGCGCTGCACCTCTTCCTGACGGGTGACATCGGCCTTAACGGCAATAGCCTTGCCGCCTTGCTGAATAATCTGATCCACCAGGGCATTAATTCTGTCCAGACGGCGCGCCACCAGCACCAGCGAAAACGCGTTATTCGCTAAATGGAGGGCAATCGCCTGACCAATACCGCTGCTGGCACCGGTAATGACAACAACCTTGTTTGCACTATTATTCATGATCTTATCTCGCTATTGAGTGATGCAAAAAATAAAAGGCAGAGAAGCGTCAATGAATAATGACAAATTCATTAATGCGGGTTTTTGATATATTGTGTATCGGGAGTAAAATGATGTTCGTTTAAAACTTAATGGAGTGCGGAAGAGTCTGTCAATGTCGTTTTTTAATAATTAAATTAATTGCAGGCTTAATATTTAATTCTTATAGGTAACCGAGAATAGTATATAAATGAAATGGGGTCACGATAGCGGCCCTGCGAACAGGGCCTGAGGATTACAATTTGCCACTGTAAAGCACCGGGCCTGTGGGGAGTCCAGTGGGCGATCCGCCCTCTGGTTCAAGGCTTATGGCTATCGTGGCGTCAGGAGGGAGCGTTGTGTTCCTGAGGGTGACGCGTGTGGGTATATCGTTATGCAACAGCCCCATGGATACCGGCGCCTGCCCGCCTGGGATCAGCCAAAGCTGCAGGCTGTGTTGCGCCGCGACGGCCGTTGGTCGAAGAGGGGCAATGCTCAGGTGCTGACGGCTGGCGTCCGCGCTGACGACCCACTGTCCGTGCTGTTGGGTATCGTTGAGTACCATCAGCGGAGCAAGTTCCGGGGTACGGATGGCATACCAGGCAACGACCGACAGGGCGGCGAGGGAGGCCGCAGCCATCCAGCCGACATAAGGCCGACTTTTGCGTAAAGGCTTTTTGGGCGGCAGATCGAGGGCGATTCTCTTCCATACCGTCTCGGGTGGAGAGACGGGCACAAGATGACTATCCAGCGTGCTGAACATTTCCTGCCAGTACGCCACGCGGGCGGCCAGAGCGGGTTCATGGAGGACCCTTTTCTGGAACTGAAGCCGCGCTCCTCCCCGCAGCGTGCCGAGGGCATACTCTGCTGCCAGCATGTCGTCGCGTTTTTCTGCGTCATTCATAGCCCGACACACTCCCGAAGATGGTCCATTGCCCGACGTATCCAGCTTTTCACCGAGCCCAGAGGCTGTTGGAGCCAGTCGGCAATGTCGCTGTGAGACATTCCCTGATAGTAGGCGAGCGTAATGCTCTGGCGCTGTTCGCTGCTCAAATGTTCGAGACACTGCCTGAGCCGTTCTGCCTGCACATCGTCGTGCCAGTTATTCTGCTCATCGTTCTCGCAAGGCAGAATCGCTTCGTTATACGCCGTCTCGCGGTCGGCAGCGCGGGTTTGCCCGCTGCGCAGCCAGTCAATACAGCGGTTGCGCACAATGTGCGTAAGCCAGGTCATCGGGGAGCTCAGTGCAGCGTTGTAGGTTTCGGCTTTACTCCAGACGGTGATAAAACAGTCGTGAAGGATCTCTTCTGCCCACGCGCGGTCACGCAGCATGCGCAGCGCGACGGCAAACAGGTGTGGCGACGTGAGTCGATAAAGTTGTTCAAATGCACGGCGATCGCCGTTTGCGACCGCCTGCATTAATTTCAGTTGCTGTTCAGCCTGCGCGTTATCCATGTTTTTCCCGGAAGGCAACGTCACACTTCCGAAGTATAGACAACTACTTAGGCATCAGGACGGTATCAATCACATCGATCACGCCGTTTTTTTGATGAACGTCATAGGTGCTAATGTTCGCCACATTGCCTTTACCATCCTTAAGCTGAATATTGTGCGGGCCGTTGCTCATGATCCACAGCGGCTGACCGTTAACGGTTTTCAGCTCCGCGTGGCCGCCGCCCTGTTTAATTTTCTGCTCCAGCGCTTTCATATCGTAATTACCGGCGACCACGTGATAGGTCAGGATGCTGGTGAGCGTGGCTTTGTTTTCGGGTTTGACGAGGTTCTCGACCGTGCCGGCAGGCAATTTCGCAAACGCCGCATTGGTCGGCGCAAACACGGTGAATGGCCCTTTGCTCTGAAGCGTATCCACCAGTCCAGCCGCTTTGACGGCGGCCACCAGCGTGGTGTGATCTTTCGAGTTTATGGCGTTTTCAACAATATTTTTGCTCGGGAACATTTCCGCTCCGCCTACCATCACGGAGCCTGACGTCATGGCGGCTGATGCGCCTGCACAGAAGAGTAAAGCGCTGGTTACGAATGCAACACGGGTTAGCTTTTTCATCATCTTTCCTCGGATTGGGGAGCAAAGGGGTTGCTCACAGACTGATATACGAGGGGCGGGTGGAAACTGGATGCAGGAAAATAAAAATAAATTTTTGAAGGGGGGGGATCCCCTCTCCCCTATGGGGAGAGGGCCAGGGTGAGGGGAAATATCCTCAGCGACGAACAGGTGCCCCGTTCGCCACATAATACGCGGCCGTGCTCTTCGCCAGCGGCTCGCGTCCGCGAATGGCGTCGGCAATCTTCTCGCCGATCATAATGGTGGTGGCGTTCAGGTTGCCGGTGATGATCTGCGGCATGATCGACGCATCCACCACGCGCAGGCCTTCCAGTCCGTGAACGCGGCCTTCGCCGTCAACCACCGCCATCTCGTCATAGCCCATCTTGCAGGTGCCGCACGGATGGAAGGCGGTTTCGGCGTGGTTGCGCACGAACTCGTCCAGCTGCTCGTCGGTCTGGCATTCGATACCTGGGCTGATTTCGCGCCCCCGGTACTTGTCCAGCGCGGGCTGGTGCATGATCTCGCGGGTAATGCGGATCGCGTCGCGGAACTCCTGCCAGTCCTGCTCGTGGGACATATAGTTGAACAGGATCGCCGGATGCTGGTGCGGATCGCGCGACGTGATGCGCACGTGCCCACGGCTTGGCGAACGCATGGATCCGACGTGGCACTGGAAGCCGTGCTCTTTCACCGCGTTCGAGCCGTTGTAGTTAATCGCCACCGGCAGGAAGTGGTACTGGATGTTCGGCCATTCAAACTCTTCGCGGCTGCGGATAAACCCGCCCGCTTCGAAGTGGTTGCTCGCGCCCACGCCGGTGCCGCCAAACAGCCACTCGGCGCCAATTTTCGGCTGGTTCCACCACTGCAGGGCAGGGTAGAGGGAGACCGGCTCTTTGCATTCGTACTGGAGGTACATCTCCAGGTGATCCTGCAGGTTTTCGCCCACACCGGGCAGATCGTGCACCAGCGGGATATCGAACTGCTTCAGCAGGTTAGCGTCGCCCACACCGGAGCGCTGGAGGATCTGCGGGGAGGCAATCGCCCCGGCGCTCAGCAGCACTTCTTTTTTTGCCGTCGCTTTGGATGGGATGGTGCTTTCACCCTCCAGCCACTCGACGCCCACCGCGCGCTTGCCCTCAAAGAGAATGCGATCGGTCATGGCGTGGGTGCGGATGGTCAGGTTCGGACGCGGTTTCGCCTGGTCCAGATAGCCGCGCGCGGTGCTGGCGCGTCGGCCCTGCGGCGTGACCGTGCGGTCCATCGGGCCGAAGCCCTCCTGCTGATAGCCGTTAAGATCGTCGGTGCGAGGATAGCCCGCCTGCACGCCCGCCTCCACCATCGCCTCAAACAGCGGGTTCACGCCCGGTTTCGAGGTGGTGACGCTCACCGGACCGTCGCCGCCGTGGTAGTCGTTCGGCCCCACGTCGCGCGTCTCGGCCTTGCGGTAGTAGGGCAGGCAGTTGAGGTAGCTCCAGTGCTCCAGACCCGGCTCTTTTGCCCAGTGGTCGAGGTCCATCGCGTTACCGCGGATGTAGCACATGCCGTTGATCAGCGACGAGCCGCCCAGCCCTTTGCCGCGCCCGCACTCCATGCGGCGGTTGTTCATGTACGGCTCTGGTTCGGTTTCGTACGCCCAGTTGTAGCGCTTGCCCTGCAGCGGGAACGCCAGCGCGGCGGGCATCTGGGTGCGGAAGTCAAAGCGGTAATCCGGTCCGCCTGCTTCAAGCAGCAGGACGGTGGTGTTCGGATCTTCAGTCAGTCGTGTAGCCAGCACGTTGCCGGCAGAGCCGGCCCCGATAATGATGTAGTCAAATTGCAAATAAACCTCCCGGTTAAAATATGGACTGGAATTTACCCATCTCAACCTGGATGGACTTCACCTGGGTGTAGCTCTGCAGCGTCATCACGCCGTTCTCGCGGCCAATGCCGGAGTGCTTGTAGCCGCCGACCGGCATCTCTGCGGCGGATTCACCCCAGGTGTTGATCCAGCAGATGCCCGCTTCGAGCTGATGAATGGCGCCGTGGGCGCGGTTCAGGTCGGCCGTGACGATGCCTGCCGCCAGCCCGTAGTCGGTGTCGTTGGCGCGGCGAATCGCTTCCTCAATGGACTCATAGGTGAGGATGGACATCACCGGGCCGAAGATCTCTTCGCGCACGATGGTCATCTCGTCGGTGCAGTCGGTGAACACGGTCGGGGCCACCCACGCGCCGTTATCGAAGCCTTCGCCCTTCAGCGCGTCGCCGCCGCACAGCACGCGCGCGCCTTCCTCTTTGCCTTTGGCGATGTAGCGCATCACGCTGTCGCGGTGCGGGAAGCTGACCATCGGACCAAAGTTGGTAGCTTCATCGAACAGATCGCCCGCGCGGATGCGGCCCACGCGCTCAACGATTTTCTGCTCAAACGCGGCCTTAGATTTCGCGGGCACGAACACGCGGGTGCCGTTGGTGCACACCTGGCCGGAGCTGAAGAAGTTGGCCATCATGGCGATGTCTGCGGCGAGATCGAGATCCGCATCGTCGAAAATAATCAGCGGGGATTTACCGCCCAGCTCCATCGTCACCTCTTTCAGGGACGAGGCCGCGGCGTTGGCCATCACCTTTTTGCCGCTGGCGACGCCGCCGGTGAAGGAGACTTTGGCGATGCCCGGATGCTCGGTCAGGTACTGGCCGGTCTCCGCGCCCACGCCCGGCAGGACGTTAAACACGCCGTCCGGCAGGCCCGCTTCGGTGTAGATCTCGGCAAGCTTCAGAGCGGTAAGCGGCGTCACTTCGCTTGGCTTGAAGATCATCGCGTTGCCCGCCGCCAGCGCCGGGGCCGATTTCCACAGGGCGATCTGGATCGGGTAGTTCCACGCGCCGATGCCCGCCACCACGCCCAGCGGCTCGCGGCGGGTGTAGACGAATGAGCTCTCGCGCAAGGGGATCTGGCTGCCTTCCAGCGCCGGGATCAGCCCCGCGTAGTACTCCAGCACGTCCGCACCGGTGACGATATCCACGGTTGAGGTTTCGGAATACGCTTTACCGGTGTCGAGGGTTTCCAGCTTTGCCAGGTCGTCGTTGCGTTCGCGCAGGATATCGACGGCGCGACGCAGGATGCGCGAGCGCTCCATGGCGGTCATCGCCGCCCAGACTTTTTGCCCGCGCGTTGCGCTTTCTACGGCGCGATCGACGTCTTCGCGCCCGGCGGCCTGTACGCTCGCCAGGACTTCACCGTTGGCCGGGTTGATGGTCTCGAAGGTGCGACCGCTGGTGGCCGATGTATAACCACCATTGATATAAAGCTGCTGTTCTGCCATTCGGGACATAAATTCTCCTCGGTTATTCGGTCGGTAAATGCTGGCTGATAAAGTGGCTGGTCAGTGACTGGGCCAGGGTCTTATCCAGCGGCTTGCCGCTTAGCGCGGCGCGCAGCCACAGCCCGTCGATCAGCGCCGCCAGCCCGTAGCCCGCCTCTTCGGCCTGTTCGCGCGGCAGTTCGCGGCGGAACTCGTACACTAGGTTCGACAGCAGGCGGCGGCTGCTCACTTGCTGCAGGCGGTAGAGCATCGGCTGGTGCATGCTGCTTGCCCAGAAGGCCAGCCAGGCCTTCATTGCCGCGCCGCTGGTCTGGGTTTCATCAAAATTGCCGCCGACAATCGCCTGCAGTCGCTGCTCCGCGCTGGCGTTCGGCAGGGCGCGTAAGCGGCTCAATACCGCGTCGCGCAGCTGGCCGGTGATGTCGCGCATGGTTGCTTCCAGCAGACCGTTTTTGTCTTTGAAATAGTGACTGATGATCCCCGTGGAAACGCCTGCCCGACGGGCGATCTGCGCGATCGTCGCGTCATGCATTCCCACTTCATTTATTGCTTCCAGCGTGGCGTCGATAAGCTGCCTGCGCCGGATCGGCTGCATCCCCACTTTGGGCATTTTTGCCACTCCATTCATCAGCGTTGGTTAACCATTAAAGCGGTTTTTGATTGGACGTTCAATATAAAATGTGTCTTAATTGTTGCGGATTTGGATTTTAATAGTTACAAAAACAGTGGGGATACTGGATGACAGACCTTTCACAGGACAGAGAAAAAGACAAAATCAACCCAGTCGTTTTTTATACGTCTGCCGGGCTGATTTTGTTGTTTTCCCTGACAACGATCTTCTTTCGCGATTTTTCTGCCGAGTGGATTGGGCGCACCCTGAACTGGGTGTCGAAGACCTTCGGTTGGTACTATCTGCTGGCGGCGACGCTCTATATCGTCTTCGTGGTCTGCATTGCCTGCTCGCGCTTCGGTTCGGTGAAGCTCGGGCCTGAGCAGTCAAAGCCCGAGTTCAGCCTGCTGAGCTGGGCCGCAATGCTGTTTGCCGCGGGCATCGGCATTGACCTGATGTTCTTCTCCGTGGCGGAACCGGTCACGCAGTATATGCAGCCGCCGGAAGGGGCAGGGCAGACGATGGAGGCCGCGCGCCAGGCGATGGTCTGGACGCTGTTCCACTACGGCCTGACCGGCTGGTCAATGTACGCCCTGATGGGCATGGCGCTGGGATACTTTAGCTATCGTTATAATTTGCCCCTCACCATCCGCTCCGCGCTGTACCCGATTTTCGGTAAAAAGATCAACGGCCCGATTGGCCACAGCGTCGACATTGCGGCGGTGATCGGCACCATCTTCGGTATCGCGACGACGCTCGGGATTGGCGTGGTGCAGCTTAACTACGGGCTGAGCGTGCTGTTTGATATTCCGGATTCGATGGCGGCGAAAGCGGCGCTGATTGCGCTCTCCGTCATTATCGCCACCATCTCGGTGACGTCGGGCGTCGATAAGGGCATCCGCGTGCTCTCCGAACTGAACGTGGCGCTGGCGCTGGGCCTGATCCTGTTCGTGCTGTTTATGGGCGATACCTCGTTCCTGCTCAATGCCTTAGTGCTGAACGTGGGCGACTATGTGAACCGCTTTATGGGCATGACGCTGAACAGCTTCGCCTTCGACCGCCCTGTAGAGTGGATGAACAACTGGACGCTGTTCTTCTGGGCGTGGTGGGTCGCGTGGTCGCCGTTCGTTGGCCTGTTCCTGGCGCGTATTTCACGTGGCCGCACCATCCGCCAGTTTGTGATGGGCACGCTGATCATCCCGTTCACCTTTACCCTGCTGTGGCTGTCGGTGTTCGGCAACAGCGCGCTGCACGAGATTATCCACGGCAATGCTACTTTCGCGCAGGAAGCGATGGCGCACCCGGAGCGCGGCTTCTATAGCCTGCTGGCGCAGTATCCAGCGTTCACCTTTAGCGCCTCCGTGGCGACTATTACCGGCCTGTTGTTTTACGTCACCTCGGCGGATTCCGGCGCGCTGGTGCTGGGCAACTTCACCTCGAAGCTCAAAGACATCAACAGCGATGCCCCGAACTGGCTGCGCATCTTCTGGTCCGTCGCCATCGGCCTGCTGACGCTCGGTATGCTGATGACCAACGGCATCTCTGCGCTGCAGAACACCACGGTGATCATGGGGCTGCCGTTCAGCTTCGTTATCTTCTTCGTGATGGCCGGATTGTATAAGTCCCTCAAGGTGGAAGATTACCGCCGCGTCAGCGCCAGCCGCGACACCGCGCCGCGTCCGATGGGCGCGCAGGACCGCCTGAGCTGGAAGAAACGTCTGTCGCGCCTGATGAACTACCCGGGCACGCGCTACACCAAACAGATGATGGAGACGGTCTGCTTCCCCGCCATGGAAGAGGTGGCGCAGGAGCTGAAGCTGCGCGGTGCCTACGTGGAGCTGAAAAACCTGCCGCCGGAGGAGGGCGAGACCCTTGGGCACCTGGACCTGCTGGTGCACATGGGCGACGAGCAGAACTTTGTCTACCAGATCTGGCCGCAGCAGTACTCGGTCCCCGGCTTTACCTACCGGGCGCGCAGTGGGAAATCGACCTACTACCGGCTGGAGACCTTCCTGCTGGAAGGGAGCCAGGGGAACGATTTGATGGACTACAGCAAGGAGCAGGTAATTACGGACATTCTGGATCAGTATGAACGGCATCTGAACTTTATCCATCTGCACAGGGAAGCGCCGGGGAATAGCGTGATGTTCCCGGATGTTTGAGTCATTACGTGTATGAATGACAGGGCACCCGTAACGGGTGCCGCTATCATCTATCCTGAACGTGAAGACCGGTTTTCCAAATAAAGAAGCTTACCGTGTCGACTAATTTTGAATCGGCCTCGGCATAGGTTGCCGCACTGTGTCCTCCCTGACGGTAAGCCAGAACCAGCACGCTGCGCGGCGAGCCTATTTCCTCTAAACGGGCGGCGAATTTTGCTGTTTGCCACGGGGAAACGCGCTGGTCATGCAGGCCCACGGTTAACAGCACGGGAGGATAACGTTTTTCAGGTACCAGATGCCGGTAAGCATCTATTTTCAGTAAGTTTAGCCTGCCAGGCGGCGTCAGCGGCGATCCCAGTTCGTCATAGTTCATCACGCCTATCGGAATGTTATCCAGTCGGCTGGTATTGAGCATCCCTGCGTCTATGGCCACAGCGGCAAACAGTTCCGGGCGACGGGTCATCGCCATACCCACGATAATTCCCCCCGCGCTTTCACCCCCGATTGCCAGTTTTGACGGTGAGGTGTAGCGACTGTCGATAAGATATTCCGCGCAACGGATAAAATCGGTAATGGAATTTTCTTTCTTATCTGCTCTTCCTGCTTCGTGCCATTCAGGGCCCATTTCACCGCCTCCGCGTACATGCGCGATAGCGAGAATACCGCCTTGTTCCAGCCAGAGCAGACGGGTCAGATCGAATGAAGGAAACGTACTCACGCCGTACGCGCCATAAGCCGTCAACCAGGTAGGGACCGAACCATCGCGCGCAATGCCTTTACGGTATATGAGAGTCAGTGGGACGCGAATATTGTCTGCTGTAGTGACCCATTTTTCTTCCGTCACATAGTCTGTCAGGGGCTGGCTTAACGGCGGTATTAACTCTGTTTTCTGGATAATGTTGTCCGCAGGTTGATAATGATAAATGACGGGGGGCTTCAGCCAGCCCTGGCGGGTGAAGAGAATGTCCTGACTATCGCTGCTGGCAAATATCGCACTCACGTCTTCATCTGCAGGGACCGGAATTGCCTGGTGGTTACTGATATCAGCAAACGGAATACGCGTGAATTTACTGCTTCCGGCGTTATGATAAGCCACATAAAGTGAATCCCTGCTCAGGCTTAATTGTGTTAACTCTCCGTTCGACCAGCTCATCACGGGTTCTTTGGTGGAGGCAGGAGCCGCTAGATTGATGCGTGAAATATCATAGCCTGAGGAGGCGTTATAGCTCGCCAGATAAATCCACTCCCCGGAATAAACAAAGGCAGAAACATTTTCATCGGGATCAACAATCCTGATCCAGTTGAGCGTGCCGTTGCCATCTGCGTCTTTTTTAGCGGAAAAAAGAGAGCTGCCATAACCGCTAATGGATTTTGACACGTTAACAATCAGGTAGTCAGAATCAGGGGAGGCGTAAAGATTAACGTTTTCGCAGGACTGCTGTGCGAGTTCTGGAATGGTGCGCCAGTCAAACGTCATAATATCGTTGTTGCTTTCTATATGGTGGAGATAGACCTTGCCGCAGGTCTGCCGTCCTGAATCCTGAGTTGTAGTGTTCAGGCTGTAATAAAAGGACTGATTATCTGCGGCCCAGACAACATTGGGGTAGCGAACGGCGGGGATGCGAGTGTCTAATACCACGTTATCAGCCACTCCGATCACCGTGATATCCGTGCTTTCCGTTCCATTTCGTGAGCGCCCAACGGCAACGAAGCGACCATCATGTGAAGGAATGAAAAAGTTAATCCCATAACCCACAGGCGGATCGATGAGCACACGTTCAGGCTTTCCCGCTTGTTTTACAAACAGCCGCAGGTAGGGATGTTCGACCGATGAGCGGAGATAAAAACGATTGTCTCCCGCATCATAAATGTCTGAAATAGTGGGGGCCGTATTCACTAACTCGCTCAACCTTTTCGCCAGAACGTTTCGCCAGGGAAGGGCGCGGAGCATGTTAACCGTCTGGTTTGAGCGTTGATTTAACCAGCGTGCGGTCTGTTGGGGGTGAGTTTACATCCAATGATAAGGATCCATGTCATCCTCATAGGGATTTTCGTTAGCATGAACGAAAAAGAGACAGCCAAAAAATGCGAGGGTACTAATAATTATCTGCTTGCTGATATGTTTTATTCTCGGTATCAGACAATGTTTCATTTCTGGCTGGGCTCATGTTGTTCTGTTAGTGGCGTTAGTTGAGTACGTCATGTTTCCTTAGTCACATCGAGATAATGTAAAACAGCGAAGGAATAATGTTCCTGAAAATATAAAATTGAAATAACTTATTTTGTATTTATTGATTTTTTATCCTCGTGTTTTTGATCTGGCTCGAGGTTTTATGACTGAATTCTGTTATGAAAAAAATCGCCTGCATACGTTTAAATGCTTCAGGAAGATTTTGGTGGCTATTATAAATGGTAGGGAGTGAGAGTTTCGTTATTTTTAGTCTTTAATTGCCGGGAGCAATAAACGGGCAGCATTATTCCTGAACGACAATCAAGGTATATACCTCTTCATTAACACGTTGCCAGGCGAGGCTAAAGCATTTTCCCTGCTGATAACGGCCCGCCGGATGGCTGAGCGTCAACGCGATAGTTTTCTGATTCAACGCAGTGACCCGTACACAGTCGAATCCCATGTAGCGCCTTGCCGCAGGGAACAGGGCTTTAAACAAACTTTCCTTGGCGCTGAATGCCAGCGTCAACGCCAGCGCAAAGGGGTAGCCCGAACGCTTCAGGCACATCGCTTCCTGTGCATCAATGATGCCGTCCTGAATTTCTCGGGCTTCACGGTCAGGAAGAATGGCTTCGCAATCAATACCCACAAGCGCATCTGGATGACGGATGGCAAGCGCCATCGCCTGCGTGCCGCAGTGGGTGATGCTCCCTGATACGCCGTCAGCCCAGAGAGGTTCACCGCTGGGGCCGATGCCGGGCACGGTGTGGTCAGGTAAGGCATGCGCGGCGGCGATGCGGCCTGCCAGATGCTCGGCTTTGCGTTTGCGCCCGGCGTTTGAAAGCTCGGCGTGGTGGGGGAGCCAAAGGAGATCGGTGTCGGTGAAGGTGGTTGGGTCGAAGGTAACGTGGTGGACGGTGTGGCCGGCGAGAATGAGCGTGCTGTGGGTGGTGTGCATGGTTTTTTCCTTCAGAGTTGTGCGGCCTGATGCCCTCACCCCGGCCCTCTCCCACGGGGAGAGGGAGCAAACACTAAAAACGGCAACGGGGTTGCCGTTTTGCTTTCACCTCGCCCTCACCCCGACCCTCTCCCACAGGGAGAGGGGGAGTGACTGCCTGTATCAGAAACGCGTATTCACGCTCATGTACCAGGTACGACCCGGTTCATTATACGTATACGCACCCGCACCGTACATATACGCACCGGTGGTGGTGTTTCCGGTTGTCTGGGCATTACCCGCGCGCCACTGGCGTTTGTCAAAGACGTTGTCCACGCCGCCGGTCAGGCTGACGTTTTTGGTCATGTCCCAGGTCGCGCTCAGGCCAACGATGCTGTACGGACTGACTTCGTCTTTTTCAGACCCGGTCACCGGCTGACCTTTGTAGTTGTACTTCTTCGGCTGCTGCTTGCCGTACCAGGTAAAGGTCGACTGGAGCGACACGTCCTGATGCACCTGCCAGCTCAGGGTTGAGTTCAGCGTGTACTCCGGAATGATCGACAGACGGTCGCCGGTCTCCTTGTTCTTGCTCTGCAGCATGTAGGTGATGTTGTTGGTCCAGTTGATCGTGTCGCTGACCGGCACGTTCAGGGAGCCTTCCAGCCCTTCGACGACTGCTTTGGGTACGTTTTCCCACTGGTAGATGTCGGTCTGCACTTTACCGGAAGAGGTGTGACCAATCGGCGCGTAGCCCGCTTCAATCTTGTCGCGGTAGTCGTTGCGGAACCAGGTGACGCCCGCCAGCCAGCCGTCGCGCTTCCACTCCAGACCAATCTCTTTGTTGATGCTGGTTTCGGCCTTCAGGTCGTCGTTACCCATCATGTAGCAGCCCACGCCGTCGGAGCTGGCGTAGCAGCCCTGGCCTTTACTGTAGAGCAGGTAGTTCGGGTTGGTCTGATACAGGCTCGGTGCCTTATAGGCGCGCGCGATCCCCATCTTCAGCGTGAAGTTATCCCCCAGACCCTGCGACAGGTTAAGTGACGGGCTCCAGTTGTTGCCGACGATGGTGTGATGGTCGAAGCGCAGGGCAGGGGTCAGCATGGTGCTGTCGGTCAGCTCCATGTTGTTTTCAGCGAACAGGGAGAAGATCTCTGCCGAGGTATAAGGGCTGCGATCGTTACTCATTCCCGGGATCGCGCCGCCCTGCTGGGTTTGGGTGAAGGAGGTCGAGTCCTTCATGCGCTGCTGGTTCCACTCGGTGCCGAGCGTCAGGTTCTGGTTAACGATGAAATCAATCGGCAGATTGATTTCACTGTGCAGCATCACGTCGGCCAGATCGGTGTCGGTGAATTTATTGCTGTTGAACAGACCTTCCAGACCGCCCGCCAGCCCTTCGCCCAGACGGGAGTTGCGGGTGTGCTCGTACTGCGCCCAGTTGCTGGTGGTAATGCCGTTATCCCAGCCGCCGTTCCAGGTCACCGCGAAGTTCTGGCGATAGATACGGTTGGTCTCCTTGCCGTAGTTCTTTTTCACCAGACCGCTGGAGCTGTTGTCGTTGTTGGTGTTCTGCGTGTCGCCGGCGTAGAGGTTGTTCTGACGGCTGTAGCCCGCCTCAAATTCCAGAGACTGCATCGGCGCAAAGTCCCAGCGCACCACGCCGTTAATGTCTTTGTTTTCTACACCCTCGCGGCCCGCGGGCAGCGTGTCGGCGTAGGCACCGGTTCGGTCAGACTGGTGACCCTGGTTGATGTCCCACGCGTCGGCCTGGGTTTTGTCCAGATTGCCGTACATGCGGAAGCTGAAGTCGCCGCCCAGCGGGCCGCTCAGGCTAAAGTTGGTGCGTTTGGTGGACCCTTCATCCTTGTGCTCAGGCGCATTCAGGTAGGTGTTCCAGGAGCCGTGCCACTGGTCGTCGAATTTTTTGGTGATGATGTTTACCACGCCGCCAGCCGCGCCGTTGCCGTAGCGCGCGGCGGCCGGACCGCGGATCACTTCGATGCGCTCGATCATCTCTGGTGGCACCCAGCCGGTATCGCCGCGCGTGTCACGCTCGCCGCGCCAGCCCAGACGGATGGAGTTTCGGCTGGTGACCGGCTTGCCGTCGATCAGGATCAGGGTGTTTTCTGGCCCCATGCCGCGGATATCAATCTGACGGTTGTTCCCGCGCTGGCCGCTGGTGGAGTTACCGGTCAGGTTAACGCCCGGCATGGTGCGGATGATTTCAGCCACGTCCCGCGCGGGCGGGTTTTTACGGATCTCATCGGCGGTGATGGTCGATACCCCCGGCGCCTGCAGATTCTGCTCGGCGGCGGTGATCACCATCGTGTCTTCGTGCTGCGCAGAGGCGGTGTTGTCGTCTGCCAGAGCGGGCAGCGCGACGCCGTAAATCCCTAAATTGACCAGCAAGGCCAAAGAGTGAATCTTCTTATTCATTGTACGTCCTGCTTTTGTGGTTGTTTTATGAGCGCTTCCCACAGCGCGGGCACTACGCTATTGCAAATGCAAATAGTTATCAATAATATTATCAATAAAATTTGCTCTGAAACAAAAAAGACTGTTAAACATGAGGTTATAAGGGTGACGGCGTTAACAACGGGAAGTGAAGCGTGGTGGCAGTCGAAAAACGGGCCTGAATGGAAGCCGGAAAAGGGAAACTATCGCGTCACGTTCTGGTGGCGTGACCCGGCAGGAACGCAAAGAACGTCACCGATCAAACGCGTCTGGCTCTACGTCACCGGCGTGACCGATCACCACCAAAATGCCCGCCCGCAGTCTCTCGAACGCATGCCCGATACCGACGTCTGGCAGTGGCAGGGCGAGTTCAGCCCCGAGTGGCGCGGAAGCTACTGTTTTATCCCCTCCGTGAATGAAAATGATTTTGCCGACGCGGTATTCGAAGGCCAGCAGCCGGACCGCATGGCGCTGCGCGAAGGCTGGCGCAAACTGCTGCCGCACGCGGTGTCTGATCCGCTGAATCCGCAAAGCTGGCGCGGCGGGCGCGGCCATGCCGTCTCCGCGTTGGAGATGCCCGGAGCACCCGTTCAGCCGGGGTGGAATCATCCCGATACGCCGTATCAGCCGCCGGTCTGCATTGAGTGGGAAAGCGCGCGCCTGAACAACCGCCGTCGCGTCTGGATTTTCACCACCGGGGATCATAGCTCGGAACGCCCGCTGGCGGTGCTGCTCGACGGCCAGTTCTGGGCCGAAAGCATGCCGGTCTGGCCTGCGCTGGCGTCTCTCACCGCTGAGCGCAAATTACCGCCTGCGGTCTACGTCTTAATCGATGTTATCGATATGGAGCATCGCAACCGCGAGCTGCCGTGCAATCCCGATTTCTGGCTGGCGGTGCAGGAAGAACTTCTCCCCCTTGTTAAAAAACGCGTGCCGTTTAGCGACCGTGCCGACCGTACGGTAGTGGCAGGCCAGAGCTTTGGCGGTCTCGCGTCTCTTTATGCTGGCCTCAACTGGCCGCAGCGTTTTGGCTGCGTGCTCAGCCAGTCCGGGTCCTTCTGGTGGCCGCACCGCGGTGGGCAGCAGGACGGGCTGTTAATCGAACAGCTTAAAGCCGGTGAAATATCCCCTCGCGGGCTACGCATCATTCTTGAAGCCGGGCGCAACGAGCCGCTCATCTTCCGCGCGAATCAGGCGATTTACGTCGAGCTGAACACGTACCAACCGGTTATCTGGCGTCAGGTTGACGGCGGACACGATGCGCTTTGCTGGCGCGGTGGGCTGACGCAGGGGCTGATGACCCTCTGGCAGCCGCTAATTCACTAACGGAGTCTGTATGGAATTCAGCAATCCTTTCGATAATCCGCAGGGACAGTTCGCCATTTTGCAAAACGACCAGGGGCAGTACAGCCTGTGGCCGCAGCAGTGCGAACTGCCGGCGGGGTGGCACGTGGTGTGTGAAGCACAGTCTCAGGAGGCATGCCAGCAGTGGCTTGTCGGGCACTGGCAAACGCTTGAGCCGTCTCACTTTGCGGGGGAGTACGCATGATCCGTCTTCCTCTCGTCGCCGCCCAGCCGGGGATCTGGATGGCGGAACAGCTGTCCACGCTGCCAAACGCCTGGAGCGTGGCGCACTACACCGAGCTGAAAGGCGATATCGACGCGCCGCTGCTGGCAAAAGCGATTGCTGAAGGCATGATGCAGGCCGATACCCTGCGGATGCGTTTTGCAGAAGAAAACGGTGAGGTGTGGCAGTGGGTGGATGAGACCTTCATTCTGCTGGAACCGTCCGTTGTTCGCGTTGATTCTCACGCCGCCGCCGTGGCGCTGATGGAATCAGATCTTAACCAGAATCTGCGCGTCGACAGCGGTCAGCCGCTGGCGTTTCACCAGCTGATTCAGGTCGGTGAAAGCCACTGGTACTGGTATCAGCGCTATCACCATCTGGTGGTGGATGGCTTCAGTTTCCCAGCGATTACCCGCCAGATCGCCGCGATTTACGCCGCGTGGAAAAAGGACGAACCTACGCCCACATCTCCGTTTACGCCGTTTGTCGAGGTGGTGGACGAGTATCAGCGCTATCGCGACAGCGAGGCGTACGCGCGCGACGGTGCCTTCTGGGCAGAGCAGCGCAAGGAGCTGCCTTCTCCGGTCTCGCTCTCCTCCACGCCGCTGCCGGGCCGAGCCGCGACAACGGATATCCTGCGCCTGAAAATCGCCGCCGACGGTCGTGCTTTTAGCCAGCTTGCGCAGGCGGCAGAAAAGGTACAGCGCACCGACCTGGCGCTCGCGCTGGTGGCGCTGTGGCTGGGCCGCCTCACCGGACGTCTGGACTACGCCGCCGGGTTTATCTTTATGCGCCGCATGGGCTCCGCGGCGCTCACCGCGACCGGGCCGGTGCTCAACGTCCTGCCGCTGGCGGTGAATATCGATCCGCAGGAGAGCCTGCCCTCGCTGGCGCTGCGCCTGGCGAAGCAGCTGAAAAAAATGCGCCGCCACCAGCGCTACGACGCCGAGCAGATCGTGCGCGACGGCGGGAAAGCGGCGGGTGATGAAGCGCTGTTTGGCCCGGTGCTGAACGTCAAGGTCTTCGACTATCAGCTGGATATCGACGATGTGGAGGCCATTACCCACACGCTGGCAACCGGACCGGTGAACGACCTTGAGCTGGCGCTGTTCCCGGACGAGCAGGGCGGGTTGAGCATTGAGATCCTCGCCAATAAGCAGCGCTACGATGAAGCGACGCTTTCCCGACACGTCGCGCGTCTGAACGCGATGCTAATGCAGTTTGCGGCTAATCCGGACCTGCGCTGCGGCGAAGTGGAAACCGTTTCAGAGCAGGAATACGCGAAGCTCGCCCGCATCAACGATACCGGACTGGCGCTGCCGTCCACCACGCTCGCGGATCTGGTGGCGGAGCAGGCGAGCAAAACGCCGGACGCCCCTGCGCTGGCGGACGCGCATATTGAGCTTAGCTATCGTCAGATGCGCGAGCAGGTGGTCGCGCTGGCAAACCTGCTGCGCGCGCGCGGCGTGAAGCCGGGCGACAGCGTGGCGGTGGCCCTGCCGCGCTCGGTGTTCCTGACGTTAGCATTGCACGGCATTGTGGAGGCGGGCGCCGCGTGGCTGCCGCTCGACACTGGCTACCCGGACGACCGCCTGCGGATGATGCTTGAGGACGCGAAGCCGTCCCTGCTCATTACTACCGACGAACAGCTTCAGCGCTTTAGCGATCTGCCGATTACGACGTTTAGTTACAACACACTGTTACCGGCTGCGGGTGCTGAGCCGCTGCGACTGGCAAAGCCGGAGCAGACGGCGTACATCATCTTTACCTCCGGCTCGACGGGGCGCCCTAAAGGGGTCATGGTCGGCCATACCGCCATCGTTAACCGCCTGAAGTGGATGCAGGATCATTATCCGCTGGCGGCGCATGACGTGGTGGCGCAGAAAACGCCGTGCAGCTTTGACGTGTCGGTGTGGGAGTTCTGGTGGCCGTTTATCGCCGGGGCGAAGCTGGTGATGGCCGAGCCGGACGCGCACCGCGATCCGCAGGCGATGCAGAGCTTCTTCACTCGGTACGGCGTGACCACCACCCACTTCGTGCCGTCGATGCTGGCGGCGTTTGTTGCCTCGCTGACGCCGGAAAACGTTGCGTGCTGTAAAACCCTTAAGCAGGTGTTCTGCAGCGGCGAAGCGCTGCCAACCGAACTGTGCCGCGAGTGGGAGCAGTTGACCCATGCGCCGCTTCACAACCTCTATGGCCCGACGGAAGCGGCGGTGGACGTGAGCTGGTATCCGGCGTTTGGTCCCGAGCTGGCGGCGGTGGAGGGCAACAGCGTGCCGATCGGCTTCCCGGTATGGAACACGGGGCTGCGCATTCTGGACGCGATGATGCGCCCGGTGCCGTTCGGCGTGGCGGGCGATCTCTATCTCACCGGCATTCAGCTGGCGCAGGGGTATTTGGGACGCCCCGATCTCACCGCCAGCCGCTTTATCGCCGACCCGTTTGCGCCGGGCGAGCGGATGTACCGCACCGGAGACGTTGCCCGCTGGCTGGATAACGGCGCGGTGGAGTATCTGGGCCGCAGCGACGACCAGCTCAAAATCCGCGGCCAGCGCATCGAGCTGGGTGAAATCGACCGGGCGATGCTGTCGCTGCCGGACGTGGCTCAGGCCGTGGCGCACGCCTGCGTGTTCAACCGGGCGGCGGCAACGGGCGGCGATGCACGCCAGCTGGTGGGATACGTCGTCTCCGAATCCGGTTTACCGCTGGACCGCGACGCGCTGCTCGAATCGCTCAAGGCACAGCTGCCGCCGCATATGGTGCCGGTGGTGCTTCTGCAAATCAGCGCGCTGCCGCTGAGTGCGAACGGGAAGCTTGACCGCAAGGCGCTGCCGCTGCCGGAACTGACCGGTAAAACCTCCGGACGTGCGCCGGAAAGCGAAACCGAAATCGCCGTCGCGCAGGCGTTTGCCGCGCTGCTGGGCTGCGAGGTGAACGACATTGAGGCCGACTTCTTTGCCCTCGGCGGCCACTCGCTGCTGGCGATGCGCCTGGCCGCGCAGCTAAGCCGCGCGTTCGAGCGCAAGGTTACGCCGGGGCAGATTATGGTCGCCTCGAAGGTGAGCAAGCTGAGCACGCTGCTGGACTCGCAGATGAGCGACGAGCAGGCGCAGCGTCTGGGGTATGAAACCCTGCTGCCGCTGCGCGAGAGCGACGGCCCGACGCTATTCTGCTTCCATCCGGCTTCCGGCTTTGCCTGGCAGTTTAGCGTGCTGGCGCGCTACCTCAGCCCGCGCTGGTCAATCGTCGGCGTTCAGTCGCCGCGTCCGGACGGGCCGATGCAGCAGTGTGCGGATCTGGATGGAGTGATTGAGCATCATCTGAATACGCTGCGTATGCAGCAGCCGCAAGGGCCGTATTATCTGTTCGGCTATTCCCTCGGGGGTACGCTGGCACAAGGAATTGCAGCCCGTCTGCGCGAGCAGGGTGAAGAGGTAGCCTTCCTCGGCCTGCTGGATACCTGGCCGCCGGAAACCCAGAACTGGGCGGAGAAAGAGGCCAACGGCCTGGACCCGGCGGTGCTGGCAGAGATCGAGCGGGAACGTCAGGCGTTTATCGCCGCCCAGCAGGGGCAGGGCTCCAGCGAGCTGTTTAATGCTATCGAAGGCAACTACGCCGACGCGGTGCGGCTGCTCACCACGGCGCACAGCGCGCGGTTTGACGGCAAAGCGACGCTGTTCGTCGCCGAGCGCACCCGAACGATGGATCCGCAGGCCGCCTGGGCGCCGTGGGTGGCGGAACTGGAGGCGTACAGCCAGGACTGCGCCCACGTGGATATCATTTCACCGCAGGCGTTTGAGAAAATTGGGCCAGTGTTGAAGAATATTTTGAGGTAACGTCAAAAGCGCCGGGTGGCGGCTACGCCTTACCCGGCCTACACTCGGCTCCCGTAGGCCGGGTAAGGCGTAGCCGCCACCCGGCAATTACCGCCGACCTAACGGCACCACCAGCGGCGTACCCGCCACCGGATCGTCAATAATCATGCAGCGCATGCCGTAGATCCGCTCGATCAGCTCCGGCGTCACAATCTCTTTCGGCGCGCCCTGCGCCACAATCTCCCCGTCTCGCAAGGCAATCAGATGCGTAGCGTAGCGGCACGCCTGGTTTAAATCGTGCAGCACCGCTGCCAGGGTATACCCCTGCGAGCGGTTCAGCTCGCTCAGCAGCTCCAGCAGATCAATCTGATGGCTGATATCGAGCCAGGTCGTCGGCTCGTCCAGCAGCATGATCGACGTTTCCTGCGCCAGCACCATCGCGATCCACGCGCGCTGGCGCTGTCCGCCGGAAAGGGTATCCACGCTCTGCTGAGCGAGATCGGTAATGCCTGTCGCCCGCATCGCGCGGTTCACCGCCTTGTCATCTTCCTTGCGCCAGCGGGTAAACAGCGGCTGGTGCGGATAGCGTCCGCGTGAGACCAGCTCCTGCACCGTGATGTCCCCCGGCGTGGTGGCGTTTTGCGCTAGCAGCCCGATGCGCCGCGCCACCTCTTTGCTGGCGAAACGCTGGATCTGCTCCCCGTCGAGGAATACGCTGCCTTCAGCCGGCGTCATCAGGCGGCTCAGGGTGCGCAGCAGGGTCGATTTGCCGCAGCCGTTCGGCCCGATAATCGCCGTGAAGTGGCCGTCCGGAATGGCAACGGATAAATCACGGGCAATAATTTTTTTGCCGTAGCCGAGGGTGAGATTTTCGCCGCGCAAGCGGGATGCGAAGTCTGTCATTTCTTGCGTGACTCCTGAACGAGCAAGACGATAAGGTAAATGCCGCCGAGGCTGACGGTCACCACGCCCACCGGCAGCTGGTAAGGCATAAACAGCCGCTGGGCGCAGAGATCGGCGGCCAGCAGCAGCACAGCGCCGCATAGCGCCGCCTGAGTTAATCCCCAGCGCGCGGTACCGCTAAGTCGCCGCGCGATATGCGGCGCGACGAGGGCAATAAACGAGATCGGCCCGGCGATAGCGGTGGAGGCGGCGGTCAGCAGTACGGCGACCAGCATCAGCAACAGGCGCGAGCGTTCGACGCCCACGCCCAGCGCGCAGGCGCTGTCGTCGCCCATTTCCAGCAGCCGCATGCGCCGTACCAGCAGCAGCGCGCCGATAAACATCAGCACAATCAGCGGCGTGGCGGGCCAGGTTTTGCCCCACGTCAGGCCGTTGAGAGAACCTGCGTACCACAGCCCGGCGGAAAGCGCCGTTTCCAGCGAGGCCTGCAGCAGCAGCCAGGTGTTAAAGGCCATCAGCATCGCACGGATGCCGATACCGATAATGATCAGCCGGAAGGTGTCGATACCGTTGCGCCAGGCCAGCAGCCAGATAACCAGCGACGTCAGAATGCCGCCCGCCATCGCCGTGAAGGTAATGGCCGTCAGGTGCTGGCCGAACAGCACCATCGCCACCAGCACGCCGCTCCAGGCCCCGGTATTGAGGCCCATTACGTCCGGGCTGCCGAGCGGGTTGCGCATCAGCGACTGGAATATCGCGCCGCTGACGCCAAGCGCCGCGCCGACCAGGATTGCCATCGCCACGCGCGGCAGTCGCCACTCGGTGACCACCATGGTGATGTTACGCGGCGCGTTGCCGGTGAGAGCGTGAAAGACCTGCGCGAAATCAAGCGTTACTGCACCGCTTTGCAGGCTCCAGACCGCCAGCAGCAGACTGGCGACGACCAGCAGGGAGACGCAGGCGACTAAACGCCGGGACGGGGCCATCATGCGCCACCTCCGCGTTTACGACGAACCAGGAAAATCAGCACCGGCGCGCCGATAAAGGCGCTGACCACCGAGACGCGCAGTTCACCCGGCACCAGCAGGCGGCCCAGCACGTCGGCAAACAGCAGCAGGGCAGGCGTCGCCAGCAGCGTGACCGGCAGGGACCAGCGGTGATCCGCCCCTACCAGCCAGCGCGCCATGTGCGGCATCATCAGGCCGATAAAGGCGATCGGCCCGACCACGGCGGTCGCGCTTCCGCACAGGACGGTGATGGCCAGCAGGCCAATCAACTGCGTGCGCGCGACGCGGTTGCCGAGCGCGGTGGCGGTGTCGCTGCCGAGGCTCAGGCTGTTCAGCGCCCGGCTTAACGACAGCGCTACGGCGGCGGCAATCATCACCGGGATCGCCACCACTTTCAGCGTTTCAAGAGTGCGGATATCCAGCGAACCGGCCTGCCAGAAGCGCAGCTGGTCGTAAACGTCCGGGTTGAGCAGGGCGATGCCGTTAGATAAGCCTTCCAGCACCGCGGCGAGCGCCACGCCCGCCAGCGTCAGGCGCACCGGGCTCAGCTGTCCGCCGCCCTGGCTGCCGGTAAACGCCACCACCAGCGAGGCGGCCAGCGCGCCGCATAAGGCCATTACCAGCTGCTCAGACGGAGAGGTGAAGCCGAACAGCGCCGCGCCGAGTACGATGGCAAAGCTGGCGCCGGAGTTCACGCCGAGAATGCCGGGGTCCGCCAGCGGGTTGCGGGTGAGGGTTTGCATCAACGCACCGGCAAGGCCGAGCGCGCCGCCGGCCAGCAGTCCGGCAAGGGTGCGGGGCAGGCGGGCGTCGAGCACAATGACGCAGTCGGCGCTCTGGCAGGTACCGGAGAGCGCATCAACGATAACGGACGCGGGCAGAGGCTTCGCGCCAACCAGCAGGCTGAGTGCAATCGCCAGGCTCAATAGCAGCAATAAAACGGGCACGGCAACGGCGCGCACCGAAGAAGAGGAAAACGACATAGCAACATCCATGATTTGATAATGATAGTGATTATCGTTATCTATCTTATTTGGCTATGTTAGCATGTGCGCCCATGGAATGGGTAGAATTACACTCAAGGCTTTGTCATGAATCAAAAATCCTGGCTGCTCAACCTCAGCCTGCTCAAAACGCACCCGGCGTATCGCGCCGTTTTTATCGCTCGTTTTATCTCCATTTTATCCCTCGGCCTGCTCGGCGTGGCCGTGCCGGTACAGATCCAGACTATGACCCACTCCAGCTGGCTGGTGGGGTTATCGGTGACGTTAACCGGCGGAGCGATGTTTATCGGCCTGATGGTCGGCGGCGTAATGGCGGACCGCTACGAGCGCAAGAAGCTGATCCTGCTGGCGCGCGGCACCTGCGGCGTGGGCTTTATCGGGCTGTGCCTGAACGCGATGCTGCCGGAGCCGTCGCTGATCGCCATTTATGCCCTCGGGCTGTGGGACGGTTTCTTTGCCTCCTTAGGCGTGACGGCGCTGCTGGCGGCAACGCCCGCGCTGGTCGGGCGCGAGAACCTGATGCAGGCGGGGGCGATCACCATGCTCACCGTGCGCCTTGGCTCGGTGATTTCACCGATGGTAGGCGGCCTGCTGTTGGCGACCGGCAACGTGGCGTGGAACTACGGGCTGGCGGCGGCGGGGACCTTTATCACCACCCTGACGCTGCTGCGCCTGCCGCTGCTGCCGCCTCCGCCGCAGCCGCGCGAGCATCCGCTGAAATCACTGATGGCCGCTATTCGTTTCCTGTTCAGCAACCCGCTGATTGGCGGCATTGCGCTGCTCGGCGGCCTGCTGACCATGGCGAGCGCAGTGCGCGTGCTCTACCCGGCGCTGGCGGGAGAGTGGCAGATGAGCGCCTCGGAGATTGGCATTCTCTACGCCGCCATTCCGCTCGGCGCGGCGTGCGGGGCGCTGACCAGCGGCAACCTGGCGCAGAGTGCGCGTCCGGGGCTGATTATGCTGCTTGCCACGCTGGCCTCGTTTATCGCCATCGGCTTCTTTAGCCTGATGCCGGTCTGGGCGCTCGGGGTGCTGTGTCTGGTGATTTTCGGCTGGCTGAGCGCCATCAGCTCGCTCTTGCAGTACACCCTGATCCAGACCCAGACGCCGGAAGGGATGCTCGGGCGCATCAACGGCCTGTGGACGGCGCAGAACGTGACGGGTGATGCCATCGGCGCGGCGATCCTCGGCGGGCTGGGGGCGATAATGACCCCGGCGGCGTCGGCGAGCAGCAGCGGGTTTGCGTTAGCGATGGTTGGTGGGATTTTGTTCGTGGCGTTGGTGGAATTGCGGCGGTTCAGGCAGGAGAGTGTGTTGAACGACGGTGCGGCCTGATGCCCTCACCCCGGCCCTCTCCCACAGGGAGAGGGAGGGAAAATGCCTACTTAAACAACGCATTCAATCTGTCTAATACCAACATCGCGCTGTAATAATCCAGGCGGAACGTCTCCGTTCCCAGCGCCCAGACGCGCTTGTTCTTCACCGACGGCAGATGCGCCAGCAGCGGGTTGGCGTAAATCGCCTCCACGTCTTTCTCGTCACCGGCAAACACAAACAGCCCTTCGCCGTTCAGCCCCGTCGCCAGGTTTTCCCCGCCCAGCTGGATAATGTCGTGGCGCTTACCCTGGCTAGTTGAGGTCTGCAATCCGGCAGGCAGCTCCGCCAGCGCAAAGCCCAGCTGGTGCAGCAGCTTGCCCTGCGCGGATTCCGCGGTCCACAGGTTGGCGCTGTGCGCGGCGGCGGTGTAGACGATGGCGTTCACCGGCTGCGGCGGCAGCTTCATCTGCTGTTTCACCTGCGCGAGCTGCGTATCAAACGCGGCTATGCGCCCGGCGGCCTGTTTTTCGTGTCCGGTGATGGTGCCCAGCTGGGTCAGCAGCGCCTGCCAGCTCTTGTCGTCGTAGTTGATGATAAGCGTCGGCGCAATGGCGGAAAGCTGATCGTACAGCGCCAGTGCGGAATCTCCGCCGGTAGCGCTGATCAAAATCAGGTCCGGCATTTGCGCGGCCACCGCTTCGGCGCTCGGCTCGCCAATGTACAGCCGCGCTACCTTGCGCTGCTTCGCAATATCGCCCCACTGGCGCAGGAAGCCCTGTCCATCCGCCACGCGGTTGTTCGGCGTGGTCGCACCGCTGGCGACGACCGGTGCGTCAATCGCCAGCAGGGAGCCGGTTAAGGTCACGCTGGTGGAGACAATGCGCGTCGGTTTGTGCTCAAGGGTATGTACCCCGCGGCTGTCAGTCACCTGACGCGGCCAGTCGGCGGCTGCGGCTGAGGTAAGTCCTAAAACAAAAAGTGATAATAAAAGCAGGGGATTACGGAAAACGGCAGGGAATTTCACAGCGCGGGATCCTGTTTTCGTTGAAGATAATGCTTCTCATTTTCATGGTTGCCGCACCGGGATGCAAGCTTTTGTCGCACAAGTTATTTGTCCGACGGTTGACAGCGAAGCGATGTGGGATTAGGTTAGCCGACGAAAATATAAATGATAATCATTATTGCTTCTTTTATCATTTTGAGGAGGATGATATGGATACGTCCCTGGCTGAGGAAGTTCAGCACGCCGCAACCACGCTGGAATCAGACCGCTTTTTCTTTATGTCGCCTTACCGCAGCTTTACCACGTCCGGCTGCTTTGCCCGCTTCAGTGAACCCGCCGTCGGCGGTGACGATCCGGCGGGTCGCTTCCAGCAAAAATTAGCCCAGGCCTTCCGCACGGCAAAAGCCAGAGGTATTGCTCACCCGGTGATGGTGGGGGCGATCCCGTTCGACACCCGCAAGCCCTCGTCGCTATTTATTCCGCAACGCTGGGAAACCTTTTCTCGTCCCGCACGTCAGCAGTCCGCACGTTATTTTTCCGGCGCGCAGGCGCTGAAGGTGGCACAACGCACCGAGATCCCGCCGCAGCCCGTCTTCGAAGAGATGGTCGCTCGCGCCGCGTCGCTGACCGCCACGCCGCAGGTGAACAAGGTGGTGCTGTCTCGCCTGATTGATATCGCGACCGACAAACGCATGGACAGCGGCGCCCTGATGGAGCGCCTGATCGCCCAGAACCCGGCGAGCTTCAACTTCCACGTGCCGCTGGAAGACGGCGGCGTGCTGCTGGGCGCCAGCCCGGAGCTGTTGCTGCGCAAAGAGGGAGCGCACTTTAGCTCGCTGCCGCTGGCAGGCTCCGCGCGTCGTCAGCCGGACGACGTGCTTGATCGTGAAGCAGGCAACAAGCTGCTGGCCTCCGAAAAGGACCGTCACGAGCACGACCTGGTGACCCAGGCGATGAAGGCCATTCTGGCACCGCGCAGCCACCATCTCAGCATGCCGGATTCGCCTCAGTTGATTACCACGCCGACGCTGTGGCATCTGGCGACGCCGGTGGAAGGCGAGGCGCGTGAAAATGAAAACGCCCTGACCCTGGCCTGTCTGCTGCACCCGACGCCGGCGCTGAGCGGTTTCCCGCATCAGGTGGCGAAAGACCTGATCGCCGAGTTGGAGCCGTTCGACCGCGAGCTGTTTGGCGGCATCGTTGGCTGGTGCGACAGCGAAGGCAACGGCGAGTGGGTGGTGACCATCCGCTGCGCGCGTCTTCGTGAAAATACCGTTCGCCTGTTTGCCGGTGCGGGCATTGTGCCTGCCTCCTCCCCGGTGGGCGAGTGGCGCGAGACGGGCGTGAAGCTTTCCACCATGCTCAACGTGTTTGGTTTGCACTAAGGAAGACTCATGACCATTCCCTTTACCCGCTGGCCTGAGGCATTTGCCCGCCGCTACCGTGAAAAAGGCTACTGGCAGGATCTGCCGTTGACCCACATCCTGACGGATCGGGCGGACAGCGATGCGATGGCGATTATCGATGGCGATCGCCACATTACCTACCGCGCGCTGAATCAGGCCGTGAACAACCTGGCCTCAGCCCTTCAGGCGCGTGGGCTACAGCGTGGCGAGACGGCGCTGGTGCAGCTTGGCAACGTGGCCGAGTTCTACATGACCTTCTTCGCGCTGCTGCAAATCGGCGTCGCGCCGGTCAACGCGCTCTTTAGCCACCAGCGCAGCGAGCTGAACGCCTACGCGGCGCAGATCAACCCCGCCGTGCTGATCGCCGATCGCGACCATGCGCTGTTTGCGGGCGATGATTTTCTTCATACCTTTGTGGATGAACATCGCTCGGTGCGCGTCGTGCTCCTGCGCGGCGATAAGGGTGACTACGCCCTGGACGCGGTGATTGCGCGCCCGGCGGACAACTTCATCCCTAACCCGACGCCCGCCGACAAAGTGGCATTCTTCCAGCTCTCCGGCGGCAGCACCGGCACGCCGAAGCTGATCCCGCGGACGCACAACGACTATGACTACAGCATTCGCCGCAGCAACGAGATCTGCGGCATTACTGCGCACACCCGCTATCTGAACGCGCTCCCTGCGGCGCATAACTACGCCATGAGTTCGCCGGGATCGCTGGGCGTCTTCACGGCGGGCGGCTGCGTGGTGCTGGCGAACGATCCGAGCGCCACGCTCTGCTTCCCGCTGATCGAACAGCATCAGATTAACGTCACCTCGCTGGTCCCGCCGGCGGTGAGCCTCTGGCTGCAGGCGATTGCCGACGGCGCGGGCAACGCGCAGCTTAACTCCCTGAAGCTGCTGCAGGTGGGCGGCGCACGCCTCTCCGCCACGCTCGCGGCGCGCATTCCGGCGGAAATCGGCTGCCAGCTTCAGCAGGTGTTCGGCATGGCGGAAGGGCTGGTGAACTACACCGCGCTCGACGACGCGCCGGAGCGCATCATCAACACCCAGGGCCGCCCGATGTGTCCGGACGACGAAGTGTGGGTGGCGGACGAGCACGGCAACCCGCTGCCGCGCGGGGAAGTCGGGCGTCTGATGACGCGCGGTCCGTATACCTTCCGCGGCTATTTCAACAGCCCGGAACACAACGCCAGCGCCTTCGACGCCGACGGCTTTTACTGCTCCGGGGATCTTATCGCCATTGACGAGCAGGGCTACATCACCGTGCAGGGACGCGAGAAGGATCAGATCAACCGCGGCGGCGAGAAGATTGCCGCAGAAGAGATCGAAAACCTGCTGCTGCGCCATGAGGCGGTGATCCACGCCGCGCTGGTGAGCATGGAGGACAGCCTGCTGGGCGAAAAAAGCTGCGCGTATCTGGTGGTGAAACAGCCCCTGCGCGCGGTTGAGGTGCGTCGCTTCCTGCGCGAGCAGGGCGTCGCCGAATTCAAGCTGCCGGACCGAGTGGAGAGCGTGGATGCGCTCCCGCTGACGCCGGTCGGCAAAGTCGATAAGAAACAGTTGCGCCTGTGGCTTGCTGAACGCGCCCGGGGCTGAGGAACAGAGTATGGCCATTCCAAAATTAACCGCTTACGCGCTGCCCACCGCCGCAGAGCTGCCGACCAGCAAGGTGAACTGGACGTTTGAGCCCGAGCGCGCGGCGCTGCTGATCCACGATATGCAGGAGTATTTCCTGAACTTCTGGGGCGAAAACAGCGAGATGATGCAGCAGGTGGTGGCGAACATCGCCAGACTGCGCGCCTGGTGCAAAGAACACAATATCCCGGTGTACTACACCGCGCAGCCGAAAGAGCAGAGCGACGAAGACCGCGCCCTGCTGAACGACATGTGGGGCCCGGGCCTGACCCGCTCGCCGGAGCAGCAGCGCATCGTCGCAGAGCTGACACCGGACGAAGCGGACACGGTGCTGGTGAAGTGGCGCTACAGCGCGTTTCACCGCTCGCCGCTGGAGCAGATGCTGAAAGAAACGGGCCGCAACCAGCTGCTGATTACCGGCGTCTACGCCCACATCGGCTGCATGACCACCGCCACCGATGCCTTTATGCGCGACATTAAGCCATTCTTCATTGCCGACGCGCTGGCGGATTTCACCCGCGACGAGCACCTGATGTCGCTGAACTATGTAGCCGGACGCTCGGGCCGCGTGGTGATGACCGACGAGCTGCTGCCGTCCGTTCCGGCCTCGAAGGCCGCACTGCGCGAGCTGATTCTGCCGCTGCTGGACGAGTCCGACGAGCCGATGGATGACGAAAACCTGATCGACTACGGTCTGGATTCAGTGCGCATGATGGCGCTGGCCGCCCGCTGGCGCAAAGTACACGGCGATATCGACTTCGTGATGCTGGCAAAAAATCCAACAATCGACGCCTGGTGGGCGCTGCTTTCCCGCGAGGTGAAGTGATGGGACTGGATTTCACCGGTAAAACCGTCTGGGTGACGGGCGCGGGGAAGGGGATTGGCTACGCGACGGCTCTGGCGTTCGCCGAAGCCGGCGCGCAGGTGACCGGGTTCGATCTGGCGTTTCCGCAGGATGATTACCCGTTCGCCACCGAAACGCTGGACGTGGCGAACGTCGCGCAGGTGCATGAGGTGTGCGGGCGCGTGCTGGCTTCGCTCGAACGGCTGGACGTGCTGGTCAACGCGGCGGGCATTCTGCGCATGGGGGCAACGGACCAGCTTTCGCAGGAGGACTGGCAGCAGACCTTCGCTGTCAACGTCGGCGGCGCGTTCAATCTGTTCCAACTGACCATGGGCCAGTTCCGCCGTCAGCAGGGCGGGGCGATTGTTACCGTGGCGTCCGATGCGGCGCACACGCCGCGCATCGGCATGAGCGCCTATGGCGCATCGAAAGCGGCGCTGAAAAGCCTGGCCCTGACCGTCGGGCTGGAGCTGGCAGGCAGCGGCGTGCGCTGTAATCTGGTGTCGCCGGGCTCAACGGACACCGATATGCAGCGCACCCTGTGGAAAAGCGACGATGCGGAGCAGCAGCGCATCCGCGGCTTCGGCGAGCAGTTTAAGCTCGGCATTCCGCTGGGTAAAATCGCCCGTCCGCAGGAGATCGCCAGCACGGTGCTGTTCCTGGCGTCCGATGCCGCCAGCCATATCACCCTCCAGGATATCGTGGTGGACGGCGGCTCCACGCTGGGGGCGTAAGATGATCTGGAAACGTCATATACCGCTCGAGGAGCTGAACGCGACCAGCCTGAATACCCTGGTGGCGCATCTCGGCATTGTCTATACCCGTATCGGTGACGACACGCTGGAAGCGGAGATGCCGGTGGATGCGCGTACCCACCAGCCGTTTGGCCTGCTGCACGGCGGCGCGTCGGCGGCGCTGGCGGAGACGCTGGGCTCAATGGCCGGTTTTCTGATGACCCGCGACGGGCAGAGCGTGGTGGGGACGGAGCTGAACGCCACGCACCATCGCGCGGTCTCCCACGGTAAGGTGCGCGGGGTGTGCCAGCCGCTGCATCTTGGGCGTTCGAGCCAAAGCTGGGAGATCGTGGTCTTCGACGAGCAGGGGCGGCGGTGCTGCACCTGCCGGCTGAGTACGATGGTGTTGGGCTAGCCCAGCCAGATCAAAGTGATCGGCTTAACACTGTGGTGTAAATCTCTGGTTTGACCACGCATTATTGCGTTTCAAAGTTGTTAAATTTTTCCGGTTGTTCTAGAAACAAAATGTAACATCTCACTGTTTCACAACAACGGACAACAACTATGAACAACTCAGGGAAATACCTTACATGGGCAGGGCTCTCCGTTGTGGGAGCCTTTGCCCTGGGCTATATCGCCCTCAACCGGGGGGAGCAGATCAACGCGCTCTGGATCGTTGTCGCCTCCGTCTGCATTTATCTGATCGCGTACCGTTTTTATGGCCGCTATATCGCAAAGAACGTGTTAGGCGTTGATGCGACGCGCATGACGCCAGCCGTCCGCCACAACGACGGGCTGGACTATGTGCCGACCGACAAGAAAGTGCTGTTCGGTCACCATTTTGCGGCGATTGCCGGGGCAGGCCCGCTGGTGGGTCCGGTGCTGGCGGCGCAAATGGGTTACCTGCCGGGGATGATCTGGATCCTCGCCGGGGTGGTATTGGCGGGGGCGGTACAGGACTTTATGGTGCTGTTTGTCTCCACCCGCCGCGACGGACGTTCGCTGGGTGAGCTGGTGAAAGAGGAGATGGGGGCCACCGCCGGGGTGATTGCGCTGGTGGCGACCTTTATGATCATGGTAATCATCCTCGCGGTGCTGGCGATGATCGTGGTGAAAGCGCTGACCCACAGCCCGTGGGGAACCTATACCGTAGCCTTTACCATTCCGCTGGCGCTGTTTATGGGGATCTACATTCGCTACCTGCGTCCGGGCCGCATTGGTGAAGTGTCGGTGATTGGTCTGGTGTTCCTGGTGTTCGCCATTATCTCCGGCGGCTGGGTGGCGGAAAGCCCGACCTGGGCGCCGTTCTTCGACTTTACCGGCGTACAGCTGACCTGGATGCTGGTGGGCTACGGCTTTGTGGCGGCGGTACTGCCGGTGTGGCTGCTGCTGGCCCCGCGTGACTACCTCTCTACCTTCCTGAAAATCGGCACCATCATTGGGCTGGCGATCGGCATTCTGATTATGCGCCCGACCCTGACCATGCCGGCATTAACCAAATTTATCGACGGTACCGGCCCGGTCTGGACCGGTAACCTGTTCCCGTTCCTGTTTATTACCATTGCCTGCGGCGCGGTGTCCGGCTTCCACGCGCTGATCGCCTCCGGGACGACGCCGAAGATGCTGGCGAATGAAAATCAGGCCTGCCTGATTGGCTACGGCGGCATGCTGATGGAGTCCTTCGTCGCCATCATGGCGCTGGTCTCGGCCTGTATCATCGACCCGGGCGTGTACTTCGCGATGAACAGCCCGATGGCGGTCCTGGCGCCTGCCGGAACCGTTGACGTGGTGGCCTCCGCCGCGCAGGTAGTGAGCGGCTGGGGCTTTGCGATTACCCCTGATACGTTGACGAGCATCGCCAGTGAAGTGGGCGAGCAGTCGATTATCTCCCGCGCGGGCGGGGCGCCGACGCTGGCGGTCGGCATGGCCTACATCCTGCACGGCGCGCTGGGCGGGCTGATGGACGTGTCGTTCTGGTATCACTTCGCCATCCTGTTCGAGGCGCTGTTTATCCTGACGGCGGTGGATGCGGGAACCCGTGCGGCGCGCTTTATGCTGCAGGACCTGCTGGGGGTGATCTCCCCGAACCTGAAGCGTACCGATTCGCTCCCGGCTAACCTGCTGGCGACGGCACTGTGCGTGCTGGCATGGGGCTACTTCCTGCATCAGGGCGTGGTCGATCCGCTGGGCGGGATTAACACCCTGTGGCCGCTGTTTGGTATCGCCAACCAGATGCTGGCAGGTATGGCGCTGATGCTCTGCGCGGTGGTGCTGTTCAAGATGAAGCGCCAGCGTTACGCCTGGGTGGCATTAGTGCCAACCGCGTGGCTGCTGATTTGTACCCTGACGGCGGGCTGGCAGAAAGCCTTCAGCCCGGACAACAAAGTGGGCTTCCTGGCGATCGCCAACAAGTTCCAGGCGATGATCGACAGCGGTAAGATCCCGGCGCAGTACACCGAGTCGCAGCTGTCTCAGCTGGTGTTTAACAACCGTCTGGACGCCGGGCTGACCATCTTCTTTATGGTGGTGGTCGTGGTGCTGGCGTTGTATTCTCTCAAGACCGCGCTGGCGGCGTTGAAAAACGATAAGCCAACGGCGAAAGAGACGCCGTACGAGCCAATGCCTGAAAACCTGGAAGAGATTGTGACCCAGGCGAAAGGGGCGCACTAACCTTTGTGCCGGGTGGCGGCTTCGCCTTACCCGGCCTACATTCCCTGTGAGATCAGAATCATGTTCGACACCCTTTCCAAAGCCGGTAAGTACCTGGGCCAGGCCGCCAAAATGATGATTGGCGTGCCGGACTACGACAACTACGTCGAGCATATGCGCGTCAACCATCCGGACCAGACGCCAATGACCTACGAAGAATTTTTCCGTGACCGCCAGGACGCCCGCTACGGCGGCAAGGGCGGGGCGAAGTGCTGTTAACCCTCTTTCGGGAGATAGAGGCTGATCTGCTCCTGCTTACAGCCGTAGATCGCCGCCAGCTTTTCGCGGGTGCGTTTTTGCGGACGGGAGTCCAGCGCTTCCAGCTGTGACACGGCGGACTGGCTGATACCGAGTTTCTCCGCCACCTCCTGCTGGGATAACCCACGCAGGATACGCCACGCGGCCTGCAAGCTGACGTTCTGCCAGGTCATGATGCTGCACACTTCTCCGGGCAATTCCACGTCATCCAGACTATCGTGTTCGACCTCAATATCCTCCAGATCGTCATCGGTTTCGTCGTCAATTTCTGACATCTGTAAGAGCATACGAAAATATTCGTGATAGGGAATAACGGCGTACTGCGTTTTCCCGTTATCGTCCTTGATTAGCTGTACAGCCATATGTGGCACTCTCCTCATGCAGGTAAGTCGTTGAAGTTCTGCGCTTGACGGCCAAAACATAACAATGGTCATCGGGATCGTCCCGAAGCGTATAGATGATGCGGTAATCGCCAACGCGTAGCCGGAAATGATCTTCTGTCGCCGATATTTTTTTGATATCGGGCCGGGGAGCCGAGCGGTCATCCAGCTCAGTAAGCTTTACCTCAATGCGTCGCTGATACCGCTCTTCAATCTTTGAAAACGCCTTCTTTGCACCATTGGACCAGACAATCTTCATCCGTACCTCCACTGTACGCCCACACAAAATATAAGGAAATAATAAGACTATTAGATAAATTCCGAATTTCTAATGGGGTACTGTAGAGCGGAGAAAAACCGGGAGAAAGCGGCAAAACGTGAACCGTCGAGGGTGCTCGGGAAGGCCTCTGCCGGACGACAGAGGCTTGCAGGAAATGTGCGATCAGGCGTTCAAACCACCGTCCACATCGAGACCAGTACCGGAGATCTGCCCGGCAGCCGGGCTGGCGAGGAAGGTGACCGCCGCCGCGATGTCTTCCGGCTGGCCGTAGTGACCGACCGCAATCATCTGGCGCTGGGCTTCCGCCTGTTCGCCGTCTTCCGGGTTCATATCGCTGTTGGTGGGGCCGGGGTGCACCAGGTTTACGGTAATGCCGCGCGGTCCTAAATCACGGGCCAGACCGCGGGTGAGGGAGTTAAGAGCGGACTTCGTCATCGAGTAAACGGCAATGCCCGGCATCGCCACGCGGTTTGCCAGACAGCTGCCGATGTTGATGATGCGCCCGCCGTCGGACATGTGCACCAGCGCTTCCTGAATGGCGATCACCACGCCGCGGATGTTGACGTTGATAAGGGCGTCAATATCCGCCAGCGTCATGGACTCCAGCGGGCCGCCGCGCGCGATCCCGGCATTGTTGACCAGAATGTCCAGCCCGCCAAGGGAACGTGCCGCATGGGTGACGGCATCCTGAATCGCCTGCGCACTGGCGCTGTCCGCCTGCACGGCTTCGCTGTGTCGTCCCAGCGCCTTAATCTCATCGGCGACCGCCTGGGCTTTATCGGCAGATTTTTCATACGTAATAATCACATCCGCACCGGCGCGCGCCAGCGAGAGTGCAATAGCCCGACCCAACCCGCGGCTGGCACCGGTAACCAGCGCCTTTTTACCTGTCAAATCGATCTGCATGATGACCTCGTTGCAAGAGTAGAAAGAATCATCATTAGGTATAGCCTGTCGGCGCGATTAACGGCTGAAGGATTCCACTTTCTCAAACGCGGCGCGCAGAACGTCAGGCGTTAACGCAACCGGTAGATAGTGAATCGACTCCACCGGGCGCAGGGTGTGGGCAATGACCTTATCCAGCGCTTCCCGGTTATTGATGTCGACGTCCAGCTCGCGAAGCGTGGTCGGCAGGTTAAAGCGCTGGTACGCCGTCACCAGCTGCGCCAGCACGTCGTCCTGGCCGAGCAGGGCGCTCTGCACCAGAATGCCGTAGGCCACCTTGGTACCGTGGAGGTATTTTTCCGTCTGCGGCAGCACGGTTAAACCGTTGTGCACCGCATGCGCCGCCGCCACGCGGGTATAGCGTTCGCCCAGCCCGCCGACCATCCCGCCGCCGGCGATAATCGCATCTACCACGTCCCGGAACGCCTGCGTCTGTTCGCCGCGCTGCTGGTCGGCCAGCGCTTCCTCACTGTGCTCCAGCAGCACGTCGCGGATCGCCAGCGCGCCGTTGATGCCCAGCCGCACGGTCAGCGGCAGGTTCTCCGGCTCAGGTGCCAACACAACCGCTTCGTACCACTTCGCCAGCGTATCGCCGATACCCGCCAGCAGGTATTCCGCCGGGGCGTTAAGGACGATCTGCGGCTCTACCAGCACCAGGAAGTTGGCGTCGTCGAAGATCTCAAAATGCAGAGCCTGACCGGCATCGTTGTACCAGACGGAGAGCGGGGTCCAGGCCGCACAGGTGGCGGCAATGGTGGGGATACCCACGAACGGCACGTCCAGACGACGCGCCACGGCCTTGACGGTATCCAGCACCGCACCGCCGCCGACGCCAATCACCACGCTGGCGTCGCTGCCGGATTCATTCGCAAGATGGGTGACGTCGCGCTCGCTGCAGTGGCCTTTAAACAGCAGGTGTTTCGCCCCCGGCGCGTGAAAGCTCTCCGGCAGGAAAGGGCGCGCGCCGTCGATAGCGCGCTCGCCGTAGATCCACACCGCGTGGGAAAGCTGTTCCGGGGTAAAGAAGTCATTCAGATGCGCAAGGCTTCCGGGGTGGGAGAAGTAGTTCGCCGGGCCAGGCACGACGCGGATATCGGTGTTGCTCATGGTGTTGTCCTTTTTTAGCAAGCGCTAACCCGATGTTATGTCTGGACATCCGGATGGCTAATAATATTTCGCTTTAACTTATGCCTTTTCCTTCGTTGTCAGTCAACCGGAGCTGTGAAAAATTCGATAAATCAGAAGAGTAATGAAGGATTTACGCGGATGGTTTCCAGTCGCCTTGAAATGCGCGGTATCAGCCTGGCCTTTTCCGGCTTTCAGGCGCTGTCGCGCGTGAACTTCACCTTAACCGGCGGATCGGTACATGCGCTGACCGGCGCCAACGGCGCGGGGAAATCGACGCTGATGGCGGTGCTGTGCGGGACGCACGACCACTATGAGGGTGAGATCAGCATTAACAACCAGTCGGTGACGATCCGCGAACCGCTCGACGCCAAACGGCTGGGCATCCACCTTGTGCAGCAGGAGGTGGACGTGGCGCTGATCCCGGGGTTAAGCATTGCCGAAAACATCATGCTCGACCAGCTGGCGCAGCCGGGGCATCGCTTCAGCTGGGGCGCGGTCCGCCAGCAGGCGAGACAGGCGCTGGCGCAGCTGGACGTTTCTCTGGACGTACGCCGTTCCATCGACAGCTGCACGCTTGCCGAAAAGCAGCAGATTTTGCTGGCGCGCGCCCTGTCCCATCACTGCCGTTTTTTGATTCTTGATGAGCCCACCGCGCCGCTGGACGCGCACGAGAGCGAGCGCCTGTTTGGCGTGGTGAGACGGTTAAAGCAGCAGGGCATCGGCGTGGTGTTTATCTCCCACCGCATTCACGAGCTGAAGGCCATCTGCGACACCTTAACGGTGCTGCGCGACGGCAAGCTGATCGAGTCCGGCCCGATGGCCGATCTTAGCGGCGAAGAGATTGTTGAGAAGATGCTCGGCCACGTGCTGAGCGATATCTACCCGCCCGCTCGGCCGCCGCACGGCGACGAAACGCTGCTGCGGGTGGAAGGTCTGCATGACGACGCGCTGCTGAAAGATATCTCCCTGCACCTGCGCAAAGGCGAAATTCTCGGGATTGCCGGGCTGGCGGGGGCGGGGAAAACCGAACTCTGCAAGGCGCTGTTTGGCGCCAGCAAAAGCCGCGTGTCGCGCGGTGAGTTGAATCAACAGCCCTGGCAGCCGCGCGACCCGGCCGACTCGGTGCTGCGCGGCCTGGCGCTGGTGCCGGAAGAGCGGCGCAAAGAGGGCATTTTTATCGACGAGCCGGTGAGCATGAACCTTGCCGTGTGCGCCGATAACAGCTTCTCGCGCTGGAGCCTGTTTGGCCATCGTCAGGCGTGGCGCTGGGCGGAGGAGGTGATTGCCCGCGTCGGCGTGCGCGCCCGCGGTCCCGGGCAGGTTTTGCGACGTCTCTCCGGCGGCAACCAGCAGAAGGTCGCCATCGGCAAGTGGCTGCGCAATGATGCGAGCGTGCTGATCTTCGACGAGCCAACCAAAGGCGTGGACGTGAAGGCCAAAACCGATCTGTTCCAGCTGATTGACGGCCTGGCGCGCGAGGGCAAAGGGGTCATTTACGCCTCGGGCGAGTTTGCCGAGCTGGTCGGGCTGTGCGACCGCATCTGCGTGCTGTGGGACGGGCGCATCGTGGCGGAAATCGCCGGAGCCGAGGCCCGTGAAGAGACACTACTTTATTATTCAACCGGAGGAACGGCGTCGTGAGCAAGGCCCTTTCAGTAAACGCGACGGCGTCTGGCCGTCAGCAGATTTTCGATTTTCTCTACAAGTGGGGCATGCTGTTAACCGTCGTCGCGCTGGTGGCCGTCTTTGGCCTGGCGTCGGACAGCTTCCTCGATCCGAACAACATCATCAATATTCTGCGCTCAATCGCCATCGTGACGGTGATTGCCGTTGGCGTGTCGATATCATTGACCATTGGCGGGTTCGATCTCTCCGTGGGATCGACCGCCTCACTGGCGAATGCGCTGGTGATTTCCCTGTTCGTCTGGCACGGCTTCGGCACCACCGAGTCGATTCTGATCACCCTCGCGCTCTGCACGCTGGTGGGGCTGTTTAACGCCTTTCTTATCGTCATCCTGCGCATTCCGGACATGCTCGCGACGCTGGCCAGCCTGTTTGTGATCCAGGGCGTGGCGATGACCTACAGCTACGGCGGGTCGATTACCGAGAACATGGTGCTGCCGAGCGGTGACATGGCGGAAGGCACCATTCCGGCGGCGTTCAGCCTGCTGGGGCAGGTGCCGACGATTGTGATCATCATGCTGGTGGTGACGGTTCTGGCGCAGCTGGGGCTGTCGCTCACCACTCACGGTCGTCGGATGTACGCCATTGGCGGCAACCCGGAAGCCGCGCGTCTCTCCGGTATTCGCACCACCCGCTACAAGGTGGCGGCCTACGTGATTGCCTCCCTGCTTGCGGGCCTGGGCGGGATTTTGCTGGCCTCGCGCATCGGCTCGTCGCAGGTAAACGCGGGCGGCGGTTACCTGATGGATGCGGTGGCGGCGGCGTGGATTGGCTTCTCGCTGGCCGGGTCCGGCAAGCCGAATGCGCTGGGGACGCTGGTCGGGGCGGTTATTCTCGGCGTGCTGTCGAACGGGCTGGTGATGCTCTCCGTGCCGTATTACGCCATGGACATTATAAAAGGGCTGGTGCTCGCGGTAGCGCTGGCGATTACGTACATACAAAAACGCTGACAACACAACGGGATAAAAAATGAAAAAGATTGCACTCTCTTTGGTGGCATTAGGGTTATTCACCGCTCTGCCTGGCTTCGCGGCCACACCCGCCCCGCTTCCGGCGGCCATTGCCAGCCATGACGGCCCGATCCGCATCGCGGTGATCCGTAACCTTGGCTCAGACGACAACACCACGCAGTTTATTGCCGGGGCCATTCAGGAAGGGAAGAAGCTTGGCTTTAAGGTCAGCACCTTTTTAAGCAACGGGGACGATGCCAAATTCCAGGACTTTGTGAACCAGGCCATCAGCCAGAAATATGACGGGATTATCCTGTCTCAGGGGCGCGATCCGTACTCCACCGCGCTGGTGAAGAAGGCGGTGGACGCCGGAATTAAGGTCGCCGTCTTTGATACCGCCGTCAACGGCGAGATCCCGGGCGTGACCGTTACCCAGCAGGATGATGCCTCCCTGACTAACCTCTCCTTCGGCCAGCTGGCGAAAGATTTCAACGGCAAAGCCAATATCGTCAAGCTGTGGGTCGCGGGCTTCCCGCCGATGGAGCGTCGTCAGGCGGCCTATAAAGAGCTACAAAAGCAGTATCCGGACATCAAAGAGCTGGAGTCTATCGGCGCGGTCTCCTCTGACGTGCAGGGCGACACCGCTAACAAAGTGGGCGCGATCCTGGCGAAATACCCGAAAGGTAAAATCGACGCCATCTGGGGCACCTGGGACGCCTTCAGCCAGGGCGCGTACAAAGCGCTGAAAGAGAACGGCCGCACCGAGATCAAGCTCTACAGCATCGACATCTCCAACCAGGATCTGCAGCTGATGCGCGAGCCGGGCAGCCCGTGGAAGGTGAGCGTGGCGGTGGATCCGAAGCTGATTGGCGCGACCAACGTGCGTCTGGTGGCGAACAAGATTGCCGGGGAAACCACGCCTGCGACCTACGATTTCAAAGCGGCGGCCATTCCGCAGGCGCTGCTGACCGCCCAGCCGGGCGCGGTGAACGTGGCGTCGCTGGGGAAAATCATTCCGGGCTGGGGCCAGACGGAAGATTTTATCGCGCCGTGGTTTGCGACGCTGGAAGCGAAGAATAAATAAAACCCAGCCGGGTGGCGGCTGCGCCTTACCCGGCCTACATTTCGCACCCGTAGGCCCGGTAAGCGCAGCGCCACCGGGCGAAAGGAGCTCAAGGTGACTCATTTACCCCCTCCCGAATACAGCCGCAATATGCGGCTGATTGGCCATAGCGATCAGGGTGGTCGCCCGGACGGCGTGCAGCTGATGGTGCACCGCGGTTTCGCCTGGATCGGCCATATGGTGTCGCAGGGCTTTTCGATTGTCGACGTGCGCGACCCGAAGAACCCGAAAGCGGCGGGCTACGTGCCCGCGCCGCCCGGCACCTGGAACGTGCACCTGCAGGCGCATGACGACCTGCTGCTGGTGATCAACGCCCGGGATCTGTTTGCCGATGCCCGCTTTGCTGACGAGAAGGTCTACTACACCCGGCAGGTGGGGGAGACCGTCCGCGACGTGCAGGACAAAGGCTGGAGCGCCGGGCTGCGCGTGTTTGATATCTCCACGCCGGACAGGCCGCGCGAAATCGGCTTTCTGTCGCTGAACGGGATTGGCATCCACCGCATCTGGTACGTCGGCGGCCGCTGGGCGTACGTATCGGCGCTGATCGACGGCTTTACCGACTATATCTTCCTGACCATCGATCTTGCGGACCCGCGTAAGCCCGAAGTGGCAGGGCGCTGGTGGCTGCCGGGAATGAACCAGGCCGAAGGTGAACAGCCGAACTGGCCGGAAGGGAAACGCTACGCGCTCCACCATGCGATTATTGCCGGCGATACCGCGTACGGCAGCTGGCGCGACGGCGGCCTGACGCTGCTGGACGTGAAGGATCGTACCCGTCCTAAGCTCATTAGCCACCGTAACTGGAGTCCGCCGTTTGGCGGCGGGACGCACACCGCGCTGCCGCTGCCGGACCGCGATCTGCTGGTGGTGCTGGATGAAGCGGTGCTCGACAACCAGGAGGACGGGGAGAAGCTGATCTGGCTGTTTGATATCCGCGAGCCGTCGAATCCGGTCAGCATCTCTACCTTCCCACAGCCGGATGAAATCGATTATGTGGCTAAAGGGGCGCATTTCGGCCCGCACAACCTGCACGAGAACAGGCCGGGGAGCTTCGTCAGCTCGACGCTGATTTTTGCGACGTATCAGAACGCGGGCGTGCGCGCGTATGACATCTCCAATCCGTATCGTCCGGTGGAAGCCGGCGCGCTGGTGCCTGCAGCACCGGAGAAAATGATGGATACCCGCCCGAATCGCCCGCAGGTGATCCAGTCGTGCGACGTGTTTGTGGATGCGCAGGGAATTATCTACAGCACGGACTATAACGGTGGGCTGTCGGTGATTGAGTATTTGGGGTAAGTGCGGTTTGGTGCCCTCACCCCGGCCCTCTCCCACAGGGAGAGGGAGAAAACCAAATGCACTCAGCTGTACTGTCGCACCCGTGCCACCAGCTCTTCCGCGCTGTCGATGCGGTCGGCAATGACAATCAGCGCTTTACCGAGCGTTATCGCGTGGCGCAGGCATTCGTGGCGCATCGCCTCGTCCTGAATGGTGTCGATATCCGCGACGTGGGAAAGCCCGACGCTGCGGCGAATGAGCTCGGTGCCGCAGAAGCCGATGGCATCATGCCAGACCTTTTTCAGGAAGGCGGAGGCATAGCCCGGCGCGCCGAGCGCGGCGTCGCGTGTTTTCTCGTGTGCCAGCGCCTGGAAGCGCTCCGCGAAGGTGTTCCACAGTTCCTGAATATCGGTCAGACGCTGCTCGCGGGCGGCGGCGGCATCGCGAATGCCCAGATGCCCCGGCAGGCCGCAGAAGTTCAGCAGCAGGTTGCCGATAGCGGTGCCGACGTCAAAGCCAACCGGGCCGAAATAGCCGAACTCGGCGTCGATGGCCTTCAGGCTGCCGTCGGCCACAAAAATCGAGCCGCTGTGAATGTCTCCGTGCAGCAGGGCTTCAGCCTGAGAAAAGAAACGGTGCTTCAGGGAGGCCACGGCAATTTTCAGCTGGGCGTCGTCGCGCAGCGCGGCGACGTCATTTTCCAGCTCGGCCGGGTAGCTGTTGCGTTCGTGGATCTGGTACGGATCGTTGAAGAACAGATCTTCGGTGATCTCGCACATCGCCGGGTTGATGAATTTCGCCACCTGCGCTTTTTTCTCGTGCGGGTGCAGGTAGAAATCGCTGGTGTGGAACAGCGCGTGCGCGAGGTATTCACCCAGCTGACGCGCCGCCTGAGGGTAGTAGATGTTGCCGATCAGCTCGCCGCGCCAGATGCGATGGCTGGAGAGATCTTCCATCACCATCACCGCCAGCTCCGGGTCGAAGTGGTGGATTTTCACCGTGTGCTGCGGGCTGTGCCGGTAGTGCTCGACCAGGGTTTGCGCCTCCAGACGGGCGCGGTCCAGCGTCAGCGGCCAGGACTCGCCGACGCAGCGCACGTAGGGCAGCGCCTGCTTAACGATGATGCGGCTCACGCCCGCGCTGTCGAAGATTTTGAACACCAGATTGAGGTTGCCGTCGCCTACCTCCTGCGCCTCCACCAGCGATGAAGGATCGTCAAGGCCGCCAAACTGCCTGGCATACTCCACGGCGTCCTGAGCGGTAAAGGTACGGTATTGCGACATGGCCTGCTCCTCACGGTTTGCTAATAAAGACATGTAGACGTCTATACATCTGGATTTCATCCTGACACAATGTGCTACAACAACGCAACAGGGAATTAACGACATGCAGACATTACAGACGACCAGCCTGCGGGTAGCGGATAATCAGCTCTTTATTCTCGACCAGCAGGCCCTTCCGCAGGAGAAACGCTGGCTTGATGCCTCAACGGTAGAGGCACTGGTCGGGCATATTCACGCCCTGCGGGTGCGCGGCGCGCCGCTGATTGGTCTCTCTGCAAGTCTGCTGCTGGCGCTGCTGGCGGAAAACGGCAAAAGCCGCGACGAGCTGGCGGTTGCGCTGGAAACCCTGCGCGCATCCCGCCCGACGGCGGTGAACCTGATGAACAACCTTGACCGCATGAAGATTGCGCTGTGGCAGGAAGAGTATGTTCCGGCGCTGGTCGCGGAGGCGCTGCGCCTGATCGACGAAGACAAACGGCTCTGTGACGCCATTGCGCAAGCGGGCAGCGCGCTGGTGAAGCCCGGCAGCCGCCTGCTCACCCACTGCAACACCGGCGGGCTGGCAACGGCAGGCGTCGGTACGGCGCTGGGCGTGATTGCTCGCGCGCATCAGGAGGGCAAGGTCAGCAACGTCTGGGTGGATGAAACCCGTCCGCTGCTGCAGGGGGGAAGATTAACCGCCTGGGAACTTGGCGAGCTGGGCGTGCGGTATCAGCTGATTACCGATTCCATGGCCGCCAGCCTGATGGCGAAAGGGCTGGTGGATGCCGTGTGGGTGGGCGCAGACCGCATTGCCGCCAACGGCGACGTGGCGAACAAGATCGGCACCTATTCCCTGGCGGTGCTGGCGAAGTTCCACGGCATTCCGTTCTACGTGGCCGCGCCGCAAACGACCCTCGATCCGGACTGCCCGAACGGCGACGCGATCCCGATTGAGCAGCGCGCCGCCAGCGAGGTGACGGGCGTAGCCGGAAGCTTTGGCGCGGTGCAGTGGGCGCCGGAAGATGCACGGGTTTATAACCCGGCGTTTGACGTTACCCCTGCCTCGCTGATTAGCGGCTGGGTGCTGGATACGGGCGTGGTCACGCCGGAAGCGGTGGCAAACGGGAAATTCGCCTGAGTCCGGCTATCCTTTAAGGGGTTCCCTTAAGAGGACAATATCGTGACGCTCGATCCTGAAACAGACTTAAAACTGGAGCGCGTGGTGGATGCCCCGCGCGACCTGCTGTGGCTTTGCTGGACTACGCCCGAACACATCAAAAACTTCTTCATTCCTGCTCCCCATAAGGTGACCGAATGCGACCTCGATCTGCGGGTGGGCGGACGGTTCAACACCGTGTTTGAGGTGGACGGTCAGCGGATGGATAACCGGGGTGTGTTCCTTGAAATCGACCCGGGGAAAAAGCTGGTCTTTACCGACGGCTATACCGAAGGCTGGAAACCGGCCGAGAAGCCGTTTATGACGGCGATTTTATTGCTGGAAGATGTCGGGGAGGGCAAAACGCGCTATACGGCGATTGCGCGTCACCCCACGAAGGAAATCCGCGAGCAGCACGAGCAGATGGGCTTCCACGAAGGGTGGGGGATTGTGCTGGATCAGCTGGTGGAGTATGTGAAGGGACTGGAGCGTTGAAGCTCGAGCGGCCTGATGCCCTCACCCCGACCCTCTCCCACAGGGAGAGGGAGCAAACACTAAAAACGGCAGCTATAGCTGCCGTTTTGCTTTTACCTATGCCAGCCGTGGATACGCGTCCGCGATCGCATCACCCGTAAACTGGGCCACCCAGCCTTCCGGATTATCGAAAATACGAATCGCCGTAAAGTTCGGCTCTGAGCCCATATCAAACCAGTGCGGCGTGCCCGCAGGAACGGAAATCAGGTCGTTTTTCTCGCACAGCACCTGATACACCTCATCGCCAATGTGCAGGCAGAACAAGCCCGCGCCTTCCACGAAAAAGCGTACTTCGTCCTCGCCGTGGGTGTGTTCGTTCAGGAACTTCGCGCGCAGCGCCTCTTTCTGCGGATTGTCGGCACGCAGGCTGATCACGTCCCAGCTCTGGTAACCCTTCTCTGAGACCAGTTTGTCGATCGCATGTTGATACGCCGCGATCACGGCTTCAGGCGCGGGATCGTGTCCTAAATCGCGATCCGCCGCCCAGCGTTCAAACCGTACGCCTTTCGCGTTGAGCTGTTGGGCGATCTCGGCGGCATCGGTACTGTGCAACTGGTGTTGACTGGCGTCTTTATCGGAATAAATGGTCAATGCGCTCATGAAGGGATCTGCTCCGGGTTAATCTCGTCAAACTGGTGGACCTGATGGTGGTGGCTTGCGCCGTCATCATCGCCGCGAATCAGCTGCAGGGTGCGAAAACCTGCCTGTTCAGCCGCGTCCAGCTCCTGATGAATATCGGAGAGGAACAGGATCTGCGACGGGGCGATGCCCGTTTGCGCCGCAATGTTCTGATACGACTGCACCTCGCGCTTGGCGCCGATGTGGGTGTCGAAATAGCCGCTGAACAGATGAGTAATATCACCTTCGTCGCTGTAGCCAAATAACAGTTTCTGCGCAGCAACGGAGCCAGAGGAATAAACATAGAGATCAATCCCTTGCGCTTTCCATTTTTCCAGCGCGGGCAGCACGTCCGGGTAGAGATGGCCGGTAAAGTCGCCGTTAACGTAGCCGTCGTGCCAGATGATCCCCTGTAGCGCTTTTAGCGCGGTAGATTTGCGGTCTTCATCCATAAAGGCAAACAGGGCGTCGATAAGCTCGCTGACGCTGGCGTGCGGATTACCGATTTCATCACGCAGGTTGTCCAGAATGGATGTGACCGGCTCGGCGTACTGCTGCGCGGTCACGAAGGCCGCCAGCCGCTCACGCGCGTAGGGGAACAAAACATCATGGACAAAACGAATATCGCTGGTGGTGCCTTCAATATCCGTCACAATCGCGCGAATCATACTCTCTCCAGTTGTCGTAAACGCATTTCACATTCAAACAGGAATTCCAGTCCTTCCAGATGACGGCGGGCTTCGGCCACATCGCGTCCCCAGCAGGTTAAGCCATGGCCGCGCAGAAGAAAACCATAATTAAGCGGACGTTCCTGCGCGTAATGGGCGATTCGCGAGGCGAGGGCGTCAATATCCTGATCGTTATCGAAGACCGGGATAGCCACCGTATCCAGATGCGTGGTCTGCCCGGTGAGGGATTTTTGCATCTCAAAGCCGCTGATGTTGAGCTCGGCTTCTTTGACCAGACGGGACAGCACCGTGGCGTTGACGGTATGAACGTGCAGGACTGCGTTGGCCTCAGGAAACAGACGATAGATAAGGGTGTGCAGCCCGGTCTCCGCCGACGGTCTGCGGCCAGACGGCGCGCGGTTGGTGGCGATCTCCACCTGGAGAAAATCTTCCGTCGTCAGGCTGCCTTTGTCTTTGCCCGATTCGCTGAGCCAGCAGAGGCGTTCGTCCTGACGCACCGACATATTGCCCCCGGTGGCGGGTGCCCAGCCTTTGGCGCCAATCCAGCGGCAGGCGTCGACCAGATGCGTGAGTTGCAGGTTGTCTGTCATTTTCCTTTTACCCTCTCGGACAGGAATATTCATATTGTTTAGACGTCTAAGCGTCTTGATTGCCAAAGACTAACATCGTGTTATAGTGGCAGCAACATAAGTATTACAAGCAGGCACAGCACAATGAGCATTAACGCATTGATTCCGCAAAGTAAACTTCCCAATCTCGGTACCACCATCTTTACGCAGATGAGCGCCCTGGCGCAGCAGCACAACGCCATTAACCTTTCTCAGGGATTTCCGGATTTCGACGGGCCGACCTATCTGCAGGAGCGTCTGGCGTACCACGTGGCGCAGGGAGCGAATCAGTATGCGCCGATGACGGGCGTGCAGGCGCTGCGGGAAGCCATTGCGGACAAAACGGCTGAGCTGTACGGCCATAAGCCCGATGCCAACAGCGACATCACGGTGACGGCAGGGGCGACCGAAGCGCTGTATGCGGCCATCACCGCCCTGGTGCGGGCGGGCGATGAAGTCATCTGCTTTGACCCGAGCTACGACAGCTATGCGCCTGCGGTTGAACTCTCCGGCGGCGTGGTGAAACGCGTGGCGTTACAGCCACCGCATTTCCGCCCTGACTGGCAGGCATTTGCTGCGCTGCTGAGTGATAAAACCCGTCTGGTGATCCTGAATACCCCGCACAATCCGTCGGCGACGGTGTGGCAGAAAACGGACTTCGCCGCGCTGTGGCAGGCCATTGCTGAACGTGAAATTTACGTGCTGAGCGATGAAGTTTACGAGCACATCTGCTTTGCAGAAGAGGGACACGCCAGCGTGCTGGCCCATCCGCAGCTTCGCGAGCGCGCTATCGCCGTCTCATCGTTCGGTAAGACCTACCATATGACCGGCTGGAAAGTGGGTTATTGCGTCGCACCGGCCGCCATTAGCGCTGAGCTGCGCAAGGTGCATCAGTACCTGACCTTTGCCGTGAACACGCCGGCTCAGCTGGCGCTGGCGGATATGCTGCGCGCGGAGCCCGAGCATTATCGCGCGCTGCCGCGTTTCTACCGTGAACGTCGGGATCTGTTCGTGACGGCGCTGAGTAAAAGCCGCCTGGAAATTTTGCCGTCTGAAGGAACCTATTTCCTGCTCGCGGACTACAGCGCGATTTCCGATCTGGATGACGTCAGCTTTTGCCAGTGGTTGACAAAAGAGGTGGGAGTGGCCGCCATTCCGCTGTCGGTATTCTGCGCCGATCCCTTCCCACACAAGCTGATCCGTCTTTGCTTTGCCAAGCAGGAATCGACGCTGCTGGCGGCGGCAGAGCGTTTGAACACGCTCTGATTATTTCACCGTCCAGGCTTCGGAATAGCGACGGTCTGCAAACAGCGCCAGCAGACCGTTGATTTGCTTGAGGCGCAGCACCTCGTCGCTGTCCATTCCGAGCTCTTTGCCAATTCGCTCATCATTCCAGCCGAGCTGTGCCAGTTCGCGCACGATCTCTGACATGGCGTTAATCTGGTGCCGACCCCGCGCCCGATTGTGACGGATCGTGGCGGCCATACGGTCATGCTTTTCCTGTCGGTCCTGGCGCAGGCAGGTGACGGGGAGATATCCCCTGAGCTGACGCTTTAACGCCGCCCGATTTTTGCCGATTTCATGGCGGTGGAAACCATCCACAATTTCGTAATGTTGCGGTTCACTTTCCGTCACGACAAGAGGTTGGGTGAATCCATCGAGTTCCAGCGACCTGGCGAGCAGCCGTTTTTCTGGAGGGGCAACGTTATTGGGGTTGTAGTCGTTAGCGGTAATCGCGTCCTGTTTGATCCAAAGCACGCAGTCTATCGGTTGCTCACGAAAAGGACTGTTTCGATGGATCGCTTCACGAAAAGCATTGATGGCGTTAATCCGATCCTCTTCGGGAAGAGACTGAAGGTACGTTTCGATCTCGGTGATTAATCGTTGTCGCATAATATGCCCCACTCCTTGCGTTTCGCCTTCACTCTTTCACTGTAGCGCTGATAATGTTTGGGTTTATTTGGGCTGAACGACAGCGCTCTGCACCAGTAGTCGTTATTAAGGATAACCTTGCAAATACGGCGCCATGAGGGAATGTCTTTGGCACCAATATCACCGTCCTGGGTGTCGGGAATATCCTCTATGCCTTTCTTCTGATACCAGCGCAGATAAATGGCGATTTTATTGCGGTAATGCTCAGCCGTATTTTGCGGCATGCTGTCGAGCAGCAGCAGGGCATATTCGCGCCAGCAGAGGTGATCGGGTTTCAGGATTTTCCGGTGACCATAAAAGTGGTTATCGTGCCCGGCGTAAATTCCTCCGCTGCGTACGCCGCTCACGCGCTCGCACATGGCCGCCCAGCGATCGGGCTCAACAACATGGTAGAGCCATAATCCCTGACGCTGCTCTGGACCAAAGGGCTCACAAATACGCATATAGCGGGGCGGCACGCCAGCCTGGAACATCAGGTCATAGAGTGGGTTATAGCAACATCCCGATTTGGCGAACCAGGTCCAGATATCGGCGGTTTTCCAGTCATAGAGAGGGTAGATATACCAGGCATGTCCCCCCGGGGCGACGGTTGTCCAGGGTTTATCATCGGCAAACCGTTGTTTACGCGCTGACGCGATAGCCAGAAAACGGTTGTAAGATTCATCGGCGCGGATGCCAATCATCACCGCCGCCGGGCGATTGCGAGAGAACCAGTCGGAGAAGCTGCGAACAAAAGTTTCAAACGTCATGCCGGGCTGGTAGAAGGGAAAAAAAGCGGGATCGGTTATCGCACCGTCAGGGGGCTGGCGGACCCATCGGGTGCCGGGTTCCCAGCATTGCCATTCCGGCTGAAATTGCGACAGGGAATTTTGCGTTGTCAGGGGAAGCGCGACCCACCAGAAATGGCCGATGATATCGCTGTATAACTCTCGCATACGTTCAACATGGGTGATGGTATGGCTAAACTGCGCTTCCCAGTCGATAAAGAGAACGTCTATTTTTATATTCATCTGTCGCGCCTGCCGGGCAACCAGGTGCAGCATGGTGGTGGAGTCTTTACCTCCTGAAAAAGAGACACAGATCCTCGGTAAATTTTCGAGAGTCCATTTTATTCGTTCCTGAGCCGCAGAAAGAACATCCTGATTAAGAGGATACTTATAAATTGACATATTTGTTCTCATCCTGAGGAATAAATACCAGACGTTAGTGTCAATACTAGAGTGAGAATGATATCAGTCAATAATTTATGATGTGTATAAAGTTAATGCTGAATGTTTATATAACGATGGTGTATGTTTCTGGAAAAGGTGGTTCCCATCCTGTGTGAAAACCACGCTAACATCTCACGGTAAAGTTATTTCTTCAATAAAACTCGCGAATGCTGAGCTATTCAGTGCGGAGCGATTATACATCATATAAATATCAATGCTGGGAAATTGAATGTCTGTCTCTACTTTGCGCAGGTTAAGCGCTGGACCATATTGTTCAAAGGCCGGCGTGGGCGCTAACCCTATGAGGTCGGATGAACTGATCACCGACAGAAGGGATATAAAAGAGTCGCTTCGATAAACGATATTTCTTTCGGTTAACAGGCTCTCGGCTTTTTCCTGGTAGTCTTTGACGCTGTTCTCATCGCTCAGGTAGGCGGTGAACTGTTCATTCAGAATCTCTTCACGCGTGGGATTTCCGCTCAAGCGGGGATGATCATTCCGGCAAACGAGCACAAAAGGCAGCTTATGGAAAAGGCTGGAGGCAATTGAGCGGCTGCTTGAGGAGGAAAAAGAAAATATCAGGTCGGCTTTTCGGTAAGCCAGGAGATCTTCTGCTGAATCAGGGGCAAGAAAAACATCATGTAATTCAATCGAATAGTTATACTTGTTCATGAGCAGTTTCATTGGCTCAAGCATCGTTTTGGTGCTCATAAACTGCGGGCAGTAAATGACAAAATTCTTCTTCAACCCGCTGCTGTGCATGATATTGATAGTCTGCTCAAGCTGGTTCAGGTTCTGTTCCAGATGATGATGCAAATTGACGCCGACGGTCGTGGGCGTGATCCCTTTACCGGAACGGATAAACAGAGGATCGTTGAGTTGTCCTCGCAGGCGTTGCAGTGACTGACTCACGGCAGAGGGTGTGATATACAGCGTCTCGGCGGCTTTACTGATACTAAGATGTTGATAAATGCACTCGAAAATGACTAACAGATTAAGATCGAATTTTTTAAGGTCGTAGAGGTTTGCCATGTTTCGTCCTGAGGATGCTGTGTTTGCTGTGGTTATCACATCACTGATAACTATAGTTTGAAGTTAACCATTTACAATCCTTTCGATTAACCCTCTTAAATTTAAATTAAATTCACCTTAATATATCATGACGCCAGATTATTGAAATAGTGCTTCAAGGAACATTAAGATAATTTTATCTCAGATGTTGGAGTGAGCATTTTAAATAACAATTGTCATTTATATATTGAGGTATTTTTATAATGAAAATAAATTTATAACGTCCCGAAATGATGTTTGGCAAAACCTATCGCAGCCATAGGCAGGAATACCTCTCTTATGGATTGCCCAATTCCTGAACGGGTGGTGTAATCAAAGGGCTGTTACCCCTTGATATAAAGGGTTGTAGAGCGCAACGCAACGCCAGCTTCGGCTGGCACTGAATGTACCTGCGGGGAATTCAGGTATCAGGGCCGCCCGTTGAGGCGGCCTTTTTACTTTCAGGCTTTCCTGTAAAAGGTTCACCTTGTTGTCTTGTCGACGTTGTAAGGTTTGGCTGATTGATTTGATAAAGCATACGCATTAGCCCCGATGGATAAAGTTGGTTACCTTACATCTCAACGAAAACACGGAGGAAGTACAGATGTCTTTGATTAACACTAAAATTAAACCTTTCAAAAACCAGGCGTTCAAAAACGGTGAGTTCATCGAAGTAACCGAGAAAGATACCGAAGGTCGCTGGAGCGTCTTCTTCTTCTATCCGGCTGACTTCACCTTCGTTTGCCCGACCGAACTGGGCGACGTGGCTGACCATTATGACGAACTGCAGAAGCTGGGCGTAGACGTTTACTCTGTGTCTACCGATACCCACTTCACCCACAAAGCATGGCACAGCAGCTCTGAAACCATTGCAAAAATCAAATATGCGATGATCGGCGACCCGACTGGCGCCCTGACCCGTAACTTCGACAACATGCGTGAAGATGAAGGCCTGGCTGACCGCGCCACCTTCGTTGTTGACCCGCAGGGTATTATCCAGGCTATCGAAGTTACCGCTGAAGGTATCGGCCGTGATGCGTCTGACCTGCTGCGTAAAGTGAAAGCAGCGCAGTACGTGGCTTCTCACCCAGGCGAAGTGTGCCCGGCGAAATGGAAAGAAGGCGAAGCGACTCTCGCTCCATCCTTAGACCTGGTCGGCAAGATCTAAGTCTGTAAAGCCTGGCGGGGCTGCGCTTGCACAGGCCTACAGTATCGTAGGCCGGGTAAACGAAGTGCCACCCGGCAATCAATGGGCGCCCCCCGCGCCCATTTCATTCCAGCACCATGATGCAAGTTGCATTCAGGCCGCCCGTTAAAGGCAGCTTGCATGATGACGTTTTAAGAGAGGGAAGAATAATGCTCGACACTAATATGAAAACCCAGCTCAAGGCCTATCTTGAGAAACTGACCAAACCCGTTGAGCTGATTGCCACGCTGGACGACAGCGCGAAATCGGCAGAGATCAAGGAACTGCTGGTTGAGATCGCCGAACTGTCGCCAAAAGTGACCTTCAAAGAAGATAACTCGCTTAACGTCCGTAAGCCTTCTTTCCTGATTACGAACCCAGGCTCTGAGCTGGGGCCGCGCTTTGCCGGCTCGCCGCTGGGTCACGAATTTACCTCGCTGGTGCTGGCGCTGCTGTGGACCGGTGGTCATCCGTCGAAAGAGGCGCAGGCGCTGCTGGAGCAGATCCGCGATATCGACGGCGATTTCGAGTTTGAAACCTATTACTCGCTCTCCTGCCACAACTGTCCGGACGTGGTGCAGGCGCTGAACCTGATGTCGGTCCTGAACCCGCGCATTAAGCACACGGCGATTGACGGCGGTACCTTCCAGAATGAAATCACCGATCGCAACGTGATGGGCGTTCCGGCGGTGTATCTGAACGGTCAGGAATTCGGTCAGGGTCGTATGACGCTGACGGAAATCGTCGCCAAAGTGGATACCGGTGCCGAAAAACGTGCCGCAGAAGCGCTGAACAAACGCGATGCCTACGACGTGCTGATCGTCGGTTCCGGTCCGGCGGGCGCGGCGGCGGCAGTGTACTCCGCGCGTAAAGGGATCCGCACTGGCCTGATGGGCGAGCGCTTCGGTGGCCAGGTACTGGATACCGTGGACATTGAAAACTATATCTCCGTGCCGAAAACCGAAGGTCAGAAGCTGGCGGGGGCGCTGAAGGCGCACGTCAGCGACTACGACGTGGACGTTATCGACAGCCAGAGCGCCAGCAGGCTGGTACCTGCTGCGGTTGAGGGTGGTTTACACCACATTGAAACCGCCTCCGGCGCGGTGTTGAAAGCACGCAGCATCATCATTGCCACCGGTGCGAAATGGCGCAACATGAACGTCCCGGGTGAAGATCAGTATCGCACCAAAGGCGTGACCTACTGCCCGCACTGCGACGGCCCGCTGTTTAAAGGTAAACGCGTGGCGGTGATCGGCGGCGGTAACTCCGGCGTGGAAGCGGCTATCGACCTGGCGGGGATTGTTGAACACGTCACCCTTCTGGAGTTCGCACCAGAGATGAAGGCCGACCAGGTTCTGCAGGACAAAGTTCGCAGCCTGAAAAACGTCGACATCATACTGAACGCGCAGACCACGGAAGTGAAGGGCGACGGCAGCAAGGTGACCGGTCTGGAATACCGCGACCGCGTGAGCGGCGACGTGCACAGCGTTCAGCTTTCAGGGATCTTCGTGCAGATTGGTCTGCTGCCAAACACCACCTGGCTGGAAGGCGCGATTGAGCGCAACCGCATGGGCGAAATCATCATCGATGCGAAGTGTGAAACCAGCGTGAAGGGCGTGTTTGCGGCGGGTGACTGTACTACCGTGCCGTACAAACAGATCATCATCGCCACGGGCGAAGGGGCGAAGGCGTCGCTGAGTTCGTTTGACTATCTGATTCGCACCAAAACCGCATAAGAAAAGAAAGTAAGGCGATACCTGCAATAGCGAGAGGCCACCGAAAGGTGGCCTCTTTTTTTATCTTACGACCATCACCGGTATGTGTGTGTGGCGGATCACGCTGGAGGCGTTAGAGCCCAGCAGATGTGTGGTAATGGAAGGGTTGCGCGAACCGATGACCACCACGTCTGCCTTCAGCTCGTTCGCCAGTTCATTTACCGCATCACGTACGCTGCCGAATCTGACGTGCGTTTTGATCCGTGAAGGGTCAATACTGAAGTGGCTGACCATGGTTTGCAGGCGCGTTTCCGCTTCATGCTGCAAATGTTCCTCGAAGCGGCGCACATCGGCAGCAAAGCGGTGAAGGCTCAGGCTGGCGGAGCCCGGGAGCACGTGCAACAGATGGATGACACCGTCCTGCTGCGCCAGGAACTCCGCGTGGCGAACGGCCTTGTCGCTCAACTCCATCTCAAAAACATCAACCGGCATAATGATTCTCTGATACATACCCGTTTCTCCTTGTTTATAAACGCTGTACTCATTCGACCACAAAATATTAATGGTTTCTGTAAGCGCCCCGTCAGTTTTCTTATCTCGCCAGGATAAATCTCAAAAGAACCGTATTACGGGGCAGACCTTCAGGGGTAGCTACCCTTATAGACTTACCTGGAACCTTTCGGAGGTCGCATGAAAGCACTTACGTATCACGGTCCACACCATGTTCGCGTCGAGAATGTCCCTGACCCCATCATCGAACAGCCCGACGATATCATTCTGCGCGTCACGGCCACGGCGATCTGCGGCTCCGATTTGCATCTCTATCGCGGAAAGATCCCGAAGGTGCAGCACGGCGATATTTTTGGCCATGAGTTTATGGGGGAAATCGTTGAGTGCGGTGCAGAGGTAAAGAATTTGCAAAAAGGCGATCGCGTGGTGATCCCCTTTGTCATCGCCTGCGGGGACTGTTTCTTTTGTCGTCTGCAGCAATACGCGGCCTGTGAGAATACCAACGCCGGGCAGGGTGCCGCGCTGAACAAAAAGCAAATCCCCGCGCCGGCCGCGCTGTTTGGCTATAGCCACCTCTACGGCGGTGTGCCGGGGGGACAGGCGGAATACGTTCGCGTGCCAAAAGGTAACGTCGGACCGTTTAAAGTCCCGCAGCTTCTTTCTGATGATAAGGCACTTTTCCTTTCCGACATTTTGCCCACGGCCTGGCAGGCGGCAAAAAATGCGCAGATTGCAAAAGGTTCAAGCGTAGCCGTTTTCGGCGCCGGGCCGGTGGGGCTACTGACCATTGCCTGCGCGCGGCTGCTGGGGGCTGAGCAGATCTTTGTTATCGATCACCATCCGTACCGGTTACGATTTGCCGAGGCACGATACGGCGCAATTCCCATCAACTTTGATGATGACAACGACGCCGCGGAAAAAATCATCGAGCTGACCGCGGGCCAGCGCGGCGTTGACGCCGTGATTGATGCGGTAGGGTTTGAAGCGAAAGGCAGCACCACGGAAACGATCCTCAGCAATCTTAAAATTGAAGGCAGCAGCGGCAAAGCGTTGCGTCAATGCATTGCTGCCGTTCGGCGCGGTGGGGTAGTTAGCGTACCCGGCGTGTACGCCGGGTTTATCCATGGCTTCCTGTTTGGCGATGCCTTTGATAAGGGGCTGACGTTTAAGATGGGTCAGACGCACGTCCATGCCTGGCTGGGTGAACTGTTACCGCTGATCGAAAAAGGGCTGCTTACGCCGGAAGAGATCGTGACCCATTATCTCCCCCTTGCGGATGCGGAACGCGCCTATAAGATTTTCGAAAAACGGGAGGAGGAGTGCCGGAAGGTGATTCTGGTCCCGGGCGCAGAAACGCCTGAGGCCGCAGAGCAGACCGTTAAGGGCCTGGTGAACGCCTTCCCGGGTGGGGTGGCCTGAGAATGTTCGCTTACCAGTGGCGTTCAAGATAGAGCACGGCCGTGACGATAATCGCCACAAAAATCAGAAAGATAAGTGTGATAACGCCTATCTCACTCATGACCGTCCCCGCGGCACCAAAACAGATTAAGCGTGGATTAAGGCCATTTTGCGCGGTATAGGAAAATCGTGTGAATTTGCGGAAAGAGGATGCGGTGGCATCCTCTGTGCAAAGCGGGTAGTCGCTTATTCAGAAGAGATTAACGCAGGTAATCGCCTGCGGCTTCTGGCTGGTAGAGCAGCTCCAGCACTTCCAGATGGGTCGAAGCGCCGCCCGGCAATTCCCAGTGGATCGTATCCCCCGTACGCAGTCCCAGCAGTGCGGCACCCACAGGCGCAAGCACAGAAAGCTGTGCGCTGCTGTCGGTCATCTGCGCCGGGTAAACCAGCGTGCGGGTCAGCTCTTCACCGGTGGTCAGATTGCGGAATTTCACCTGGCTATTCATAGTGACTACGTCATGCGGCATCGTCTCAGGCGTGCACATCTGTGCCCGGTCGAGCTCCTCATTCAGGGCGTCGGCCACGGGGAGCGAGGCAAATTCCGCTTTTTCCAGCAGCCTGTCGATACGTTCTGCGTCGAGCTCATTGATGATAATGGTAGGTCTGGACATTTTTTACTCCATGTCGTTAATGCTGCGTCTAACGCAGAAACTGATCCAAAAGAAAACCCTCGCCGTCTGGCAGCGAGGGTTTAACTCTCCCGATGATACTGGCTGAGCGCGCAAGTTTGAAGTGATGAAAGTCACATTCATGGTCCATATGAATTTTCGCTGAAATTTATTCAGTCTTCATTCCTGGCGGAATACGTTACGCTGAGTGTCCTGAATCCGGGCGTTGCCCGCCAACGAGAGAGCACTATGTACTTCTATCAACCGTCTCAGGGACACGGCCTGCCGCATGACCCGCTGAACGCCATTATTGGTCCACGTCCGATAGGCTGGATCTCCTCATGCGATAAGGCCGGTCAACTGAACCTTGCGCCGTATAGCTTCTTTAACTGCTTTAACTATCGCCCACCGATCATCGGCTTTTCCAGCAACGGCTGGAAGGACAGCGTGCGTAATATTACTGAGACAAAAGAGTTTGTCTGGAATCTGGCGACGCGCGATCTCGCGCAAGCGATGAACCAAACCTCCGCGATGCTTCCCCACGACCGGGATGAATTTAGCTTTGCCGGACTTACGCCAGCGGCCAGCCAGCTGGTTAACGCCCCACGCGTTGCAGAAAGCCCGGTGAATTTTGAGTGTCGACTGTCGCAGTGCATTCAGCTTACCGGTGCCGACGGTACGCCGGTGGACACGTGGCTGGTGTTGGGGGAGGTGGTCGGTATCCATATTGCCGAAACGCTGCTGGAAGAGGGGATATACCAGACGGCGAAAGCGCAGCCCATCCTGCGTGCGGGTGGGCCGACGGCGTACTATGGTATCAGCGATGAAAACCGGTTTGATATGGTGCGCCCGGGCGCGGATCAGTAGCCGGCTTTATCAATCACGAATTGATTTCCGCAGTTACCCGGATGTGGCTGCGGGGCAAATGAGGTCGCAGAAAGCGGGTTGTTAATGGCGTTTGCCTTCAGCGAAATCTGCATCTCGGTGAGATACGCCGGATTGCCGTTGCAGGTCAGCTTGAACGCTTTGACGTTCTCGTTGCCCCAGCTTTTGGCCACGGCGCTGTCAAAATCACTACGGTTGACGGATTTCCCGTAGTTATCGGCGAGGAATTTTCCGACCGCACTGTTTTTAACCTCCTGATTCATCCGTACCATCGTGCCGAAATAGGCATCCGGGTCAAAACCAAAGCAGACGCCATGTTTGGCATATTCGTAGCGTTCCAGGCAGGAATTCCCGCCCGCGCCCGGCATCACGTCATTGAGCTTTGCGGCAGCGGAAAGCGACAGCCCGGTTTCGGCGGCTTCGCATTTGCGGCTGGCCTTCACTTCCGGCATGTTCGGAATGGGGCGTGTGGCGCAGCCAAAACGCATCCATCGACGGTCATCCACGCCGCGTGCGGCAATAGATTTCGGCAGGCCGGGCCATAACCCGTGCACGGTCAGAAAATCGGCTTTATTCTCGCGCTCTTTTTGCAGGCGACATTCGTCAGGTTCATTACGGTTGCGCTCAACCATGCTCTGACAAAACCCGGTTTGCCAGGACAAAGCCAGCACATAGCGATCGAAATCGCCATATTGGGTTGCCTTCAGCGGTTCCGCCTGTGCGGAGAAGATACAGAGTGCAAGCGCCATTGCGCCAGACGGGATGACGATATCCTTCCTGAACATATGATTTCCTGATCGAATGAGCGTGATTAATTTCTGAGGGTTATTAAAGCATAAAAAGCGCCCGCAGGCGCTTTTTGGATATCCCTAATTTAGCTTAGGCCGCGCCGGGAACCAGCACTTCCGTGGCGATAATCACGATAATCAGGCCAACCATAACGGGCACTGAGGTACGTTTTACCACTTCGAATGGTGAGATTTTCGCCATCCCGGCAACGGCGACAACCACGCCTGATACCGGGGAGATGGTACGGCCCAGGTTTGACGCCTGCAGCATGGGTATGGAGAGATAGGCCGGGTTAATACCAGAGGAGTGAGCCAGTTTCGGGATCATCTCGACGAAAGCGTAGAAAGGCGCATTACCGGAACCCGTGGTCATCGCCGCCAGCATGGTGAGCACCACCAGAACCAGCATCAGGATAATACTGGCCGATCCGAACGAGGTGGCGATCGAGATCAGGCTCTGGATAAAGCCGATGGTGCTCAGACCCTGGGCAAAAACGCCCGCTGCCACCAGCAGCATCACCACGCCAGCGAAGGCATCCGCCATACCGCGATAGGCAACTTCCAGACCCGAGAACACCTTTTGCGTGTTAAAACCACGCACAAATTCCAGCACGGCAGCCAGCAGCATGCAGATAACCAGAATGGTGATGATGTGCAGCTGCGGGCCCCATTTGCCGTCAAAAATCAGCACCCCGATAATCGGCGTGAAGGGCAGAATGGCATAAAACGCGGGAGCGGTAGTGGTGATTTCACTCACGTCCATCATTTCATGGCTGATGTTTTCTTTCTTATCGAGATAGCGCTGCCAGAAGAAATGCGCGATACCCATGCCGACAATGGCAACAATGGAGATCGGCAGCGTGGTTTTAAAGGCGAAGTCGATGAGCGACATCTCCGCTGCCTTTGCCGCCAGCACGACGTCGCCGGAGGTAGGGGAAAGAATAATCGCGGCCGGAGACGCGCAAATGGCTGCTGCCGCGCCGCGGCTGATACCGACGTTCACCATGACCGGGAACAGCGTGGCCATCAGCAGTACGCCAAGTCCGGTAGCCGACGAAACGGCCAGCGACATCAGGCAGGCGAGGAAATAGGCGGCGACCATCAGCAGATACGGCGAGTTAATGTACTGCAGGGGTTTTGAGGCAAGTTTAACGACCATGTCGTTGGCGCCGATGTGGGTCATGTAGGCCGCAAAACCACACAGCATCATGATCATCATGCCCAGATCGCCGCCGCGGCTCATGAGCAATATTTTAATGTATTCAACAATATCTGTAGCGGTGTAACCGGTGCTGGTCGCGCTGGCAGGTAACACCTGGTGCCCCATCAGTGCGCTGATAATCAACAGCGTTAAACCGCCAACAAATAATACGCCCGTGGCCGAGTAGCCTTTAATGATGTAGCGTGCGACACCGACAATGACGACGACTCCAATAAGGAGTTCGAATAGCGTAAGCATGATTTCCCCTGTATCTCTGCTGCAATGGAGCACAAAAAATCAATAAAAAAAGAAGGATGAAATGTGCCGAATAAATGGCCTGTTCTTGCTGATTAAAATCAATAAACAGACGACTAGAGAACAGAACAAGCGTGTTTTTGCCATGGCCCATACATTTATACCATGAGGGTCTTGACCATCAGAAATGGCGCAATGTGTCCCAATAATGATAACAAATTGTTAATGTTTTGTATGGTTTCGCATGTCACTGATTACGAACGCTAAATGGAAAAAGGCACACCTCTTGTAGGCTTATTTGAGCATATCTCCCGATTTCTTTAAGAATATTCCCGGAAAATGGCCGAATAATTAGGAATAACGCCGATGCCGTTAAGCCTTGATTCAACTATTTTATGGTAAACTTTGCCTCGAATACTAAGAATGGTAATTGCATTGTGATCGTACGTAATACATTTTTCTCTGTTTTGTTGTTTATTTTTGGGCAGTTAACGTTTTCTTCTGTTGCACAGGCAGAAGGCAACGCGACGGACAAAGGCTGGTTCTCCACCTTTACGGATAATGTTTCCCAGACCTGGACGGCTCCTGAACATTATGATCTCTATGTTCCGGCAATAACGTGGCATGCGCGTTTTGCTTATGACAAAGAGAAAACCGATAAATACAACGAGCGTCCGTGGGGCGCGGGTTTTGGTCAGTCTCGCTGGGACGAAAAGGGAAACTGGCATGGCATCTATCTGATGGCCTTCAAAGACTCGTTTAATAAATGGGAGCCGATTGGGGGGTATGGTTGGGAGAAAACCTGGCGTCCGCTAGCGGACGAGAACTTCCACGTCGGTTTGGGCTATACCGCCGGGGTCACTGCACGTGACAACTGGAACTACATCCCGATCCCGGTGCTGCTGCCTTTGGCCTCTATTGGCTATGGCCCCGCAACGTTCCAGATGACCTACATCCCGGGTACGTACAACAACGGAAACGTTTACTTCGCCTGGATGCGTTTTCAGTTTTAACTGACAAAACGTTACATTGCGGTGAAAAAACGCGCAGGCGTTGATTCATAAACGATAAAAATCTGCCAGTGAAAATTAACGCGACTTTAGTCACTTTTTATCAAAGATCCGCTGGACAAAAGGTCCCACAATTGATGTACTGGTAACCGACACAGCATTTGTGTCGTTTTTTAATGTAAAGGTAATTTTGATGTCTAAGATTAAAGGTAACGTTAAGTGGTTTAATGAGTCCAAAGGATTCGGTTTCATTACTCCTGAAGATGGCAGCAAAGACGTGTTCGTACACTTCTCTGCAATCCAGTCTAATGGTTTCAAAACTCTGGCTGAAGGTCAGCGTGTAGAGTTCGAAATCACTAACGGTGCCAAAGGCCCTTCTGCTGCTAACGTAATCGCTCTGTAATTCAGACGCGTCAGCAAGAATTTCAAAACCCGCTCCCTGAGCGGGTTTTTTTCGTTTTGAATCAGCCAAGCAGATACATTTTCAGGAAGCTGGCAACGATCAGCACGCTTAACAACACCATGCCTGCGCTCATCAGACTCTGTTTCATTCTGTCACCCTCGTTCAGTTCTGCATTCAGAGTGACAGAGAAAAATTAAGCCAACATTAACGGTTCGACGGTTAATGCGTGCTTGCGGAGGAAAAGAGCCAAAATGCGATCCCCGTCATCGCAAACGAGCCGAGCATGTTAATCGCGATGTTCGCCAGTGCCCAGCCGATACGGCCTTCCTGAAAGAGAAACACGACTTCTGCGGAGAACGTCGAGAAGGTGGTTAACCCGCCGCAGAAACCCGTCGTAATCAGGACTTTCCACATCGGGTCGATGTGCGTCATTCGGTTAAACCAGGCCAGACCCATGCCAATGATAAAGGCACCAATCAGGTTAGCGGCCAGTGTCCCCATAGGAATCGCCTGATGAAGAGGATTAAACCGCATACTCAGAAACCATCGCGCAACGCTACCCGTTCCCCCACCAATAAAAACGGCTAAAAGTAGTTGTAACACGCTAAATACCTGCTATTTGATGTGTAAGAGAAGCGAGTTTAACGCCGTTTATGATGAGGGGACAAATATGTATGTTGCGGTAGGGCAATTTGCGGTCACGCCTGACTGGCAGGCGAACGCGATAACATGCGTCAACCTGATGAAGCAGGCCTGGCAGAAAGGCGCGTCGCTGCTGGTTCTCCCCGAAGCGCTGCTGGCCAGGGATGATAATGACCCGGATTTATCGGTGAAGTCCGCGCAGCCGCTGGACGGCGAGTTCTTGCAGCAACTGCTCGCCCAGAGCGTGGGCAATACGATGACGACGATCTTAACGATCCATGTTCCCTCAACGCCGGGTCGCGCAGTCAATACGCTGGTGGCGATTCGTAGCGGGGCCATTGTCGCCCGCTACACCAAGCTGCATCTCTATGATGCGTTCAGCATTCAGGAGTCGCGGCGCGTTGATCCCGGAGACAGTATCCCAACGCTTCTGGAGATTGACGGATTTAAGATCGGGTTGATGACCTGCTATGACCTGCGTTTTCCCGAGCTGGCGCTCCATCTGGCGCTGCAGGGTGCGGACGTACTGGTACTGCCTGCCGCGTGGGTTCGCGGGCAGTTAAAAGAGCACCACTGGGCAACGCTGCTTGCGGCGCGTGCGCTGGATACAACCTGCTATGTGGTTGCCGCAGGGGAATGTGGCACGAAAAACATCGGGCAAAGCAGGGTGGTCGATCCGCTGGGGGTGACGATCGCCGCCGCCGCTGAAGCCCCGCATTTGCTGGTGGCGGAGCTAAACTTAGAGAGAATTACGCTTGCACGTCAGCAACTACCTGTTCTTCGCAATCGTCGGTTTGCGCCACCGCAATTATTGTGATGTTTTTTTCAACAATGCTTGATTCACCTTGTTACAGATTGCTATTGTGTGCACGCGCTAAATGACCGTTAATACAATCAGGTTTTGGCGCTGAATGCAGCCTGTTTTAAGTAAAGAAGGTATCTATGGGTGAGATTAGTATTACCAAACTGCTGGTGGTTGCCGCACTGGTCGTCCTGCTGTTTGGTACCAAGAAGTTACGCACGCTGGGTGGTGACCTGGGGGCTGCCATCAAAGGCTTTAAGAAAGCGATGAACGACGATGATGCAGCGGCGAAGAAAAGCGCCGAGGATGACGTCCCGGCAGACAAGCTTTCTCACAAAGAGTGACAGCAACGCCTGAGGGCTTGCGAAAAAAAAACCGGCTCATGAGGCCGGTTTTTTTGTATTACTGTAAAAGAATATTACAGCATTATTTAACTTCTTCGCCTTTTGCCTGCATATCGGCGTGGTATGAGGAGCGAACGAACGGGCCGCAGGCTGCGTGGGTGAAGCCCATCGCCATCGCTTCGGCTTTCATTTCATCGAACTCGTCCGGGCTAACGTAGCGCTGTACCGGCAGGTGGTGACGGCTTGGCTGCAGATACTGCCCCAGGGTCAACATGGTCACACCGTGGCGGCGAAGATCGCGCATCACCTCAATGATTTCCTCATTGGTTTCACCCAGCCCCACCATCAGACCAGACTTGGTCGGAATATGCGGATGCGCTTCTTTGAAACGCTCCAGCAGTTTCAGAGACCAGTTATAGTCAGCACCCGGGCGGACCTGACGGTAGAGACGCGGCACGTTCTCCAGGTTGTGGTTAAACACATCTGGCGGCGTTGCTGTCAGGATATCCAGCGCGCGGTCCATACGGCCACGGAAGTCAGGCACCAGCGTCTCGATTTTGATGTTAGGGCTTTTCTCGCGAATGGCCGTAATACAGTCGGCGAAGTGCTGAGCACCACCGTCACGCAGATCGTCACGGTCAACGGAGGTGATAACCACATAGCGCAGCGCCATGTCAGCAATGGTCTGCGCCAGTTTCTGGGGTTCGTTAGCATCAGGTGCGACTGGACGGCCATGAGCAACATCGCAGAACGGGCAGCGGCGGGTACAGATAGCACCCAGAATCATAAACGTCGCGGTACCGTGATTGAAACATTCAGCAAGGTTCGGACAAGAGGCTTCTTCACATACGGAGTGAAGGCCATTCTTGCGCATCGCCGCTTTGATCCCCTGGATACGCGAAGAGTCGGCCGGAAGTTTGATTTTCATCCATTCCGGTTTTCTTAACAGCGCCTCGCGCTCTGTAGCCACGTTTTTAACCGGGATAAGGGCCATTTTATCGGCATCGCGGTATTTAACACCGCGTTCCATCACAATGGGTTTACTCATAGCGTGCGTGTTCCAGTTGCGAATATCGAAGGAAAGCGTTTCAATTCAAGGGAATGTTGTATTTATCAACTATTTTTGAACGAACGACAGGCAGTATATCATTGAAACGGTCGTTAAAGCAGCCTGCCAGATCGCCAATTTGTAAAATAGTTGTTGTTTTGTGCCTTTCGCCCTGCCTGTTGCAGGGGCTTGTGCTGGCTAAACCTGTCAGAAGGCCTGACGGATAATGCGGATGACGTTTTCCAGGACCGGGTCGCGTAAACTCAGCTTGTTGTAATGCAGTGAAATCTCGATTGATTCCGCATTAAGCTGACTGAGTGGAATGCTCTCCAGCGGCCAGCATTTTTGTAGCAGGCTGTACAGGCGTGATGGCATAACGCACAGCATATCGCTGCTGCCAATCAGCGATGCGGTGGTAAACATATTGTAACTGCTGAAGCTGATCTGACGTTCCGGGAAAATTTCATCAATACGCTGACGAAGGGCGTGGTTAGACTGCCCTTCGGTCATGAAAGACGAGTGGTCGTAGTTGCGCAGGTTTTCGATGGTCAGCGGTTCGCTGAGAACCGGATGCTGCTGCCGGCAAACCAGCACCAGGTTATCCGAATAGAGCACATTTTGACCCAGCGCTCTGGCACTGAAGCTGCCGCTTTCAATAATCAGGTCCGTCTGGAACTGGGCAAGCTGAATGTCAGGTTCATTGAGCGGCACATTACGAAGCAGGAGCTGCGGAGCATGCTCTTTCACGGCCTGGAAGATCGCCGGCATCACCAGCACACCCACAGAAGGGGAGCAGCCGATGGTGATGGTTCTCTGCTTATCATAGCTCCCGGTTAAATCCAGTGCGCCCAGAATCGACTCCAGCCCCTGGCTAATGTACTCGTGGAGATGCGTGGCGTAAGCCGTCGGCGTTACCCCCTGGCCCTTACGGATAAATAACGGGTCAGGAAATATAGCGCGTAGCTTTTGGATTGACTGACTTATTGCTGATGGCGTGAGATTAAGAATTTTCGCAGCGTTAACGATACCTTTATGGACATATACTGCCTCAAAAATAGTCAGTAAATTGAGATCAATATTACGTAAAGTCCGAAAAATTTGCGGCTTGTCTTCGCCACCAGGTTCATTCAGTCGTTTGGCTGGTAAATTATTATACTCCACGCTTTCACCCCGTATACATTCACAATATGAATGATAGTTGAATTTATTTATTATGCTTGTAGAGATTCGTAAAGTGTTGGTTTTGTATCACTTGTTTATCAAAAGCAAACAGTTGTGTGATAATTGCTCACGTTACTTATGCCGTGTTTGCCGAGCTTGCTGGAGGCTAAATAATATGTAGCGGTAATATTCGGGCGCTTCGAAAATATAGAATCTGTGGATTATTGTAAAGTGCAAAAGCGGTAAATAAACAGTGGCCCGTCAAATTATCGAGCCCTGTTGTACGATATATTAAGCAGGGATATATTCGTGTGGGGGATTGTTAAGTAGCGCTAACACGTTCTTCAAAAGCACGGGACGAATATGTTCGGGCGTAGCGGCTTCTACCCACTGGCGCATTTGCGTCATTTCCATGCCGGCGTAGCCGCAGGGGTTTATGCGCTGGAACGGCGCGAGATCCATATTAATATTCAATGCCAGGCCATGGAATGAGCAGCCTTTTCGAATACGCAGCCCCAGGGAGCAGATCTTCATTTCCCCAACGTAAACGCCCGGCGCATCGGCACGCGGATGCGCGTCAATACCATATTCCGCCAGCGTGTTGACGACGGTTTGTTCCAGTAAAGTGACCAGTTCACGCACGCCCAGCTTTCTGCGCTTCAGATTGAGCAGGACGTACATCACCTGCTGCCCGGGCCCATGGTACGTGACCTGACCGCCGCGATCGCTCTGAATAACCGGGATATCTCCCGTCATTAATAGATGTTCTGCTTTACCCGCCTGACCCTGCGTGAACACCGGCAGGTGTTCGACCAGCCAGATTTCATCTGGGGTGCTGTCATCGCGTGAATCGGTGAAGTCATGCATGGCCTGGGAGACAGGCTCATAAGGTTGCAGCCCGAGGTGACGGACCAGAATTTTATCCTGATACAAAACTGCGTCTCCGAAGACGAGGGACAAAAAGTGTGGGGGGAGTATATCACAGCGGGGAGAAGGGTTACCCGGCAAACCGGGTAACCGCAAAGGGACTACAGTACCATACGAACGATTTCGATATTGCCGAGCTCTTCGTACAGCGTCTCAACCTGCTCAATGTGTGTCGCAGTGATGGTGATAGAAACCGAGTGGTAGTTGCCCTTGCTGCTTGGTTTTACTGACGGAGAGTAGTCACCCGGCGCATGGCGCTGTACCACTTCAACCACCTGATCAACCAGCTCAGGTTTCGCCAGACCCATTACTTTGTAGGTAAATGGGGTAGGGAATTCAAGCAGTTCGTTAAGTTTGGTTTTCATGTCAGCTCCGGCGTAACGTCAAAAAATAATAACTCCCACGTCAGGTGGGAGTTATCAGGATACTTAGTATATGGGGATCAAAATCACACTTTCAAGTGTTCAATTTTTAACCAAACCAGTGGTGGAACATCAATTTAATGTAATCAATGATTTTGCCGAAGAAATTGCCTTCAGGAATTTCTTGCAGGACAACCAGCGGACGCTGATCGATCGTTTTTCCATCCAGCTGGAAGTTGATCGTGCCTACAACCTGGTTTTTCTGCAGCGGGGCGTGCAGCTCGGTGCTGTTCAGCACGTAGCTGGCTTTCAGATCCTTCATACGACCGCGCGGAATGGTCAGGTAGAGGTCTTTATCAACGCCGAGAGAAGCACGGTCGTTGTCGCCGAACCAGACGGGTTCAGACGCAAACTCTTTGCCTGCTTTCAGTGGATTCACGGTTTCGAAGAAGCGGAAGCCCCAGGTCAGCAGCTTCTTGCTTTCTGTTTCACGACCTTTAAAGGTGCGGCCGCCCATCACGGCAGAGATCAGACGCATCTGACCTTCAGTAGCAGAGGCCACCAGGTTGTAGCCCGCTTTGTCGGTATGGCCAGTTTTAATGCCGTCAACGTTCAGGCTGTTATCCCACAGCAGACCGTTACGGTTGGTCTGACGAATCCCGTTGAAGGTGAACTCTTTTTCTTTGTAGATAGAGTATTCGTTAGGGACATCGCGGATCAGCGCCTGACCAATCAGGGCCATATCACGTGCGGAGCTGTACTGACCGTCTGCGTCCAGGCCGTGTACGGTCTGGAAGTGGCTGTTTTTCAGACCCAGCGCGGTAACGTAGCTGTTCATCAGACCCACGAAGGCATCCTGGCTACCGGCGGCGAAATCGGCCATCGCCACGCAGGCATCGTTACCCGACTGCAGGTTGATACCACGAATCAGCTGGGAAACAGGAACCTGCATACCCGGCTTCAGGAACATCAGAGAGGAACCTTTGAAGACAGGGTTCCCGGTTGCCCACGCATCGTTACCGATGGTGACCAGATCCGATTCTTTGAATTTACCTGCCTTCATCGCCTGGCCGATAACGTAGCTGGTCATCATTTTGGTCAGGCTGGCCGGATCACGGCGGGCATCGGCATTCTGTTCTGCCAGCACTTTGCCAGAGTTGTAATCGATCAGGATGTAGGATTCCGCATCGATTTGCGGAACGCCAGGGATCATGGTCTTGATATTCAGGTCATCGGCGTGAGCTGCAGAAAGAGCAGCCGCGCAAAGGGCCGTGGTCAGCGCCATGCGCTGCACAAAACGAGCAGAAAAAGTGGTCTTCATGGTCAGAACTACGACATCCGTGATGGAATTAAAAAAGTGCCTTACTATAGCAAATGCTATTCAGGCAGGCATCCGACTTTAAGCATGAGTTTGTGAATGTGTTTTACACTAACTGACAATTCGGATACCGCCGGTTAATTATTTCGCAACAGCGATAAATGACTGAAGTTGAGCTTCATTCTGCAGACGCTGCTGCAGGGAGGCTGCCTGCGATTTGCTGGCAAACGGCCCCATCTGAATGCGCCAGACCGCGCCGTTCTGCTCAACGCGTCCTGGTACGCCAAACTGCTGGCTCAGACGCTGTTGATACTGTTTGGCCCGGGCCTGATCGCTCACTGCGCCTACCTGAACCACATAGCTTCCGCTGGCCGCTGCTGGAGCCGCCACCGCCGCACTTTGCGTGGCCGCTGGCGCCGTTACGGGAGCCGGCTGGGTCGCTGGCGTAGCGACGGGAGCAGGGGCTGGAGTGGGTTCACTGCCTTCCAGCACGCCCGCGGCTAAGGTCGTCGGTGCGCCAAGAAAGCCGCTACTCTTTACCGGCGCGCCGGTAGCATCCTCGCTTTGCAGCGTGTCATTGCTAATCGGGCGTATTTCTCCTCCCGGCTGAGCAGGCTCTGCCGGAGACGAGACGCTTCCCATTCCGCCGTCAAGATTTGGGCGGTCAGGAAGGGCATAGGTCTGTTTCGCCACCGTTGTACACGCGGTACCCGGTCCGGAGAGCGAACCATCCTGCGCGACGATAATCGGGTCAATACGAACTTTGGTGTTGTTCGAGGTGTTCAGGCGATCGGCAGACGCGCGCGAGAGGGAAATCACCCGGTCATTCCCGTACGGGCCGCGATCGTTGATACGCACGACGATCATGCGGCCATTCGCCAGGTTGGTGATACGGGCGTAGCTCGGAATCGGCAGCGTTGGGTGTGCCGCCGTCAGTTGCATTGGGTCGAACGCCTCCCCGGAAGCCGTCAGGTTACTGCCTGGCTCGGCATCATAAATGGCGGCAAAGCCTGCCTGACTGAAACGGGAAGGATCCTGAACAATTTTATAGCTTTTGCCGTCGCGCTCGTAATCCTGATTGGCACTGGCATTCAGCGGTTCATAAACGGGATCGGCACCGCTGATTTCAACGATCGGGCCATTACACACCGCAGGCTGCGGCGGCGCGACGGTTGCCTGTTGCTGACCATCATCACTTGTGCAGGCCGCAAGTAAACTTGCCGCGATGCAGATCCCCAGCCACTGCTTACGCATTCCGATCCCCTTATTTTTATACGCTTTTTGACAACATTTTTCTGTGGGTATGGATCGACATCACGATACCAAACCCGGCCATCAACACGATCAGTGCCGAGCCTCCGTAACTCACCAGCGGCAGCGGTACGCCTACCACCGGCAGAATACCACTCACCATACCAATATTTACGAAGACATAAACGAATAAAATCAGCATCAACCCGCCAGCCATGACGCGACCAAACGTGGTTTGTGCACGCGCTGCAATCCACAATCCCCGCATGATCAGCAGGACATACAGCGCAAGAAGTATCAGAATGCCAACCAGCCCCAGCTCTTCCGCCAGTACGGCAAAGATAAAATCGGTGTGGCGTTCCGGTAAAAATTCCAGCTGCGACTGCGTACCGTGCAGCCAGCCTTTACCGCGCAGGCCCCCGGAGCCAATTGCAATCTTCGACTGAATAATATGATAGCCCGCGCCCAGCGGATCGGTTTCCGGATCGAGTAGCATCATGACGCGCTGGCGCTGGTAATCGTGCATCAGGAAGAACCAGAGAATAGGGATGAACGCCGCTATCAGCACCACCGCGATGCCAATCAGGCGCCAGCTCAGGCCCGACAGGAAGAGGACAAACAGGCCGGAGAGCGCGATAAGGATTGAGGTGCCAAGGTCAGGCTGTGCCGCAACCAGCAGCGTTGGCAGGAAAATCAGCACCAGCGCGATGGCGGTATTCTTCAGAGACGGCGGACAGACGTCGCGGTTGATAAAGCGTGCCACCATCAGTGGCACGGCGATTTTGGCAATCTCCGAGGGCTGGAAGCGGACAATCCCCAAATCCAGCCAGCGCTGCGCCCCTTTTGAAATGGCGCCAAACGCATCTACCGCAACCAGCAAAATAATACAGAAGATGTAGAGGTAGGGCGCCCAGCCTTCGTAGACGCGCGGCGGGATCTGCGCCATCACCACCATAATGATCAGACCCATGGCAATCTGGCCAATTTTGCGCTCCATCATGCCGATGTCCTGGCCGCTGGCGCTCCAGATAACCAGGGCGCTGTAAACCAGCAGGGCCAGCAGGATCAGCAGCATGGCTGGGTCGATGTGGATTTTGTCCCACAGCGATTTTTTATTTGGATTATCCGTCATGATTATTGGTCCTCCGCCGCAGCGGCGGCCGGGTTTTCAGCCGGCAGTTCGGTGTTGTTATCACCCAGCATAATGTGGTCAAGGATCTGGCGCATGATGGTCCCTACAGCTGGACCGGCACCGCCGTTCTCCAGAATCATCGCCACCGCAACCTGCGGGTTATCATAAGGGGCAAACGCCGTCATCAGCTTATGGTCACGCAGACGTTCAGCAATGCGGTGCGCGTTATAGGTTTCGTTGGCTTTCAGACCGAACACCTGCGCAGTACCGGATTTTGCGGCCACTTTGTACGGCGTACCGGTGAAGTACTTATGCGCGGTACCGTTCGGGCGGTTTGCCACGCCGTACATACCGTCTTTCGCAATTTCCCAGAAGCCGGAATGAATGTCACCCACCGGGGCCTCATGCGGCTGGTTCCACGGCACTTTTTTGCCGTCTTCAACCGTGCTCTGTAGCAGATGAGGCACTTTTACCACGCCGTCATTGATGAGGATCATCATGGCCTTGTTCATCTGAAGCGGTGTTGCCGTCCAGTAGCCCTGGCCGATACCCACCGGAATGGTGTCACCCTGATACCACGGTTTTTTAAAGCGCTTCAGCTTCCATTCACGCGTTGGCATGTTGCCAGAACGTTCTTCGGAGAGGTCAACGCCGGTGTAATGCCCGTAACCGAATTTGCTCATCCACTCTGACAGGCGGTCGATCCCCATGTCATACGCCACCTGATAGAAGAAGGTATCCGCAGATTCTTCCAGCGATTTGGTGACGTTCAGATGACCGTGGCCCCATTTTTTCCAGTCACGATAGCGTTTATCTGAACCAGGCAGTTGCCACCAGCCCGGGTCAAACAGGCTGGTATTACGGTTAATGACGCCAGCACTCAGCGCAGAAACCGCCACGTACGGCTTAACCGTTGATGCCGGCGGATAAACCCCTTGCGTCGCGCGGTTCACCAGCGGCGTGTTCGGGTCATTCAGCAGGCCGGAATAGTCCTTACTGGAAATGCCGTCAACGAACAGGTTCGGGTCATAGCTGGGCATAGACACCATTGCCAGAATGCCGCCGGTACGAGGATCGGTGACCACAACGGCTGCACGGCTGCCCGCCAGCAGGGTTTCGATATACTGCTGCAGCTTAAGGTCGAGGGTCAGATAGACGTCATGCCCCGCCTGAGGCGGCACTTCTTTCAGCTGGCGAATCACGCGGCCACGGTTGTTAACCTCAACTTCTTCATAGCCGGTTTGCCCGTGCAAAACGTCTTCGTAGTAACGTTCGATCCCCAGCTTACCGATATCGTGCGTTGCCGCGTAGTTTGCCAGCTTGCCGTCTTTATCAAGGCGGTCGACGTCTTTGTCGTTAATCTTGGAGACGTAGCCAATCACATGCGTCAGCGCGGAGCCGTAGGGATAGTAGCGACGCTTATAACCCTTCACTTCCACGCCGGGGAAGCGGTACTGGTTTACCGCAAAGCGGGCTACCTGGACTTCCGTCAGGTTGGTTTTAACCGGGATGGAGGTGAAACGGTGAGAGCGGGAGCGCTCTTTTTTGAAGGCCGCGATATCGTCATCGTTAAGGTCGACAACGCTTTTCAGCGCTTCCAGCGTATCCTGAACATTATCAACTTTTTCCGGCATCATCTCGATTTGATAGATGGTGCGGTTTAACGCCAGCGGCGTGCCGTTACGATCGTAAATAATGCCGCGGCTGGGAGCGATAGGCACCAGCTTGATACGGTTTTCGTTTGAGCGCGTCTGGTAGTCGGTAAAGCGGACAATTTGCAGATTATAAAGGTTGGCGATCAGCACGCCGGTAAGCAGCAAAATCCCGGTAAAGGCGACCAGCGCCCGGCGCACAAACAGCGCGGACTCAGCCGTATAGTCGCGAAAAGAATTCTGTAGTTTCATCCGCTGCTTAATCTACCCTGGTCAGTCATTACTCGCGGTGATAGGGGTGGTTGGTAGTAATGCTCCACGCGCGATACAGGCTTTCTGCCACCAGTACCCGAACGAGCGGGTGGGGAAGTGTCAGCGCGGAGAGGGACCAACTTTGTTCAGCCGCCGCTTTGCAGGCGGGGGATAACCCTTCTGGACCGCCAATCAACAGACTGACGTCACGGCCATCCTGCTTCCAGCGCTCCAGTTCGTGCGCCAGCTGCGGCGTATCCCAGGGTTTTCCTGGAATATCGAGGGTGACGATGCGGTTTTTGCCTGCGGCAGCCAGCATCAGTTCGCCCTCTTTATCGAGAATACGTTTGATATCCGCGTTCTTGCCGCGCTTACCGGCGGGAATTTCCACCAGTTCGAACGGCATGTCTTTTGGAAAACGACGCAGATATTCAGTAAAACCGGTTTGTACCCAGTCCGGCATTTTGGTGCCGACGGCGACCAGCTGCAACTTCACGCATTAACCCCAGAGTTTTTCCAGCTCATACAGGCGACGGCTCTCGTCCTGCATGACGTGGACAATCACATCGCCGAGGTCGACAACCACCCAGTCAGCCGTTGCTTCACCTTCAACACCCAGTGGCAACAGTCCTGCTGCACGCGATTCCTGAACCACATGATCGGCAATCGAAACAACATGACGCGTAGATGTACCGGTGCAGATGATCATGCAGTCGGTAATACTGGATTTACCCTTAACGTCGATAGCGATGATGTCCTGACCTTTCAGGTCATCAATTTTGTCAATAACAAAATCCTGGAGTGCTTTACCCTGCAAGTTTTCCCCCTGGGGTGAATGAGATTGTAAAACGTTGAATTCGTAGCCAGACAGTATACCTGAACTCACGCCTGTGTCGGGACAAATGTCTCCGACCGGGCTTTTGAAGGCGGGTATCATCCCACCCTCTGCCTGAGATTGCATCGCCATTTTTGTAAAACAATTTCTGTAAAGCAATGATCGGCGGGAAAGTCTGGCAGCGGAGAATAACAGTATGGCTTAACCTGTCAAGGCAGGATAAACAATAAGCCGCTTTTTATGCCCTCCGGCTATTCATCTGCGCTTTTCTGATACAACCCGTGCGTATGGATATACGCCAGCACCGGGGCTGGCAGTAGATCGTCACAGGTTAAACCCTGCTGTAAACGCTCACGTATGAGGGTTGCAGAGATATCGAACCACGGCGTTTCCGCCAGATAGATCTTCCCGGCAGGCCGATTGTGAAGATCTTCAACATTATCGGTGAGATGATCTTCCAGCCACTGCTGGTACTGCGCTTCACGCATGGTCAGAGGATAGCCAGGGCGGCGGCAGACGAGCAGATGGCTGTTCTCCAGAATGGTTTCATACTGATGCCATGTGGGTAAATTCAGCAGGGAATCCTGGCCGATGATAAACGCCAGCGGCTGGTCTGGACCCTGTTCTGCGCGCCACTCCTGAAGCGTCTGTGACGTCCAGGAGGGCGTGTCGCGACGCAGCTCACGCTCATCAAGTTGGAAGAGCGGTTTATCTGCGATGGCAAGGGTGAGCATCGCTTTTCGCTGCTCGCTGGTCGCCTCGGGCTGTGGACGATGGGGCGGGACATTGTTGGGCATGATGGTGACGCGCTGAAGGCCGATCAGATTCGCCAGAATTTCAACCGGCTTCAGGTGCCCGTAATGTACCGGGTCGAAGGTGCCGCCATACAAGGCCTGTAAAGAATGCATACTATCCATCAATAAAAACGTCTGCCAGCGCCTTGTGGCAGAGCAGCAGAGAAAGGCTTTCCAGCTCCGCCCAGACTGACTGGCCGTAATCTTGTTTTAACGTGAGCTCAGCGCGCATCAGAAGCTGTACAGCCTGACGAAGCTGTTCATGACTCAGGCGGTTGACGGCCTCGGTGGTCAAAGCCCGGCGATTTTGCCACACGCGGTGTTTATCAAACAGCGAACGCAGCGGCGTATGGGCAGACTGACGCTTGAGCGTAATCAGCAGCAGTAATTCGCGCTGAAGCGTACGCAGCAGAATAACGGGTTCGCTCCCTTCAAGACGCAGCTGTTGCAGAATATGCAGGGCGCGTTTGCTTTTTGCCGACAGTAGCGCGTCCACCCAGTGGAACGGCGTGAAGTGCGCCGCGTCGTTAACGGCCTGCTCGACGCGCGGCAAGGTCAGCTTGCCATCCGGCCAGAGCAGGGAGAGTCTGTCAAGCGCCTGCGCCAGGGCCAGCAGGTTACCTTCATAGCAGTAGCACAACAGTTGATTCGCCGCATCATCCAGTTGAAGGTTGTTCTGCTTCGCTCTCGCGGCGACCCATTTAGGCAGATGTGCCTGCTCAGGCGTCTGACAGGTGACCAGCACCGCGTGGGTCGCGAGTTGGGTAAACCAGGCCGCGTTTTCCTGCGCTTTGGTCAGCTTGTTGCCACGCACAATAAGGAGCAGATCGCTGTGTAAGAGGCTGACCAGCGTAGCGAGCTGCTCGTTCATCGCCGCGTTAGGGCCGTTCTCCGGCAGCAGGATCTGAATTGTCTGGCGCGATGCGAAAAGGCTCATCGCCTGACAGAGCGAGAAGAGGGCGTTCCAGTCGGTGTTGTTGTCCAGCTGGACGGTGTGATGTTCATCAAAGCCCTGCGCGGCGGCGGCATGCCGCACGGCATCCAGGCTTTCCTGAAGCAATAACGGATCGTTTCCAAGAAGCAGATACGCCGCGCGCAGCCCTTCATTGAGCTGCGCGCGGAGTTGTTCAGGATACAGCCTGATCATCATTTACCCAGAGAGTTAGCAGCAGGAAGCGTGCCATCAACCGGTTTTTCAACGATGTCAGATCCTTGTTTGGTTGACGCTGCAATACTAGGCAGTTTACGGATCAGCTGTTCCGCCGCCTTGTCGTACATTTCGTTGATGATAATCTGCTGTTCGGCATCTTTTGCCAGTGCCGTCTGCGGGTTATCGAAGAACGAACGGTACACTTTAGCGCTGATCGGGTAGATGTCTTTACCGGGGATCAGGACTGCCGCGTTGACCGTCAGTACCATCTGATACTCTGCGGTACGCCCATCCTGGAAGATAGAGGCTGTATCTTTCGACAGACCGCCTCCTAATAGACGCAGGGACGGTACATCCTGGCGCAGCGTTTGTTTCTCAACAAGCTCAACGCCGTTCAGACGCAGCTGATTTCGAATTGCCCTGCTCAGTGGACCATTCGGATCTGATGAGTCGAACATCATCGTTTTCATCTCAGCGGGCACCGCCGTGGTATTGCGCAGGTGCCAGCCACAGCCAGCGGTGACAAGCACCGCCAGTGATAAGAGTATTGTTGCCAGTTGTCGCACGTTTCCTCCCGCGCTTAGCCAACGACCAGATTGAGCAGTTTACCCGGTACGTAGATCACTTTACGTACGGTAACGCCCTCAAGATATTTAGCGACCAGAGGTTCCTGGCCCGCGCGCTCGCGAACCTGTTCTTCGGTTGCATCGACCGCCACGGTAATTTTACCGCGGACTTTGCCGTTCACCTGGACCACGACCAGCGTCGTGTTTTCCACCATCGCTGATTCGTCAGCCTGCGGCCACGGCGCGTTGTCGATATCGCCTTCGCCTTTCAGCTCCTGCCACAGGGTAAAGCTAACGTGCGGCGTGAACGGGTTCAGCATGCGAACAACGGCCAGCAGCGCTTCACGCATTAAAGCACGATCCTGCTCGCCGTCCTGCGGAGCCTTCGCCAGCTTGTTCATCAGTTCCATAATAGCCGCAATTGCGGTATTGAAGGTCTGACGACGACCAATATCATCGGTCACTTTTGCAATCGTTTTATGAACATCGCGACGCAGCGCCTGCTGATCTTCAGTCAGTGCGGCGGCATTCAGCGCCGGGGCATCGCCCAGGGCGGTGTGTTCATAAACCAGTTTCCAGACGCGTTTCAGGAAGCGGTTCGCGCCTTCAACCCCCGACTCCTGCCATTCCAGGGTCATGTCCGCCGGAGAGGCAAACATCATGAACAGACGCACGGTATCCGCACCGTAACGCTCAACCATCACCTGCGGATCGATACCGTTGTTTTTAGACTTGGACATCTTGCTCATGCCGGTGTAGACCAGTTCATGACCTTCGGCGTCTTTTGCCTTCACGATACGGCCCTTCTCGTCGCGCTCGACGATCGCATCAACCGGAGAAACCCAGTTACGCTCGCCGTTGGCACCGACGTAATAGAAGGCATCCGCCAGCACCATGCCCTGGCACAGCAGCTGTTTTGCAGGTTCGTCAGAGTTCACCATGCCAGCATCGCGCATCAGCTTGTGGAAGAAGCGGAAGTAGAGCAGGTGCATGATGGCGTGTTCGATACCACCGATGTAGATATCTACCGGCAGCCAGTAGTTTGCCGCTTTGGAATCCAGCATACCTTCCTGATACTGCGGGCAGGTGTAGCGCGCATAGTACCAGGATGACTCCATAAAGGTGTCAAAGGTGTCGGTTTCACGCAGCGCAGGCTGGCCGTTGACGGTGGTTTTTGCCCACTCAGGATCGGCTTTGATCGGGCTGGTGATGCCGTCCATGACGACGTCTTCCGGCAGGATCACCGGCAGCTGATCTTCTGGCGTTGGCATCACGGTGCCATCTTCCAGCGTCACCATCGGGATTGGCGCACCCCAGTAACGCTGACGGGAAACGCCCCAGTCGCGCAGACGGAAGTTAACTTTACGCTCACCCACGCCAAGGGAGGCCAGCTTATCGGCGATGGCGTTGAAGCCTTCTTCGAAGCTCAGGCCACTGAATTCACCGGAGTTGAACAGGGTGCCTTTTTCAGTCAGCGCGTTTTCGGACAGGTCTGGTTCAGAACCATCGGCGGCCAGAATAACGGCTTTAATCGGCAGGTTGTATTTGGTGGCAAACTCGTAGTCGCGCTGATCGTGGCCCGGAACAGCCATTACCGCGCCTGTACCGTACTCCATCAGCACGAAGTTCGCTGCCCAGACCGGGATCGCTTCGCCAGTCAGTGGATGCTTAGCATAGAAGCCTGTCGCAACGCCTTTTTTCTCCATCGTTGCCATGTCGGCTTCGGCCACTTTGGTGTTGCGGCACTCATCGATGAAGGTAGCCAGTTCCGGATTGTTTTCTGCCGCTTTCTGCGCCAGCGGGTGACCTGCGGCCACGGCCAGGTAGGTCGCGCCCATGAAGGTGTCCGGACGGGTAGTGTAGACAGTCAGAGTCTGGTCGTAGTTCTCAACGTTGAAGGTAATCTCCACGCCTTCAGAACGGCCGATCCAGTTGCGCTGCATGGTCTTAACGGTATCTGGCCAGTGGTCGAGGTTATCCAGATCGTTCAGCAGCTCATCAGCGTAAGCGGTGATTTTGATAAACCACTGTGGGATCTCTTTACGCTCAACTTTGGTGTCACAGCGCCAGCAGCAGCCATCGATAACCTGTTCGTTCGCGAGAACGGTCTGGTCATTCGGACACCAGTTAACGGCAGAGGTCTTCTTATACACCAGGCCTTTTTTGTACAGCTCGGTGAAGAACTTCTGCTCCCAGCGGTAGTATTCCGGGGTACAGGTTGCCAGCTCGCGGCTCCAGTCATAGCCAAAGCCCAGCATTTTGAGCTGGTTTTTCATGTACGCGATGTTGTCGTATGTCCACGGGGCCGGTGCGGTGTTGTTTTTGACCGCCGCGCCTTCCGCAGGCAGACCGAACGCATCCCAGCCGATAGGCTGCAGAACGTTTTTGCCCAGCATGCGCTGGTAACGTGCAATCACATCGCCAATGGTGTAGTTACGCACATGGCCCATGTGTAGTCGACCAGAAGGATAGGGAAGCATCGACAGGCAGTAATACTTCTCTTTGCTCTCGTCTTCGGTTACTTCAAAGGTGCGCTTCTCGTCCCAGTGTTGCTGGACTTTTGATTCTATCTCTTCCGGGCGGTATTGCTCTTGCATGGCAGCCAGTGGTCCTGTTTTCAATACAGCTACAAATGTAGCCAATGGATGTGGTCATTCAGATCCGCATAGCATAGCCCAAACGCCCGCGTCAAAACAGCCTTTCGCACAAATGCGCTTTGCAGGAATTTACCGGGTCTGTGCTTCACCTGACAAAGCGGCGATGAAATAAGGTCTATTATTAGAAATAGTTACTTACCCGGGAGGCAAAATGATGAACAAGGTTGCTCAATTTTACCGCGAACTGGTGGCGACACTGACGGAACGACTGCGTAACGGCGAGCGCGATATCGATGCGCTGGTGGAGCAGGCGCGTGCCCGCGTGTCGCAAACGGGTGAGTTAACGCGAACCGAAGTGGAAGAGGTGACGCGCGCCGTGCGTCGCGATCTGGAAGAGTTCGCGCGCAGCTACCAGGAGAGCCAGGAGGAGGTCACGGACAGCGTTTTCATGCGGGTGATCAAAGAGAGCCTGTGGCAGGAGCTGGCCGATATTACGGATAAAACGCAGCTGGAGTGGCGCGAGGTCTTTCAGGATTTGAACCACCATGGTGTGTACCACAGCGGTGAGGTGGTCGGGCTCGGAAATCTGGTGTGCGAGAATTGCCACCACCATATTGCGGTGTATACGCCGGAGGTTCTGTCGCTGTGCCCGAAATGCGGCCACGATCAGTTCCAGCGTCGTCCGTTTGAGCCCTAGGTAAAGCGCAGGTTTGCTCCCTCTCCCTGTGGGAGAGGGCCGGGGTGAGGGCATCAGGCCGCAAAAGGTAAAAGCAAAACGGCAACCCCGTTGCCGTTTTTAGTGTTTGCTCCCTCTCCCCGTGGGAGAGGGTAGGGGTGAGGGCATCAGGCTGCACTATAGTAGTCCAGTCTCTCCGCCAGCAAATCCACAAACGCCTCCCTGTCGATGTCCACCATCACGGTAGTATTCGGCTTATTCCCCGTCAGCGAGTAATAATCCACCACCGTCATTCCCTGGGTGTATTTTCCCTGCGTTTCCACGCCAACCCAGCGGTCAACCGTGGTGAATATCTCAGGCTTTAACAGCCAGGCAATGGTGCACGGGTCGTGCAGGGGCGCGCCGTGGAAGCCCCACTTCTCGGCTTTGTGATACTCCATAAAGAAGTCGAGCAGCTCGGCCACGGTTGTCGCGACCGGATTACCAACGGAACGGAAGCGCTCAATATCGTCCGCCATAATCTGCGCGCGATGGGTAACGTCCAGTCCCGCCATTACAATCGGTAAGCCGGACTGGAAGACAATCTCAGCGGCTTCCGGGTCGACAAAGATGTTGAACTCCGCCGCAGGCGTCCAGTTACCCAGCCCCATGGCCCCGCCCATGATGACGATACGGGCTATTTTGCTGTGCAGTTCAGGGTGGCTGTTCAGCAGCAGCGCGACGTTGGTTTGCGGCCCGGTAGCCACCAGCGTCAAGGGTTCCATGCTCTCGCGCAGCACCTTCGCCATCAGCTCCACGGCGGTGCAGTTTTGCGGCGCGAAGCCCGGCTCCGGCAGCGCCGGACCGTCCAGCCCGCTTTCACCATGCACGTTATCCGCGATAATTAATTCACGCATCAGGGGCTTGAGGGCTCCGCCAGCGACGGGAATATCGGTACGCTTGAGCAACGTCAGCATACGCAAAACGTTACGCAGCGTTTTATCCGGCGTCTGGTTTCCGGCAGAAGAGGTGACGGCTTTGACGTCGAGTTCAGGGGAGGCAAGTGCAAGGACGAGCGCGATCGCGTCATCATGACCCGGATCGCAATCGAGAATAATAGGCTGTGCCATAGCGTTCTCCATACGTAGCGTTATTTTGTGACAAGGTTAACGCTGCAATGTGACGCCGACGAGAGGAAGTGAGTGAAAGCGTGAAGCAGTGCGCAATCCGCAGATTGCGCACCGGGAAGATTAGTGCAGGATTTTCGCAAGGAAATCTTTCGCACGCTCGGATTTCGGGTTAGCAAAGAACTCTTCTTTCGGTGAGTCTTCGACAATTTTCCCTTCGTCCATAAAGATCACGCGGTTGGCCACCTTACGGGCGAAGCCCATTTCGTGGGTCACCACCATCATGGTCATCCCTTCGTGCGCCAGTTCGACCATCACGTCCAGCACTTCGTTGATCATCTCCGGATCGAGCGCCGACGTGGGCTCATCAAACAGCATCGCCACCGGATCCATGCACAGCGCGCGGGCGATCGCCACACGCTGCTGTTGGCCGCCAGAAAGCTGCGCCGGGAACTTATCGGCATGCGCAGAAAGCCCAACGCGTTCCAGGAGCTTCAGACCTTTCTCGCGCGACGCTTTTTTATCACGCTTAAGCACTTTAACCTGCGCCAGCGTCAGGTTCTCAATAATAGAGAGGTGAGGGAACAGCTCAAAATGCTGGAATACCATGCCAACGTGAGAGCGAAGCTGGGCGAGGTTGGTTTTCTTGTCGTTGACTTTAGTACCGTTGACGACGATCTCACCCTGCTGCACTGGCTCCAGTCCGTTGACGGTTTTGATCAGCGTCGATTTACCGGAACCTGACGGCCCGCACACTACCACCACGTCGCCTTTTTTCACTTCGGTGGAGCAGTCGGTCAGCACCTGAAAGTGCCCATACCATTTAGAAACATTTTTCAGGGAAATCATTATACCGTCCTTTTCTTCAGCCAGCTGACCAACAGCGACGCGCTTAAACTAATCACAAAATAGACCGCACCCGCGAAGAGCACCATCTCAACCTGCGTACCATCACGCTCACCGATGGTTGACGCGGTACGGAAGAAGTCTGCCAGGCTCAGAACGTAGACCAGCGAGGTATCCTGGAACAGCACGATACCCTGGGTCAGCAGGAGCGGAACCATGGCGCGAAACGCCTGCGGCAGAATAATGAGCTGCATGGACTGCCAGTGCGTCATCCCCAGCGCCAGCGCGGCGCTGGACTGTCCGCGGGAGATACTCTGAATGCCCGCTCGGATAATCTCTGAATAGTAAGCGGCTTCAAACATCGAGAACGCTACCATCGCCGAGATCAGACGGATATCGGTTTTCGGCGACAGCCCCAGCACGTTCTGCAGGAAGCCGGGCACGATCAGGTAAAACCACAGCAGCACCATCACCAGCGGGATGGAGCGGAATACGTTAACGTAAGCGGTCGCGAACCAGGCGAGCGGCTTAAAGCTCGACAGTCGCATAACGGCCAGCAGAGTGCCCCAGACGATACCGACGATGATGGCAATGACGGTGATTTTTAAGGTAATCATCAGGCCATCAAGCAGGTAAGGCATGGATGGAACGATAGAACTCCAGTCAAATTCGTACATTATTTGCCCCCCATGTTGCCCGGCAGGCGAATTTTGCGTTCAACCAGGTTCATCACCAGCATGATGAAAGCGTTTATCAGAACATAGGCGAGCGTGATCGCGGTGAAGGATTCCCACGCGTGAGCGGAGTAATCCAGCAGCTTGCCCGCCTGTGCAGCCATATCGACCAGGCCAATGGTCGAGGCGATGGCCGAGTTTTTCACCAGGTTCATCATCTCGGAGGTCATCGGCGGAACGATGACGCGGTAGGCGTTAGGCAGCAGCACGTAGCGGTAGGTCTGTGGCAGGGTTAACCCCATCGCCAGACCCGCATTTTTTTGTCCACGGGGCAATGACTGAATGGCGGCACGCACCTGCTCGCAAACGCGCGCAGCGGTAAACAGCCCCAGACACATCATGGAGGAGACAAAGAACTGTACGTTCGGATCCAGTTCCGACTTGAACCACATGCCAATATTTTCCGGAAGCAGTTCCGGGATAACCAGATACCAGGTAAAGAATTGCACGATCAGCGGAACGTTACGGAACAGTTCCACATACAGGGTGCCGAGTGTTGAAAGAAAACGGTTAGGGACGGTGCGCAGAATACCGAACAAAGAACCGACAAGAAACGCGATGATCCACGCCGTTATCGATAATGCCACGGTGACCTGAAAGCCGCTCCACAGCCAGCCAAGATAGGTGGTGTTGCCGAACGGGGCTTGTTGCAGAAATATGCCCCAGTTCCAGTCGATTGACATAATAAACTCCAGAAAAAAAAGGGTAGCAGCGCTACCCTCGAAGATTGGTGAGAAGCTCATTTTTCGCGTTGAGTGGGGAACGACCACTCAACGTATAGTCTGTCCATGCTTCCCGACAATCGAGAGGGCAGGAGATCCCGCCCCTGTTGTTCTAATTAGTTAAGAGCCTTGTCATTTGGAGATTTGAACAGCGCTTTCATGTCGTCAGACAGTTCAAAATTCATGTTCAGGTTTTTAGGTGGAATCGGGTTCTTGAACCATTTGTCGAACCATTTTTCCGCTTCGCCAGAGGTCTGCACCTGAGCGATGGTGTCATCGATCAGCTTTTTGAACTGCGGATCGTCTTTACGCAGCATACAGCCGTAGGCTTCTTTCGACTGCGCGGTGCCGACGATATCCCAGTTGTCAGGTTTCTTCGCTTTCGCACGTTCGCCCGCCAGCAGGGCGTCATCCATCATAAACGCGACGGCACGACCGCTTTCCAGGGTACGGAAGGAGTCGCCATGGTCTTTCGCGCTGATGATGCGCATATCCATTTTTTTCTCGTCGTTCAGCTTGTGCAGCAGCACTTCTGACGTGGTACCGGAGGTGACAACAACCGCTTTACCTTTCAGATCAGCGAAGTCTTTAATCTCGCCGCCTTTCTTCGTCAGCAGGCGGGTGCCTACAACAAAGATGGTGTCAGAGAAGGCAGCCTGCTTCTGACGCTCGAGATTGTTGGTGGTGGAGCCACACTCGAAATCAAAGGTGCCGTTTTGCAGCAGTGGAATACGGTTCTGTGAAGTGATTGGGATCAGCTTCACCTGCAGGTCAGGTTTGTTCAGCTTTTTCTTCACGGCTTCAACGATAGCGTTGGAGTAATCCTGTGAATAACCCACGACTTTTTGCGTGTTGTCGTAGTAAGAGAACGGGACAGATGATTCACGGTGGCCGACCACGATGACGCCGTTTTTGGCAATCTTGTCGAGAGTGCTGCCTGCTGCAGGCGCATCTTCAGCGTGGACCACGCCAGCAGACATTCCCATAACCAGCATTGCTGTGGCCAGTTTACGTAATTGCATACCCAACTCCTTTTTTATCAGCGCCAGAGACGCATTGATACCCATTGTGATGTTGTTATATCTCGCGCAATGCGAGTGCAGTGTTATGCAAGCTTGTTAACATTTAGTCTGGCTTAATGTAAAGATTTTGCTGCGTTATTGTTTATTTTTGCGAAGCGCGCCGCACCATTCAGAGGCAAATATCTCCCGTTGCACCGTTTCGGTGCTACCGATGATCTACGCTGGTGCGACAAAGTTGCACGTTAAGCCAAACTGCGTTTACCTGAATAAACAAAGCAATAGGCGTGCCAGAATGGGAGTTTGGGAGGATTTACCGGGTAAGCGTCAGCGCCACCCGGCAACAGAAGGGAAGGTTATTTACGACGCTGACGCAGGCTCATCAGCACTGCGCCAAAGCCGAACAGCGTGGTCAGTATCCACAGCGACCAGTTGCCGGTACGGGCGTATGGCGTCAGTCCCGTGGTCGGCGTGACGTTAGCGGTCAGTACCTCACGGGTAAACTGCGGGATCATCGCCTGAATTTCACCCTGCGGACCAATCACGGCGGTGATGCCGTTGTTGGTGCTGCGCAGTAACGGACGCGCCAGCTCCAGGGAGCGCATACGTGCCATCTGGAAGTGCTGCCACGGGCCAATTGACTTACCAAACCAGGCATCGTTGGAGATGGTCAGCAGATAGTCCGTATCCGGGCGGAAGTTATCGCGCACCTGCTCGCCGAGAATGATTTCGTAGCAGATGGCCGGCGTCAGGGCAGCGCCGTGCGCGTGCAGCTGAGGCTGAACGTACGGTCCGCGGCTGAAGGAGGACATCGGCAAATCAAAGAACGGGGCCAGCGGGCGCAGAATCGATTCCAGCGGCACAAATTCACCAAATGGCACCAGGTGGTTCTTGTTGTACCGGTCAGTGGAGTGGTAGCTGTATTCGCTGTCTTTGCCGAGCGTAATGATGGTGTTGTAGGTGTCGTAGCGGTTCTGCTGATTCAGACGCGCATCGACAATCCCGGTGATAAGCGTGCTGCCGCGGGCCAGCAGCAGATCGTTCATCATGTTGAGGAACGGCTGCTGGTTAATTTCCAGATCGGGGATCGCAGACTCCGGCCAGATAATCAGCTGCGATTTACCCATCACCTCTTCGGTGGCGTTGGCATAGATCTTCAGCGTATTCAGCAGCTCTTTCTCGTCCCACTTCATGGACTGCGGGATATTCCCCTGCACCATGGAAACCCGCATGGCGCGATCGGGCTCAGGCGTGAACCACTGGATATAGCGCAGCGGGAAGGGCAGGGCGAACAGCACCAGCGCCACAGCCAGCGGTTTCCAGCCTCGCGTGACCAGCGCTAATACCAGCAGGCCGCTCACGACCATCAGCAGGAAGTTGATAGCTTCAACACCCATTACCGGTGCCAGGCCTTTCAGCGGGCCGTCAATCTGGCTGTAGCCGAACTGCAGCCACGGGAAGCCGGTCAGCACCCAACCGCGCAGGAACTCGGTTACCTGCCAGACCACCGGCGCGGCAATGGCGACGCGCAGCCAGTTGGTTTTGGGCCACAGGCGAGAAAGGATGCCGGCGAACAGACCGGTATAGAGCGAGAGATAGGCGGCGAGCAGTACCACCAGGAAGACGTTTACCGGGCCAGGCATACCGCCAAACTGGGCGATGCTGACGTAGACCCAGTTAATACCTGAGCCAAACAGCCCCAGCCCCCAGAAGTAGCCGATAGCGGCAGCCTGTACCGGACGACGGTTCAGGGTCAGACCCTGAAGCCCCATCAGGGAGAGAATGGCCGCGGGCCAGATATCGTAAGGAGAAAAAGCCAGCGTACCGCTGGCTCCGAGTAACAGCGCCAGCAGCAAACGGACGCGCTGGCGTTCAAGCAATGGGGCAAATGCCATTTACATTAATCTTCCAGTTTTGGCACCGGTGAGTCGTCCGGCGTTCTGACGTGAACCTGTATAATACGTCGGCTGTCGGCCATGGCTACTTTGAACTGGTAACCGTCGATGTCAACGGTCTCTCCACGCGCCGGGAGGTGGCCAAAGGCCTGCATCACCAGCCCGCCAATGGTATCGACCTCTTCATCGCTGAAGTGGGTTCCGAAGGCGTCGTTGAAGTCTTCGATGGAGGCCAGCGCGCGCACGGTCCAGGTGTGGCGGCTAAGCTGACGGAAGTCGATATCTTCTTCTTCGTCGTACTCGTCTTCGATTTCGCCCACGATCAGCTCAAGGATATCCTCGATCGTGACCAGACCGGAAACGCCACCAAATTCATCAATAACAATCGCCATGTGGTAACGCTGAGAGCGAAACTCTTTCAGCATCCGATCCACACGTTTACTTTCCGGCACAACCACGGCCTGGCGTAACACTTTTTCCATGCTGAAGGCTTCGGCATCGCTGCGCATAAACGGCAGCAGGTCTTTCGCCATCAAAATCCCTTCGATGTGATCTTTGTCTTCGCTGATGACCGGGAAACGCGAGTGGGCGGATTCGATGATCACATCGAGGCACTCGTCCAGCGTCTGGTTACGTTTCAGGGTGATCATCTGCGAGCGGGGGATCATGATATCGCGAACGCGCTGGTCGGCGATGTCCATTACCCCTTCGAGCATTTCGCGCGTATCTTCGTCGATAAGGTCGTTCTGCCCGGAATCACGAATCAGCTCCAGCAGTTCATCACGGTTTTTCGGTTCGCCGTGGAAAAGCTGGTTCAGAATGAGGGAGAAAAATCCCTTTTTACTGGTTGTCGTGTCGCTACTGTGTGAATTGTCGTCGCTCATGGCGTTTGTTAAGGGTTCTCTTGTTAGTTCAACGTTTACCGCCACGCGATGTCCTTTCGTGGCGGCAGGGGAGTCCGTCAGGTGACGGACTATTCTTTCTCGGCAATGTACGGATCCTCATAGCCCAGAGCAAGCATTATCTCTGTCTCGAGGGACTCCATCTCTTCCGCTTCGTCGTCTTCAATATGATCGTAGCCGAGCAGATGCAGGCTGCCGTGTACCACCATATGCGCCCAGTGGGCCTCAAGCGGCTTTTGCTGCTCTTTGGCTTCCTGCTCAACCACCTGACGGCAGATGATCAGATCGCCCAGCAGCGGCATCTCGATGCCCGGCGGCGCTTCGAACGGGAAAGAGAGCACGTTGGTCGGCTTATCTTTCCCGCGATAGGTCAGGTTAAGCTCATGGCTTTCCGCTTCATCCACCAGGCGAATCGTAACTTCTGATTCTTCCTGAAACTGAGGAATAACGGCATCCAGCCATTTCTGAAACTGTGCCTCATCTGGCATGCCGGAATTGTCTTCACAGGCCAGCTGTAAATCGAGGATCACCTGACTCATTTCTGTTCTTGCTCCTGCGCTTCGCGCTTACGTTCTGCGGCCAGTTCGGCCTTACGCTTCTGATCCGCCTCTTCCCAGGCTTCATAGGCATTAACGATACGCGCGACCACCGGGTGGCGTACCACGTCTTCACTGTGGAAGAAGTTAAAGCTGATTTCGTCGACCTCGGCCAGCACCTCAATGGCGTGGCGCAGACCGGATTTGGTACTGCGCGGCAGGTCAATCTGAGTGACGTCGCCGGTAATCACCGCCTTCGAGTTAAAGCCAATACGCGTCAGGAACATTTTCATCTGTTCAATGGTGGTGTTCTGGCTCTCATCGAGAATGATGAACGCATCGTTCAGCGTACGACCGCGCATGTAGGCGAGCGGGGCAACTTCGATAACGTTACGCTCAATGAGCTTCTCGACCTTCTCAAAGCCCAGCATTTCGAACAGCGCATCGTATAAAGGACGCAGATACGGGTCGACCTTCTGGCTCAGATCGCCTGGCAGGAAGCCCAGTTTTTCACCGGCTTCAACGGCAGGGCGGGTCAGCAGGATACGGCGGATTTCCTGACGCTCCAGCGCATCGACCGCCGCGGCAACGGCGAGATAGGTTTTACCCGTCCCCGCCGGACCCACCCCGAAGGTGATGTCGTGGTCGAGGATATTGGCGATGTACTGCGCCTGGTTTGGCGTACGCGGCTTAATGACACCACGTTTGGTCTTGATGTTAATGGCCTTGCCGTAGTCCGGTACGCTCTCCGCGCTCTGCTCAAGCACGCGCGCCTCTTTAATCGCGAGGTGGATCTGTTCCGGTTCGATATCTTGCGTTTCGCCGCGCATTGGGGCGGTATCAACATACAGGCTACGCAGAATATCCGCAGCGGCGTTGACGCAGATAGGGCGTCCGGTAAGTTTGAAATGATTATCGCGACGATTGATTTCGATACCCAGACGTCGCTCCAGTTGTTTGATATTGTCATCAAACGGCCCGCACAGGCTCAGCAGGCGAGCGTTGTCTGCTGGCTCAAGGCTAATTTCACGCGTATCTATGTTCAAACTGTTCCTCTTTAATTGGTTAACCGATCCGTTGCGACAGGACGTAATAAAACGGTCATTACCGAAATTATTCACGCCACAGAATAAAGGCGCAAGCGTTGCGGAAGATATTGGGGACGATGAGAGGAAATACAAGGCCTGCCGGAAGGGCAGGCCATGAGGATTAAGGCTGGTAAATCCCAACGCCAGAATCGTTTTCTTTTCGGGTGCGCGAGATTACGGATTCCGGTGACTCGGCAATGCGCAGGCCCATTTCGTCCTCGGTGCGTACCAGCTTCGCGCGCAGCGAGTTGGTCAGCACTTCAACAATCTCGACGTCTACGAATTTACCGATCATATCCGGGGTGCCTTCAAAGTTCACCACGCGGTTGTTCTCGGTACGACCGGACAGTTCCATAATGCTCTTGCGTGAGGTGCCTTCCACCAGAATGCGCTGAACGGTGCCGAGCATGCGACGGCTCCAGGCGTTGGCCTGCTGAAGGATACGCTCCTGCAGAATATACAGACGCTGTTTCTTCTCTTCTTCCGGAACATCGTCAACCATATCGGCCGCCGGTGTTCCAGGACGCGCAGAGAAAATGAAGCTATAGCTGACGTCAAAATTCACTTCACCGATGAGCTTCATGGTGCGCTCGAAGTCATCAGCGGTTTCGCCAGGGAAGCCGACGATAAAGTCGGAGCTAATCTGGATATCCGGACGCGCTTCACGCAGCTTGCGGATGGTGGACTTGTACTCCAGCACCGTATGCGGACGGCCCATCAGGTTCAGCACGCGGTCAGAGCCGCACTGAATCGGCAGGTGCAGGAAGCTCACCAGCTCTGGCGTATCGCGATAGACGTCAATAATGTCGTCGGTAAATTCCATCGGATGGCTGGTGGTAAAGCGAATGCGGTCGATACCGTCAATCGCGGCCACCAGACGCAGCAGTTCGGCAAAGCTGCCGGTGGTGCCGTCGTAGTTTTCCCCGCGCCAGGCGTTAACGTTCTGGCCCAGCAGGTTCACTTCGCGAACGCCCTGCGCGGCAAGCTGTGCGATTTCAAACAGAATGTCATCTGCCGGGCGGCTGACCTCTTCACCACGGGTGTACGGTACCACGCAGTAAGTACAGTATTTGTTGCAGCCTTCCATGATCGAGACGAAGGCGGTCGGGCCATCGGCGCGCGGCTCAGGCAGACGGTCAAACTTTTCGATTTCCGGGAAGCTGACGTCAACGACCGGGCTGCGGTTGCCGCGAACCTGATTGATCATCTCGGGCAGGCGGTGCAGGGTCTGAGGGCCAAAGACAATATCCACATACGGGGCTCTCTGGCGGATCAGCTTGCCTTCCTGCGACGCAACGCAGCCACCCACGCCGATGATCAGGTCCGGATTTTTTCGCTTGAGAAGCTTCCAGCGGCCTAACACGTGAAAGACTTTTTCCTGCGCTTTTTCACGAATCGAACAGGTGTTCAGCAGCAGCACGTCCGCTTCTTTCACATTTTCTGTCAGCTGGTATCCGTGGGTTGAATCCAGCAGATCGGCCATCTTGGATGAATCGTATTCGTTCATCTGACAGCCCCAGGTTTTTATATGGAGTTTTTTAGTCATCGACTTGCTCAGCTCAGGATTGCAAGCCGCGTATTGTAATGCTTTGGTGGGGTTGTGACCAGTATGAAGGTTATGTGTCTCAGGACCGCAAAAATCCGGTAAACTTAAGGGATTCTCCAATAAGGAAAATTGACCATGACACTCCTACACACCGAAGTTGCCGTTGTCGGCGGCGGTATGGTCGGCGGCGCGCTGGCGCTGGGGCTGGCGCAGCAGGGATTTGAGGTAACGGTAATCGAACAGGCGGCTCCGCCGGCCTTCGATCCCGCCAGCAAACCGGATGTGCGCATTTCCGCGATCAGCGCGGCTTCCGTCGATCTGCTGCGCGGGCTGGGCGTCTGGGAGGCGGTGCTGGCAATGCGCGCCCATCCTTACAGCCGTCTTGAAACCTGGGAGTGGGAAAATGCCCACGTTGCGTTTGATGCCGCTGAGCTGAAGCTGCCGCGCCTGGGTTATATGGTGGAAAACAACGTGCTCCAGCTGGCGCTCTGGCAGGCGCTGGAGACACATCCGAAGGTGACGCTGCGTTTTCCGGCCTCGATTAAGGCACTGCATCCTCACGAGAGCGGCTATCTACTGACGCTCGACAGCGGCGATGAACTGGCCGTGAAGCTGGTCGTTGGGGCGGACGGCGCTAACTCGCAGGTCAGACAGATGGCGGGTATCGGGGTTCATGCCTGGCAGTACGAGCAGTCCTGCATGTTGATTACCGTCGAGTGCGAGAATGCACCGGGAGAAAGCACCTGGCAGCACTTTACGCCGAACGGTCCGCACGCCTTTTTACCGCTGTTTGATAATTGGGCGTCGCTGGTGTGGTACGACAAACCGGCGCGTATTCGCCAGCTGCAGGGGCTTTCAATGGAACAATTGCAGCGGGAAATCCGCCTGCACTTCCCGAGCCGCCTGGGCAACGTTACGCCGGTCGCCGCCGGGGCGTTCCCACTCACGCGCCGTCACGCTTTGCAGTATGCCCGTGAAGGGCTGGCGCTGGTGGGCGATGCGGCACACACCATTCATCCGCTGGCCGGGCAGGGTGTGAACCTGGGATATCGCGACGTCGATGCGTTACTGGATGTGCTGGGCAGCGCCCGCGGACACGCGGAAAACTGGGCCAGCCATCAGGTGCTAAAGCGTTACCAGACGCGGCGAATGGCGGACAATTTCATCATGCAGTCGGGAATGGATCTGTTCTATGCCGGGTTCAGCAATGACCTGGCCCCGGTGCGCATTCTGCGTAATATTGGCCTGATGGCAGCGGAACGCGCCGGTGGTCTGAAGCGTCAGGCCCTGAAGTACGCCCTCGGACTCTAAACTTTTTTCCCTCTCCCCGTGGGAGAGGGCCAGGGTGAGGGCATCAGGCCGCACAATTCTGTACAAAAACAAAAAAGCCCGCAGAGCGGGCTTTTTTGTTACTAAGTGGCTGGGGTGCAGGGATTCGAACCCCGGAATGCTGGTATCAGAAACCAGAGCCTTACCGCTTGGCGACACCCCAATTGCGTTAAACAAACTGCTTAACGACTTTTTTAAATTGGCTGGGGTACGAGGATTCGAACCTCGGAATGCCGGAATCAGAATCCGGTGCCTTACCGCTTGGCGATACCCCAACAATTTTTTTCATTACCGAACAACATCGATAATCTAAATTTGGTGGCTACGACGGGATTCGAACCTGTGACCCCATCATTATGAGTGATGTGCTCTAACCAACTGAGCTACGTAGCCAGTACTGCAATCTTCGATGGCTGGGGTACCTGGATTCGAACCAGGGAATGCCGGTATCAAAAACCGGTGCCTTACCGCTTGGCGATACCCCATCCGTGCAACGCTTACCCGGGAATGGTGCGGGAGGCGAGACTTGAACTCGCACACCTTGCGGCGCCAGAACCTAAATCTGGTGCGTCTACCAATTTCGCCACTCCCGCAAAAAAGATGGTGGCTACGACGGGATTCGAACCTGTGACCCCATCATTATGAGTGATGTGCTCTAACCAACTGAGCTACGTAGCCATCTTTTTTCGCGTTACCTTATCGGCGTTGCGGGGCGCATTATGCGTATAGACCCTTGCAGCGTCAACACCTTTTTCAACGAAAATAGCCGGAATGTGACTGTTTGGTTAGGTTGCGAACAGCGTGACCGAATATTCGGCAATTATTGGTTATTAATCGTTTTTAGCTGTGCAAAAGCGGGGCAAAAAAAATCAGGCCCCGCAGGGCCTGATGATGAAATACGCGATTATTTGTAGGCTGACTGGTGAACGCCTACTGCACGTCCTGACGGATCGTTCATGGATTTGAACGATTCATCCCATTCAATCGCTTTGGCAGACGAGCAGGCGACGGACGGGCCACCCGGCACACACTCCGCAGCGCTCGGTACCGGGAACAATTCTTCAAAAATTTCACGGTAGAGATATGCTTCTTTCGAACCCGGCGTGTTGTACGGGAAGCGGAAGCTTGCGGTTTCCAGCTGTTGGTCAGAAACCTGTTTCGCCGCGACCTCTTTCAGGGTGTCGATCCAGCTATAACCTACGCCATCAGAGAACTGCTCTTTCTGACGCCACGCCACGCTCGCCGGCAGGTAGGATTCAAAACATTCACGCAGGATATGTTTTTCCATTTTACCGTTGCCGCACATCTTGTCCTGCGGGTTGATGCGCATCGCCACGTCGAGGAATTTCTTATCCAGGAACGGCACGCGCGCTTCCACGCCCCAGGCGGACATCGCTTTGTTGGCACGTGCACAGTCGAACATGTGCAGCGCCTGCAGTTTACGCACGGTCTCTTCGTGCAGCTCTTTGGCATTCGGCGCTTTGTGGAAGTACAGGTAGCCGCCAAACACTTCGTCCGAACCTTCACCGGAGAGCACCATCTTGATGCCCATCGCTTTGATCTTACGTGACATCAGGTACATCGGGGTCGAGGCGCGGATGGTGGTCACGTCATAGGTTTCAATGTGATAGATCACATCGCGGATCGCATCCAGACCTTCCTGCACGGTGAAGTGAATTTCATGGTGCACGGTGCCGAGGTGGTTTGCCACTTCCTGCGCGGCTTTCAGGTCAGGTGCGCCTTCCAGGCCCACGGCAAAGGAGTGCAGCTGTGGCCACCAGGCTTCTGAGCGCTCCTGATCTTCCACGCGACGGGCCGCGAATTTCTTGGTGATCGCGGAGATCACGGAGGAGTCCAGACCGCCGGAGAGCAGCACGCCGTAAGGCACGTCTGACATCAGGTGGCTTTTCACAGAATCTTCCAGCGCCTGACGCAGCTCGGCTTTGTCCGTGACGTTGTCTTTTACCGCGTCGAAATCGAACCAGTCACGCTGATAATATTGACGGATCTCGCCGTCTTTACTCCACAGGTAGCTGCCTGCCGGGAACTCTTTGATAGTGCGGCAGACCGGTACCAGGGCTTTCATTTCAGAGGCAACGTAGAAGTTGCCATGCTCATCGTGGCCCATGTACAGCGGGATAATGCCGATATGGTCGCGGCCAATCAGGTAAGCGTCTTTTTCGCTGTCGTACAGCGCGAAGGCGAACATACCCTGCAGGTCGTCCAGGAACTCAGGCCCTTTCTCCTGATACAGCGCCAGGATCACTTCACAGTCAGAACCGGTCTGGAACGCGTAGCGGTCGCCGTATTCGGCGCGCAGCGCCTGGTGGTTGTAGATCTCACCGTTGACAGCCAGCGCGTGCGTTTTTTTCTCGTTATACAGCGGCTGTGCACCGGCGTTGACGTCAACAATAGACAGACGTTCGTGAGCCAGAATCGCTTTGTCACTGGCGTAAACGCCTGACCAGTCCGGTCCGCGATGGCGCATCAGGCGGGACAGTTCGAGTGCCTTTTTACGCAGTTCGCCTGCGTCAGTTTTAATATCCAGTACGCCAAAAATTGAACACATAACCTTCTCCGTTAACCCTGTTGCTTTGTAATGTTGCTTGCTTATGAAAATGCCGCAAAGGGGCAGGGCGCGCAAGCGTTTTACGGGTGAAAACGGAAATAGTGCAATGGCGGTTGCCGATCTGTGAAAAATGCATATGTCATGAGCGCTTTTATTGATGATTATGCAATGAAAGTGCTTTTCCGTTAGATGTAGTTGTGTTTTACAGGCGAGAAAATAAAAAACCACGCCCTGAGGCGTGGTTCGGAATCAGATAATGTCGATTTCGTCGACGGAGGGGTAAATCCAGCTTGGCCGGAACGGCATCGAATCAATGTCATCAAGCTGAGAGACGCCAGAGAGGACCAGAATCGTCTCCAGACCCGCCTGGAAACCGGCCAGAATATCGGTGCGCAGGTTGTCGCCAACAATAACGGTTTCTTCAGAGTGGGCCTGCATTTTGTTCAGTGCGGCACGAATGATCCACGGGCTCGGTTTCCCGACAACGAACGGCTGACGACCAGAGATTTTTTCGATACCGGCACACAGCGCGCCGCAGGCCGGATAAAAACCGCGGCCGTGGGTATCCGGATTGGTAGCGATAAAGCGCGCACCGCTGGCGACAAAGTATGCAGCTTTATGCATCATCTCCCAGTTAAAGGATCGCGTTTCGCCAACAATTACAAAGTCCGGGTTGACGTCGGTGATGGTAAAGCCCGCTTTGTATAGCTCATGGATCAGCGCACCTTCACCCACCACGTAGGCTTTTTTCCCTTCCTGACGCTTCAGAAAATCCGCCGTGGCCATCGCCGAGGTATAAAACACGCTGTCCGGGACGTCGACACCCGCCGTGGCAAAGCGGTTTGCCAGATCCTGACCGGTCTGAGAAGGGTAGTTCGTGAGAAGAACCAGAGGCATTCCTTTGTCGATGATGCGGTGAAGAAACTCCGCAGCACCCGGCACGGCAACGTTGTCGTGCATCAGCACGCCGTCGATATCACAAATTACATTCTTAATGGTCATGGACAGTCCGACATTAAAAAAAGAAGGCGTTACTATAAGGTCCGATCAACTTTCCAGCAAATGCTGCAGCAGAATTCCGTTGAGCATGGCGCGTTTGACCAGCGCGAACGCGCCAATCGCCGAGCGATGGTCAAGCTTTGAACGAACCACCGGAAGATTCTGGCGGAATGCTTTCAGCGCCTGGGTGTTAATACAGCCTTCAATCGCGGGGAGCAGCACCTTTTCCGCTTCCACAATTTCACCGGCGATCACCACTTTTTGTGGGTTAAACAGGTTAATGGCGATGGCGATAGTTTTCCCCAGATGGCGCCCCACCTGCTCGATTACTTCACAGGCCAGCGCGTCGCCTTTATTAGCGGCTTTGCAGATGGTGCCTATTTTGCAGTCGTCCAGCGTGACGCGGCTTTGGTAACCCTGTTCAAGCAGATGGCGGACGCGCTGCTCGATGGCCGTGTTGGCGGCGATGGTTTCAAGACAGCCGAAATTGCCGCAGTGGCAGCGCTCCCCAAGGGGCTCAACCTGAATGTGGCCAATCTCACCGACGTTACCGTTGCGACCAATAAAAATACGGCCGTTAGAGATAATGCCCGCGCCCGTTCCGCGGTGAACGCGCACCAGAATAGAGTCTTCACAGTCCTGACTCGCACCAAAGTAGTGCTCCGCCAGCGCCAGCGAGCGAATATCGTGGCCCACAAAGCAGGTCACTTTAAAACGCTTTTCCAGCGCATCGACCAGCCCCCAGTTTTCAACCGGAATGTGCGGCATATAGCGGATCACGCCGCTTTCCGGGTCGACCAGGCCGGGCAGAATTACGGAGATAGCGATGAGTTCGCGGATCTTGCGCTGACAGCTTTCAATAAACTGCGCGATGGTATTCAGCAGCGCATGCTCCAGCGTCTCCTGGGTGCGCTCCGGAAGAGGGTAGTGCTCTTCCGCGATGGCTTTACTGCTCAGATCGTATAGCGTGAGCGTGGTGTCATGACGGCCCAGACGGACGCCAATTGCCTGAAAATTACGGGTTTCAGTAATAATGGAGATGGCGCGACGGCCTCCGGTGGAGGCCTGCTGATCGACTTCTTTGATCAGACCGCGCTCAATAAGCTGGCGGGTAATTTTTGTCACGCTGGCGGGTGCAAGCTGGCTTTGTTCGGCTATCTGAATTCGCGAGATGGGGCCGTGTTGGTCAATCAGGCGATATACCGCCGCACTGTTAAGTTGTTTAACGAGATCGACATTACCGATTTGAGCTTGTCCGCCAGGTGTCATACTTTTACTTACTCAGTGACGACCTCGTTACCATTAACGATGGTCTTAATAATTTTATAATCGTGTGTGAATGCCGTCAGGTTTGCAACCATACCTGGTGCAATTCCGCCGAGCTGTTTATCCACGCCCATTGCGCGAGCCGGATAAAGGGTTGCCATACGCAGGACTTCCTCAAGCGCAATCCCGCAATGCTCAACCAGGTTACGCACCCCTTCAATCATGGTCAAAGAGGAACCACTCAGCGTACCGTTTTCATCAACACACAGTCCATTGCGGTAGTATATTGTTTTACCGGCAAAAATGAACTGCTCAATATTTGCACCTGCCGGTGCAGTGGCATCCGTCACCAGACAAAGCTTGTCACCTTTCAGCCGCTTAGCATTGCGAATGTTGGTGTAATCAACGTGTAAGCCGTCAGCAATAATACCGCAGTAGACGTCTGGCTCATCCAGAATCGCCCCGACCAGACCCGGTTCACGGCCTGTGATATATGGCATGGCGTTGTAAAGGTGCGTCGCGAAGGTAATGCCCGCGCGGAAACCGGCTTTCGCTTCTTTCAGCGTCGCGTTTGAGTGACCGGCTGAAACGATAATCCCGGCGGCAGCAAGTTTGCTGATGACATCCGTACCCGTCATTTCAGGTGCCAGCGTCACTTTGGTGATCACATCGGCGTTGGCACACATGTAGTCAACCAGCTCCGCATCAGGCTTACGCACGTAATTCGGGTTATGCGTTCCTTTCTTGACCATGTTCAGCCATGGCCCTTCAAGGTGCAGACCCAGCGCCTGATTAGGATGTTTGGCCAGATATTCACGCATCACACGGATACCCTGCTTCATGAGGTCATCACTGCTGGTGATGAGCGTTGGCAGATAGCTGGTGCAGCCCGATTTCTCATTGGCTTTTTGCATGATCTCCAGCGTTTCGACCGTTACCGCCTCGGCGGTATCATTGAATTGCACACCGCCGCAGCCGTTGAGCTGAACGTCGATGAAACCGGGGGAGATTACTGCTCCATTGAGTGAGCGCTGTTCAATCTCCGGCGGCAGTTCTGCCAGCGGGCAAACACGTTCAATCAGGCCATCAGCGATAACAATCGCATGGTCATCCAGAATTTCATGGCCGGTATAAATCCGACCGTGGGTTAAAGCGTACATAACGACCCCCGGTTAAAAAAAGCGGCCGCCTCCTGATGAAGAGGCGGTTATTCAATTACAGACCTTTGATATTCTCGGCTTCTAACTCGTTGAAGTATTTCAGCGTTTTTACCTTCAGCTCCATCGTGGACGGTTCGTCACAGACGATGACGGATTTCGGATGCAGCTGCAGGCAGCTGATGGTCCACATATGGTTAACGTTGCCTTCAACGGCAGCCTGGAGCGCCTGCGCTTTCACGCCGCCCAGCACCAGAATCATCACTTCTTCGGCATCCAGCAGGGTGCCTACGCCTACGGTCAGGGCGTATTTTGGAACCTGGTTAACATCGCCGTCAAAGAAGCGGGAGTTTGCCACGCGCGTGTCATGGGTCAGCGTTTTAATACGGGTGCGGGAAGCCAGAGATGACGCCGGTTCGTTAAACGCGATATGACCATCATTACCTACACCACCCATGAACAGGTGGATCTTACCGTAAGAACGGATTTTTTCTTCATACTGACGGCATTCTGCGTCAATATCCGGCGCGTTTCCATTCAGCAGGTTAATATTTTCAGATGGAATATCAACGTGATCAAAGAAATTGCGGTGCATAAAGCTATGGTAGCTTTCCGGGTGGTCTTTCGGTAAGCCAACGTATTCATCCATATTGAAGGTGACAACATGTTTGAAGCTAACCTGGCCTGCTTTATGCATCTCAACCAGCGCCTTATAGGCTGTCAGCGGCGTGCCGCCTGTTGGAAGTCCAAGAACGAAAGGACGATCGGCAGTCGGCTTGAATGCGTTAATGCGGTTTACGATATGGCGAGCGGCCCATTTACCAACTTGTTCAGCAGTTGCCAGGGGAATCAGTCTCATTGTTCACCTCGAGAGTTAAAGTAGAAGAGTGGGCGGATGGCTATCGGAACCTGATACTTAAGCGTAACCTGGAAACTTTCAGGCCGGATCAATCCGTCTTGATTTTTTGAATGATAAAATAAGTTTTCGCTGTTAGCCAGTATAAGGGAGGGTGAATAACGATATTTGGTGACAAAAATCACAAAAAGTACGCGTTTAATTTGCGATACGAATTAATTTTTCACACACTCACAATGCCAGTGAATCATCAACTGTATCTATAGTTCGTGACACAATAAAAAAACAGAGCTGAGAACATGCCTTAAACGGGGTCTCATAGGGGGAAGAAAGTGAGTATTCTAGGTTATTTACAAAAGGTTGGTCGCGCACTGATGGTGCCGGTCGCCACGCTGCCTGCCGCAGCCATCCTGATGGGTGTCGGCTACTGGATCGACCCCAACGGCTGGGGTAATACCAGCGCGCTGGCGGCGTTCTTTATCAAGTCGGGCTCTGCCATTATCGACAACATGTCCGTGTTGTTTGCTATTGGTGTGGCTTATGGTATGTCCAAAGACAAAGATGGCGCCGCTGCGCTGACCGGTTTTGTCGGTTTCCTTGTGTTAACCACTCTCTGCTCACCGGCAGCGGTGGCCATGATCCAAAAAATCCCGGCGGACCAGGTTCCGGCGGCATTTGGTAAGATCAGTAACCAGTTTGTCGGTATCCTTGTGGGTATCATCTCCGCTGAACTGTATAACCGCTTCAGCAGCGTAGAGCTGCCAAAAGCGCTCTCCTTCTTTAGCGGCCGCCGTCTGGTCCCCATCCTGACCTCGTTTGTGATGATCGTTGTTGCGTTCATCATGATGTACGTCTGGCCGATGATCTTCGACGGTCTGGTGAACTTCGGTGAGCACATCCAGAAACTGGGTTCTGTCGGTGCGGGCGTGTACGCGTTCTTTAACCGTCTGCTGATCCCGGTCGGTCTGCACCACGCGCTGAACTCTGTATTCTGGTTCGATGTTGCCGGTATTAACGATATTCCTAACTTCCTGGGTGGCGCACAGTCCATCGAAGCAGGTAAAGCGGTTGTCGGTATCACCGGTCGTTACCAGGCTGGCTTCTTCCCGATCATGATGTTTGGTCTGCCGGGAGCTGCGCTGGCTATCTACCACTGCGCACGTCCAGAGAACAAAGCGAAAGTGCTGGGTATCATGATGGCGGGGGCGTTCGCGGCCTTCTTCACCGGTATCACCGAGCCGCTGGAGTTCTCCTTCATGTTCGTGGCGCCAGTTCTGTATGTGATCCACGCTGTGCTGACCGGTATCTCCGTGTTCATCGCTGCCAGCATGCACTGGATTGCCGGTTTCGGCTTCAGTGCGGGTCTGGTGGATATGGTGCTTTCTTCCCGTAACCCGCTGGCAACACACTGGTGGATGCTGATTCCACAAGGTCTGGTGTTCTTCGCGATCTACTACATGGTGTTCCGTTTCACTATCACCAAATTCAACCTGATGACCCCGGGTCGTGAGCTGGCCGTGGCCGGTAGCGAAGCGGATGGTCAGGATGTGAACGTGAGCGGTGCTCAGGATCAGGACGTTTCAGGTCTGGCGCGTCAGTACATCGCCGCTGTTGGCGGTTCTGACAACCTGACCGGTATCGACGCCTGTATCACCCGTCTGCGTCTGAACGTGAAAGATTCTTCCCTGGTGAACGAAGCGCTGGCCAAACGTCTGGGTGCTTCCGGTGTTATCCGCCTGAACAAAACCAGCGTGCAGATTATCGTTGGCTTCGTGGCAGAGAAAATTGCTAACGCCATGAAAACCACCGGTCCGGTAGCCGCAGCAGAAGCTTCTGCCGCACCTGCCGCCGCGCCAGCGGCTGCAAAACCGCAGGCAGTACCCAACGCCAAAACGGTAGCCGCGCTGGTTTCACCGGTAACCGGTGAAGTCGTTGCGATTGAGCAAGTGCCTGACGAAGCCTTCGCCAGCAAAGCGGTCGGTGACGGTGTGGCGGTGAAACCAACGGAAAAAACCGTTGTGTCTCCGGCGGCCGGCACCATCGTGAAAATCTTCAACACCAACCACGCGTTCTGCCTCGAAACCGAAAATGGTGCGGAGATCGTTGTCCATATGGGTATCGATACCGTTGCGCTGAACGGTCAGGGCTTTACTCGCCTGGTGGAAGAGGGCGCTGAAGTGGTGGCAGGGCAGCCGATTCTGGAAATGGATCTGGACTTCCTGAACGCCAACGCACGCTCCATGATAAGCCCGGTGGTTTGCAGCAACATTGACGACTTCAGCGGTCTGGTTATCCAGGCGAAAGGTCAGGTTGTTGCGGGTCAAACACCGCTATATGAGATTAAAGGCAAGTAATCGCTCCTGAGTAGAGTCATGCCTTAAGCGGCGGGGGATATCCTCCGCCGCTTTTTTTTGCAGCAAATGCCCCCATTATTTTCTTCAGAGACGTTTTAAGGGTTGTCACTACGTCCGGCTTATAAGATCATACGCCGTTATACGTTGTTTACGCTTTGAGGAATCCACGATGAGTGAGGCAGAAGCCCGCCCGAGTAACTTTATTCGTCAGATCATCGATGAAGATCTGGCCAGTGGTAAGCACACCACAATCCATACCCGTTTCCCGCCGGAGCCGAACGGCTACCTGCACATCGGGCATGCAAAATCTATCTGCCTGAACTTTGGCATTGCCCAGGACTACCAGGGCCAGTGCAACCTGCGTTTCGATGATACCAACCCAGTAAAAGAAGACATCGAATACGTTGAGTCCATTAAGAACGACGTGCAGTGGCTGGGCTTCAACTGGTCTGGCGACATCTGCTACTCCTCTGACTATTTCGATCAGCTGTACGCCTATGCGGTAGAGCTTATCAACAAAGGTCTGGCGTATGTCGACGAGCTGTCTGCTGACGAAATCCGCGAATACCGCGGTACGCTGACCGCGCCGGGCAAAAACAGCCCGTTCCGCGATCGCAGCGTGGAAGAGAACCTGGCGCTGTTTGAAAAAATGCGTGCCGGCGGCTTCGAAGAAGGCAAAGCGTGCCTGCGTGCCAAAATCGATATGGCGTCTCCGTTCATCGTGATGCGCGATCCGGTGCTGTACCGTATCAAGTTCGCAGAACACCACCAGACCGGTAACAAGTGGTGCATCTACCCGATGTACGACTTTACCCACTGCATCAGCGATGCGCTGGAAGGTATTACGCACTCCCTGTGTACGCTGGAGTTCCAGGACAACCGTCGTCTGTACGACTGGGTGCTGGATAACATCACCATTCCTGTGCATCCGCGCCAGTACGAGTTCTCTCGTCTGAATCTGGAATACACCGTGATGTCCAAGCGTAAGCTGAACCTGCTGGTGACCGACAAGCACGTTGAGGGCTGGGATGACCCGCGTATGCCTACCATTTCTGGTCTGCGTCGTCGTGGTTACACTGCCGCGTCTATTCGTGAGTTCTGCAAACGTATCGGCGTGACCAAGCAGGATAACACCATTGAGATGGCTTCCCTGGAATCCTGCATTCGTGAAGATCTCAACGAAAACGCCCCGCGCGCGATGGCGGTTATCGACCCGGTGAAACTGGTCATCGAAAACTATCCGCAGGGTGAAAGCGAGCTGGTCTCCATGCCTAACCATCCGAACAAACCGGAAATGGGAAGCCGTGACGTGCCGTTCAGCGGCGAGATCTGGATTGACCGCGCTGACTTCCGCGAAGAAGCCAACAAGCAGTACAAGCGTCTGGTGCTGGGTAAAGAAGTGCGTCTGCGTAATGCTTACGTCATCAAAGCCGAGCGCGTTGAAAAAGATGCGGAAGGGAATATCACCACCATCTTCTGTTCTTATGACGCTGAAACGCTGAGCAAAGATCCTGCTGACGGCCGTAAAGTGAAGGGCGTTATCCACTGGGTGAGCGCATCCCACGCGCTGCCGGTAGAAATTCGTCTGTACGATCGTCTGTTCAGCGTGCCTAACCCGGGTGCGGCGGAAGACTTCCTGGCGACCATCAACCCGGAATCGCTGGTGATCAAGCAGGGTTATGCGGAGCCTTCTCTGAAAGCCGCTGAAGCGGGCAAAGCGTTCCAGTTCGAACGTGAAGGTTACTTCTGCCTGGACAGCCGTTACAGCACCGCGGAAAAACCAGTATTTAACCGTACTGTAGGTCTGCGTGATACCTGGACGAAGATCGGCGAATAATATTGCTGCTCTGGTCAATGAGAGACAAACGCCGCACTGTGCGGCGTTTTTTTATTTAACGATCAGAGTATTAAGCCAGGGCTTAAAGAGGCGTCATGAAAATATCAGGTCAATGAGGTGCTACTTATTTTTTTAAAAAAAGTTTGTGCCATTGCGAAAATCAAAAATGTTACATAAAAGGAAAGAGATTCCACGTCTACCCACTGAAATACCTGATAATTCCCCGTCATTCCTCGCCTTCCCGTAAATGTTACAAAGCACTACCAATTATGTGCACTTCGTCATAATCCTGACTTTTGTCCGCTAAAAAGCATTGATAATTCGCGTCGCGAAAAATAACCTAAAGACGGTAGTTAATTCGAGGGTATTTAAAACTACCCCTGACCATTTGGTCTTTTTTATTTACGCCGTTTCAGGCGTTTTAATTCGTCAAAGAGGAATAATCTATGCGTACGTTCAGTGGCAAACGTAGTGCGCTGGCGCTGGCTATTGCCGGTGTGACAGCAATGTCGGGCCTGGTGATTGCGCCAGAGGCAAAAGCAGCGGGTTTCATCGAAGATTCTACCCTCACGGGCGGTATTTATTACTGGCAGCGTGAGCGTGACCGTAAAGACGTCACTGAAGATAAATACAAAACCAACCTTTCTCACTCCACCTGGAACGCCAACCTGGACTTCCAGTCAGGCTATGCCGCGGATATGTTCGGTCTGGATATTGCTGCGTTCACCGCGATTGAAATGGCGGAAAACGGCGACAGCGGCCACCCGAACGAAATCGCCTTCTCCTCCAGCAACAAAGCCTATGATGAAGACTGGTCCGGGGATAAGAGCGGTATAAGCCTTTACAAAGCCGCGGCGAAATTTAAATACGGTCCGGTATGGGCGCGCGGCGGTTATATTCAGCCAACTGGCCAGACTCTGTTAGCGCCACACTGGAGCTTTATGCCGGGTACCTATCAGGGTGCGGAAGCGGGGGCTAACTTTGACTACGGTGATGCGGGTGCGTTGAGCTTCTCCTATATGTGGACCAACGAGTACAAAGCGCCTTGGCACATCGAGATGGACAAGTTCTACCAGAACGATAAAAAAACCAAAGTCGATTACCTTCACTCGCTGGGCGCGAAATACGACTTCAAAAACGATCTGGTGCTTGAAGCGGCATTTGGTCAGGCACAAGGCTATATCGATCAGTACTTTGCCAAGGCCAGCTATAAGTTTGATGTCGCGGGTAGCCCGCTGAGTACCAGCTACCAGTTCTACGGTACGCGCGATAAAGTCAGTAACGGTGGGGTCAATGACATTTATGACGGCACCGCGTGGCTGCAGGCACTCACCTTCGGCTACAAGGTTGGCCAGGTTGATTTGCGTCTGGAAGGCACATGGGTGAAGGCGGAAGGGCAGCAGGGCTACTTCCTGCAGCGTATGACTCCGACCTACGCCTCCTCCAACGGCCGTCTTGATATCTGGTGGGATAACCGCTCAGACTTCAACGCCGACGGCGAGAAAGCGGTCTTCTTCGGTGCAATGTACGATCTGAAAAACTGGAACCTGCCTGGCTGGGCGGTGGGCGCTTCTTACGCTTACGCCTGGGACGCAAAACCTGCCGACATGGCAACACCGGATGCTTACTACGATCCCAACTATCGTCTGAAAGAGTCTTCCTACAGTCTGGATGCAATCTATACCCTGCAGGATGGCCGCGCGAAAGGCACGATGTTCAAACTGCACTTCACCCAGTATGACAACCACTCCGATATCCCGAGCTATGCGGGCGGTTACGGCAACATCTTCCAGGATGAACGTGACGTGAAATTCATGGTTATCGCCCCATTCACCATCTTCTGATAAACGCACTGGCGGGCTGAGTCCCGCCGGTATGGAGACTGTATATGATGAAAAAAATCGTAGTCGTCGCGTTGCTGGCATCAGGGCTGGTGGCGTGTGCTCAGACTCAGGCACCAAAAGAGGACTCCCGTCTGAAGGAGGCGTATAGCGCCTGCATTAATACTGCGGAAGGTTCGCCGGAGAAAATTGAAGCCTGTCAGAGCGTGCTAAACGTGCTGAAGAAAGAGAAAGCGCATGAGCAGTTCGCGACGCAGGAAAATGTCCGCGTAATGGATTACCAGGCCTGTATCCAGGCGCGTAAAACCGGTAACGATCAGGAAGTGGCGAAGCGTTGCGACCAGATTTGGAAAGAAATTCGAAGCAATAACAGTAAGTAACTCGCTGTTATCATGCCCGGTGGCGCTGCGCCACCGGGCATTTTTTTAGGCAAAAAAAAGCCAACCTTACGGCTGGCTCAGAGTATGAACACTTGTTTATTTCGCGTCGTGCGCGTGGTCGTCTTCGCGGCAATCGCCTTCAGCACAATGACCGTAAAGGTACAGGCTGTGGTTGGTCAGGCGGATGCCATGACGCGCGGCGATTTCACGCTGGCGTGATTCGATGGAATCATCGCTGAATTCAATGACCTTGCCGCAATCGAGGCAGATCAGGTGATCGTGGTGCTGCTGCTGGGTCAGTTCGAAAACAGATTTACCGCCTTCGAAATTATGACGGGTAACAATGCCCGCGTCATCAAACTGGTTCAGCACGCGATAGACGGTAGCCAGCCCAATCTCTTCACCCATGTCGATAAGACGTTTATAAAGGTCTTCCGCACTGACATGGTGATTGTCTGGACCCTGAAGCACTTCAAGGATTTTTAACCGAGGAAGCGTAACTTTCAGGCCAGCCTTCTTTAATGCGGTATTGTTGTCAGTCATGCGGAATCTGTCCTGTTGCTAAACGATTCACTTCTGTAGGAAGTGACAGAAAATGCACCTGGGATAATGCGTCTCATTATAGAACTGCCATGGCTAAATGAAAACTGCAAGTCTCAGGCAAAATATGCTTATAAAAATGGGGTATCACCAACAAACTTGCTCAATGGAAAACCACATTTTATCAGGGAGACATTGTACAGGTCTGGGCGAAAAAGTTAAAAGATTGTAGCGATTAATTTAATCGGTTTGACCTGGGGCATGGGCGCAACCGCAGTTGCGCCGCGAAATAATCAGGCGTTCAGAATATCGTCCAGGTGCAGTTCTTCACGGATCTGCTTCACCCACTTCTCAACACGCTCGGCGGTCAGTTCTGGCTGACGGTCTTCGTCGATGGCCAGACCCACGAAGTGATCGTCATCGGCCAGGCCTTTAGACGCTTCGAAGTGGTAACCGGCGGTCGGCCAGTGGCCTACAATAACCGCGCCATTCGGCTCAATGATGTCGCGGATGGTGCCCAGCGCGTCACAGAAGTATTCGGCGTAGTCTTCCTGATCGCCACAGCCAAACAGGGCGACCAGCTTACCGTTGAAGTCGACTTCTTCCAGCGTCGGGAAGAAATCATCCCAGTCGCACTGGGCTTCACCGTAGTACCAGGTTGGGATACCCAGCAGCAAAATGTCATAGCCTTCCAGATCTTCTTTGCTGCTCTTGGCGATGTCATGCACATCAGCAACGTCTTTACCGAGCTGTTTTTGAATGTTTTTTGCGATATTTTCAGTATTGCCGGTATCACTGCCAAAGAAAATGCCGATGATTGCCATGAGTAAAATAACCTCTTGAAACTTAATAGTATGGTGGCGCAATTCGGCCACGGATAAGGGCAATAATAGCAGAACTGGCAACCCTGCGGAAACAGCTATCGCGCAGGACTGCACTCTGTGCTACATGAAAAGGGCGATAAAGGGGATTTTCAGACTTATGCCTGGCCGCGTAACGTTTCAAGCTGAGCGATCAACATCTCTTCAATGAGTTCACTGCGGCTGATATTTCGCGCGTCGGCCAGCTCGTTCAGCGCATCGACGGCGTCGGCGTTAAGCTTCAGTTCGACACGCTTAAGCCCACGATTTTTATCGCGTTTAAGCTGGTTGCGTTTATTGATACGCAGCTGTTCATCGCGCGAAAGCGGATTCGTCTTGGGTCGTCCCGGGCGACGCTCATTCGCGAACAGATCTAGTGTCGTACGGTCCGTTTGTTCTTTGGCCATGATTCTGAGACTTCGGGGGAAACACGCCGCCCTGCTAATGCCCGGGCGATAAGCGCGCCATCATACATCACCAAAAACGGCACGCCAACGACTGGACGCCTGCAGCCTTCCAGTCGCTTTCTTTTTAATCAATTTGCAGTATCAGCAAGATAGCGGCGAATGGCGCGCAGCACGGCGTCAGGTTTTTCCGCATGCACCCAATGCCCGGCACCGGCAATAACGTGGGCGCGAGCCTGCGGGAATTGGGCCAGCAGCGTGTCGCGGTATGCGTCGGTTACGTAAGGCGAGTTTCCGCCGCGAATAAAGAGGGTAGGGTGCGGCCAGGCGGGGACGGTTTTCCAGCCCACGATGTTGTTGTACTGGTCCCAGAGCACCGGCACGTTAAAACGCCATTGCCCGTCAACAAACGACTTCAGCAGGAACTGCACGACGCCTTCTTCATCAAGATGCTCACGCATGACGGCAGCCGCCTGTTGGCGTGTCGCGACACCCGCTTCTGTGACCGCATTAATGGCGGCAAAAATCTCGTCGTGACGACGGACGTCATAATCCACGGGCGCGACGTCAATTACCACCAGGCCGCTAATACGGTCCGGGGCCAGTGCCGTCAGGGCCATCACCGCTTTACCACCCATTGAATGCCCGATCAGCGTTACCTTCTGCAGGCTATGTGCGTCCAGTGTATCCAGCAGATCCTGCGCCATCGCCGCGTAGGTCATCTCGTCGGAACGCCCGGAAAGACCGTGATTGCGCATATCGACCTGTAAAATATCGTGGTCGGTAACCAGATCGCGTGCCAGCACGCCCAGGTTATCCAGGCTGCCAAAAAGCCCGTGAACCAGTACGATGGGAGAATTATTGTTCGGCGATTGTGCAGTTTGCGCTCGGGTATTCAATTTCATGGCAAAGTTCTTTTTTTACGTATGTCAGGTTAGGGTATCATGTTGACCATTCTGCCGCCCGGCTGCAAGGTTCCAGTTTAATCTGACTTTTGCCGCCAACCTGGTTTGACGCTATCCGCTGTTGGGATTTGACCTTATAATCCCAATGACTTGTATTCAGATAAGATATCGCACTGGATTAAGATGAAAACAATCGAAGTTGATGACGAACTCTATCAGTATATTGCCAGCCAGACGCGGCATATCGGGGAGAGCGCGTCCGACATTTTACGGCGCATGCTTAAAATTTCCGCCGCTTCACAGCCTGCTACCCCAGTCACCAAAGATGTCGTGTCTCAGCCGAGCGTTGTTGCACAAGCAAAACCTGCCGTGACGCCGGCAAAAGATAAAGTGCGCGCGATGCGCGAGCTGCTGCTCTCCGATGAATATGCGGAACAGAAAAAGGCGGTTAACCGCTTTATGCTGGTGCTGTCTACACTTTATTCACTGGATAACAAAGCGTTTGCTGAAGCGACCGAGTCGCTGCACGGTCGTACTCGCGTCTATTTCGCGGGCGACGAGCAGACGCTGCTGCAAAATGGCAATCAAACCAAACCCAAACATGTTCCTGGCACCCCGTACTGGGTGATCACCAATACCAATACGGGCCGCAAGTGCAGCATGATTGAACACATCATGCAGTCCATGCAGTTCCCGGCGGAATTGATTGAAAAGGTTTGCGGTACAATTTAACCCTTGCATCAGAAGGACCCGGTAATGGCAAATCACAGCCGTGCAGGCCAACCTGCACAACAAAGCGATTTGATTAACGTCGCTCAGCTGACCGCGCAGTATTACGTGCTGAAGCCGGTCGTGGGCAACGCAGAACACGCAGTGAAGTTTGGTACATCTGGTCACCGCGGCAGCGCGGCGCGCCACAGCTTTAACGAACCGCACATTCTGGCCATTGCTCAGGCCATTGCGGAAGAGCGCGCTAAAAACGGCGTTACCGGTCCGTGCTACGTGGGGAAAGATACCCATGCCCTGTCTGAACCGGCGTTCATCTCTGTTGTGGAAGTGCTGGCTGCAAACGGCGTCGATGTCATTGTTCAGGAGAACAATGGCTTCACCCCAACGCCTGCGGTCTCTAACGCCATCCTGGTACACAACAAAAAAGGTGGCGCGCTGGCTGACGGTATCGTTATCACGCCATCCCACAACCCGCCGGAAGACGGTGGCATCAAATACAACCCGCCTAACGGTGGCCCGGCCGACACCAATGTCACCAAAGTGGTGGAAGATCGTGCGAACGCCTTGCTGGCTGACGGCCTGAAAGGCGTGAAGCGCATCTCTCTGGATGCGGCCATGGCGTCCGGCCACGTGAAAGAGCAGGATCTGGTTCAGCCGTTCGTGGAAGGGCTGGCGGATATCGTCGATATGGCGGCCATTCAGAAAGCCGGCCTGAAGCTGGGCGTGGATCCGTTGGGCGGCTCTGGTATCGAATACTGGAAGCGTATCGCCGAGCATTACAAGCTGGATCTGACCATCGTGAACGATCACGTCGATCAGACCTTCCGCTTTATGCACCTGGATAAAGACGGCGCGATCCGCATGGACTGCTCTTCCGAGTGCGCAATGGCGGGCCTGCTGGCGCTGCGCGATAAATTCGATCTGGCGTTTGCGAACGACCCGGATTATGACCGTCACGGTATCGTCACTCCTGCCGGGCTGATGAACCCGAACCACTATCTGGCGGTTGCGATTAACTACCTGTTCCAGCACCGTCCGCAGTGGGGAAAAGAGGTGGCCGTCGGTAAAACGCTGGTTTCCTCGGCGATGATCGACCGCGTGGTCGAGGCGCTGGGCCGCAAGCTGGTGGAAGTGCCGGTGGGCTTCAAATGGTTCGTTGACGGTCTGCACGACGGCAGCTTTGGTTTCGGTGGTGAAGAGAGCGCGGGGGCCTCTTTCCTGCGTTTCGACGGCACGCCATGGTCAACCGATAAAGACGGCATCATCATGTGCCTGCTGGCGGCGGAAATCACCGCGGTCACCGGTAAAAACCCGCAGGAACATTACAATGATCTGGCGGCACGCTTTGGTGCACCAAGCTATAACCGTATTCAGGCTAGCGCGACGTCAGCTCAGAAAGCGGCCTTGTCCAAACTCTCTCCGGAGATGGTCAGCGCAAGCACCCTGGCAGGTGACCCGATCACCGCGCGTCTGACGGCGGCACCGGGCAACGGTGCCTCCATTGGTGGGCTGAAAGTGATGACCGAAAACGGCTGGTTTGCCGCGCGTCCATCCGGTACGGAAGATGCGTATAAAATCTATTGCGAAAGCTTCCTCGGCGCTGAGCACCGTCAGCAGATTGAGAAAGAAGCGGTAGAGATTGTCAGCGAAGTGCTGAAAAACGCGTAAGTGCGGTTTGGGTGCGGGCTGATGCCCTCACCCCGGCCCTCTCCCACAGGGAGAGGGAGAAAACAATAAAAACGGCAACCCTTGGGTTGCCGTTTTGCTTTTACCTAACTGTGCTTGTTCTTCAATTCAAACCGTGGTGACACCAGACCGTACAGCGTCCAGCCCATAAAGGTCACCATCGCGCCATACAGCATCGCTTCCTCACCGGATGAGTAGAGCGCGTAGAAGCTGTAAATCGCGCCAATCAGCGCCACGATATTCGCCGCACGCGCCTTGCGTGGATCCACCTTCGCGACTTTCTGAATAATCACCAGCGCCGCCATCGACAGAATATACGGAATGATATTTGTCACGACCGCCAGGTTGACCAGCACGTTGAACTGGCTGTTTAGCGACGGGCTAATGGTCATCAGCGACAATCCGCTCTGGAAGATGACAATCGCCAGCATGCCCTGCACCGGCGCATCGGCTTTGGTCACGCGGGAGAAGATTTTTGGGAAGTAACCTTCATCAGCGGAGGATTTAAACACCTGTGCGATGGTGAACTGCCACCCAAGGAGTGAACCGCAGCAGGACATCACCATCAGACCCATGATCACTTTCCCGACTTCCGGAGTGAACATCTGCGCGAAGGCCAGCCCGAACGGCGCCGTGGAGTTAGCCAGATCCATATTCGGTACGATGCCCGCAATGACGTTAGTCGAGACGATATAGATCACCGCCGCGCCCAGCGTTCCGCCAAGGACCGCAATCGGCACGTTCTTTTCAGGATTGTCCACCACTTCCGCGTTCGCGCAGGCGGATTCCAGCCCCAGGAAAGCCCAGAGCGTCATAGCGATAGAAGAGCCCACAGCGGTAAAGAACGGCACATGGTGCGGGTTCCAGGAGTTGGCGTACAGCGTCGGGCTGAACCAGAACCAGCCGATGATGCACAGGCCGACAACCGGGATAATCACGCCCCAGACGGTGATACTGGAGAGCTGTCCGGTGATACGCGCGCCGCCAAAGTTAGCTACGGTGCAGATCCACAGAACCCCGATGGTCGCCAGCCCAATTTGTACCGGGCTGAGCGTCGCGCCAAACAGCTCCGTACCGTAACCTACGGCGGAGATGGCAATCGCCACGTTGGCGATCAGCAGCGACACGCCGTAGGTGTAGTTGGCCATAAAGTTGCCCGACTTGCCAAAGGCGTATTCGGCATAGCCCCCCATCCCGCCTGACTTACGACTGAACATCCCGCACTTGGCGAACGCCCACGCCAGCGCCATTGAACCGACTGCCGTCACCAGCCAGGAGATGATAGAGATGGTACCCACCTCTGCAAGCTTGGTGGGCAGCATGATAATCCCGGAGCCCATCATGTTCACCATGGTGAGGATGGTCAGCTGCACCACGCCCATCTTATTGGACTTACTCATAATTTCTCTCCTTTCAGCAGCGCGGGCTGAGCGGCGGGTTGTTTGATGACATTGCAGCGAACCTGTTTGCGGCCCTCACACTCCTCGACGTACACACCCTGCAGCTCCGGCGCGAAGCCCGGCAGAAGGTTGATGCCTTCTTCCAGGGCGGCAAAGTAGCGCAGCACGGAACCGCCCCAGACTTCCCCTGGGACAACACACAGCACCCCCGGCGGATAAGGAAGTGCGCCTTCGGCGGCGATGCGGCCTTCCGCGTCGCGCAGGGAGACCAGCTCAACTTCACCGCGCAGATAGGCGTAGTTCGCGTCCTGCGGGTTCATCATCACGCGTGGGAAGTGAGACTTGCGGAACATCTCTTTCTGCAGCTGTTTCACGTTGTGACGGGCGTACAGGTCATGCATCTCCTGGCAGATCTGGCGCAGGGTGTAATCCGCGTAACGTTCCGGATGCTGTTTGTAGAGAGAAGGCAGGACCTCTTTCAGCGGAACATCGCTCTCGAGCAGTTTTTCGAAGCGCACCAGCTGGGCCACCAACTGTTGAAGTTTGCCCATATCTTCCGCAGGCGTGAGCAGGAACAGGATCGAGTTGAGATCGCATTTTTCCGGCACGATGCCGTTTTCACGCAGGAAGTTGGCGAGGATAGTGGCGGGCACGCCGAAGTCGTCATACTCCCCGGTGCGGGCGTTAATGCCCGGCGTGGTCAGCAGGAGCTTGCATGGGTCGATAAAATACTGATGCTCTGCGTAGCCTTCAAAAGCGTGCCAGTTTTCACCCGGTACGAAGTGGAAGAAGCGCAGGTCGGTCGCAATCTCCGCCGTATCCCAGCTTTCCCACGGACGGCCATCCACCGTCTCCGGCACGAAGGGACGCAGATACTGGCAGTTTTCCAGGATCAGCTTGCGCGCTTCGATACCGTTCACCACGCAGTCCATCCACATGTTGCGGCCGCTCTGGCCTTCATGCATACGGGCGTTAATGTCCAGCGCGGCAAACAGCGGATAAAACGGGCTGGTGGAGGCATGCATCATAAAGGCATTATTCAGCCGCTTATGCGGGACATAGCGCTGTTGCCCTTTGATATGGCTGTCTTTCTTGTGAATTTGCGAGGTCTGGGAGAAGCCTGCCTGCTGTTTATGCACGGACTGGGTGACCAGGATCCCCGGATCGTTTTCGTTCAGCTCCAGCAGCAGCGGCGAGCAGTCGGCCATCATCGGAATAAACTGCTCGTAACCCACCCAGGCTGAGTCAAACAGGATGTAATCACACAGGTGCCCAATCTTATCCACCACCTGACGGGCGTTATAGATGGTGCCATCGTAGGTACCCAGTTGGATCACCGCCAGACGGAACGGACGCGCATCGCGTGCACGGCCCGGCGCCACCTCTGCTACCAGCTCGCGCAGATAGCTTTCTTCAAAGCAGTGGGCGTCAATGCCACCAATGAAGCCGTACGGGTTACGCGCGGTTTCGAGATAGACCGGCGTTGCGCCAGCCTGGAGGAGGGCACCGTGATGGTTAGATTTGTGGTTGTTACGGTCGAACAGCACCAGGTCGCCCGGGGTGAGCAGGGCGTTAAGCACCACTTTGTTGGATGACGAGGTGCCGTTCAGCACGAAGTAGGTCTTATCGGCATTAAAGACTTTTGCCGCATGCTGCTGGGCAATGCACGGTGCGCCTTCGTGGATCAGCAGATCGCCCATTGCGACGTCGGCGTTGCACAGATCGGAGCGGAAAAGCGTCTCACCAAAGAAATCGACAAACTGATTACCGGCTGGATGGCGGCGGAAGAACTGACCGCCCTGATGCCCAGGACAGTCAAACGCGCTGTTACCCTGCTTCACATAGTCGACCAGGGCGCGGAAAAACGGCGGGCGCAGTTGGGTTTCGTACTTCAGGGCTGCTGCTTCCAGCTGGCGTCCATAAAAGTCGTTGCTGGTGTCTGAATACTCAAATACGCCATGAATGCGCGATAAATAGTCTGCCGGAATGATCTCTTCTTTATGCGTCGCGACAAAAACAGGAATGCCAAAACCGGTGGCTTCTATTTCGTCCAGGATACCGCTGGCAATATCCGTTACCGCCAGAACAATGGCGGCAACATCAATATAATCAGAAGCGCGGACATCCACCAGTTCACGCTGGGTGGTAAAGCAATCCGGACAGGCACGGCTGGCTGCGATTTTTAAACTTTTCATCTTTCTCTCTTTATTTTAGGTAATAAACGTCCCTCGATTTCTTGCAAGAAAGAAATCGATAATTTTCCGGAAAAAAAAGCAAAGGGTGGCCGCTGATTTAAATCAGTGAATTGCTTTTTTGATGATTGAAATTCAGTCCGCCCGGTGCGGATGAGTCTGAATCAAAATGAATGAGCGCACGAGTTCACAGGCAATAGCCTGTAAAATAAGGTGTTTCAGGATGACCTGTAAGCGAGTGCGCCAGAAGTCGAAGGACTACCGGGCATTAAAGAGATGAAAGTCAAAGCAGTTTCGGTGGGCAAACATCATGATATGTGTTGTCCGCCTTATATGGGGCATTAAACGATTGTTGTTTTCCATGATTCATTTTCCTTTCAGTAATTGAAAGCATGGTCATTTTATCCAGGAAAAGGCGATTAACCGTGAGGTAGATCACCGATAATCGATCAAATCAGAAATAAATATTCGTTTTAGATGAATATCGCAGATCAAAATTCTGATTTGTTGATGGTGCGTTAATGGGTTGTGTTATCAATGTTTTAAATGAGCAAAAATAACCCGTAAAAATAACGTATGGGTTATTTGTGAAATATTTTCTGAGGGATTAAGTTTTATTTAGAAATAAAATGAATAGTTATTCAAAGCATAAACCGATAACCGATACCGGTTTCAGTTAATAGATGGCGAGGGCGAGCGGGGTCGACTTCGAGTTTCTGACGAAGATGTCCCATATATATGCGTAAATAATGACTATGTTCCACAGCGTTGGGTCCCCACACCTGACTTAACAGTTGGCGTTGGGTGAGTACCTTACCGTGGTTGTTGAGCAGTACGGCGAGCAGGCGAAATTCTATCGGCGTGAGGTGAATCTCCTCATCGCCGCGCACAATGCGCCGCGCGGCCAGGTCAACCCGGATATCCCCAAACGTGTAGGTTGGGTCAGCAGGTGTGGTTGCGCTGTGGCGACGCAGCGCCACGCGAAGGCGGGCCTGTAGTTCGCCGATCCCAAAAGGTTTAATCAGATAGTCATCCGCCCCGGCATCCAGCGCCGCGATTTTATCCGTCTCTTCAGTACGGGCGGAGAGCACGAGGATCGGCATCTGGCTCCACTGACGGACTTCCCGGATAAAATCGATGCCGTCACCGTCCGGTAGGCCAAGATCGAGGATCACCAGGTCCGGCTTGCGGGTAGCGGCTTCAATTAAACCCCGCTGAAGCGTACCCGCATCATGAACGCGCAGACCGTCTCCTTCCAGCGCAGCGCGCAGAAAACGGCTAATGGCGATCTCATCTTCAACAATCAGAACGTTGATCACAAATCCTCTGGTAATTCATTAAGTTCTGGCGGGGTTTCCAGAGGAAGTGTAACACAAAACCGCGCGCCGCCTTCCGGACGATTCTCTGCGGAAATGGTCCCGCCATGGACGTCAATGATCGCCTGGCAAATCGCCAGCCCCAGCCCGACGCCTGGAATGGCCGACTCCTTATTGCCGCGTGCGAATTTCTCGAAAATAGCCAGCTCCTGCCCGGCTGGGATGCCGGGGCCGGTATCCCAGACGTCAAGACGAAGCGTACCATCGTCCACCGTCGCATCCACCCCAATCCGGGCGCTGGAGCCCGCATATTTGCCGGCGTTCTCCAGCAGGTTGATCAGCACCCGCTCAAACAGCGGACCGTCGACGTGAATTAACGTCAGAGGCTCGGGCATGTTCAGCGCGATATGTCGCCCACCCAGGCCGGGTTCGAGCATTTTCAGGGCGCTGCCCACCACCTCTTCCAGCGTGAGCCACTCTTTTTTGAGGTTAAAACCGCCTGACTGGATACGCGCCATATCGAGCAGGTTATTCACCAGGCGCGTGGTATTCAGCACATGCTGGCGGATCTCACTGGCCTGAAGGGCGTGTTTAGAGCCTTCCGCCGCCAGGTCAAGCGTCAGGATTTCTGACTGACCAAACAGGACGGTGAGCGGGGTCCGCAGATCGTGAGAGAGCGCCGCCAGCAGCGAGTTACGAATGCTTTCACGCTCGCTCGCCAGACGGGCCTGTTCCTCGCTGGCGGTAAGGGCCAGTCGTTCCAGCGCGCTGGCAACCAGCAGCGTAAACGTCTCCAGTAAACGCTGCTGTTCGGGGATCATCAGCTGGCGCAGGTTGGAAGGCTCTACGATGACCAGCCCCTGATTTTTATCGGCACTGCGCAGCGGCAGAATTTGATAGGGCACGCCGGGGAGGGTGTCGGTCCCTGCGCCCGCCGGTAAGCCTTTGTCAAAGCTCCAGCGCGCGATGGCTTCGTCCCAGGGCGTCATGCCGCTGGCCGAGGTCAGCGGGCGCAGCTTGCCGTGTTCGTCCGGGAGTAAAATCAGGTTGCTGGCATGAAACGTCGAGCGAATAAACTGCTCGCTGGTCTGCACGATATCCAGCGGCGTACGGCCCACCGCCAGCGATTTCGACATCTCATAGAGATGGCGCGTACGCTGTTCGCGGTAGCGGGCGATGCGCGCCTGGTAGCGCACGCCCGCCGTCAGATTCCCGATCACCAGCCCGACGGTGAGCATCACCGCAAAGGTGAGAATGTATTGTACGTCCGAGACGGCGAGCGTCCCGCGGGGAGCAATAAAGAACAGATCGAAGCTGATGACGTTGACAACCGTCGCCAGTACCGACGGCCAGCGCCCGTAAAAGAGCGCCACCACCACCACGCCAAGAAGGTAGATCATCACCAGGTTGGCGGCATCAAACGCAATCAGCCACTGGCTGGCAATGACGGTAATCAGGGCGCAGAGCACGACGGCGACAAGACAGCCGCGAAGTTGAATGCGCCATTTATCGCTGAAGGTGCGGCTGTCCGGCGCGCGATTCGGTAAGGGGGTAGGTTTGTCATCCAGCGCCACGATCACCAGATCCAGATCCGGCGCACGACGAGCCAGCTTGTCGGCAAAGGATTCGCGGCTAAACCAGCGGCGATGCTGGCGACGGCCAATGACGATTTTCCCCAGGTTGTGCTCGCGCGCGTAGCGCAGAATGGCTTTATCTTCCTGAGGATCTGAAAGGGTGGCGGTTTCGGCACCCAGCTCCTGCGCCAGGCGCAGCGAACTCAGGATCGCGCGACGCTGGTTTTCGGGCAGCGCGTGCAGCTGCGGCGTTTCGACATATACCGCATGCCAGACGCTGCCAAATTTGGCCGCCAGGCGCGCGGCGGTGCGGACAAGTTTTTCGTTGCCGCTGCCGTGGCCGACGCACAGCAGGATGGCATCCCGCGTGTGCCAGACGCGTTCCTGGCCCTGCAGGTCGCGCCAGGCGCGCATCTGATCGTCCACCCGGTCGGCGGTTCGGCGCAGGGCCAGCTCGCGCAGGGCTATCAGGTTGCCTTTACGGAAGAAATGTTCGATGGCGCGCTCGGCCTGGCCGGCGATATACACTTTGCCTTCGTGCAGGCGCTGGCGCAAATCATCGGGGGGCAGGTCGACCAGCACCACCTCGTCCGCGGAATCAAAGAAGGGGTCGGGCACCGTCTCGCGCACCTGAATGCCTGTCACGCCGCTGACCACGTCGTTCAGGCTTTCAAGATGCTGAACGTTAACCGTGGTGAACACATCGATGCCAGCTTCAAGTAGCTCTTCAACATCCTGCCAGCGTTTTGGGTGGCGTGAGCCTGGCGCATTGCTGTGCGCCAGTTCGTCCATCAGGATAAGGGCGGGACGGCGGGCGAGGGCGGCATCGAGATCGAATTCGGTGACTAACCGACCGCGATGGCTGATGCGGCGGGGCGGCTGGGTAGCCAGCCCCTTCAGCAGCGATGCCGTCTCTTTACGTCCGTGGGTTTCAACCACGCCGATCAAAATATCGAGCCCCTGCGCCCGAAGCCGCTGGGCTTCCGTCAGCATGGCGAAGGTTTTCCCGACGCCCGCGCAGGCGCCGAAGAAAATTTTCAGTTTGCCACGATGGGCTTCAGCCGTCTGTTCAAGCAGCCTGTCCGGATCCGGGCGCATGGGCTCGTCGGTCATTTAGTTTTTCCTTAGCGCGTCCAGCGCCAGATTCAGCTCAACAATATTTACCACGGGCATGCCGATGAAGCTGACCAGCGGCTTTTGCGTGTGCTCTGCAACCAGCTGGCTCACCTGTTCGACGGTTAGCTGGCGGGCGGCGGCGACGCGCGGGATCTGCCATGCCACGGCTGCCGGCGTCAGGCTGTAGTCCAGCCCGCTGGCCGAGGCGGTCACCAGCTCCACGGGTACTTCCCGGCTGGCCTGTGGATTCGCGGCGCGAAGGGTTGCCACGCGCTCAGCGACGGCTTTGTCCAGCTCCGGGTTGCTGCCCGCCAGGTTGCTGCCGCCGGATGCCATCGGATTATACGGGCTTTCGGCAGTGGCGGAAGGGCGTCCCTGGAAGTAGCGGGCATCCGTAAAGTTCTGACCAATCAGGCGAGAACCGCGGTTTTCACCGTTTTGCAGTATCAGCGAGCCGTTAGCCTGATCCTTAAACCACCACTGGCCCAGCGCGGTGGTCACCAGCGGGTACAGCCCGCCGGTAATGAGAGACAGCAGAATAAACAGAAGTATAGCGGGGCGTAACATGGTCATTTGATTCACCTTTTAAACCAGGCCGAACAGCGTCAACAGCAGGTCGATAACCTTGATACCGACGAAGGGCACCACCAGCCCGCCCAGGCCGTAAATCCACAGGTTACGGCGCAGCATGGCGGCCGCCGTGAGCGGCTTGTAGCTCACGCCCTTCAGCGCCAGCGGGATCAGGAAGACAATAATCAGGGCGTTAAAGATGACTGCGCTCAGAATGGCCGAGGCCGGAGAGTGCAGGTGCATCACGTTCAGGGCGTTTAACTGCGGATAGGTCGCGGCAAACGCGGCCGGAATGATGGCGAAATACTTCGCCACGTCGTTGGCGATGCTGAACGTGGTCAGCGACCCGCGCGTCATCAGCATCTGCTTGCCGATGTGTACCACTTCGATCAGCTTGGTCGGGTTAGAGTCGAGGTCGACCATATTGCCCGCCTCTTTTGCCGCCTGGGTACCGGAGTTCATTGCCACCGCCACGTCGGCCTGCGCCAGGGCAGGGGCATCGTTGGTACCGTCACCCGTCATCGCCACCAGACGGCCTTCCGCCTGATACTGACGAATCAGTGCCAGCTTGGCTTCCGGTGTGGCTTCGGAAAGGAAATCATCCACGCCCGCTTCGGCGGCAATCGCCGCGGCGGTAAGACGGTTATCCCCGGTGATCATTACCGTTTTGATCCCCATCTTACGCAGCTGGGCAAAGCGCTCCTTGATGCCGCCTTTGACGATATCCTTCAGCGCAATTACCCCCAGCACATGGGCCCCTTCGGCCACCACCAGCGGCGTCGCCCCCTGACGGGCCACGCTTTCGACCAGGCTGTCCACTTCCGGCGGGAAGTGACCGTTGTTAGCCTCGATGTGGCGGCGGATGGCGTCAACCGAGCCTTTACGGATCATGCGATCCTGAATGTTAATGCCGCTCATGCGGGTTTGCGCCGTAAAGGGCACGAACGTGGCGTGCAGGCTCTGAACGTCGCGCTGGCGCAGGTTAAAGCGCTGCTTGGCGAGGATCACGATACTGCGGCCTTCCGGGGTTTCATCGGCAAGCGAAGAGAGCTGTGCGGCATCTGCCAGCGTTTTTTCATCCACGCCCGGGGCGGGTAAGAAATCTGACGCCTGACGGTTACCGAGGGTGATGGTCCCGGTTTTATCCAGCAGCAAGACGTCCACGTCACCGGCGGCTTCCACCGCACGCCCGCTGGTGGCGATAACGTTGGCACCGAGCATACGGCTCATGCCGGCCACGCCGATGGCCGACAGCAGGCCGCCAATGGTGGTTGGGATCAGACAAACCAGCAGCGCCACCAGTACCGTGACGGTGACCGCGGTACCGCCATAGGCAGAGAATGGCCACAGCGTCGCGGTTGCCAGCAGGAAGACGATGGTCAGGGCCACCAGCAGGATGGTCAGGGCAATTTCGTTTGGCGTTTTACGACGCTGGGCGCCTTCCACCATGGCGATCATCCGGTCGAGGAAGGTTTCACCCGGGTTAACGCTGCACTGGATCACCAGCCAGTCGGAGAGAATGCGCGTCCCGCCCGTCACGGAGGCGAAATCGCCGCCGGACTCACGGATCACCGGCGCGGATTCGCCGGTGATGGCGCTTTCATCCACCGATGCGCCCCCTTCAATGACTTCGCCGTCGCAAGGGATGATGTCACCGGCTTCCACCAGCACCACATCGCCTTTACGCAGTTCATCCGCCGGAACGTGGTCCATCTGCGCGCCGTATTTCGGTTCGCGTAGCTTGCGCGCGAAGGCGGTTTTTTTCACCCCTTTCAGGCTGTTGGCCTGGGCTTTACTCCGGCCTTCCGCCAGTGCTTCCGCAAAGTTGGCGAACAGCACGGTAAACCACAGCCACAGGCTGATGGCACCGGTAAACATCGCATTCCCCGGCATGTGGCCCGTTCCCATGGCAATCGCCAGGCCGGTGGTCAGGACGCTTCCCGCCCAGACAATAAACATCACCGGGTTGTGCCACTGCACGCGCGGGCTCAGCTTTTTCACCGCATCCATGAGCGCCTGACGAACTAATGACGGTTCGAACAGGGCCAGTTGTTTACGACTCATGACAATTTCTCCGCAAAATCAGCGTAAAGAGAGGTATTCCGCGACCGGGCCTAACGCGAGGGCGGGGATAAAGGTCAGGGCGCCGACCAGTAACACGGTGCCCGTCAGCAGGCCGATAAACAGCGCGCCGTGGGTCGGTAACGTCCCGGTGGTGGTCGGTTGGATTTTTTTGTTCACCAGCGATCCGGCAATCGCCATAACCGGCACAATGATCCCGAAACGACCCATGAACATGCAGAACGCCAGCAGGCAGTTCCAGAACGGTGAGTTGGCGCTTAAGCCTGCAAAGGCGCTGCCGTTGTTGTTGGCGGCAGAGGAGACGGCATACAGCACTTCACTAAAACCGTGAATGCCAGGGTTAAAGATGCCGCTGCGTCCGGCCTCGGTCATCAGGGCCAGCGCGGTGCCGAGCAGCACAAGCGCCGGGGTGACCAGAATCGCCAGCGCGGTTAATTTCATCTCGCGGACGTCGATTTTTTTACCCAGATATTCCGGGGTGCGGCCAATCATCAGACCGGCAATAAACACCGCCAGCAGCACGAACAGCAGCATGCCGTACAGACCAGAGCCTACGCCGCCAAACACCACCTCGCCAATCTGCATCAGCCACATCGGGATCATGCCACCCAGCGCCGTAAAGGAATCGTGCATGGCGTTGACCGCCCCGCACGAGGCAGCCGTGGTGACCACCGCATACAGGCTGCTGGCAAGAATGCCAAAGCGGCTCTCTTTACCTTCCATGTTGATTGCGCTGTCGGCACCCAGTGTCAGGAAGTGCGGATTACCCTGCCATTCGGCCCACATCACCAGCGCAACACAGACCACGAAGATAAGCGACATGGTCCAGAGCAGGGTGCGCCCCTGACGGCGATCGTTAACCACGTCGCCAAAGGCAAAGCAGAGCGCGGTGGGGATCAGGAAAATCGCCAGCATCTGCACAAAATTGGTCAGGGCGGTAGGGTTTTCAAACGGGTGCGAGGAGTTGGCGTTGAAGAAGCCGCCACCGTTCGTCCCGAGCATTTTGATGGCTTCCTGCGACGCCACTGGCCCCATCGGCAGGAGCTGTTTTGCGCCTTCCAGCGAGGTATAAGGTGCGTAAGGCAGCAGGTTTTGCAGGCTGCCCTGCTGAATGAAGAACAGCGCGATCAGCAGCGCAATCGGCAGCAGGATCCACAGCGTAATGCGCGTCAGATCCACCCACGCGTTACCCAGCGTGCTCACTTTCTGGCGCGCAAACGCACGCGTCAGCGCGAAGATCACCGCAATACCGCTCGCGGCAGAGAGGAAGTTCTGCACGGTTAACCCGACCATCTGGCTGAAGTAGCTGAGCGTGGTTTCACCGGAATAGGACTGCCAGTTGGTGTTGGTGACAAAACTGACCGCCGTGTTAAGCGCAAGATGCCAGGACAGGCCCGGTAACTGTTGCGGATTCAGCGGCAGAATGCCCTGCAACATCAGCATGGCAAAAAGCGCAATGAGCCCAACGATATTCAGCAGCAGAATGGCGATCAGATAGTCACGCCAGTTCATCTCCCGATCGTCTATTCCCAGTACGCGCCAGATCCCTTTTTCAACGCTTCCCGTGCCGGGCAGGGGAACGTTATTGATTAGCCGTGCCAGCCCCGAGCCCAGCGGCCTTGCCAGGACGAACAACACCACTAAGAAACTGGCAATAAGCAAAAACGCCTGAGCAGCCATCAGAATGCCTCCGCATTAATCAGGGCATAAACCAGATAACCCAATAACAGGAACACCAGCACGATGCCGGCAATAAGACCTGCACTCACAATCCACCTCCGGGTGACTTTTGTTGTTGTGCTAACGGTAGGATTTATGGCGCAAAGATTTCGCAAAAATGAGAAGGGCGGGTGTAAAAAAAGTATAAAAATGGCAAAGCCCACAATTTAACTATTGATAAGTAAATCGTTAACTTTTTTGTAACTTAATTACAGTGTGAGTGTAAATTTTTGCTAAACGGACGAAAATAAGTGGTCGGATGAGTAGTAAAATTACAAACAAAGCGATATTATTTTAGCCAGGTCACAGATTTTGAATTTTCCGGATGACGTTTCCGGCCAACTATAGGGGAGAAAAATATGGATCTTTATAAAGAGTATCCGGCTCATATCGTGTTCATGCGCCGCGCTTTCGCCGTAGTGGCTGGCGTGCTGGCTCTGCCGGTGATGCTGTTCTGGAAAGATCGTGCACGTTTTTATAGCTATCTGCACCGCGTCTGGGCGAAAACCAGCGAGAAGCCGGTATGGATGGATCAGGCCGAGAAAGCGACCTGCGACTTCTACTAAGACTACACACAGCAATAAAAAAACCGCCAACAGTAATGTGGCGGTTTTTTTGTCCCTCGGGATTCGCGGTCCGTTGGGTGGTCTTCCAGCCCCTACCCGGGATTTTTATCATCCCCTCCTGTAAGCAGATGGCAATCCCTCGAAGCCTTTATAAAATCCTAATAAGTGATGAGCCGATCGGGTTTGTTGCTTTAACCACGATCTCGCAGGACAAGTAGCGTTAAGGCCGCCTCGGGCGGCCTTTTTTATTTCATCCCGTCTACACTTCATGGCAAAGTAGTTCAATGCATGCTTTTTCCTTTTACGGCATGCCCTTACGGACATAATGGATATTTGCCTGGAGTTTTATGCCCACCCATCTGGTTTGGTTTCGCGCGGAACTGCGCGTACATGACAACATCGCCCTCGCGGCAGCCTGCCGCGCCAAAGACGCTAACGTACTGGCTCTGTTTGTGGCTACGCCCGGGCAGTGGCGGCAGCATGATATGGCGCCACGCCAGGCGGCCTTGCTGCGGGCGTATCTGACCGATCTGCAGCATTCGCTTGCCGGAAAAGGCATACCGCTGATTTATAAAGAGGTAAGTGATTTTGCCGCACAGCTGCAGACGGTGCAGGAGACCTGTAAGCAGCACAACGTCACGCATCTTTTTTACAACTATCAGTACGAATTCAACGAGCAGCAGCGCGACCGTCAGCTGGAGAAGATACTGGAAGATGTGGTCTGTGAAGGATTTGATGACAGCGTGATGCTGGCGCCGGGCAGCGTGATGACCGGCAACCGTGAAATGTATAAAGTTTTCACACCGTTTAAAAATGCCTTTATCAAGCGTCTGAAAGAGTCGCTGCCGGAGTGCGTTGCCGCGCCTGCCGCGAGGGGCGAACCCCTGAAGGACCTGCCTGAACTGACGTTCGATTATCCTCAGCAGCCGTTTGATAAAGCGCTGTTCCCCGCCGATGAGAAAGCGGCCATCGCCCAACTGCGCCAGTTCTGCAAACAGGATGCGGCCAACTACGACGCGCGTCGGGATTTTCCCGCCATCGAGGGCACCAGCCGCCTGTCGGCCTGTCTGGCACTGGGCGCGATCTCTCCTCGCCAGTGTTTACATCGTCTGCTGGCGGAGCAGCCGCAGGCGCTGGAGGGCGGCGCTGGGTCCGTCTGGCTGAATGAACTGATCTGGCGTGAGTTTTATCGCCATCTGATGACGTATCATCCCGATCTCTGTAAGCATCGTCCGTTCATTCCCTGGACCGACAACGTAAAATGGCAGCACGAAGAGGCACTTTTACATGCCTGGCAAAAAGGAGAGACGGGCTATCCGATAGTCGATGCTGCGATGCGTCAGCTCAATGAGACCGGGTGGATGCACAACCGCCTGCGAATGATCACCGCCAGCTTTCTGGTGAAGGATCTGCTTATCGACTGGCGTATCGGAGAGCGCTATTTTATCTCTCAGCTGATCGATGGCGATCTTGCCGCGAATAACGGCGGCTGGCAGTGGGCAGCCTCAACGGGCACCGATGCGGCTCCCTATTTCCGGATTTTTAATCCAACCACTCAGGGACAAAAATTTGATGAGGACGGCGAGTTTATCCGCCGCTGGGTCCCTGAACTTAAGGAGATACCGGCTAAAGCGATCCACGAACCGTGGGCATGGGCGGATAAACAGCGTGTAAAACTGAATTATCCCCGCCCGATTGTCGATCATAAACAGGCGCGTGTCGCCACGCTGGCTGCGTACGAAGCGGCCCGCAAAGCATAAGAGAGTGATGATGAAAAACAGCGAACTGGAACGCCTGATTAACGAAAAACTGAACAGCGCCTCCTTCAGCGATTACGGCCCGAACGGGCTCCAGGTTGAGGGGCGCGAAACGGTGCAAAAAATTATCACCGGCGTCACGGCAAGCCAGGCGCTGCTGGACGAGGCGGTCCGTCAGAACGCTGATGCGGTGATTGTCCATCACGGTTACTTCTGGAAAAACGAATCGCCGATTATTCGCGGCATGAAGCGCAACCGCCTGAAAACGCTGCTGGCAAATGACATTAACCTGTACGGTTACCACCTGCCGCTGGATGCGCACCCGGAGCTCGGCAACAACGTCCAGCTGGCGCAGCTACTGGGCATTACCGTGATGGGGGAGATTGAGCCGCTGGTGCAGTGGGGCGAACTGGCGATGCCGGTTCCGGGGCTGGAGCTGGCCTCGTGGATTGAAGCGCGCCTGGGGCGTCGTCCGCTATGGAGCGGTGATACCGGCCCGGATACGGTCAAGCGTGTGGCCTGGTGTACCGGTGGCGGGCAGGGCTTTATCGACAGCGCCGCGCGTTTTGGTGTCGATGCTTTTATCACCGGCGAGGTGTCCGAGCAGACGATTCATTCGGCGCGTGAGCAGGGGCTGCATTTTTACGCGGCAGGCCATCATGCCACCGAGCGCGGCGGCATTCGCGCCCTCAGCGAGTGGCTGACGGAAAACACCGATCTGGATGTGACTTTTATTGATATCCCTAACCCGGCCTGATGAGAGGTGCCTGAGTGCAGCGAGCGCGTTGTTATCTTCTGGGAGAAACGGCAGTGGTTCTGGAGCTCGAGCCGCCGGTGACCCTTGCCACGCAAAAGCGTATCTGGCGGCTAACCCAGCGTCTGGTCGATCTGCCGGACGTAGTTGAAGCCATTCCGGGGATGAATAACATCACCGTGGTGCTGCGTAGCCCGCATACGCTGGCGCTGGATGCCATCGAACGTTTGCAGCGCTGGTGGGAAGAGAGTGAGGCGCTGGAGCCGGAATCGCGTGCCATCGAGATCCCGGTCGTGTATGGCGGCACGGGGGGACCGGATCTCGGCGTGGTGGCAGACCACTGTGGTTTAACAGCGAAGCAGGTTGTTGAGCTGCACAGCTCGGTTGACTACGTGGTCTGGTTCCTGGGATTTCAGCCCGGATTCCCGTATCTGGGCGGATTATCCCCTCAGCTGCATACGCCACGTCGTGCCGAACCGCGCCTGAGCGTACCGGCGGGGACGGTGGCTATCGGCGGCGAGCAGACCGGCGTTTATCCGCTGACATCGCCCGGCGGCTGGCAGCTTATTGGGCATACCGCCACACCGTTATTTGACCCGGGGCTGGAGACGCCAATACTCCTGCGTCCCGGCGATACCCTTCGCTTTATCCCGCAGAAGGAGGGGGTATGTTAACGCTTATTCGCGCCGGGCTTTATACCTCCGTACAGGATGCGGGCCGCTTTGGTATGCGCCAGTCTGGCGTGAGCTATTGTGGCGCGCTGGACAGGCCTGCGCTGGAGATTGCTAACGTGCTGGTGGGCAACCCCGGCAATACGGCCGCGCTCGAAATTACGCTCGGCCAGTGCGTCATTGAGTTTAGTCAGGAGACCTGGTTTGCCTTAACTGGCGCAGGGTGTGACGCGACGCTGGATGGTAAAGCGGTCTGGACCGGCTGGCGGCTGCGGGCGAAAGCCGGACAGCGTCTGACCTTAAAGCGTCCTTTGCACGGTGTGCGTAGCTATCTCGCGGTGGCGGGCGGCATCGACGTGCCTGAGGTGCTGGGCTCATCCAGTACCGATCAGAAAGCCGGGATCGGCGGTCATGAAGGGCGTTTGCTGCGCGACGGCGATCGGCTGGCAATCAAGCCCTCGGCACGCCATTTCTCGACCGCGCAGGGCGTAAAACAGCTGCTGTGGGGAAACCAGATCCGCGCCTTACCGGGGCCGGAATATCATGAGTTTGACGAGGCTTCCAAAGAGTCCTTCTGGCGCTCGCCGTGGAAGCTCAGTCCGCAGAGTAACCGCATGGGCTACCGTCTTCAGGGGCAACCGCTGACCCGCACGACTGACCGGGAACTGCTCTCCCACGGTTTACTGCCTGGGGTTATTCAGGTTCCAGGCAACGGGCAACCGATCGTGTTAATGAACGACGCGCAGACGACCGGCGGTTACCCGCGAATTGCCTGCATCATTGAAGCCGATCGCTACCATCTGGCGCAAATTCCCCTCGGACAGCCGATTCACTTCGTGCAGTGTTCACTGGAAGAGGCGCTGAAGGCGCGGCAGGATCAGCAGCGTTATCTCGAACAGCTGGCGTGGAGGCTTGATGGTAAAGATTGATTTGAATGCCGATCTGGGCGAGGGCAGCAGCGCCGATGCGGTGCTGATGACGCTGGTCACCTCGGTCAACATCGCCTGTGGCTTTCATGCGGGCGATGCGCAAACCATGCTGGAGAGCGTGCGTAATGCCATCAAAAACGGTGTCGCGATTGGCGCTCATCCGAGCTTCCCTGACCGGGAAAACTTTGGCCGCACGGAGATGGATCTGCCGCCGGAGACGGTCTACGCTCAGGTGCTCTACCAGATCGGCGCGCTGGAGGCGATGGTGCGCGCTGAGAACGGCGTGCTGCGCCACGTGAAGCCGCACGGTATGCTCTATAACCAGGCGGCGAAAGATCCGGCGCTGGCGGGGGCGATTGCCCGCGCGGTACGGGACTGTAATCCGCAGCTGATTCTGGTAGGCCTTGCGGGTAGCGAGCTTATTCGTGCCGGACAGCGGCTGGGCCTGACCACCCGTCAGGAAGTGTTTGCCGACCGGGGATACCTGCCGGACGGCAGCCTGGTTCCACGTACACAGGCCGGGGCGCTGATTACCGACGAAGCTAAAGCGCTGGCGCAGACGCTGGAGATGGTGCGCGCCGGGCGGGTGACCGCCGTGGATGGCACACAGGCAAACGTTCAGGCTGATACGGTATGTTTACACGGCGACGGCGAGCATGCGCTCCAGTTCGCGCGCCGCTTGCGGGCGGCGTTCTCTGAAGAGGGCATTCTGGTCAGCGCAGAATAATCATGAAAGGACAATAACATGCCAGAAGGTCCGGAGATCCGCCGCGCGGCGGATAGCCTGGAGGCGGCGATAAAGGGCAAACCGTTGACGCATGTCTGGTTTGCTTTTCCTCAGCTAAAACCGTTTGAATCACAGCTGGTGGGGCAGACGGTGACCCATATTGAAACGCGCGGCAAAGCGTTGCTCACGCATTTTTCCCATAACCTGACGTTATATAGCCATAACCAGCTTTACGGCGTCTGGCGCGTGGTGGAGGCGGACGAGCAGCCGCAAACCACCCGCGTGCTGCGCGTCAGGCTGCAAACGGCGGATAAGGCGATCCTGCTCTATAGCGCGTCGGATATCGAAATGTTAACGCCGGAGCAGCTGCTGACGCACCCGTTTCTGCAGCGTGTCGGGCCGGACGTGCTGGACATGCGCCTGACGGCGAGCGATGTGAAGGCCCGGTTGTTATCACCTAAATTCCGTAACCGGCAGTTTTCCGGGTTATTGCTCGATCAGGCGTTCCTGGCAGGGCTAGGTAACTATCTGCGGGTGGAAATTCTGTGGGAAGTGGGGATGGCACCGCAGCACAAAGCGTCTCAGCTGAATGATGAACAGCTGGAGGCGTTATCCCACGCGCTGCTGGATATTCCGCGGCTGTCGTACAACACGCGCGGCGTGGTGGATGAGAACAAGCATCACGGGGCGCTGTTCCGGTTCAAGGTGTTTCATCGGGAGGGGAAAATGTGCGAGCGATGCGGCGGGATTATCGACAAGATTATGCTCTCTTCGAGACCCTTTTACTGGTGCCCGCACTGCCAGAAATAAAAGCAAAACGGCAACGAAAGTTGCCGTTTTTAATGTTTTCTCCCTCTCCCTGTGGGAGAGGGCCGGGGTGAAGGCATCAGGCCGCACCCAACGTCTGTTAGCGCTTAATATCAGACTTAAAATCACGCTGCTCGTAGCCGGTATACAGCTGACGAGGACGGGCGATTTTCATGCCTTCGCTGTGCATTTCGTTCCAGTGCGCAATCCAGCCTACGGTACGGGCCATGGCGAAGATGACGGTGAACATGGAAGACGGAATGCCCATCGCTTTCAGAATAATGCCAGAGTAGAAATCGACGTTCGGGTAGAGTTTCTTCTCGATGAAGTACGGGTCGTTCAGCGCGATGTGTTCCAGCTCCATCGCCACTTCCAGCAGGTCATCTTTGGTACCCAGCTCTTTCAGCACTTCGTGGCAGGTCTCACGCATGACGGTGGCGCGCGGGTCGTAGTTTTTGTAAACACGGTGACCGAAGCCCATCAGGCGGAAGGAATCATTCTTGTCTTTCGCACGACGCACGAACTCAGGAATGTGCTCAACGGTGCTGATCTCTTCCAGCATCTTCAGTGCCGCTTCGTTCGCGCCGCCGTGCGCCGGTCCCCACAGGGAGGCGATACCCGCAGCGATACAGGCGAATGGGTTCGCGCCTGAAGAGCCCGCGGTACGGACGGTAGAGGTAGAGGCGTTCTGTTCGTGGTCAGCGTGCAGGATCAGAATACGGTCCATCGCACGTTCCAGTACCGGGTTCACTTCGTACTCTTCGCACGGCGTGGAGAACATCATGCGCAGGAAGTTACCCGCGTAGGAGAGGTCGTTGCGCGGATACACAAACGGCTGGCCGATGGAATATTTGTAGCACATCGCCGCCATGGTAGGCATTTTGGACAGCAGGCGGAACGCCGCGATATCACGGTGACGCGGGTTATTCACGTCAAGGGAGTCGTGGTAGAACGCCGCCAGCGCACCGGTAATCCCGCACATCACCGCCATTGGGTGAGAGTCACGACGGAACGCATGGAACAGACGGGTAATCTGCTCATGGATCATGGTGTGACGGGTCACGGTGGTTTTGAATTCATCGTACTGGGCCTGCGTCGGTTTTTCGCCGTTCAGCAGGATGTAGCACACTTCCAGATAGTTGGATTCGGTGGCTAACTGATCGATGGGGAAGCCGCGATGGAGCAGGATACCTTCGTCACCGTCAATGTAGGTGATTTTGGATTCGCAAGATGCGGTAGAGGTAAATCCAGGGTCAAAGGTGAACACACCTTTAGAACCCAGCGTACGGATATCAATAACATCCTGACCGAGCGTGCCTTTTAGCACATCCAGTTCAATAGCAGTGTCACCATTTAGGGTGAGCGTTGCCTTTGTATCAGCCATTTACGGTCTCCTTAGCGCCTTATGCTTAAGACTGCGCTTCACCGGATTTGCTTTCAGCTGTAAATCACCGTTACCAGATTGTTATTTGGCTTACCGCTCAGCTCACGAGGACAAACCAGGGTACAGAGCTATGGCGCCTTGCAGGTAAACGAATGAAATATCAGTGAAACAACAGCAAATCAGCGTTTTTGCAGTCCGAATTATTCAAACCTGTATATCACTAATAACTGTCCTGATAACTTCGGTCAATACCATCACACTGTTACATAACTATTTGTCAGGTGAAAGTGAGACCTCATAACTTTTGCGCATTATATGCCTTTTCTGATGACGTTTGTAACAATATTGTTTAACATTTGTCAAATCAGATGATTAAAAATTAAAAAGATGTTGTTATCGTGACCCTGATCACTGTTCCAGAGAAAACCCGACAAACTGTATGTAGGTTAATTGTAATGATTTTGTGAACGGCCTATACTGCCGCCAGGTCTCCGGAACACCCTGCAATCCCGAGCCACCCAGCGTTGTAACGTGTCGTTTTAGCATCTGGAAGCAATGTTTTGCATGACGCGCAGTTATAGAAAAGGAACGCTGCTTGACCCGCATCGCAGTCCGGAGGAAGGAAACAATAAGAACAGCATGTGGGCGTTATTCATGATAAGAAATGTGAAAAAACAAAGACCTGTCAATCTGGATCTCAAAACGATCCGGTTCCCTGTAACAGCAATAGCGTCCATTCTGCACCGTGTTTCTGGTGTGATTACGTTTGTGGCGGTCGGTATTTTGCTGTGGTTACTGGGCACCAGCCTCTCTTCCCCTGAAGGATTCCTCCAGGCCTCTGCCATCATGAACAGCTTCTTCGTGAAATTCATCATGTGGGGCATTCTGACCGCGCTGGCGTACCACGTCGTCGTGGGTGTTCGCCATATGCTGATGGACTTTGGCTATCTGGAAGAGACTTTCGAAGCCGGGAAACGCTCCGCTAACATTTCATTTGTGATTACAGTCGTGCTTTCACTTCTCGCAGGAGTTCTCGTATGGTAAGCAACGCCTCCGCATTAGGACGCAACGGCGTACATGACTTCATCCTGGTCCGTGCTACCGCCATCGTTCTCACCCTTTACATCATCTATATGATCGGTTTCTTCGCGACCAGCGGCACGCTGACGTGGGAAATCTGGAGTGGGTTCTTCGGATCCGCCTTCACCAAAGTGTTCACCCTGCTGGCTCTGTTCTCCATCCTTATTCATGCCTGGATTGGTATGTGGCAGGTGTTGACCGATTACGTTAAACCGCTGGCGATTCGCCTCCCGCTGCAGCTGGCCATTGTGGTTGCACTGGTGGTTTACGTTATTTATGGATTCGTTGTGGTGTGGGGTGTGTAATGAAACTGCCAGTCAGAGAATTTGATGCTGTTGTGATTGGTGCCGGTGGCGCAGGTATGCGTGCCGCACTGCAAATTTCCCAGAGCGGCCAGACCTGTGCGCTGCTCTCTAAAGTTTTCCCGACCCGTTCCCACACCGTGTCTGCGCAGGGCGGTATCACCGTTGCGCTGGGTAACTCCCATGAAGACAACTGGGAATGGCACATGTATGACACGGTAAAAGGTTCCGACTACATCGGCGACCAGGATGCCATCGAATATATGTGTAAAACCGGCCCGGAAGCGATTCTGGAGCTGGACCATATGGGTCTGCCGTTCTCCCGTCTGGAAAATGGCACTATCTATCAGCGTCCGTTTGGCGGCCAGTCGAAAAACTTCGGCGGCGAGCAGGCGGCACGTACCGCGGCGGCGGCTGACCGTACCGGTCATGCGCTGCTGCACACCCTGTATCAGCAGAACCTGAAAAACCATACCACCATCTTCTCCGAGTGGTACGCGCTGGATCTGGTGAAAAACGCCGACGGCGCAGTGGTCGGCTGTACCGCGCTGTGCATCGAAACCGGTGAAGTGGTTTACTTCAAAGCCCGCGCTACCGTGCTGGCGACCGGCGGCGCAGGCCGTATCTATCAGTCCACCACTAACGCCCACATCAACACCGGTGACGGTGTCGGTATGGCTATCCGCGCGGGCGTGCCGGTGCAGGATATGGAGATGTGGCAGTTCCACCCAACCGGTATCGCCGGTGCGGGCGTTCTGGTAACAGAAGGTTGCCGCGGTGAAGGTGGTTACCTGCTGAACAAACACGGCGAGCGCTTTATGGAGCGTTATGCCCCGAATGCGAAAGACCTGGCGGGTCGTGACGTGGTGGCGCGTTCCATCATGATCGAAATCCGTGAAGGCCGCGGCTGTGATGGCCCATGGGGTCCACACGCGAAGCTGAAACTCGACCATCTGGGTAAAGAAGTGCTGGAATCCCGTCTGCCGGGCATCCTGGAACTCTCCCGCACCTTTGCACACGTCGACCCGGTGAAAGAGCCGATTCCGGTTATCCCAACCTGCCACTACATGATGGGCGGTATTCCGACCAAAGTGACCGGTCAGGCGCTGACCGTGAACGAGCAGGGCGAAGACGTGGTTATTCCTGGCCTGTTCGCTGTAGGCGAAATTGCCTGCGTATCCGTACACGGCGCAAACCGTCTGGGCGGTAACTCCCTGCTGGACCTGGTCGTGTTTGGTCGCGCAGTGGGTCTGCATCTGCAGGAATCTATTGCCGAGCAGGGCGCGCTGCGTGATGCAACCGATGACGAAATTGATGCCTCTCTTGAGCGCCTCAACCGCTGGAACGGTAACCGTAACGGCGAAGATCCGGTGGAAATCCGTAAAGCGCTGCAGGAATGCATGCAGCACAACTTCTCGGTATTCCGTGAAGGCGATGCGATGGCCAAAGGCCTTGAGCAGCTGAAAGCTATCCGCGAGCGTCTCAAAAATGCCCGTCTGGACGACACCTCCAGCGAGTTCAACACCCAGCGCGTTGAGTGCCTGGAGCTGGATAACCTGATGGAAACCGCGTTCGCGACGGCAATGTCGGCAAACTTCCGTACCGAAAGCCGTGGCGCGCATAGCCGCTTCGACTTCCCGGAGCGTGATGACGAAAACTGGCTGTGCCATTCCCTGTATCTGCCAGAGTCGGAAACCATGACGCGTCGTAGCGTCAATATGGAACCGAAACTGCGTCCGGCGTTCCCGCCGAAGATTCGTACTTACTAATGCGGAGACAGGATAATGAAACTCGAATTCTCAGTTTATCGTTATAACCCGGATGTTGATGACGCTCCGCGCATGCAGGACTACACCCTGGAAGCGGAAGAAGGTCGTGACATGATGCTGCTGGATGCGTTAATCCAGCTGAAAGAAAAAGATCCAACGCTGTCGTTCCGCCGCTCCTGCCGTGAAGGGGTTTGTGGCTCTGACGGGGTGAACATGAACGGCAAAAATGGCCTGGCCTGCATTACGCCAATTTCAGCGCTGCAGCGTCCTGGTCAGAAAATTGTTATCCGTCCTCTGCCAGGCCTGCCGGTCGTGCGTGATTTGGTGGTAGACATGGGGCAATTCTATGCACAATATGAGAAGATTAAGCCTTACTTATTGAATAATGGGCAAAATCCACCCGCTCGTGAGCACTTACAGTCTCCTGAGCAGCGTGAAAAACTCGATGGGTTGTACGAGTGTATTCTCTGCGCATGCTGTTCAACGTCCTGCCCGTCGTTCTGGTGGAACCCGGACAAGTTTATCGGCCCGGCCGGTCTGCTGGCTGCCTATCGCTTCCTGATCGATAGCCGCGACACCGAAACCGACAGCCGTCTGGAAGGACTGAGTGACGCTTTCAGCGTATTCCGCTGCCATAGCATCATGAACTGCGTCAGTGTGTGTCCGAAGGGGCTGAACCCGACGCGCGCCATCGGCCATATTAAGTCGATGCTGCTGCAGCGCAGTGCGTAAGTAGTGAGAGGGGAGCGCTGTTCCCCTCACCCTGCCCCTCTCCCAAAGGGAGAGGGAACAGATTGCAGAAACCTTTAAAAACTGCCCTGTACTACCCTGAAGTCCAGACAGTTTCTAAAGGTTCCTTCGCGGGCCAAATGAAAAGAGCTCGCAGGTGAACCCCGGCACGTACACGCGGTGTGCGTGGTAGTTTCTACGGCGAAAGTAAGCATAAAAATGCTTAAGGGATCACGATGCAGAACGGCGCAATGAAAGCCTGGCTGGACTCTTCTTACCTCTCTGGTGCGAACCAGAGCTGGATAGAACAGCTCTATGAAGACTTCTTAACCGATCCTGACTCAGTGGACGCAAACTGGCGTTCCATGTTCCAGCAGTTGCCTGGCACAGGGGTCAAACCGGATCAATTCCATTCCAAAACACGTGATTATTTCCGTCGTCTGGCGAAGGATGCCTCACGTTACTCTTCTGCGATTTCCGACCCTGACACCAATGCGAAGCAGGTTAAAGTCCTGCAGCTTATCAACGCTTATCGCTTCCGCGGTCACCAGCATGCGAATCTCGATCCGCTGGGACTGTGGAAACAAGACCGTGTGGCCGATCTCGATCCGGCGTATCACGATCTGACCGAGGCCGATTTCCAGGAAAGCTTTAACGTAGGTTCCTTTGCCATCGGCAAAGACACGATGAAGCTGGGCGATCTGATTGACGCGCTCAAGCAAACCTACTGCGGCTCCATCGGCGCGGAATACATGCACATTACCTCTACTGAAGAGAAACGCTGGATCCAGCAGCGCATCGAATCCGTAGCGGGCCACGCGACCTTCTCGGCTGACGAGAAAAAACGCTTCCTGAACGAACTGACCGCAGCGGAAGGGCTTGAGCGCTATCTGGGCGCGAAATTCCCGGGCGCAAAACGCTTCTCGCTGGAAGGCGGCGACGCGCTGGTGCCGATGCTGAAAGAGCTGATTCGTCACGCAGGCAAGAGCGGTACCCGTGAAGTGGTACTGGGTATGGCGCACCGCGGTCGTCTGAACGTACTGGTCAACGTGCTGGGTAAAAAACCACAGGACCTGTTCGACGAATTCGCGGGCAAACATAAAGAACACCTCGGCACCGGCGACGTGAAGTACCACATGGGCTTCTCGTCTGATATCGAAACCGAAGGCGGTCTGGTTCACCTGGCGCTGGCGTTTAACCCGTCACACCTGGAAATCGTCAGCCCGGTGGTTATCGGTTCCGTACGTGCGCGACTGGATCGTCTGGACGAGCCAAGCAGCAATAAAGTGCTGCCAATCACCATCCACGGTGATGCGGCGGTAACAGGGCAGGGCGTGGTTCAGGAAACCCTGAACATGTCGAAAGCGCGTGGTTACGAAGTGGGCGGTACCGTTCGCATCGTGATCAACAACCAGGTGGGCTTCACCACCTCTAACCCGCTGGATGCGCGTTCTACCCCGTACTGCACCGACATCGGTAAGATGGTACAGGCGCCGATCTTCCACGTTAACGCGGATGACCCGGAAGCCGTTGCTTTCGTTACCCGTCTGGCGCTGGACTTCCGTAATACCTTTAAACGCGATGTGTTCATTGACCTCTTCTGCTACCGCCGTCACGGCCACAACGAAGCGGATGAGCCAAGTGCAACCCAACCGCTGATGTACCAGAAAATCAAAAAACACCCAACCCCGCGCAAAATCTATGCTGACAAGCTGGAGAGCGACAAAGTGGCGACGCTGGAAGATGCGACCGAAATGGTCAACCTCTACCGCGACGCGCTGGATGCGGGTGAATGCGTGGTGAAAGAGCTGCGTCCGATGAACATGCACTCCTTTACCTGGTCCCCGTACCTCAACCACGAGTGGGATGAGAGCTACCCGAACAAGGTGGAGATGAAGCGCCTGCAGGAGCTGGCTAAACGCATCAGCACCGTACCGGACGCTATCGAGATGCAGTCTCGCGTGCAGAAAATCTACGCTGACCGTCAGTCCATGGCGGCAGGCGAGAAGCTGTTCGACTGGGGCGGCGCGGAAACGCTGGCTTACGCAACGCTGGTTGACGAAGGTATTCCTGTTCGTCTGTCCGGTGAAGATGCGGGCCGTGGGACCTTCTTCCACCGTCACGCGGTTGTTCACAACCAGTCCAACGGTTCAACCTACACCCCGCTGCAGCACGTGCACAACGGTCAGGGCCAGTTCAAGGTCTGGGACTCCGTGCTGTCTGAAGAAGCGGTACTGGCCTTCGAATATGGCTACGCCACCGCTGAACCACGCACCCTGACCATCTGGGAAGCGCAGTTCGGTGACTTCGCCAACGGTGCGCAGGTGGTTATCGACCAGTTCATCTCCTCCGGCGAGCAGAAGTGGGGCCGTATGTGTGGCCTGGTAATGCTGCTGCCGCACGGCTATGAAGGCCAGGGTCCTGAGCACTCCTCCGCGCGTCTGGAACGTTATCTGCAGCTCTGCGCCGAGCAGAACATGCAGGTCTGCGTGCCGTCCACCCCGGCTCAGGTGTACCACATGCTGCGTCGTCAGGCGCTGCGCGGTATGCGTCGTCCGCTGGTGGTGATGTCGCCGAAATCCCTGCTGCGTCATCCGCTGGCGGTGTCCAGCCTGGAAGAACTGGCGAACGGTACCTTCCAGCCGGCCATTGGCGAAATTGACGAGCTGGATCCGCAGGGCGTGAAGCGCGTGGTGATGTGTTCTGGTAAGGTTTATTACGACCTGCTGGAACAGCGCCGCAAGAACGATCAGAAAGATGTCGCCATCGTGCGTATCGAACAGCTTTATCCGTTCCCGCATCAGGCGATGCAGGAAGTGCTGAAACAATATGCTCACGTACATGATTTTGTCTGGTGCCAGGAAGAGCCGCTCAACCAGGGCGCATGGTACTGCAGCCAGCATCATTTCCGTGAAGTGATTCCATTTGGGTCAGCCCTGCGTTATGCAGGTCGCCCGGCCTCCGCCTCTCCGGCGGTAGGGTATATGTCCGTTCACCAGAAGCAGCAACAAGATCTGGTCAATGACGCGCTGAACGTCGATTAATTAAAGGATACAAAATGAGTAGCGTAGATATTCTTGTTCCCGACCTGCCTGAATCCGTAGCAGATGCGACCGTCGCTACCTGGCACAAAAAACCAGGCGATGCCGTTAAGCGCGATGAAGTGCTGGTAGAAATCGAAACTGACAAAGTGGTACTGGAAGTACCGGCTTCGGCGGATGGCGTTCTGGACGCGGTGCTGGAAGATGAAGGTACCACCGTCACCTCTCGTCAGATCCTGGGTCGCCTGCGTGAAGGCAACAGCGCGGGCAAAGAGTCCAGCGCGAAGTCTGAAGAGAAAGCCTCTACGCCGGCTCAGCGCCAGCAGGCTTCTCTGGAAGAACAGTCTAACGACGCCCTCAGCCCGGCGATCCGTCGCCTGCTGGCTGAACACAGCCTTGACCCGGCAGCCATCAAAGGCACCGGTGTGGGCGGTCGTCTGACCCGCGAAGACATCGACAAACACCTGGCGAAAGCGCCTGCTCAGGCAGAAGCGAAAGCCCCTGCGGCAGCACCAGCAGCTCAGCCTGCTCTGGGCGCCCGCAGCGAAAAACGCGTGCCGATGACTCGCCTGCGTAAGCGCGTGGCCGAGCGTCTGCTGGAAGCGAAAAACTCCACCGCGATGCTGACCACCTTCAACGAAGTGAACATGAAGCCAATCATGGACCTGCGTAAGCAGTACGGTGACGCGTTTGAAAAACGTCACGGTATCCGTCTGGGCTTTATGTCCTTCTACGTGAAAGCGGTAGTTGAAGCGCTGAAACGCTACCCGGAAGTGAACGCGTCTATCGATGGCGATGACGTGGTTTACCACAACTATTTCGACGTCAGCATGGCGGTTTCTACCCCACGTGGCCTGGTAACGCCGGTTCTGCGTGATGTGGATACCCTGGGTATGGCTGACATCGAGAAAAACATTAAAGAGCTGGCTGTTAAAGGCCGCGACGGCAAGCTGACCGTAGACGATCTGACCGGCGGTAACTTCACCATTACCAACGGCGGCGTATTCGGCTCGCTGATGTCTACCCCGATCATTAACCCGCCGCAGAGCGCGATCCTGGGTATGCATGCCATTAAAGATCGCCCGATGGCGGTAGACGGTAAAGTTGAGATCCTGCCGATGATGTATCTGGCGCTCTCTTACGACCACCGCCTGATCGACGGCCGCGAGTCCGTGGGCTTCCTGGTAGCGATTAAAGAGCTGCTGGAAGATCCAACGCGTCTGCTGCTGGACGTCTAGTGACTATTTAGCATCACCTGCCCTGTAGGCCGGATAAGCGTAGCGCCATCCGGCACACAGACTGCGCCGGTCTACAGGTTTGAAGATAACGATTACCCTGAAGGATGGATAGAACACATGAACTTACATGAATATCAGGCCAAACAGCTGTTTGCCCGGTATGGCTTACCGGCTCCGGTGGGTTATGCCTGTACTACCCCGCGTGAAGCAGAAGAAGCTGCATCTAAAATCGGTTCCGGCCCGTGGGTAGTTAAGTGTCAGGTTCACGCTGGTGGCCGTGGTAAAGCGGGCGGTGTGAAGGTTGTTAAGAGTAAAGAAGAGATTCGTGCGTTTGCTGAACATTGGCTCGGCAAGCGTCTGGTGACCTACCAGACAGACGCGAACGGCCAGCCGGTTAACCAGATCCTGGTTGAAGCGGCGACCGACATCGCGAAAGAACTGTACCTGGGCGCGGTTGTTGACCGTAGCTCCCGTCGCGTGGTGTTCATGGCGTCTACCGAAGGCGGCGTGGAAATCGAAAAAGTGGCGGAAGAGACCCCGCACCTGATCCACAAAGTGGCTATCGATCCGCTGGCGGGCCCAATGCCTTACCAGGGTCGCGAGCTGGCGTTCAAACTGGGTCTGGAAGGTAAACTGGTTCAGCAGTTCACCAAGATCTTCATGGGTCTGGCAACCATCTTCCTGGAGCGCGATCTGGCGCTGATCGAGATTAACCCGCTGGTGATCACCACCCAGGGCGACCTGATCTGCCTCGACGGCAAGCTGGGCGCTGACGGCAACGCGCTGTTCCGCCAGCCGGATCTGCGCGAAATGCGCGATCAGTCTCAGGAAGATCCGCGTGAAGCGCAGGCTGCACAGTGGGAGCTGAACTACGTGGCGCTGGACGGCAACATCGGCTGCATGGTTAACGGTGCGGGCCTGGCGATGGGCACCATGGACATCGTTAAGCTGCACGGCGGTGAGCCAGCAAACTTCCTCGACGTGGGCGGTGGCGCAACCAAAGAGCGCGTAACCGAAGCGTTCAAAATCATTCTCTCCGACGACAACGTGAAGGCCGTTCTGGTTAACATCTTCGGCGGTATCGTCCGTTGCGACCTGATCGCCGACGGTATCATCGGTGCGGTAGAAGAAGTGGGTGTTAACGTTCCGGTTGTTGTACGTCTGGAAGGTAACAACGCTGAACTCGGCGCGAAAAAACTGGCTGACAGCGGCCTGAATATTATTGCAGCGAAAAGTCTGACGGATGCAGCTCAGCAGGTTGTTGCCGCAGTGGAGGGGAAATAATGTCAGTTTTAATTAATAAAGATACCAAGGTTATCTGCCAGGGCTTCACCGGTAGCCAGGGGACTTTCCACTCCGAACAGGCGATTGCTTACGGCACGCAGATGGTTGGCGGCGTAACGCCAGGTAAAGGCGGCACCACCCACCTGGGCCTGCCGGTGTTCAACACCGTGCGTGAAGCCGTAGAAGCGACGGGCGCAACCGCGACCGTGATCTACGTTCCGGCTCCGTTCTGCAAAGACTCTATTCTGGAAGCGATCGACGCAGGCATCAAACTGATCATCACCATCACAGAAGGCATCCCGACTCTGGATATGCTGACCGTGAAAGTGAAGCTGGACGAAGCTGGCGTGCGTATGATCGGCCCGAACTGCCCAGGCGTTATCACCCCGGGCGAATGCAAAATCGGCATCATGCCGGGCCACATTCACAAGCCGGGTAAAGTGGGCATCGTGTCCCGTTCCGGTACCCTGACCTATGAAGCGGTTAAGCAGACCACCGACTACGGTTTCGGCCAGTCCACCTGCGTGGGCATCGGCGGTGACCCGATCCCGGGCTCTAACTTCATCGACATCCTGAAGATGTTCCAGGAAGATCCACAGACCGAAGCGATCGTGATGATCGGTGAGATCGGTGGTAGCGCGGAAGAAGAAGCGGCTGCTTACATCAAAGAACACGTGACCAAGCCAGTTGTGGGTTACATCGCGGGTGTGACTGCGCCGAAAGGCAAGCGTATGGGTCACGCAGGCGCGATCATCGCCGGTGGTAAGGGTACGGCTGATGAGAAATTCGCAGCGCTGGAAGCCGCAGGCGTGAAAACCGTTCGCAGCCTGGCGGATATCGGCGAAGCACTGAAATCCATCATTAAGTAAGTCCTCTCTGCTCCCCGAAAGGGGAGCGTTGAAGTATAAAAATGTCCGTTTCGACATGGTTGGCCGCTGTAAAGCGGCCTTTTTTATTGCCTGCCGGGCGTCATGCAATAGTCACAAATAGGTGTTAATTAGAGAGGATGTAAAAGTAAAATAATTGTTATTTATTTGCCTTAAAGAGAGCAGATGGAAAAAAACGAAAAACCCACTAAAATTTATGTCCTGAATAAATCGGCATTCAGACTACTAAGTTAATAAAAATCACTTCTGTTTATATTCACCCGTCGATTCGATAACCTTAATTGTATTTTATATACATATCTTTAACATGGTCTTTACTATGTTCACCGCATCAAAACACAATTAACATAACAGATTGTTTTTGATTTAAATCAATGTTTAATGTTTGGAAAAACACACCAAAAGGCGCTAAATTGTCCGCGATCAAAATGGCCGAAAAGTGGTAATTTTGCTATAAATTGATCACCGTCGAAAAACGTAAATGTGATTCAATAAAAACCTGTTTATTGTAAGGGTTTTGCAGCGTATTATATTTGCGGGATCAATTTGAGTTTTTTATTAACGTATTTGTAACCTCACGTCATCGTTTTTATCCTCCTTCAGGGTAATAACGACGACAAGGATGCGAATAATTTGTATTGGGGCATGCGTGTGGATCTCTTTCTGACGGGGTTCACTCTCGGAGTCTTCATGCGATGAGCAAGGAGTCATGATGTTAGATATAGTCGAACTGTCGCGCTTACAGTTTGCCTTGACCGCGATGTACCACTTCCTGTTTGTGCCACTGACGCTCGGTATGGCGTTCCTGCTGGCCATCATGGAAACGGTATACGTTCTCTCCGGCAAACAGATTTATAAAGATATGACCAAGTTCTGGGGCAAGTTGTTTGGTATCAACTTCGCACTGGGCGTGGCAACCGGTCTGACTATGGAGTTCCAGTTCGGGACTAACTGGTCTTACTATTCCCACTATGTAGGGGATATCTTCGGTGCGCCGCTGGCCATTGAAGGTCTGATGGCATTCTTCCTCGAATCCACCTTTGTAGGTCTGTTCTTCTTCGGTTGGGACCGTCTGGGTAAAGTCCAGCATATGGCGGTGACCTGGCTGGTGGCATTAGGTTCGAACCTGTCCGCGCTGTGGATCCTGGTGGCGAATGGCTGGATGCAGAACCCGATCGCGTCTGATTTCAACTTCGAAACCATGCGTATGGAGATGGTCAGCTTTGCCGAGCTGGTCCTGAACCCGGTTGCGCAGGTTAAATTCGTTCACACCGTCGCTTCTGGCTATGTGTGCGGCGCAATGTTTATCCTGGGTATCAGTTCTTACTACATGCTGCGCGGTCGTGACTTCGCGTTTGCTAAGCGCTCCTTTGCTATCGCGGCAAGCTTCGGTATGGCTGCAATCCTCTCTGTTATCGTTCTGGGTGATGAATCCGGTTACGAAATGGGTGACGTGCAGAAAACCAAACTGGCCGCTATCGAAGCCGAATGGGAAACCCAACCGGCGCCTGCGGCCTTTACGCTGTTCGGTATTCCGGATCAGGACGCGCAGCAAAACCACTTCGCGATTCAGATCCCTTACGCGCTGGGTATCATCGCCACCCGTTCTGTTGATAAGCAGGTGACGGGGCTGAAAGAGCTGATGGTTCAGCACGAAGAGCGTATCCGTAACGGTATGAAAGCCTACTCGCTGCTGGAACAGCTGCGTGCCGGTTCTACCGACCAGGCCGTTCGCGACCAGTTCAATAACGTGAAGAAAGATCTGGGTTACGGTCTGCTGCTGAAGCGCTATACCCCGAACGTGTCTGATGCGACAGAAGCACAGATCCAGATGGCAACCAAAGACTCGATTCCACGCGTTGCGCCTCTGTACTTCGCATTCCGTATCATGGTGGGCTGCGGCATCATCATGCTGCTGATCATTGCGGCGTCCTTCTGGTCCGTGATTCGCAACCGCATCGGCGAGAAAAAATGGCTGCTGCGCACTGCGCTGTACGGTATTCCACTGCCGTGGATCGCAATCGAATCCGGCTGGTTTGTGGCGGAGTATGGCCGTCAGCCATGGGCGATTGGTGAGGTACTGCCAACGGCGGTAGCGAACTCCTCCCTGACAGCGGGCGACCTTATCTTCTCCATGCTGCTGATTTGTGGTCTGTACACCCTGTTCCTGGTAGCTGAACTGTTCCTGATGTTCAAGTTCGCGCGCCTTGGCCCAAGCAGCCTGAAAACCGGTCGCTATCACTACGAGCAGTCCACTGCGACTACTCAGCCGGCACGCTAAGACAGGAGTCATCAAATGATCGATTATGAAGTATTGCGTTTTATCTGGTGGCTGTTGATCGGCGTTCTGCTGATCGGTTTCGCCGTCACGGATGGTTTCGACATGGGGGTGGGGATGCTCACCCGTTTCCTCGGTCGTAATGACACCGAGCGTCGAATCATGATCAACTCCATCGCCCCACACTGGGACGGTAACCAGGTGTGGCTGATCACCGCAGGCGGCGCGCTGTTCGCTGCCTGGCCGATGGTCTACGCGGCTGCGTTCTCCGGCTTCTACGTGGCGATGATTCTGGTGCTGGCTTCTTTATTCTTCCGTCCGGTCGGTTTCGACTACCGTTCCAAGATTGAAGACACCCGCTGGCGCAACATGTGGGACTGGGGCATCTTCATCGGTAGCTTCGTTCCACCGCTGGTCATCGGCGTGGCGTTCGGTAACCTGCTGCAGGGCGTGCCGTTCCACCTGGACGAGTACATGCGTCTCTACTACACCGGTAACTTCTTCCAGCTGCTGAATCCGTTTGGTCTGCTGGCCGGCGTAGTGAGCGTGGCGATGATCATCACTCAGGGCGCAACCTACCTGCAGATGCGTACGGTTGGTGAACTGCACCTGCGTTCTCGCGCGACGGCTCAGGTCGCTGCGCTGGTCACGCTGGTCTGCTTCGCACTGGCTGGTGTGTGGGTGGTGTACGGCATTGATGGCTACGTGGTGACGTCTGCGATTAACCATACTGCGCCGTCTAATCCGCTGACCAAAGAAGTGGCGCGTCAGGCAGGTGCATGGCTGGTGAACTTTAACAATACCCCTGCGCTGTGGGCTATTCCGGCTCTGGGCGTATTGCTGCCGCTGCTGACCGTATTGACGTCTCGTCTGGAGAAAGGCGCTCTGGCGTTCGTGTTCTCATCACTGACCCTGGCGTGCATCATCCTGACATCGGGTATTGCGATGTTCCCATTCGTCATGCCATCCAGCACCATGCTGAATGCTAGCCTGACCATGTGGGATGCAACGTCCAGCCATATGACGCTGAACCTGATGACATATGTTGCTTGCGTGTTCGTTCCGATTGTTCTGGCCTACACCATCTGGTGTTACTGGAAAATGTTCGGTCGCATCACGAAAGAACATATCGAAAGCAACACCCACTCTATGTACTAAGTAAGGAGCTGAATATGTGGTATTTCGCATGGATTTTAGGGACGCTTCTTGCCTGTGCATTTGGTGTCATCACTGCCCTGGCGCTTGAGCACGTAGAAGCGACCAAAGCGGGTGAAGAAAAACACTGATGAATATTATCGCGAAACTTTACGCGGTAATGGACAAGCGCCCGTTACGGGCGCTTTCTTTAGTGATGGCATTACTGCTGGCAGGTTGTATCTTCTGGGACCCTTCGCGCTTTGCAGCGAAAACCAGCGAGCTTGAAATCTGGCACGGCTTCCTCATTATGTGGGCGGTGTGTGCAGGTGTGATCCACGGCGTGGGCTTTCGTCCGAAAGCCGTTCACTGGCAGGGAATTTTTTGCCCGCTGATTGCCGATCTGGTGCTTCTCGCCGGTTTGATTTTCTTCTTCTTCTGAATAAGAAATGTCCGTTAACGTTATGGGCTTACCCGAGCCCATAAAAATTTACTCTCCGTTTACTTTCCCCCATTCCCAACCCTCTTTCCCGCGCGTATAGTAGCGAAGTTTAAAAGCATTAACTTTTGTTGCATTACCGGGATGTAAAGTGAATACAACGCTGTTTCGATGGCCGGTTCGTGTCTATTACGAAGATACCGATGCCGGTGGTGTGGTTTACCACGCCAGCTACGTTGCTTTTTATGAACGGGCACGCACAGAGATGCTGCGCCATCATCACTTTAGTCAACAGGTACTGTTGGCTGAGCGAGTTGCCTTCGTGGTTCGCAAGATGACGCTTGAGTATTTTGCGCCTGCCAGACTCGACGATATGCTCGAAGTCCAAACTGAAATTACATCAATGCGCGGGACCTCACTGGTTTTCACGCAGCGGATAGTCAACGCAGAGAATACCGTACTGAACTCAGCTGAAGTACTGATTGTTTGTGTTGATCCAACCATAATGAAGCCTCGTGCGCTTCCTAAGTCTATTGTCGCGGAGTTTAAGCAGTGACTGACATGAATATCCTTGATTTGTTCCTGAAGGCAAGCCTTCTGGTTAAACTTATCATGTTGATTTTGATTGGTTTTTCAATCGCATCCTGGGCCATCATCATCCAGAGAACGCGTATCCTCAATGCCGCTGGCCGTGAAGCTGAAGCGTTTGAAGATAAGTTCTGGTCGGGTATTGAGCTTTCTCGTCTGTATCAGGAAAGCCAGGGACGCCGTGAAAACCTTACAGGCTCCGAGCAAATTTTTTATAGCGGTTTCAAAGAGTTTGCCCGTCTGCATCGTGCAAACAATCATGCGCCGGAAGCGGTGGTGGAAGGTGCCTCGCGTGCGATGCGCATCTCTATGAACCGCGAGCTGGAAAACCTTGAAACGCACATTCCATTCCTCGGTACTGTCGGTTCCATCAGCCCGTATATCGGCCTGTTTGGTACCGTGTGGGGGATCATGCACGCCTTTATCGCGCTGGGCGCGGTGAAGCAGGCGACGTTGCAGATGGTTGCACCGGGTATCGCTGAAGCACTGATTGCGACCGCTATCGGTCTGTTTGCGGCAATTCCGGCGGTTATGGCTTACAACCGTCTGAACCAGCGTGTGAACAAACTGGAACTGAACTACGACAACTTTATGGAAGAGTTCACTGCGATTCTGCACCGTCAGGCGTTTACCAGCACCGAGAGCAACAAGGGGTAAACCATGGCCAGATCGCGTGGACGAGGTCGTCGCGAGCTCAAGTCCGAAATCAATATCGTTCCACTGCTGGACGTCCTGTTGGTACTGCTGCTGATCTTCATGGCGACAGCGCCAATCATTACCCAGAGCGTGGAAGTGGATCTGCCGGATGCGACAGAATCACAGGCGGTGAGCACCAATGACGATCCTCCGGTTATCATTGAGGTTTCCGGCGTAGGGCAATACAGCGTCGTGGTAGAGAAAGATCGTATGGATCAGCTGCCGCCTGAGCAGGTGATTGCTGAAGCGCAGCGTCGCCTGGAGTCAAATCCGAAAACGGTCTTCTTAATCGGTGGCGCGAAAGACGTACCCTACGATGAAATTATTAAAGCGCTGAACTTGCTACATAGTGCGGGTGTTAAGTCAGTTGGCTTAATGACCCAACCTATTTGATCATCCGCGTAGTTTTTGGGAACCGATAGTGTCAAAGGCAACCGAACAGAACGACAAGCTTAAGCGAGCGATAATCGTCTCCGCAGTGCTGCACGTTATTCTCTTTGCAGCGCTGATCTGGAGTTCGTTCGACGAGCATATTGATGCATCAGCCGGCGGCGGTGGAGGGTCTTCCATTGACGCCGTGATGGTGGATCCCGGTGCGGTAGTACAGAACTATAATCGCGAACAACAGCAGAAGGCGAGTGCCAAACGGGCTGAAGAGCAGCGTGAAAAACAGTCGCAACAGCAGGCGGAAGAGCTGCGTGAAAAGCAGGCCGCAGAGCAGGAACGTCTGAAGCAGCTTGAGAAAGAACGTTTGCAGGCGCAGGAAGCTGCGAAAGAGCAGGCGGAACAGCAGAAACAAGCCGAAGAGGCCGCGAAGAAAGCACAGGAACAGCAAAAGCAGGCGGAAGAGGCGGCAGCAAAAGCCGCAGCGGACGCGAAAGCGCAGGCTGATGCCCAGGCGAAATTAGCGGCAGAAGCGGCGAAGAAAGCCGCTGCTGATGCTCAGAAGAAAGCTGAAGCAGAAGCGGCGAAGAAAGCTGCTGCAGATGCTCAGAAGAAAGCTGAAGCGGAAGCCGCGAAGAAAGCCGCTCAGGACGCAGAGAAGAAAGCTGCTGCCGAGGCCGCTAAGAAAGCGGCTGCTGCTGAGAAAGCGGCAGCAGAAAAAGCAGCTGCCGCGGAAAAAGCCGCTGCTGATAAAAAAGCTGCAGCTGAGAAGGCCGCTGCCGATAAGAAAGCCGCAGCTGAAAAAGCGGCTGCTAAAAAGGCTGCCGCCGCTGAAAAAGCTGCTGCTGCCGCAGGGGTTGACGATCTGCTGGGCGATTTGAGCTCCGGTAAGAATGCACCGAAAACGGGCGGTGGGGCGAAAGGAAACAACGCAGCGCCGACCGGAAGTGGTAACACTAAGAGTAACGGTGCGACCGGGGCTGAAATCAACGGTTATGCCGCGCAGATTAAATCCGCTATTGAAAGCCGATTCTATGATGCGTCTTCCTATACCGGTAAAACGTGTACGTTGCGTATAAAACTGGCTCCGGACGGCATGCTGCTGGATATCAAGTCGGAAGGTGGCGACCCGGCTTTATGTACTGCGGCCCTGGCTGCAGCGCGTCAGGCGAAGATGCCGAAACCGCCGTCTCAGGCAGTTTACGAAGTCTTCAAAAATGCGCCGCTGGACTTCAAACCTTAAGTTACATTTTCCCCGTGCAAACGGGGAAAAATAGACCAGGTTTAGTCACAGGGTTCGGGTAGTTTTGTCTATTTGAGTTTGTTAACATTCTGCTAAATTATCGTGGGTAAGGTTACCCGGATAAGGGAGATATGATGAAGCAGGCATTACGTGTAGCATTTGGTTTTTTAATGCTGTGGGCAGCAGTACTGCACGCAGAAGTACGTATCGAGATCACCCAGGGGGTGGACTCGGCACGCCCAATCGGTGTTGTTCCGTTCCAGTGGGCCGGTCCTGGCGCTGCACCTGAAGATGCCGGTGGCATCGTGGCGGCTGACCTGCGTAACAGCGGTAAATTCAACCCGTTAGATCGTTCTCGTCTGCCTCAGCAGCCGGGTAGCGCGCAGGAAGTACAGCCTGCAGCATGGTCTGCACTGGGTATTGATGCCGTGGTTGTGGGTCAGGTTACGCCTAACCCGGACGGCTCTTACAACGTGGCCTGGCAGCTGGTGGATACCGGCGGTGCACCGGGTACCGTTCTGGCTCAGAACTCTTACAAGGTCACTAAGCAGTACCTGCGCTACGCGGCTCACGCTGCCAGCGATGCGGTATTCGAAAAACTGACCGGCATTAAAGGTGCGTTCCGTACCCGTATTGCTTATGTGGTCCAGACCAACGGTGGTCAGTTCCCATATGAGCTGCGCGTATCTGACTACGACGGCTACAACCAGTTCCTGGTGAAACGTTCTTCACAGCCGCTGATGTCTCCAGCCTGGTCTCCGGACGGTTCTAAACTGGCCTATGTCACCTTCGAAAGTGGCCGTTCAGCACTGGTTATCCAGACGCTGGCAAACGGTGCTGTTCGTCAGGTAGCATCTTTCCCACGTCACAACGGTGCGCCTTCGTTCTCTCCGGACGGTTCTAAACTGGCGTTTGCGCTGTCAAAAACCGGTAGCCTGAACCTGTACGTGATGGACATTGGCTCTGGCCAGATCCGTCAGGTGACCGACGGTCGCAGCAACAACACCGAACCTTCATGGTTCCCGGACAGTCAAAACCTGGCGTTTACCTCTGATCAGGCTGGCCGTCCACAAATCTACAAAGTCAACATCAACGGCGGTGCTCCGCAGCGTATTACCTGGGAAGGTTCGCAGAACCAGAACTCAGACGTGAGCAGCGACGGTAAATTTATGGTAATGGTGAGCTCCAACGGTGGGCAGCAGCACATTGCCAAACAAGATCTGGTAGCGGGTGGCGTTCAAGTTCTGTCGTCAACGTTCCTGGATGAAACGCCAAGTCTGGCACCTAACGGCACGATGGTAATCTACAGCTCTTCTCAGGGGATGGGATCTGTGCTGAATCTGGTTTCTACAGATGGGCGTTTCAAAGCGCGTATTCCGGCAACTGATGGACAGGTAAAATCTCCTGCCTGGTCGCCGTATCTGTAAATAATAATTAATTGATTACTAAAGGAATCATAGAAATGCAACTGAACAAAGTGCTGAAGGGGCTGATGATCGCTCTGCCTGTAATGGCAATCGCAGCGTGTTCTTCTAACAAGAACGCAAGCAATGACCAGAGCGGCGAAGGCATGATGGGTGCCGGCACCGGTATGGACGCGAACGGCAATGGCAACATGTCTTCTGAAGAGCAAGCGCGTCTTCAGATGCAGCAGCTGCAGCAGAACAACATCGTTTACTTCGATCTGGATAAATACGACATCCGTTCTGACTTCGCTGCGATGCTGGATGCGCACGCTAACTTCCTGCGTAGCAACCCATCTTACAAAGTCACCGTAGAAGGTCACGCGGACGAACGTGGTACTCCAGAGTACAACATCTCCCTGGGTGAACGTCGTGCTAACGCTGTTAAAATGTACCTGCAGGGTAAAGGCGTTTCTGCTGACCAGATCTCCATCGTTTCTTACGGTAAAGAAAAACCTGCAGTACTGGGTCACGACGAAGCGGCTTACTCCAAAAACCGTCGTGCCGTACTGGTTTACTAAGAGAATTGCATGAGCAGTAACTTCAGACATCATCTGTTGAGTCTGTCGTTACTGGTTGGAATAGCGGCCCCCTGGGCCGCTTTTGCTCAGGCACCAATCAGTAGTGTCGGCTCAGGCTCGGTAGAAGACCGGGTCACTCAACTCGAGCGTATTTCTAACGCTCACAGCCAGCTTTTAACCCAACTCCAGCAACAGCTCTCCGATAACCAGAATGATATTGACGCTCTCCGCGGTCAGATTCAGGAAAGCCAGTATCAGCTTAACCAGGTTGTGGAACGTCAGAAGCAGATTTTGCTGCAGATGGATAGCCTGAGCAGCGGTAGTGCAGCACAAGCACAGCCAGCCGCGGGCGATCAGAGCGGTGCAGCGACATCAGCTCCGGCTGCGGATGCTTCTGCTTCAACAGGTGCGCCTGTACAGAGCGGTGACGCGAATACGGACTACAACGCGGCCATTGCCCTGGTGCAGGATCAATCTCGTCAGGATGACGCGCTTGCTGCGTTTCAGAACTTTGTTAAGAAATACCCTGATTCCACTTATCAGCCAAATGCGAATTACTGGCTCGGTCAGCTGAATTACAACAAGGGTAAAAAGGACGATGCGGCGTTTTATTTTGCCTCCGTGGTAAAAAACTACCCGAAATCGCCAAAAGCGCCTGATGCGATGTACAAAGTGGGCGTCATCATGCAGGACAAAGGCGACACTGCGAAAGCCAAAGCGGTTTATCAGCAGGTGGTCTCTAAATTCCCGGGTACCGAAGGTGCTAAGCAGGCGCAAAAACGTCTGAATTCGATGGGATGATTATCGCATGACCAGAAATCGCGTTATTTCTGGTCGTGCAGCATGATTACTAAGCAGTTAAGTGATCTTCATCGAAATTTTTGTTGCGCAGAATTCTTAAATCAGTAATATATGCCGCCGTTGCCACGGGATATCAAACAACGTGAAAACAGCGTAAAAGTGGGTCGTTAGCTCAGTTGGTAGAGCAGTTGACTTTTAATCAATTGGTCGCAGGTTCGAATCCTGCACGACCCACCACTTAACGCATACCGGCAGTACAGAGTGGGTGATTAGCTCAGTTGGTAGAGCATCTCCTTTACACGGAGGGGGTCGGCGGTTCGAGCCCGTCATCACCCACCACTCGGGTCGTTAGCTCAGTTGGTAGAGCAGTTGACTTTTAATCAATTGGTCGCAGGTTCGAATCCTGCACGACCCACCAATTTTAATATCTTACTCAGATATTAAACGTGAAGGATAACGTTGCTTTAGCAACGGCCCGAAGGGCGAGGCGAAGCCGAGTCATCCTGCACGACCCACCACTCTCCGGTGGTACCGAGTAAAAATCTTCGAAGTCAGCACCCGAATGGGTCGTTAGCTCAGTTGGTAGAGCAGTTGACTTTTAATCAATTGGTCGCAGGTTCGAATCCTGCACGACCCACCACTTCGAAGAAAAAAATCCCGCAAGGGGTCGTTAGCTCAGTTGGTAGAGCAGTTGACTTTTAATCAATTGGTCGCAGGTTCGAATCCTGCACGACCCACCAGTGTAGAAAGGCGCCCTAAAGGCGCCTTTTTGCTATCTGCGGTACAACAAATGCTCCGCCCATCTATTCCCGGTGACTTTTCAGTCCAGATTCGCTATCTTGTTTAGTATACAAAACACAATTGCCACGCGTTTTGCTATGTCAGGCAAAAGAAAGGCAATATTGTTAAGCCAGTAAAACGAGAAGCCATAATGAGTGTGATGTTTGATCCTGAAGCCGCAATCTATCCGTTTCCGCCAAAGCCTGTCCCGCTGAGCCAGGATGAAAAGCAATTCTACCGCGAGAAGATCAAACGTCTTCTTAAAGAGCGCGATGCGGTAATGGTGGCCCATTACTACACCGACCCGGAAATTCAGCAGCTGGCTGAAGAGACCGGAGGCTGCATTTCTGACTCACTGGAGATGGCACGCTTCGGTGCACGACACCCCGCTTCCACGCTACTGGTTGCTGGCGTGCGTTTTATGGGCGAAACGGCAAAGATCCTGAGCCCTGAAAAAACCATTCTGATGCCCACGCTTAACGCGGAGTGTTCGCTGGATCTGGGCTGTCCGATTGACGAATTCACGGCCTTCTGTGACGCCCACCCTGATCGGACCGTGGTGGTTTACGCCAACACCTCTGCGGCGGTAAAAGCGCGGGCCGACTGGGTAGTCACGTCGAGCATCGCCGTTGAGCTGATTGAACATCTGGACAGCCTGGGAGAGAAAATTATCTGGGCGCCAGATCGTCATCTTGGAAATTATGTCCAGAAGCAGACGGGGGCTGACGTTCTCTGCTGGCAGGGCGCCTGCATCGTGCATGATGAATTCAAAACCCAGGCGCTGGCGCGCATGAAGGCACTTTATCCTGACGCCGCCATTCTTGTTCACCCTGAGTCACCGCAGTCAATTGTCGACATGGCGGATGCCGTGGGCTCAACCAGCCAGCTTATCAACGCGGCAAGGACGTTGCCTCACAAGCAGCTCATCGTGGCGACCGATCGCGGTATCTTCTATAAGATGCAGCAGGCCGTGCCGGAGAAAGAGCTCCTTGAAGCGCCAACGGCGGGTGAGGGCGCAACGTGTCGCAGCTGTGCCCATTGCCCGTGGATGGCGATGAACGGCCTGAAGGCCATTGCCGAAGGGCTCGAGACAGGCGGTGCCGCACATGAAATCCATGTGGACGCCGCTCTGCGTGAAGGGGCGTTGATTCCGCTTAACCGCATGCTGGATTTTGCGGCTACACTACGTACTTAATTCAACACGCCGCGGAGAAAAGATGGATTTTTTTAGCACACATAACATTCTGGTTCATATACCGATTGGTGCAGGTGGCTATGACCTGTCATGGATTGAGGCCGTTGGCACGCTGGCGGGATTACTCTGTATCTGGCTGGCAAGCCTGGAGAAGATCAGCAACTATGCGTTCGGGCTGATTAACGTCACGCTGTTTGCGATTATCTTCTTCCAGATCCAGCTTTACGCCAGCCTGCTTTTACAGCTGTTCTTCTTCGCCGCCAATATCTACGGCTGGTACGCGTGGTCGCGTCAGAACAGCCAGCAGGAGGCAGAGCTGCAGATCCGCTGGCTGCCCTTGCCGAAAGCCATCGCCTGGTTCGTCGCCTGCGTGGTGGCCATTGGCTTAATGACCGTCTACATCAACCCGGTGTTTGCGTTCCTGACCCGCGTCGCCGTTTCGGTCATGTCTGGCATCGGCCTGAACGTGACGATGCCAGAGCTGCAGCCGGATGCTTTCCCGTTCTGGGATTCCTGCATGATGGTGCTGTCGATTGCGGCGATGATCCTGATGACCCGTAAATACGTTGAGAACTGGCTGCTGTGGGTCATCATCAACGTGATCAGCGTGGCGATCTTCGCCCTGCAGGGCGTCTATGCGATGTCGCTGGAATATCTGCTGCTGACCTTCATTGCGCTGAACGGCAGCCGGATGTGGATTAACAGCGCGCGTGAGCGAGGCTCTCACGCGCTTTCCAGCTAGTGGTGATGATGATGTGAATGTCCGGACTGCGCCTCGTTAAGGTGGCAGTCCGGCCCGTTACAGGGCTGATACTCCATCTGGATGGTGGAGTGGCCAATTTCGTAGTGATGCTCAAGAAAATGCTGGATGCGTTCCAGCAGCGCATCGTGGTCGTGAGGCGGGATCACCTGGACGTGCAGCGTCATGACCGGTTTTTCCCCCACCAGCCAGACGTGCACATGATGAACATTGCGGACTTCCGGGACTGAACGGCGCAGGTTGCGCTTCAGCTCGTCAATATCCATGGATGCCGGTGCCCCTTCAAGCAGTTCATTCACGCTCTCCTTCAACAGCCGCCAGGCACTGCGTAAGACCAGACACGACACCAGCACGGACAGAATCGGATCGACAGGCGTCCAGCCGGTATAGAGGATCACCAGCGCGGCGACAATCGCCCCGACGGAACCGAGTAAATCCCCCAGAACATGCAGCGCCGCCGCGCGCACGTTGAGGTTCTTTTCCCCGCTGCCGCGGTGCAGAATCCAGAAGGCCAGGATATTCGCCAGCAGCCCTGCCACGGCAATCACCATCATGGTCGCTCCGGCGATCGGCTGAGGATGCCGGAAGCGCTGTACGGCCTCCCAGACGATAAGCACGGTAATGACCACCAGCGCAATGGCGTTAACAAACGCGGCCAGGGTGGTCAGCCTCAGCCAGCCGAATGTGTGGCGCGCATTCGGTGGACGACGCGCGAACTGCACCGCCAGCAGGGCGAAGAGCAGGGCGGCGGCATCGGTCAGCATATGTCCGGCATCGGCCAGAAGCGCCAGAGAGCCGGAAACCAGGCCGCCAATGACCTCGATAACCATAAACGTTGCCGTGACGCCAAAGGCCAGCATCAGTCGTTTAGCGTTGTCGTTGCCGGGAGAATGCGAGTGGGAATGGGAGTGCGCCATGTCTGCTTTCCTGATGTGTTATTGTTTTTAGTGTAGCGTTTTTAATAGGTTACTCCAAAAAGAAAGGAGAGCCTGGGCTCTCCTTTTTTTGACGGTTCATAACAAATTACTGGGTGGTGCCATCAGTTTTGGTATTGGCGTCGTTACCCACTTTGTCGTTAGGGTCCGGGCATTTGCCGTCCTTACACATCGAGTTCTTATGAACCTCATCCGAACTCATATTGTCATGATTCATGGTACCGGAACCGCTGCCGTTGGGATGCAGCATCGTGCCGCCGGTGTTGGTGTTCCCGGTATTGATCTGGTTGTTGTCGACATTATTCGGGGCGATATTCTGTTTCGCATCTGGGGCGGGCTGGCCTGCTGCCGCAGCCGCATTTGCATCCCCGTTGCTGTCTGATGTGCCCGTTTCCGCGGCCAGGACGCTGCCGCTGGCCAGAGTGAGTGTGGCGGTCAGGAAGAGGGTTGCCAGTTTTGTCATTTTCATCATGGTGCTCCTGTTCTTGTCGTTACGCTGGATAACATTCTCCAACAGTGCATCTTTTTCAGAGGCGAAAGATTCCGCCTTACGGACTTACGTCAGTAGGGAATCGCGTTTAAGCGTGTAAAATTGGTTGTTACAGTTAAAAAGCTTAGGTTAGATCTCATTTTTCGCTATTTTGTGGCGATTTTTAGGCGAATTCCAGGAATTATCTGCGTGAAGTGTAAAACCGTGTTTACACTTCCTGGTCGACAAGATAGATTGAAAGGATTGCTTTCATTACTAAAGATATGGCAGAGCTGGAAAGAAAATGAATTATCAGAACGACGATTTACGCATCAAAGAGATCAATGAGTTATTACCTCCTGTAGCGCTCCTTGAGAAATTCCCCGCCACTGAAAATGCCGCAAACACGGTTTCTCATGCACGTAAAGCGATCCATAAGATCCTGAAAGGTAATGACGATCGTCTTCTGGTGGTGATTGGCCCGTGCTCCATTCACGATCCTGCAGCCGCGAAAGAATACGCTGCCCGTCTGCTCACCCTGCGTGAAGAGCTGAAGGACGAGCTGGAAATCGTCATGCGCGTCTACTTTGAAAAACCGCGCACCACCGTGGGCTGGAAAGGGCTGATTAACGACCCGCACATGGACAACAGCTTCCAGATCAACGACGGTCTGCGCATTGCGCGCAAGCTGCTGCTGGAGATCAACGACAGCGGCCTGCCTGCAGCCGGTGAATTCCTGGACATGATTACGCCACAATACCTGGCAGACCTGATGAGCTGGGGCGCAATTGGTGCCCGTACCACTGAATCTCAGGTGCACCGCGAGCTGGCGTCCGGTCTCTCTTGCCCGGTGGGTTTCAAAAACGGCACTGACGGCACCATCAAGGTCGCCATTGACGCCATCAACGCAGCGGGCGCGCCGCACTGCTTCCTGTCGGTGACCAAATGGGGTCACTCCGCCATCGTTAACACCAGCGGTAACGGCGACTGCCATATCATTCTGCGCGGCGGCAAAGAGCCGAACTACAGCGCAAAACACGTGGCAGAGGTGAAAGTCGGGCTGGAAAAAGCCGGGCTGCCACCGCAGGTGATGATCGATTTCAGCCACGCCAACTCCAGCAAGCAGTTTAAAAAGCAGATGGAAGTGGGTGCAGATGTCTGTCAGCAGATTGCCGGCGGTGAGAAGGCGGTGATTGGGGTGATGATCGAAAGCCATCTGGTTGAAGGTAACCAGAATCTGGAAGGCAGCGAACCGCTGGTGTATGGCAAAAGCGTGACCGATGCCTGCATCGGCTGGGACGATACCGATACCATCCTGCGTCAGCTGGCGAATGCGGTAAAAGCGCGTCGCGGCTGAATTATCAGGCACAAATAAAAAAGCGCGGAAGGCTCCGCGCTTTTTTTATGTCTGGCGAAAATTACTTCGCTTTACCCTGGTTCGCGACAGCCGCTGCTTTCGCCGCGATCTCTTCCGCGTTACCCAGATAGTAATGTTTGATTGGCTTGAAGTTTTCGTCGAACTCATACACCAGCGGTACGCCAGTTGGGATGTTCAGTTCGAGGATTTCGTCTTCACCCATGTTGTCCAGGTATTTCACCAGCGCGCGCAGGGAGTTACCGTGAGCCGCGATGATCACGCGCTCGCCGCTTTTCAGGCGTGGCAGAATGGTTTCGTTCCAGTAAGGCACAACGCGGTCGATGGTCAGCGCCAGGCTCTCGGTGGTTGGCAGCTCAGCGTCGGTCAGCTTCGCGTAACGCGGGTCGTGGCCCGGGTAGCGCTCGTCATCTTTGGTCAGCTCTGGCGGGGTGATTGCGAAGCCGCGACGCCACTGTTTAACCTGCTCGTCGCCATATTTCTCAGCGGTTTCCGCTTTGTTCAGGCCCTGCAGCGCACCGTAGTGACGTTCGTTCAGTTTCCAGGACTTCTCAACCGGCAGCCAGGCCTGATCCAGTTCGTCCAGCACGTTCCACAAGGTGTGGATGGCACGTTTCAGCACAGAGGTGTAAGCAAAATCAAAGCTGAAGCCTTCTTCCTTCAGCAGTTTACCTGCTGCTTTTGCTTCGCTTACGCCTTTCTCAGACAGATCAACGTCGTACCAACCGGTAAAGCGGTTTTCGTTGTTCCACTGGCTTTCGCCGTGACGCACCAGGACCAGCTTAGTTATAGCCATCTCTTACTCCTCAAGCATTTTTAGAATGATAACAATTCTCATTATATTGCCGTGGCCGTGCCACCAGCAACGCTTAACCCTAACCATAGCGAAAATAGTCTCTGAGTGTAAGATGCTTGTGAATCCAGGGTTATGATTTTGTCTGCGATCGGCGCTATTTTCAGCAAGGCGCGCAGAAAAAAGCCCTCCGATGGGAGGGCTGGAAATCAATGCGGAATGAAATGATACTCTGTGACGCTAACGTACTCTTCACCCGGGCGCAGCACGCAGTCCGGCTGGGGCCATTCCGGATGGTTCGGGCTGTCCGGCAGGAACTCGCTCTCCAGCGCCAGGCCTTGCCAGTCGCTGTACTCTTCGTGTTCGCGCGCCGTCGTTCCGCCGAGATAGTTACCTGAGTAGAACTGCAGGGCAGGGGCAGTGGTATACACCGTCATCTGCAGCTTCTCATCCGCAGACCAGACCTGCGCGGCAGGTTGTTTCACATCACCTTTGGCCTGTAGCAGGAACGCGTGGTCGTAGCCTTTCACCTTGCGCTGATCGTCATCGCTCAGGAAATCCTGGGCGATCGTTTTCGGGCTGCGGAAGTCAAAGCTGGTGCCGCTCGCGTCTTTGAGGCCCTGATGCGGAATACCCATCTCGTCAACCGGCAGCCAGGCATCCGCCAGGATCTGCAGCCTGTGGTTACGCACGTCGCACTGGTTACCGTCCAGATTAAAGTACGCGTGATTGGTCAGGTTGACCGGACACGGCTTGTCGACCGTCGCACGGTATTCAATGGCGATACGGTTGTCGTCGGTCAGCGTAAAGCGCGCGGACGCGATAAGATTCCCCGGGAAGCCCTGATCGCCGTCAGGCGAATCCAGCGAGAACAGCACTTCCCCGTCGTTTTGACGAACAATCTTCCAGCGGCGTTTATCAAACCCGTCCGGTCCGCCGTGCAGCTGGTTCTCACCCTGGCTTGGAAGCAGGGCGTACTGCACGCCGTCGAGCTCAAAACGGCTCTTCGCGATGCGGTTCGCATAGCGCCCAACGGACGCGCCCAGATAGGCGGACTGATTGACGTACTGCTCAGGCGAGGCGCAGCCCAGCAGGGTTTCGCGCACGCTGCCGTCCGGCATCGGTACGCGGGCAGAAAGAAGGGTAGCACCCCAGTCCATCACCGTAACGACCATCCCTGCGCGGTTGCGCAGGGTTAACAGGCGATACGGCAGACCATCCGGTGCGAGGGTAGGCGTTTCGTTTAGCACTGTCCGGCTCCTTGTGATGCTTTGCAAACATAGAAGGTTTCTTTGATACCTGTTTTTGCTTCGTACTGCTTCGCCACGGCATCCTGTACGGCAGGAACCAGCTCTTCAGGCACCAGCGCAACGACGCAGCCGCCAAAACCGCCGCCCGTCATGCGCACGCCACCTTTGTCGCCGATGGTGGCTTTGACGATGTCCACCAGGGTGTCGATCTGTGGAACGGTGATTTCAAAATCATCGCGCATGGAGGCGTGAGATTCCGCCATCAGCTCACCCATACGTTTCAGGTCGCCTTTCGCCAGCGCGGAGGCGGCTTCAACGGTACGGGCATTTTCCGTCAGCACGTGACGAACGCGCCTGGCAACGACCGGATCCAGCTCGTGCGCCACTTTGTTAAATTCATTGAGCGTTACGTCGCGCAGGGCGGGCTGCTGGAAGAAGCGGGCACCGGTTTCGCACTGTTGGCGGCGGGTGTTGTACTCGCTGCCCACCAGCGTGCGCTTAAAGTTGCTGTTGATGATTACCACAGCCGCGCCTTTTGGCAGGGGAACGGCTTTAGTGCCCAGCGAGCGGCAGTCGATCAGCAGCGCGTGTTCTTTTTTGCCCAGCGCGGAGATCAGCTGGTCCATAATGCCGCAGTTACAGCCCACGAACTGGTTTTCCGCTTCCTGACCATTCAGGGCGATTTGCGCGCCATCCAGCGGCAAATGATAAAGCTGCTGGAACACCGTACCCACGGCGACTTCCAGAGACGCAGAGGAGCTTAAGCCCGCACCCTGCGGCACGTTGCCGCTGATAACTAAATCTGCGCCGCCAAAGTTTTTGTTACGCTTCTGCAGATGCTTCACCACGCCGCGCACGTAGTTTGACCACTGCTGGCTGTCGTGCGTCACAATCGGGGCATCGAGAGAAAACGCGTCCGTCTCATTACCGTAATCCGCTGCAATCACGCGAACCTGGCGGTCGTCGCGCTTCGCACAGCTGATCACCGTCTGGTAATCGATGGCGCACGGCAGGACGAAACCGTCGTTATAGTCGGTGTGTTCACCAATCAGGTTGACGCGGCCAGGGGCCTGGATAACGTGGGTGGCAGGGTAGCCAAATTTTTCAGCAAACAGGGATTGTGTTTTATCTTTCAGACTCATTTTTTAGACTCCTGATTCGCGATAGTGGACGTCGCTAACGGCACGCAGACGTTCTGCCGCCTGTTCCGCCGTCAGGTCACGCTGGGTTTCCGCCAGCATTTCATAGCCCACCATAAATTTACGCACCGTCGCAGAGCGCAGCAGCGGCGGATAGAAATGGGCGTGCAGCTGCCAGTGTAGATTCTTTTCGCCGTTAAACGGGGCGCCGTGCCAGCCCATGGAGTACGGGAAGGAGCACTGGAACAGGTTGTCGTAACGACTGGTCAGTTTTTTCAGCGCCAGAGCAAGGTCGTCGCGCTGCGCGTCGCTGAGTTCGGTGATGCGCTGTACGTGCGCTTTCGGCAGCAGCAGCGTTTCAAACGGCCAGGCTGCCCAGTAAGGCACGACGGCCAGCCAGTGTTCGGTTTCCACCACGGTGCGGCTGCCGTCGGCCAGCTCACGGCGGGTGTAATCGACCAGCATTGGGGAACCGTTTTCCGCGTAATACGCTTTTTGCAGACGATCTTCACGCTCGGCTTCGTTAGGCAGGAAGCTGTTCGCCCAGACCTGGCCGTGCGGATGCGGGTTAGAGCAGCCCATAGCCGCGCCTTTGTTTTCGAACACCTGCACCCACGGGTAAGTTTGACCCAGCTCGGCGGTTTGCGCCTGCCAGGTGCTTACCACCTCTTTCAGCGCTTCCACGCTCAGCTCCGGCAGCGTTTTGCTGTGATCGGGGGAGAAGCAGATCACGCGGCTGGTTCCGCGCGCGCTTTCGCAGCGCATCAGCGGGTCGTGGCTTTCCGGCGCGTCTGGGGTGTCGGTCATCAGGGCGGCAAAATCGTTGGTGAAGACGAAGGTGCCTTTGTAGTCCGGGTTTTTATCCCCGGTGACGCGCGTGTTGCCCGGACAGAGGAAGCAGTCCGGGTCGTGCTGTGGCAGCGTTTGTTTCGCAGGCGTTTCCTGCGCCCCCTGCCAGGGGCGCTTGGCGCGATGCGGAGAAACCAAAATCCATTGCCCGCTTAACGGGTTAAAACGACGATGCGGATGATCGACGGGATTAAATTGCGTCATGACGGATCCTTAGTCCGGATAGCCCTGCGGGTGGCGTGACTGCCAGTGCCAGGTATCCTGTGCCATTTCATCAAGCGTGCGCGTGACACGCCAGTTAAGCTCTTTGTCGGCTTTGGTGGCATCGGCCCAGTAAGCAGGCAGGTCGCCATCACGACGCGGTGCGAAGTGGTAGCTCACCGGCTTACCGCAGGCTTTGCTGAAGGCGTTAACCACGTCCAGCACGCTGCTGCCGACCCCGGCGCCGAGGTTGTAAATATGCACGCCCGGCTTGTTGGCCAGCTGCTGCATCGCCGCCACGTGGCCGTCGGCCAGATCCATGACGTGGATGTAGTCACGCACGCCGGTGCCGTCTTGGGTAGGGTAGTCATTGCCAAAAATCGCCAGCGAGTCGCGGCGACCCACGGCAACCTGCGCGATATACGGCATCAGGTTGTTCGGGATGCCCTGCGGATCTTCACCCATATCGCCGGACGGATGGGCGCCGACCGGGTTGAAGTAGCGCAGCAGCGCGATGCTCCACTCCGGCTGCGCTTTTTGCAGGTCGGTCAGGATCTGCTCCACCATCAGTTTGCTTTTGCCGTACGGGCTTTGCGGTGTCCCGGTTGGGAAGCTTTCAACGTAAGGGATTTTGGGCTGATCGCCGTAGACGGTAGCCGAAGAGCTAAAGATGAAGTTTTTGACGTTGGCCGCACGCATGGCGGAGATGAGACGCAGAGTACCGTTGACGTTGTTGTCGTAATACTCGAGCGGTTTCGCAACGGATTCACCGACCGCTTTCAGACCTGCGAAGTGGATCACCGCTTCGATGGCGTGGTCGTGAAGGATCTCGGTCATCAGCGCTTCGTTGCGGATGTCGCCTTCTACAAAAGTCGGTTGTTTACCGCCAAGACGTTCAATCACAGGCAGCACGCTGCGCTTACTGTTGCACAGGTTGTCGAGGATGATGACGTCGTGACCGTTTTGCAGCAGTTGCACGCAGGTATGACTACCTATGTAACCGCTACCACCTGTTACCAGAACTCGCATATTTCGCTCCATTGGGCTTATGGTATGTAATAACCATAGCATAACAGAGACGCGAAAAGTGTGACATGGGATAAAATAGTGGAATCGTTTACACTGTTTTTAAAGTCCGATTATCAGCCGCTGTGGGGCATTGTAGATCAACGCGATAGCAATGTCTTTGTGCAGGTTATCTGAAAAACGGAGGGCGGTGCCCTCCGGGGGTTAATCGATTTTGCTTTGCAGATAACGATACTGCTCACCGTCCGGAACAAACTCCAGTCGATGGGTGATGCAGGAGGGGGCATCTTCGGCATGGTGTGAAACGAAAAGCAGCTGCGTTTCACCTTCGCTAATCAGCACGTCCACAAAGCGGCGGATAAGCTGTCGGTTCAGCGGATCGAGTCCCTGCAGCGGTTCGTCGAGGATCAGCAGCGTAGGGTGTTTTACCAGCGCGCGAACGATCAGGGCCAGACGCTGCTGCCCCCACGACAGACTATGAAACGGTGCGTCAGCGACCCGGTTGTCCATGCCAAGGATATCCAGCCACTGCTGGGCCAGCTTGTGCTGTTTGTCCGACACCGCCTGATAAATACCGATGGAATCAAAATAGCCGGAGAGGATCACGTTGCGTACCGTGGTACTGACCCGGTAATCCAGATGCAGGCTGCTGCTGACATAGCCGATATGTTTTTTAATATCCCAGATGGTTTCGCCGCTGCCGCGACGCCGACCGAACAGCGTCAGATCGTTGCTATAGCCCTGCGGGTGATCGCCGGTGATCAGGCTAAGCAGCGTTGATTTTCCCGCGCCGTTAGGGCCGACAATCTGCCAGTGCTCGCCTGGATTGACCGTCCAGCTTAGACGGTTAAGGATCGGGCGATCGTCATAAGAGACCATCCCATCCCGCAGCACGATGCGCGGCTGGTGGGGGTCAAGCGCATGGCGCGCCGAAGGGGCGTCAGGTTCCGGAAGAGTAATACCGTCGAGCTGTTCGCTGTGCGCGAGCTGGGCAATGAGCGCCTGCTTAAGCAGTGCGGTTTTTTCGCCGGTCTCGGTCAGGTTACAGTCGGCCAGGACGCCCGCGTGCTGGATAAAGTCCGGAATTTCATCGAAGCGGTTAAGTACCAGCACGAGGGTATATCCCTGCCGATTAAGCGACTCCAGCAGAGCAGCAAGCTGCGCGCGGGACTGCACGTCAAGACCGTCGAACGGTTCGTCCAGAATAAGAAGGTCAGGCTCGCTCATCAGCGCCTGACAAAGCAGCGTTTTCCGCGTCTCGCCGGTCGAAAGGTATTTAAAGCGCCGGTTCAGCAGGGCAGTGATACCGAACCGTTCTGCCAGGCGCTGACAGCGGGCGGGGTCTTTCACCTCATCCTGAATAATTTCTGCCGTCGTACGGCCGGTATCGTCTTCGCCAGGGCTGAGTAAATCGGTGTTGTTGCGCTGCCACTCGTCGCTGACCAGCTTTTGCAGTTGTTCAAACGACAGGCGCGTCAGGCGCGTAAAGGTGCTCTGGTATTCGCCCTTGAGGAGGTTGAGCTCGCCGGCCAGCGCGCGGGCCAGCGCAGATTTACCGCTGCCGTTAGTGCCGACAAACGCCCAGCTTTCACTCGCGCGTATCGTCAAATCAGCAATCGTCAGCGTTCGGACATCGCTAAGACGAAACGTGCCTTGCGAAATATGCAATGATAACATGATTTATCCCTGTTTTTGCAGCAATAGATATCAGGGATACGCACTGTCGGGGCGATTGTCAATGTGCTCAGCACAATGTGGCGATAATCACCCGATCGGCGTTGAACCAGGCGGTGACGACAGTACCTTCTTCTAAACCGTCCGCATCGCTAAGCGGTATCGTCGCGCAAAGCCGTTGCCCGTCTGCCAGGGTCATCAGCACTTCGCACTGCGCCTGGCCGCGTTCGATGTGGCTAATTGCGCCCTGCAGCTGGTTATCTGCTGCCTTTGCGGTGTCGGGATCGCGCGTGATATTGACCCACGGTGCTTTCAGCAGCACCAGCACCTCTTTCCCTTCGTCCAGCTCAAGGCGCTCTGCACTCTGCGCCGTTATGGCGGCTTTCAGACGGGTGGTGCCATCGGCAAGCAGGATTTCAATATGCTGCTGTACCTGGAGATTATCGCGCGCCGTCACCGTGCCAAACCACTGGTTGCGGGCGCTGGTTTGTAATGAGAAGCGGGAAATGGCGGCCAGCAAACTGTCCAGCGGAACGTCGTCGTCGTCGCTCAACACATCAAACGCTTTTTGCTGGATTCGGGCCAGCAGATCGTAAAGCTGAATAAGGCGCTGACCGTAACGTGTCACGATTGCACCGCCGCCGCCTTTGCCGCCCGTGGCTCTGTCTACCAGCGGCTGTTCGCTCAGGGTGTTCATCTCGTTGATGGCGTCCCAGGCGCTTTTATAGCTGATGCCCGCGTTTTTCGCCCCCTGGCTAATCGAGCCTGTTTGTTCTATTTGTTTAAGCAGGGCGATACGTCGCGGATCGGCGAAAAGCTTTTGCTGAAGTCGGAGTGTGAGAAGAATTTCGGCCTGCATAACAGTGTCCTGGCAAAAAGAGTATTGTGACCCAAATGGTGCAGGGCGCAAAGGGTACCGCACAAAAGGGGATGTTTTTCTCACTTGAAAGGGTAGAATAAGCTATTCACAATATCTGGAGAAAACCATGTTAGAGTTGTTGAAAAGTCTGGTATTCGCCGTGATCATGGTACCAGTAGTGATGGCCATCATCCTCGGTGCCATCTACGGCCTGGGTGAAGTGTTCAACGTCTTTTCGAACATTGGTCACAGAGACCAGGCTAAAAAGCAGCATTGATTCCCCACAAAACGCCCGGCTTGCCCGGGCGTTTTGCTCTCAAGATTTTCCCGTTTTCGCCGATAATATTTAACGTATCACACCGGTTTACCTCTTCAGCGGTACGATTTAACGCTGGGATCTCCCTGACGTTACCGTTATATTAATATGTATATAACGCTACTCACAGGAGTTAAAAATGGCACGTACCTGGGTACGCCTTTTCGCAGGGGCAACGCTGACGCTTTCACTTACCGGCCACGCGCTGGCGGACGACGGTAAAATCACGGTCTTTGCGGCGGCGTCGCTGACCAACGCGCTGCAGGATATCGCGGCGACGTATAAAAAAGAGAAAAACGTCGAGGTGGTCTCCTCTTTTGCCTCTTCCTCGACGCTGGCGCGCCAGATAGAAGCGGGCGCACCGGCGGATCTGTTCATCTCTGCCGATCAGAAGTGGATGGATTACGCGGTGGAGAAGAAAGCGATTGATGCGGCAACCCGCGAAACGCTGCTGGGGAATAGCCTGGTTGTCGTGGCGCCAAAAGCCAGCGCCCAGGCGGACATTACCATCAACAAAGAGACCAACTGGACGAGCCTGCTGAACGGTGGCCGTCTGGCGGTGGGCGATCCGGAGCACGTTCCGGCCGGTATTTATGCCAAAGAAGCGCTGCAAAAGCTGGGTGCATGGGAGACATTGTCGCCGAAGCTGGCTCCGGCGGAAGATGTACGCGGCGCGCTGGCGCTGGTAGAACGCAACGAAGCCCCGCTGGGCATTGTGTATGGCTCTGATGCCGTTGCCAGTAAAGGTGTAAAAGTGGTCGCAACGTTCCCGGAAGACTCCCACAAGAAAGTGGAATATCCTGTTGCGATTGTTGATGGACATAAAAATGCGACCGTGACGGCCTTCCGCGATTACCTGAAGGGGCCGGAAGCGTCCGCAATCTTTAAACGTTACGGATTTACGACTCACTGATGATATTGACCGATCCTGAATGGCAGGCTGTTCTGCTGAGCCTTAAAGTCTCTTCCCTGGCGGTTGCGCTGAGTTTGCCCTTTGGGATCTTCTTTGCCTGGTTACTGGTTCGCTGTCAGTTTCCCGGCAAAACGCTGCTCGACAGCGTGCTTCATCTTCCGCTCGTGTTGCCGCCCGTGGTGGTCGGTTACCTGCTGCTGATTTCGATGGGGCGGCGCGGTTTTATCGGCGAGAAGCTCTACGACTGGTTTGGGCTGACGTTTGCGTTTAGCTGGCGCGGTGCGGTACTGGCGGCGGCGGTGATGTCATTCCCGCTGATGGTGAGGGCGATACGCCTCGCGCTGGAAGGCGTGGACATAAAGCTTGAACAGGCGGCGCGTACGCTGGGTGCCGGGCGCTGGCGCGTCTTTTTCACCATCACGCTTCCCCTGACGTTACCCGGCATTATTGTTGGCACGGTGCTGGCCTTCGCCCGCTCGCTGGGCGAGTTTGGCGCGACCATCACGTTTGTGTCGAACATCCCCGGCGAGACGCGAACCATCCCGTCGGCGATGTATACTCTGATTCAAACGCCGGGCGGTGAAGGCGCGGCGGCGCGTCTGTGTATTATTTCAATTGTGCTGGCGCTGGCATCGCTAATGGTGTCTGAATGGCTGGCGCGGCTCAGCCGCGAGCGAATGGGGAAATAAGCATGCTGGAACTCCATTTCACCCAGACGCTGGGAAACCATACCCTGACGCTTAACGAGACGCTGCCGGCAAGCGGCATCACCGCCATCTTTGGCGTGTCGGGGGCGGGAAAAACGTCGCTGATTAATGCCATCAGCGGTCTGACCCGCCCGCAGTCAGGCCGTATTGTCCTGAATGACCGCGTCCTGAATGACGTGGAGAATAAGGTTTATCTCTCGCCGGATAAGCGCCGCATCGGCTATGTTTTCCAGGACGCGCGCTTATTCCCGCACTACAGCGTGCGCGGCAACCTGCGTTACGGCATGGCGAAGAGCATGGCCGGGCAGTTTGATAAGCTGGTGACGCTTTTAGGTATTGAACCTCTGCTCGACAGGCTGCCTTCCTCGCTTTCCGGCGGAGAAAAACAGCGCGTGGCCATTGGCCGCGCGTTGCTGACCGCACCCGAACTGCTGCTGCTCGACGAACCGCTGGCCTCGCTGGATATTCCGCGTAAACGCGAACTTCTGCCTTATCTACAGCGCCTGACGCGCGAGATTAATATTCCGATGCTCTACGTCAGCCATTCGCTGGATGAGATCCTCCACCTGGCCGATAAGGTGCTGGTGCTGGAAGAGGGTCGCGTCAAGGCCTTCGGCAACCTGGAAGAGGTGTGGGGCAGCAGCGTAATGCACCCGTGGTTACCCCGGGAACAGCAGAGCAGCATCCTGAAAGTGAGCGTGCTGGAACACCACCCGCACTATGCGATGACCGCCCTGGCGCTGGGTGACCAGCATCTTTGGGTCAATAAGATTGATAAACCGTTACAGTCCGTACTGCGAATTCGCATTCAGGCGTCGGACGTCTCGCTGGTGCTGCAACCGCCGCTGCAAACCAGTATTCGAAATATTCTGCGCGCCAAAGTCGCGGAGTGTTTTGATGATAACGGGCAGGTGGAAGTGAAGCTTGAAGTGGGAAGCAGAACGCTCTGGGCGCGCATCAGCCCGTGGGCCAGGGATGAGTTAGGGATCAAACCCGGCCTGTGGCTTTACGCGCAAATCAAGAGTGTCTCGATCACCGCCTGATTACAGCAGGTGGGTATAAATGTACTGCGCGATGCTGTCGGTGGTGTTGTCGCCGATCACCACGTTAGCACGCGCTTTGACCGCGTCGTCGGCATTGCCCATCGCCACGCCGGTACCGGCGGCTTCCAGCATGCTGATGTCGTTGTAGTTGTCACCGAAGGCGATCACGTCCTGCATTGACCCGCCCTGCGATTCCACGTACTGCGTCAGCCGTTTGCCTTTGCTGTTGCCTTTACGGGCAATATCCACCTGATCGTGCCAGGACCATTCGCACTCCAGACCCAGCGTCTGTTCCACGTGTTTTGCGAAGGCATTCAGTTTGGTGGTGTCTTCATCCGTCAGGGCGAATTTCCAGATAGCCTCAACGTCCTGGGCTGCCTGACGCAGTGAAGATACCTGAGTAAAGACCGGACGCTGCGCTTCAGGCAGGGACAACGCCCAGTTGCTGGTGCGCACCACATGGCCGGTTGGGCGCTCGTACACCATCGCGTTATCCACGTACATCAGGCCGTGAACGGCATGCTCATCCAGCAGATCAATCAGTTGCAGCGCCTGGGGAACCGGCAGCGGGTCGGATGCTAAAACCTTTTTTGCCTGATAATCATACAAATAGGTGCCATTACAACAAATTGCAGGTGTATCTAACGCCAGTGCCTGATAAAAAGGGTGAATGGCAACGTGATGTCGACCCGTTACGATAAGGAGTTGATATCCCGCTTCCTGTGCGCGTTTAAGCGCTTCCAGAGAAGAGGGAAGAAGGTTTTTTTGCGGCGTCAGTAAGGTACCGTCTAAATCCAGAGCAATCACACGCGAGGTCATCTGTTTTCCCGGGTTAATATTGAATTTACGTTTTGATGGGATGGTACACCGAGAGGCGAATGCTTCAAAACTCCTGTCGACAATTCAGCATTCACCGTCAAAAGTTAACTACTTTCATGCGCAGTGAGGAGTGAATATTCATGAAACAAACCGTTTATACCGCCAGTCCTGAAAGCCAGCAGATCCACGTCTGGCGTTTAAATACCGAAGGGACACTCACGCTGGTGCAGGTTGTTGATGTGCCAGGCCAGGTGCAACCGATGGTCATCAGCCCGGATAAACGTTTCTTGTACGTGGGTGTGCGCCCGGAGTTCCGCGTGCTGGCCTATCGCATTTCTCCGGATGATGGCGCGCTGACGTACACTGCCGAAGCCCCGCTGCCGGGCAGCCCAACCCATATCTCTACCGATCGTAAAGGCAATTTTGTCTTCAGCGGCTCCTACAACGCGGGCTGCGTCAGCGTAACGCGTCTGGAAAATGGCATTCCGGTCGAAACCGTGGATGTGGTGGAAGGGCTTGAAGGCTGCCACTCGGCGAATATCACGCCGGATAACCGCACGCTGTGGGTGCCTGCGCTGAAGCAGGATCGTATCTGCCTGTTCACCCTGAGCGACGATGGTCACCTGGTGGCGCAGAATCCTGCCGAAGTCACGACGGTAGAAGGCGCAGGCCCGCGTCATATGGTCTTCCATCCGAACCAGCAGTACGCCTACGTGGTGAACGAACTGAACAGCTCTGTGGACGTGTGGGAACTGAAAGATCCTAACGGCCAGATTGAGTGCGTGCAGACGCTGGACATGATGCCGTCTGACTTCTCCGATACCCGCTGGGCGGCGGATATTCACATTACGCCAGATGGCCGTCATCTTTACGCCTGTGACCGTACCTCCAGCCTGATTACCGTGTTTAGCGTTTCTGAAGACGGCAGCGTGCTGGCGGTTGAAGGCTTCCAGCCAACGGAAACCCAGCCGCGCGGCTTTAATATCGATCACAGCGGTAAATACCTGATTGCAGCGGGGCAGAAATCCCACCACATCGCGCTGTATGAAATCAAAGGCGAGCAGGGTCTGCTGGAAGAGAAAGGACGTTACGCCGTCGGCCAGGGGCCAATGTGGGTCGTGGTAAACGCTCACTAAGCGGCTAAAACAAAAAACCTCGCGGATGCGAGGTTTTTTTATGCCCGGTGGTTGCCGGGTGAGCACATCAAAACGTAACCAACATGGTCATCATAATGTCGACTCAAGGTGAAGTAAACGCATCGTCAACGAAGGACAAAGAACACAGAATGATTATCGGTTGTTATTTTTAAAATAATCAGTTGTTTAGAGGCGTTTTCTTTATAAATTCCTAAACTGACCTTATCTGTTTTTATGTACAGTAGTGATTTGATATCATTCTGTCCGTTGGCTTGATGTGTTGCAGTTCCGCAATTCAGAATCCTTATTCAGTGCTGGCTGTCGGGTGGTGCCGACAGTGCCTAAACTGCGGAGCATATCAAAACATAACCAACACACCTCTGGTGACAGGCCGCGGAAAGGTAAATCAGGGGAGAAGTGCTCTATACCAAAGGAGTGGCGTATGAGCGGTGTGGAATGGGCAATTCTGTTCCTGCAACTCATGGTTGCGATTATGCAACTATTGGATGCGTATCTTAAGTTTGGAGCCTGACGCATTCAGTCGCAGTAAAAAGGGGGATTAAGCTCCCCCTTTTACTCTCATCTTATTACTGCTTCGGCTCAGCAACCACTTTGCTACCCAGACCGCGGTTGTTGTATTCCCACATGCGGTTGAAGTTAGCGTCGTTCAGGTTGCGCTGCACGTTCCCTTTATCATCCATCGCACCGGTATTGCCGGAGAACGGACGTTTGGAGATTGCTGCATCAGCCCACGGCTTCGCCATGTTGAAGCCTTCGTTGATCACGCTGTCGCGGATCACGACCTGGCCGTTAGTGGCAGAGTCCACGTCCAGGGAACGTCCCAGCTGCGCCACGCCGTCACCGGCAGCATTAAAGCGGCTGTTCACGGCCAGGAAGCCGTAGAAGAGGTTAGACTGGGTTGCTGGAGCAAATACGTAACCTTCCTGCTGAGTACGTGAGTTCACCACGCGGAAATCGGTGTTATCAAACACCACCGCGCCGCGACCGGACACCAGATCCACGTCACCTTCAACGTAGCTGTTGGTCACCAGGGTACGGGTCAGGCGGTTATTCTGCAGGGCGTTCTGCACGCCGCTGTTGGTCACGAAGAAGGTGTTCTGACGGCCCAGAATGTTGACGTTGTTAATCTGCACCTGGTCACCATCGCTACGCAGCGCAACGGCCTGGTGGTTACCGGCATCAACGCTGTCGCCCAGGGTATTCTGGATGGTCAGGTTCTGCAGCTGCAGACCGTTATTCTGAGACCAGAACACCGCTGAGCACATCACGCCAATGGTGGCGGAACGCTTGCTCTGGCAGTTATCAAACATGTACCACGCCGGTTTACCCGGCATATATTTACCGGCCGGGTTCACCAGGTGACGCCAGGTGTTGCTGTCGATTTCGGAATCAATCGCCAGGCCAATTTTTACGTCGATAGCTTTTTCGCCCAGACCGTAAAGCGTAATGCTGCCTGGTGCGGCCGGAACATACACGGTGCCTTCATATTCACCTGGCAGGATCGCGATGTACTGGCGAGACGCGCTGTGTTTAGTGATGGCAGCATCAACCGCAGCCTGAATAGAGGTATGCGTTACGCCCTGCGCACCCGCCGGGCCTACCACGAAGTCAGGCTGTTTAGGCAGGTTAATAGACGACGGTGTCCACGGTGCAGCGTTAGGATCCATCGCTGAGAAGTAGTGCGCACGATCGAAGTTCTTCGCTTCATCAGCGGACAAAATCGGGCGGGAGGCGGTACCGGGCGCAACCTGCTCAGAAGGTCGCTGATCCGGTGGGGTTGAACTGCATGCGGATAAGGTCACGCCAAAGGCGAGTGCTAACGCCAGACGGGAAATCCTGGAAATGTTCAAGGTGAAGCTCCTGGGTATGCAAGTCTTTACGGGATAGACGAAATAGCCTGCTTTTTTATACTAAGTTGAGCGAAACGGGAAGATAAAAAGGGTAAAAGTTGCATTTTTAGCCCCGGAGCCGCAGGTAAGTGATCACAAATAAATAACATTTTCCACAAAGTCGGTTGACAGCAGGCAACAGATGAAAATAAATGTCTATACAACCTATGACAAGTGGAATGCCCATGCAGCAGATTCATCCCGACGATGTAATATGGCGAAATGCGCGACTGGCTACGATGGTGCCGGACGTCTCTGCGCCCTATGGACTGAAAGAGCAACATGCCCTGGTCGTGCGCGGCCACACCCTTCTGGCCGTGATCCCTGAATCTGACATTCCTGCCGGACACCCTCACTGTGTCGATCTCCAGGGGCGTCTGGTCACGCCTGGCCTGATTGACTGCCATACCCACCTGGTGTTTGGCGGCGATCGCGCGGCGGAGTGGGAGCAGCGTCTGAACGGCGTCTCTTATCAAACCATCAGCGCCCAGGGGGGCGGGATTAACGCGACCGTGACGGCGACGCGCAGCAGCTCACCCGAAACCCTGCTTAAGCTGGCGCAGCAGCGGCTTCAGCGACTGATGAATGAAGGCGTCACTACGGTTGAAATCAAGTCGGGATACGGTCTAAACCCCGAGGCCGAAGAGAAGATGCTGCAGGTTGCCCGCCAGCTGAGCCTCAATAATCCGATCGATATCAGCCCAACGCTGCTGGCGGCCCATGCGGTTCCGTCGGAATACCGACAGGATCCAGATGCGTATCTCACGCTGGTCTGTGAGCAGATATTGCCCGCGCTGTGGCAAAAAGAGTTATATGAAGCAGTAGACGTGTTCTGCGAAAACGTCGGCTTTACCCCGTCGCAAACCGAGCGCCTCTTTCAGGCGGCAACCGCGCTCGGCATCCCGGTGAAAGGACATGTCGAACAGCTGTCGAATCAGGGCGGTGCGGCGCTGGTCAGCCGGTATAAGGGACTCTCCGCCGATCATATCGAATATCTTGACGACGCAGGCGTTCAGGCGATGGCGGAAAGCGGCACGGTTGCGGTCCTGTTGCCGGGGGCGTTCTATTTTCTGCAGGAGCGCCAGCGTCCGCCGGTTGAACAGCTCAGAAAACAGGGTGTCCCGATGGCGGTCGCCACCGACTACAACCCCGGCACCAGCCCGTTTGCCAGCCTGCACCTGGCGATGAACATGGCCTGCGTCCAGTTTGGCCTGACGCCGGAAGAGGCCTGGGCTGGCGTGACGCGACACGCGGCGCAGGCGCTGGGCCGCGGCGCAACCCACGGACAGCTGCGGGCCGGCTTTGTCGCTGATTTTATCGTCTGGGATGCTCACCATCCGGTTGAGATGGTCTACGAGCCGGGACGCAATCCGCTGTATCAACGTATTTTCCGTGGGGAGGCAGTATGAGGTTATGGCGGCCCGTAGCCGAAACGGTCTGGCAGGGGCGCGACGACAGCGCCGAGGCCAGCAATGCGACGCGCATTTTCCAGACGATAAAGCAGCAGGGGCAGTTCACGCCGCTTTCATCCGGCATCGCGCTGATAGGCTTTGAATGTGATGCAGGCGTAAAACGCAATCAGGGCAGGCCCGGCGCCGTGCAGGCGCCTGATATGCTGCGAAAGGCGCTGGCGAATATGGCAAGCCATCAGGGACACGGTCGGCTGGCGGACATGGGCTCGGTTTACGTTGAAGGCGACGAGCTGGAAGCGGCACAGCAGGCGTTAAGCGATGCCGTTACGGCCTGTCAGCAGTCCGGGATGCGTACGCTGGTTTTTGGCGGTGGGCACGAAACCGCCTGGGCACATGGTCGGGGCGTTCTTGACGCGTTCCCTAACGAGCGCGTGGCGGTGATCAACCTTGATGCGCATCTTGACCTGCGCAAGGCCGACCATGCCACGTCCGGCACCCCGTTTCGTCAGCTGGCGCATTACTGCGATGAGCGCGGGCGGGCATTTCAGTACGCCTGCTTTGGCGTGAGCCGGGCGGCGAACACGCAGGCGCTGTGGGATGAGGCTGAACGCCTGAACGTCACGCTGGTGGAAGATCTCCATTTCAGGCGCGATGCGCTATCTGCGCTGGAAAAAGTGCTGGCGCAGGCTGACCGTATCTACCTGACGATCGATCTGGACGTCCTGCCCGCCAGCGAAATGCCTGCCGTTTCCGCTCCGGCTGCGTTAGGCATACCGGCACTGGATCTTCTGCCGGTTATCGAACAAATCTGCCGTAGCGGTAAGCTACAGGCCGCCGATCTGGTAGAGTTTAACCCGCAGTACGATCGGGACGGACAGGGCGCAAAGCTTGCCGCCCGTCTGGCCTGGCAAATTGCTCACTGGTGGGCATAACACTATTCAAGGAGTTACGATGTTTTCACGCTCACCTCTGCCGCAGTCGAGCCTTCCCGCGCCTTTCTACGAAAAGGTGAAGCAGGCGATCAGCGAAAAAATCGCCACCGGCGTCTGGCGGCCGCACGATCGCATTCCCTCGGAGGCCGAGCTGGTGGCGCAGTTCGGTTTTAGCCGGATGACCGTCAACCGGGCGCTGCGCGAGCTGACCGACGAAGGGCTTCTGGTGCGCTTGCAGGGCGTGGGGACATTTGTGGCGGAACCGAAAGGGCAATCCGCCCTGTTTGAAATCCGCAGTATTGCCGATGAGATAACCTCGCGTAATCACCAGCACCGCTGTGAGGTGCTGGTGCTCGAAGAGACCCAGGCCAGCGCCGAGCAGGCGGTAGAGCTGAATGTCAAAGAAGGTAGCCGGATCTTCCACTCGGTTATGGTGCATTTTGAGAACGACATTCCGGTGCAGATTGAAGATCGCTGCGTGAATGCTGAACGGATACCAGACTATCTGAACCAGGATTACACCCAGACGACGCCGCACGCCTATCTCTCGCTCGTCGCACCGCTGACGGAAGGGGAGCACATTGTGGAGGCCGTGCGCGCAACGCCGCAGGAGTGCGAGCGGCTGCGCATTAAAGAGCACGATCCGTGCCTGCTGATTCGCCGTCGGACCTGGTCCTCGTCGCACATTGTGTCGCATGCCCGACTGCTTTTCCCGGGGAACCGTTACCGGCTGCAGGGCCACTTTATGTCATAAGTTTTAAAAGCGTGATAGCTAACGCAATATAACAAAATTGTATCTTTTTTGTTAAAACTGACCTTGTGTGTGCTTGTCTATACAAGTATATCTAAATGCATCACTGTCCCGTATGAGGAGCACACAATGTCGTCAGGTAAATACCGCCAGCAGGATGTCCGCGCCGCGCGCGGCACCACTCTCACCGCCAAAAGCTGGCTCACCGAAGCCCCGCTGCGTATGTTGATGAACAACCTTGATCCTGAGGTGGCGGAGAACCCCCACGAGCTGGTGGTCTACGGCGGCATAGGCCGCGCCGCGCGCAACTGGGAATGCTATGACGCAATTGTAAAATCCCTGACCGAACTCGAACATGACGAAACCCTGCTGGTGCAGTCCGGCAAGCCGGTGGGCGTGTTCAAAACGCACAAAAACGCGCCGCGCGTGCTGATCGCCAACTCTAACCTCGTGCCGCACTGGGCCACCTGGGAACACTTCAACGAACTGGACGCGAAAGGGCTGGCGATGTATGGCCAGATGACCGCGGGTAGCTGGATCTACATCGGCAGTCAGGGGATTGTGCAGGGCACCTACGAAACCTTCGTGGAAGCCGGTCGCCAGCACTATAATGGCTCGCTCAAAGGCCGCTGGGTGCTGACCGCGGGTCTCGGTGGGATGGGCGGCGCGCAGCCGCTGGCCGCCACGCTTGCCGGCGCGTGCTCGCTCAATATTGAATGCCAGCAGAGCCGCATTGATTTCCGTCTGCGTACCCGTTACGTCGACGAACAGGCAACCGACCTGGACGATGCGCTGGCGCGCATCAAAAAATACACGTCTGAAGGTAAAGCGGTGTCGATTGCCCTGTGCGGCAACGCGGCGGACATTCTCCCGCAGCTCGTCGCCCGCGGCGTACGCCCGGATCTGGTTACCGACCAGACCAGCGCCCATGACCCGCTGCACGGTTACCTGCCAAAAGGCTGGACGTGGGAAGACTATCAGCAAAAAGCGGAAACCGATCCGGAAGGCACGGTGCTTGCCGCGAAACGCTCCATGGCGGAACACGTCTCCGCGATGCTGGCCTTCAGCAAGATGGGCATTCCGACCTTTGATTACGGCAACAACATTCGCCAGATGGCGAAAGAGATGGGCGTGAATAACGCCTTCGACTTCCCGGGCTTCGTTCCTGCCTATATTCGCCCGCTGTTCTGCCGCGGCATCGGTCCGTTCCGCTGGGTTGCCCTGTCCGGTGACCCGGAGGATATCTACAAAACCGACGCCAAAGTGAAGGAGATCGTCGCCGATGACGAACACCTGCACCGCTGGCTGGATATGGCCCGCGAGCGCATTAACTTCCAGGGCCTGCCGGCGCGTATCTGCTGGGTAGGGCTGGAGTGGCGGCAAAAACTCGGTCTGGCCTTCAACGAAATGGTGCGCAGCGGTGAAGTTTCCGCGCCGATCGTCATTGGCCGCGACCACCTGGACTCCGGCTCCGTCGCCAGCCCGAACCGCGAAACCGAAGCCATGCGCGACGGCTCGGATGCGGTCTCCGACTGGCCATTGCTGAACGCTCTGCTCAATACCGCCAGCGGCGCGACCTGGGTATCGCTGCACCACGGCGGCGGCGTGGGGATGGGCTTCTCCCAGCATTCCGGGATGGTCATCGTCTGCGACGGAACCGATGAAGCCGCCGCGCGTATCGCTCGCGTACTCCACAACGACCCGGCAACCGGCGTGATGCGTCACGCGGATGCGGGTTATGAGATTGCCATTGACTGTGCCAAAGAGCAGGGCCTTAACCTGCCGATGATCCCTGCCACACAAGGAAAGCATGAATGAACGCATTAACACTCACTCCCGGCTCGCTGACGCTCAAACAGCTGCGTAACGTCTGGCGTAAACCGGTCACCCTTTCGCTTGATGAAAGCGCGCACGCGGCCATTAATGACAGCGTTGCCTGTGTGGAAGCCATTGTGGCCGAAGGGCGCACGGCCTACGGGATTAATACCGGCTTTGGGCTGCTGGCGCAGACCCGCATCGCGACGCACGATCTGGAAAATTTACAGCGTTCTCTGGTGCTGTCGCACGCGGCGGGCGTCGGCCAGCCGCTTGACGATGAGATTGTCCGTCTGATGATGGTCCTCAAAATCAACAGCCTGGCGCGCGGCTTTTCCGGCATTCGCCTGAGCGTCATTCAGGCGCTGATGGCGCTGGTCAATGCGGAAGTCTATCCGTGGATCCCGGCAAAAGGCTCTGTTGGGGCATCCGGCGATCTTGCCCCGCTGGCGCACATGTCGCTGCTGCTGCTGGGCGAAGGCAAAGCGCGCTGGCAGGGCGAGTGGCTGCCTGCGAAAGAGGCGCTGAAAAAAGCCGGCTTAACGCCCATTACGCTGGCGGCGAAAGAGGGGCTGGCGCTGCTGAACGGCACGCAGGCATCGACCGCCTTCGCGCTGCGCGGCCTGTTTGAAGCGGAAGATCTGTTTGCCTCGGCGGTGGTGTGCGGCGCGCTGACCACCGAAGCCGTGCTGGGCTCGCGTCGCCCGTTCGATGCCCGCATCCACGAGGTGCGCGGTCAGCGCGGGCAGATTGATGCCGCCGCGATGTACCGTCACGTGCTTACCGACACCAGCGAAATTGCCGATTCACACCATAACTGCGAAAAGGTTCAGGATCCGTATTCCCTGCGCTGCCAGCCGCAGGTGATGGGCGCGTGCCTGACGCAGCTGCGTCAGGCGGCGGAGGTGCTGCTGGTGGAGGCCAACGCGGTGTCCGATAACCCGCTGGTGTTCGCTCAGGAAAACGAGGTGGTCTCCGGCGGTAACTTCCACGCCGAGCCGGTAGCGATGGCGGCGGATAATATCGCCCTGGCGATTGCCGAAGTCGGCGCGTTGTCCGAGCGCCGTATCGCGCTGATGATGGATAAACATATGTCCCAGCTGCCACCGTTCCTGGTGCGTAACGGCGGGGTCAACTCGGGCTTTATGATTGCTCAGGTGACGGCCGCAGCGCTGGCAAGCGAGAACAAAGCCCTGTCGCACCCGCACAGCGTGGACAGCCTGCCAACGTCTGCAAACCAGGAAGATCACGTTTCGATGGCACCGGCTGCCGGGCGTCGTCTCTGGGAAATGGCCTCCAACACCCGCGGCGTGCTGGCGGTGGAATGGCTGGCGGCAAGTCAGGGTATCGATCTGCGTGAAGGGCTAAAATCCAGCCCGCTGCTGGAGCAGGCGCGTCATGCGCTGCGCGAGCATGTATCGCATTACGATGACGACCGCTTCTTTGCGCCGGATATTGATAAGGCGATGCAGCTTCTGGAAGAGGGGCGGCTGGTGGGGCTGTTACCTTCGGTGCTGTGATTTTTCCCCTCACCCTAACCCTCTCCCACAGGGAGAGAGAATTGCCAGGTTTTCTCCCTCTCCCTGTGGGAGAGGGCCGGGGTGAGGGCATCAGCCCGCACGATTACGAATACATCGCCGTAATCGACGCGCTGCCAAGCGTATGGAAATGCACGTTAAACCCGACCATTGCGCCGCTCGCCCCTTCATCGACCTCAATCCTCTCCACATCCAGCGCGTGCACCGTGAAGATATAGCGGTGGGTTTCCCCTTTTGGCGGCGCCGCGCCGCCGTAGCCCGCTTTACCGAAGTCAGTGCGCGTCTGAATGGCACCTTCAGGCAGGGCAACCAGGTCTGAACCGGAACCCTGCGGCAGGACGCGCGTGTCGGCAGGCAGGTTCGCCACAATCCAGTGCCACCAGCCGGAGCCAGTAGGCGCATCCGGGTCGTAGCAGGTCACGACAAAGCTTTTGGTGCCTGCCGGAACCTCATCCCACGCCAGGTGTGGGGAGATATTGTCTCCCTGATACCCCATGCCGTTGAAAACGTGACGCTCCGGCAGTTTTTCACCGTCGCGCAGATCTTTGCTGATGATTTTCATACGGTTTACCCTCGTTGATCGCTCGTTCAGCAAGTGTAATGCATAGGGTTAAATCGTGAAATGCGCGGGAATGTTAACGGCTGTTACAACCGCGTCGGTTAATTTACGCAGCTGCTCCGACGTAATGCTGTACGGCGGCATCAGGTAGATAAGCTTGCCGAAAGGCCGTACCCACACGCCCTGGTCCACGAAGAAGCGCTGTAGCGCCGCCATATTCACCGGATGGGTGGTTTCAATCACCCCGATGGCGCCCAGCACCCGCACGTCCGCGACGAAATTCGCCCCTGAGGCGGCGCTCAGCTCCGCTTTCAGCTGCACTTCAATCGCCGCAACCTGCGTCTGCCACTCGCCGCTCTCCAGAATGGCGAGGCTTTCGCTTGCGACGGCGCAGGCGAGAGGATTACCCATAAACGTCGGACCGTGCATAAAGCAGCCTGCTTCGCCGTCGCTGATGGTGTCGGCGACCTGGCGGGTCGTGAGCGTGGCGGAAAGTGTCATGGTGCCGCCGGTCAGCGCTTTGCCGAGGCACAGAATATCCGGGGCGATACCCGCATGTTCGCAGGCAAACAGCTTGCCGGTGCGGCCAAAGCCGGTGGCGATCTCATCGGCAATCAGCAGAATGCCCTCGCGGTCGCACATCCTGCGAATACGCTTCAGCCATTCCGGGTGGTACATCCGCATCCCGCCCGCGCCCTGCACGATCGGTTCAAGAATGACGGCAGCAATCTCGTGACGATGCGCCGCCATCAGCCGCGCGAAACCGACCATGTCCATTTCGTTCCACTCGCCGTCGAAGCGGCTCTGGGGGGCCGGGGCAAACAGGTTTTCCGGCAGATAGCCCTTCCACAGGCTATGCATGGAGTTGTCCGGATCGCATACCGACATCGCCCCGAAGGTATCCCCGTGATAGCCGTTGCGGAAGGTGAGGAACCGCTGGCGCGTTTCGCCTTTGGCGTGCCAGTACTGCAGCGCCATTTTCATCGCCACTTCCACCGCCACGGAGCCGGAATCCGCCAGGAACACGCACTCCAGCGATTCAGGCGTCATCGCCACCAGGCGACGGCATAAATCCACCGCGGGCTGATGGGTGATCCCGCCGAACATCACGTGCGACATCTGGTCAATCTGCGCCTTCATCGCCGCATTCAGGCGCGGGTGGTTGTACCCGTGAATGGCCGCCCACCAGGAGGACATCCCGTCAACGAGCTGTTCGCCGCTGGCGAGATGCAGCTCGCAGCCGTGCGCGGAGGCCACCGGATAAACGGGAAGGGGGCGGGTCGTGGAGGTGTAAGGGTGCCAGATATGCTGCTTGTCGAAGGCGAGATCGTCCTGGGTCATAATCGACTTGTAAACCATTTTGAAAAGTTTTAGGTTTACGAGTATAAACCGAACCGAAAATTAACAAAACCCTTTGGAGAAGCCCCATGGCTCACCACGCACGCTGGACGATGTCGCAAGTTACTGAATTATTCAATAAACCTTTCCTTGAGCTGATGTTCGAAGCCCAACAGGTGCATCGTCAGCACTTCGATCCTCGCCATGTTCAGGTCAGCACGCTGCTGTCGATCAAAACCGGTGCCTGCCCTGAAGACTGCAAATATTGCCCGCAGAGCGCGCGCTACAAAACCGGCCTGGAATCCGAACGGCTGATGGAAGTGGAGCAGGTACTCGACTCGGCGCGCAAGGCGAAAAACGCCGGCTCGACCCGCTTCTGCATGGGCGCGGCGTGGAAGAACCCGCACGATCGCGACATGCCTTACCTGGAGCAGATGGTAAAAGGCGTGAAGGAGATGGGCCTAGAGGCCTGTATGACGCTCGGCACGCTGAACGACGAGCAGGCGCAGCGCCTTTCGGCGGCGGGGCTGGACTATTACAACCACAACCTCGACACCTCGCCGGAGTTTTACGGCAACATCATCACCACGCGTACCTACCAGGAGCGTCTGGATACGCTGGATAAAGTGCGTGACGCGGGGATCAAGGTCTGCTCCGGCGGCATCGTGGGCTTAGGCGAAACCGTGAAAGACCGTGCGGGCCTGCTGCTGCAGCTGGCGAACCTGCCGACCCCGCCGGAAAGCGTGCCGATCAACATGCTGGTGAAGGTCAAGGGCACGCCGCTGGCGGACAACGACGATGTGGATGCGTTTGATTTTATTCGCACCATCGCGGTGGCGCGCATCATGATGCCGACCTCTTTCGTGCGCCTCTCTGCCGGTCGCGAGCAGATGAACGAGCAGACCCAGGCCATGTGCTTTATGGCCGGAGCCAACTCTATCTTCTACGGCTGCAAGCTGCTGACCACGCCGAACCCGGAAGAAGACAAAGACGTTCAGCTGTTCCGCAAGCTGGGGCTTAACCCGCATCAGACCGAGGTGCTGACGGGCGATAACGAGCAACAGCAGCAGCTGGAGCAGCAGATTTTCAACGCCGACACCGACCAGTTCTACAACGCGGCAGCCGTATGACCTGGCAGGCACGTATCAACTCTGCGCTTGACGACCGTCGGGCGGCAGAGGCATTTCGCGTTCGCAGGGTGGTGGAAAACGGCGCGGGCCGTTTTCTTACCCGTGAAGGCCAGAGGTTCTGCAATTTCTCCAGCAACGACTATCTCGGGCTGAGCCAGCATCCGGCCATTATCCGCGCCTGGCAGCAGGGCGCTGAGCGGTTTGGCGTGGGCAGCGGCGGCTCGGGACACGTCAGCGGATACACCACAGCGCATCATGCGCTGGAAGAGGAACTGGCTGACTGGCTCGGCTACCCGCGCGCGCTGCTGTTTATCTCCGGTTTTGCCGCCAACCAGGCGGTGATTACGGCCCTGATGGAAAAAGAGGACCGCATTGTCGCCGACCGCTTAAGTCACGCCTCCCTGCTGGAGGCGGCACATTTAAGCCCGGCGCAGCTGCGCCGCTTTGCTCATAACGATGCGGGACAGCTTGCTGCGCTGCTGGATAAACCCTGCGACGGACAACAGCTGGCGGTCACGGAAGGGGTATTCAGCATGGACGGCGACAGCGCGCCGCTTGCCGCGCTGCACGATACCGCCAAACGGCAAAACGCCTGGCTGCTGGTGGACGATGCCCACGGCATTGGCGTAATGGGCGACGAAGGGCGCGGGAGCGCGTATCAGCAAAACGTGAAGCCGGAACTGCTGATTGTCACCTTCGGCAAAGGTTTTGGCGTCAGCGGCGCCGCCGTGCTGTGCAGCGAATCCGTCGCCGACTATCTGCTGCAGTTTGCCCGACACCTAATCTATAGCACCAGCATGCCCCCGGCGCAGGCCGTGGCGCTGTCTGCATCGCTGGCGGTGATCCGCAGCGCAGAAGGGGATGAACGTCGCCAGCGTCTGGCAGAGCATATCGCTCGCTTCCGTCAGGGACTTGAGGCGCTGCCCTTCCGCAGTCCCGATTCGCAGAGCGCTATCCAGCCGGTGATTGTCGGTGAAAATGCCCGCGCGCTGGCGCTGGCACAGGCGCTGCGCCAGCGCGGCATGTGGGTGACCGCCATCCGCCCGCCAACGGTCCCGCCAGGTACCGCGCGGCTGCGCTTAACCCTGACGGCGGCGCATGAACGACAGGATATTGAGACGTTGCTGGAGGCGCTCCATGTTGCCGGTGAATAAGCAGGCCATCGCGGCGGCATTTGGTCGCGCCGCGCAGAGCTATTCGCAGCACGATGAGCTGCAGCGTCTGAGCGCGCAGGGGCTTCTGACCGCGCTTGGCGAGAGTCGTTTTCCGCAGGTACTCGACGCCGGCTGTGGTCCGGGCAGCAACAGCCGCTACTGGCGCGGGGCAGGAAGCCAGGTGACGGCTATCGATCTCTCAGCCCAGATGCTGGAAGAGGCACGCCAGCGGCAGGCGGCAGATCGCTATCTGCTGGCCGATATCGAGGCGATCCCGCTGGCGGATGCGCAGTTCGATCTGGTCTGGAGCCATCTGGCGGTCCAGTGGTGCAGCAGCCTGCCGCAGGCCTTGCGCGAGCTTTATCGCGTGGCGCGACCGGGCGGGAAGGTGGCCTTTACCACCTTGCTGGAGAGTTCGCTGCCGGAGCTGAATCAGGCGTGGAAAGCGGTGGATGAGCAGCCGCACGCTAACCGTTTTTTATCGCATGAGCAGGTGACGCAGGCGCTGACAGGCTGGCGCTACCGCAGCACGGTGCAGACCATCACGCTCAATTTTAGCGATGCGTTCAGCGCCATGCGTTCGCTGAAGGGCATCGGCGCCACGCACCTGCATACCGGACGGGAGAAAAAACCACTCACCCGCGGACAGCTGCAGCGGCTGGAGCTGGCCTGGCCTCAGCAGCGGGGTTATTTCCCGCTCTCTTATCAACTTTTTCATGGGATTATCGAACGTGACTGAACGTTATTTTGTCACCGGAACGGATACGGAAGTGGGCAAAACGGTGGCCAGCTCTGCGCTGCTGCAGGCGGCACGAAAGCTCGGAAAAAACACCGTCGGATATAAGCCCGTTGCTTCCGGCAGCGAGATGACGGCGGAAGGGTTACGCAACACCGACGCGCTGGCGCTCCAGCGTAACAGCACGCGTGAACTCGCCTATTCAGCGGTCAATCCGTACACCTTTGCCGAGCCGACCTCGCCGCACATCATCAGCGCTGACGAAGGTCGTCCGATTGATTTCGCCCTGCTTTCAGCCGGGTTACGGGCGCTGGAAAGCCAGGCCGACTGGGTGCTGGTGGAAGGGGCTGGAGGCTGGTTTACGCCGCTTTCGGACACGCAGACGTTTGCTGACTGGGTGCAGGCCGAGCAGCTTCCGGTCATTCTGGTCGTCGGCGTTAAGCTGGGCTGCATCAATCACGCCATGCTGACCGCGCAGGCCATACGGCAGGCCGGGCTGCGTCTGGCGGGCTGGATAGCCAACGACGTGGTTGCGCCGGGGAAACGACACCAGGAGTATCTGGCGACGCTCAGGCGCGTTCTTCCCGCCCCGTGCCTCGGAGAAATTCCCTGGCTTGCTGACGGCGCGGAAAATGCCGAAACCGGGCGTTATCTCGATCTCAGCGTCTTGCTTCCCGCGACATCCAGTGCGCGATAAGCTCGTCATCCAGTTCGTTAACGTGGCCCTGCGCCACGTTACGCCCGCGATAGAGCATACAGAAACGGTCCGCAACCCGGCGGATAAACGACAGCTGCTGCTCCGCTAACAGCACCGTCATACCTAACTCCCGGTTTAAGCGCGCCAGCAGCTGCCCCAGCTTCTGAGCGAAGCTGTGTCCTGCGCCGTGCAGGGGCTCATCGAGGATCAGCAGGTGAGGACGGTTCACCAGCGCATTAGCCAGCGCCAGCTGGTACTGGTCGTCCGGAGAGAGCGTGTTGGCGCGGGTCTGTCGCAATGCGTAGAGCGCTGGAAACAGGTCGTAAACGTCATTTTTCGCTTCAGGGTTGGGTTTCCCCATCGCCCGCATGGCGATATGCAGATTCTCCTCAATCGTTAACTGGGAGAAGATCCGCCTGTCCTGCGGGACATAGCCTATCTCCGTTCCTGAACGCTGTTCTGGCGGCAGGTTAAGCAAATCGCGCGGCGGCGCGCCTGCCTCATGCCAGATGATGCTACCGCTTTCGACGGGCACTCTCCCGGCGATGCAATTCATGAGGGTGGTTTTCCCCATTCCCGGCAGGCCAACGACGCCTGTACACATCCCTTGCGGAAAATCCAAATTCACGTTCCATAGCGTATGTTGGCTTCCGTAAAACTGATTCACAGCACGCAGACTCAACATCTTTCTCTCCTTAAAAATGTGTGTAGGTGAGGCTCGGGTTTGAATCTGCAAAACCCCTGCCAGAAACCGAAAAGCGTTTAAAAAACCGGCTTTTTTAGGAATAAGTCACCGGAGAGGGGGTGAGAAAAAACGGGATTGCACATCGACGGTGCTGGCGGTGTTGAGTTGTGGTGCAGAACCCGAAATGCTGAAAATGTGAGCAAGATCGCATCGGTTGGTTATGAATGACGCAACTGTTAATCAGCAAAAAATAGCTATAAAAATTTTTTACCGCCGTCTCGTGGGAAAATCCGGGAATTTGCCGAGCGCCAGTCTGCATGGGCTGGAAGCAGTTATCCACTATTCCTGTGGATAACCATGTGCATTAGAGTTAGAAAACACGCGATAAGCGAGAGAAGACGCGGCTTACGCCCAAATTGACGCGAAACGCGGCTTTAGAAAATATCGTTTATTATTTAATTGCTTAGATAAAAGCAATTCCCGTCATGAAAGTGTCACTCGTTGCCACAAAACTATCATTACCTGGCTTGACAAATGTTAAAAAAGAAAAAGTTCTGGGGATAACCTGACCTGACTGGTGTTTTATATTGTCACAGTCCAAATTTTGGTCGCTATCGCGCTAATCATTCAGGCGCTACTCTAAATATCCTGACATGCTACTGGTTTTTCATCCAGTGTTTTTTACTGGCATTCCTGGCAACAAGGAGTAAAATTACTCACCTGCCGCTTATAACGTCATCAGGTTGTCGCCCATGAGTAAACCGTTCAAATTGAATTCTGCTTTCCGTCCATCTGGCGATCAGCCTGAGGCGATCCGTCGTCTGGAAGAAGGGCTGGAAGATGGGCTGGCGCACCAGACGCTGCTGGGGGTAACCGGCTCGGGTAAAACGTTCACTATCGCCAACGTGATTGCGGATCTCCAGCGCCCCACGATGGTGCTGGCACCCAATAAAACCCTGGCCGCACAGCTTTACGGCGAGATGAAAGAGTTCTTCCCGGAAAACGCCGTGGAGTATTTCGTCTCCTACTACGATTACTACCAGCCTGAAGCCTATGTACCGAGCTCTGACACCTTCATTGAGAAAGATGCCTCGGTGAACGAACACATCGAGCAGATGCGTCTGTCGGCCACTAAGGCGCTTCTGGAGCGTCGCGATGTGGTCGTTGTCGCATCGGTTTCCGCGATCTACGGTCTCGGCGATCCGGATCTCTATCTCAAGATGATGCTGCACCTGACGCAGGGGATGATCATCGACCAGCGCGCCATCGTCCGTCGTCTGGCGGAGCTGCAGTATGCCCGTAACGATCAGGCGTTCCAGCGCGGCACCTTCCGCGTACGCGGTGAGGTGATCGACATCTTCCCGGCGGAATCGGACGATATGGCGCTGCGCGTCGAGCTGTTCGACGAAGAGGTTGAACGCCTGTCGCTCTTCGACCCGCTGACCGGACACGTTGAGTCGGTGATCCAGCGCTTCACCATCTACCCGAAAACGCACTACGTGACGCCGCGCGAGCGTATCGTGCAGGCGATGGAAGAGATCAAAGTGGAGCTGGCCGAGCGCCGTAAGGTGCTGCTGGCCAACAATAAGCTGCTGGAGGAGCAGCGCCTGAGCCAGCGCACCCAGTTTGACCTTGAGATGATGAACGAGCTGGGCTACTGCTCCGGCATCGAAAACTACTCCCGCTTCCTCTCCGGGCGCGGGCCGGGCGAGCCGCCGCCGACGCTGTTTGACTACCTTCCGGCAGACGGTTTGCTGGTGATCGACGAATCCCACGTTACGATCCCGCAGATCGGCGGGATGTACCGCGGCGACCGGGCGCGTAAAGAGACGCTGGTGGAGTACGGATTCCGCCTGCCGTCGGCGCTGGATAACCGTCCGATGAAGTTTGAAGAGTATGAGGCGCTCGCGCCGCAAACCATCTACGTCTCGGCCACGCCGGGCAACTACGAGCTGGAGAAATCCGGTGAAGACGTTGTCGATCAGGTTGTGCGTCCAACGGGTCTGCTCGACCCGATTATTGAAGTTCGTCCGGTGGCCACCCAGGTGGACGATCTGCTCTCGGAAATTCGCGCCCGTTCCGCCATCAACGAGCGCGTGCTGGTGACCACGCTCACCAAGCGTATGGCGGAAGACCTGACCGAGTATCTCGAAGAGCACGGCGAGAAGGTGCGTTATCTGCACTCGGATATCGATACCGTGGAGCGCATGGAAATTATCCGCGACCTGCGTCTGGGCGAGTTTGACGTGCTGGTGGGGATTAACCTGCTGCGAGAAGGTCTCGATATGCCGGAGGTCTCGCTGGTGGCGATTCTGGATGCGGACAAAGAGGGCTTCCTGCGTTCCGAGCGTTCGCTGATTCAGACAATTGGCCGCGCCGCGCGTAACGTCAACGGGAAAGCGATTCTGTACGGTGACAAAATTACCCCGTCGATGGCGAAAGCGATTGGTGAGACGGAACGCCGCCGCGAGAAACAGCAGCGCTACAACGAAGAACACGGCATTACGCCGCAGGGTCTGAACAAGAAGGTGGTGGATATTCTGGCGCTGGGTCAGAACATTGCCAAAACCAAAGCGAAAGGCCGCGGCAAGGCGCGTTCAGTGGTGGAAGAAGATACCGTCGTGCTGACGCCGAAAGCGCTGCAGCAGAAAATCCACGAGCTGGAAGGGCAGATGATGCAGCACGCGCAGAACCTGGAGTTCGAAGAGGCGGCGCAGATCCGCGACCAGCTTCATCAGCTGCGGGATCTGTTTATCGCGGCATCATAGGTTAAAGCAGCGTGTTTCTCCCTCTCCCCGTGGGAGAGGGCCGGGGTGAGGGCATCAGGCCGCAAAAAACGAACCTAACCCAGCGCCTGAATCGCCTTCTCCAGCGCCTCGCGCAGCAGGTGACGGTCGTGGCGATACTTGATGTCTGAGGCCTCCAGTGGCTCCTGCACCACCAGACGATCGCCAATCCCTGACACATCCACTTTTGGTCCCACGACTACGCCGTCAATGATTTTCTTGCCGACGTAATGCTCCATTAATTCAAGCTTGTCCGCCAGCGACAGGCTCGCCGCCGCCGGGCTCAGTTCACGTCCCAGATTACCGATGTAAACCATCGGCGCCGGGGTGCGGCGCAGCGCCTGCGCCAGCTCTTTCACCAGCAGAATGGGCATCAGGCTGGTATAAAAACTGCCTGGACCGATCAGGATAAGATCCGCTTCCCCGATTGCCTCTACCGCTTCACGCGTGGCGGGCACGCTCGGATAGGTCATCAACTCCGTTGGCGGCAGAAGGAGCTGGTCAATATTCACCTCGCCGTAAACTTCATGCCCTTCGGCGTCGATAGCCATCAAGTCAACCGGTTGTTCAGACATGGGGATCAGGAATGCGTCCACTTTGAGCAGATTACGGATCAGATTGATGGCTTCGAGAGGCCGTACGCTCAGGTGATCCAGCGCCTTTAACATCAGATTTCCGAGGTTATGCCCGGAAAGTTCGCCATTACCGCCAAAACGGTACTCAAACATCGCCGACGCGACGCTCGGCTCGGTAATTAACTGGTTCAGGCAGTTGCGCATATCTCCCCAGGCAATGCCGCCTTCGGCACGACGAATGCGCCCGGTTGAGCCGCCGTTATCGGTGGTGGTCACTATCCCTGTCAGCCTTGAGCCCAGTGACGACAAAGAGGACATAACCCGGCCTAAGCCGTGTCCTCCGCCAAGAGCGACCACTCGGTCAAGATCCGCAAAAGTGCGATTGCGCATACGTATTCCTTATCACGTTCGATCGCGTAACAGTAACCTAACTACCCCTAAAAGACGATGCCTCACCCGATGCAAAATGACGTATATCAATGTGAAAATGCGGTTTTTAGGTATTCTGTAGCGAAAATGGACGAATGACTCGCTATATACTTAATTATATAGCGAAAAGCGATAATGGCGCCGTCAGAATTTCCGCGCTACTATCGCCCTAACCACGTTTTCAAAATTGAAAACATACACTCTAGCCCTTGCGCCTGTGTCGAAAGATATGGCGCTCTGGCCGTGGCGAATTTGCCACCAGGGTACAGAAAGAAATGACTGTGCCTCCCGATCTGGAAAGGTGTACATGGCTTCACAACTTACTGATGCTTTCGCGCGTAAGTTTTATTACTTACGTCTGTCGATTACCGATGTGTGCAACTTCCGTTGCACCTACTGCCTGCCCGATGGCTACAAACCGGGCAGCGTCACCAATAACGGCTTTCTCTCCGTGGATGAAGTGCGCCGCGTCACGCGCGCCTTCTCTGAGCTCGGCACCGAAAAAGTGCGCCTTACCGGCGGTGAACCCTCGCTGCGCCGCGATTTCCCCGACATCATTGCCGCGGTACGTGAAAACGAACGTATCCGCCAGATTGCGGTGACCACCAACGGTTACCGCATGGCGCGCGACGTGGCGACCTGGCGCGATGCGGGGCTGACGGCGATTAACGTCAGCGTCGATAGTCTGGACGCCCGCCAGTTCCACGCCATTACCGGCCAGGATAAATTCCAGCAGGTCATGGACGGTATCGATGCGGCATTTGCGGCCGGCTTCGAAAAAGTCAAAGTCAACACGGTGCTGATGCGTGATGTAAACCATCACCAGCTCGATACCTTCCTGGCGTGGATTAAATCCCGCCCCATTCAGCTGCGTTTTATTGAGCTGATGGAAACCGGCGAGGGCAGCGAGCTGTTCCGCCGCCATCACATCTCCGGCATGGTGCTGCGCGACGCGCTGCTAAAACGCGGCTGGATCCACCAGATCCGCCAGCGCAGCGACGGCCCGGCGCAGGTCTTCTGCCATCCTGATTACGAAGGCGAGATCGGGCTTATCATGCCTTACGAGAAAGATTTCTGCGCCAGCTGCAACCGCCTGCGCGTCTCCTCCGTGGGCAAGCTCCATCTGTGCCTGTTTGGTGACGGCGGCGTAGATCTTCGCGATCTGCTGGAAGACGATGCGCAGCAGGACGCGCTTGAAGCACGCATTTCTGAAGCGCTGACGCATAAAAAACAGACCCACTTCCTGCATCAGGGCAATACCGGCATTACTCAGAACCTGTCCTACATCGGCGGGTAATCAGGCTTAAGAAGGAACAGAAAATGAGTCAGGTAAGCGCAGAATTTATCCCGACACGCATTGCTATCCTTACCGTTTCCGACCGCCGTGGCGAAGAGGATGATACCTCCGGCCACTGGCTGCGCGAGGCGGCCCATGACGCGGGGCATCGCATCGTCGATAAAGCGATCGTGAAGGAGAACCGCTACGCCATTCGCGCGCAGGTCTCTCAGTGGATCGCCAGCGATGAGGTGCAGGTGGTACTGATCACCGGCGGCACCGGCTTTACCGCAGGCGATCAGGCGCCTGAAGCGCTGATCCCGCTGTTCGACCGCGAGGTGGAAGGCTTCGGCGAGGTGTTCCGCATGCTCTCCTTTGAAGAGATTGGTACCTCCACGCTGCAGTCGCGCGCCGTTGCCGGGGTGGCTAACAAAACGCTGATTTTCGCCATGCCGGGTTCGACCAAAGCCTGCCGCACCGCGTGGGAAAACATCATCGCCCCGCAGCTGGACGCCCGTACCCGTCCGTGTAATTTCCATCCCCATTTAAAGAAATAAGCTATGTCACAACTGACCCACATTAACGCCGCCGGTGAAGCGCATATGGTGGACGTCTCCGCCAAAGCCGAAACGGTGCGCGAGGCGCGCGCCGAAGCGTTCGTCACCATGCTGCCGGAGACGCTGGCGATGATCATCGACGGCAGCCATCACAAGGGTGATGTCTTTGCCACCGCCCGCATCGCGGGGATTCAGGCCGCCAAGCGCACCTGGGATCTCATCCCGCTGTGCCATCCGCTGATGCTGAGCAAGGTGGAGGTGAACCTGCAGGCGCAGCCGGAGCAGAGCCGCGTGCGCATTGAGTCACTCTGCCGCTTAACCGGCAAAACCGGCGTGGAGATGGAAGCCCTGACGGCGGCCTCCGTTGCCGCGCTGACCATCTACGACATGTGCAAAGCGGTGCAGAAAGACATGGTGATTGGCCCGGTTCGCCTGCTGGCAAAAAGCGGCGGAAAATCCGGTGATTTTAAGGTGGACAGCCATGATTAAGGTGCTCTTTTTTGCGCAGGTGCGCGAGCTGGTGAATACCGACAGCCTGACGCTGGATGCGTCTTTTGAAAACGTTGCTGCCCTGCGCGCGCATCTGGCGGCACAAAGCGACCGCTGGGCGCTGGCGCTGGACGAAGGCAAGCTGCTGGCCGCCGTTAACCAGACGCTGGTGGAATTCACCCACCCGCTGGCCGAAGGGGATGAAGTGGCCTTCTTCCCGCCGGTAACGGGGGGCTAAGATGGCTGACACCCGAATTCTGGTGAGCCCCGGGCGTTTTAACGTGGGGACCGAATACAGCTGGCTGGCGGAACGCGATGAAGACGGCGCGGTCGTGACCTTTACTGGCAAGGTGCGCAACCACAACCTCGGCGACAGCGTGAAGGCGCTGACGCTGGAGCACTATCCGGGGATGACGGAGAAGTCGCTGGCGGAGATTGTGGAGGAGGCGCGGGGCCGCTGGCCGCTCGGCCGCATCACGGTAATTCACCGCATCGGCGAGATGTGGCCTGGCGAGGAGATTGTCTTCGTTGGAGTGACCAGCGCGCACCGCGGCAGCGCGTTTGCGGCAGGGGAGTTCATTATGGATTACCTCAAAACCAGAGCGCCGTTCTGGAAGCGCGAAGCCACGCCGGAAGGCGATCGCTGGGTAGAATCTCGCGACAGCGATAAACAAGCCGCCAGCCGTTGGTAGTCGGTTTACGTGGATGTGTTAATCTTAACGTGTGTGTCTACTTAATCTTAATCAGGAGTGAATCATGGACCGATTTCCGCGTTCCGATTCAATAGTACAGCAGACCCGTAGCGGCCTGCAGACGTATATGGCTCAGGTGTACGGCTGGATGACGGTTGGCCTGCTGCTTACCGCGTTTATCGCGTGGTATGCGGCGAACACGCCGGAGCTGATGATGTTTATCTTCTCCAGTAAGATCACCTTCTTTGGGCTGATTATCGCGCAGCTGGCGCTGGTGTTTGTGCTTTCCGGTCTGGTGCAAAAGCTGAGTGCCGGCATGGCAACGACCCTGTTTATGCTCTATTCGGCACTAACGGGGCTGACGCTTTCCAGCATCTTTATCGTTTACACCTACTCATCCATTGCCAGCACCTTCGTGGTCACCGGCGGGATGTTCGGTGCGATGAGCCTGTACGGTTACACCACGAAGCGCGATCTGAGCGGCTTCGGCAGTATGCTGTTTATGGGGCTGATCGGGATTGTGCTGGCGTCGCTGGTGAACCTGTGGCTGAAGAGCGAAGCGCTGATGTGGGCCGTGACCTACATCGGGGTGGTGATCTTCGTTGGATTGACGGCGTATGACACCCAGAAGCTGAAAAACATCGGCGAGCAGATTGACGTGCGCGACAGTTCAAACCTGCGCAAATACGCGATCCTGGGCGCGCTAACGCTGTATCTGGACTTCATCAACCTGTTCCTGATGCTGCTGCGTATTTTCGGCAACCGTCGTTAAGGTTGCTTTGCCGGGTGGCGGCTTCGCCTTACCCGGCCTACGAAGCGCGAACCGTAGGTCGGGTAAGGCGAAGCCGCCACCCGACTTATTCACTTCGCTAGCATCCTCTCATTCTTCGCCCGCAGCTTTTTCGCCCGACTTTCCAGCACCAGATAGCAGACCGTTGCCAGCGCCAGCGGCAGGAAGTAATACAGCATGCGGTAGGCGAGCAGGGCAGCGATGATGGCACCCTGAGAAACGTGCTCCCCGGCCAGCAGGGCAATAAACACCGCCTCCAGCACGCCGATCCCCGCCGGAATATGCACAATCACCCCGGCAATACTGCTCACCAGCAGCACGCCCAGCACGAAGAAGTAGTTTACGTCCTCGCCAATCAGCAGCCAGATGATGGCTCCCATCGCCATCCAGTTAGCGCTGGAAACCGCCATCTGCAGCACCGCAAACTTCCACGAGGGCAGGACCAGCTTTTGCCCTTTAATGGTCATATGACGGCGTCTGGCAAAGGCGCAGGCCCAGAGATAAACGGCGATAATCAGCAGCAGTACGATGCCCAGAATGCGCAGCGTTGCCTCGTCGATATACCAGTGCGCGGGGAGCTGCACCACGCCGATGGTGAAGATCACCCCGCCAAGCAGGATATAGCCCAGCCAGTTGGTGGTAATGCTCAGGGAAAAAATGCGCGTGATGGTTCCGCCCGGCAGGCCAAGGCGCGAATAAAGGCGATAGCGCATGCCAATGCCGCCGACCCAGGTGCTCAGCGTCAGGTTAAAGGCGTAGCAGATAAACGACACCAGCATTACCTGACGTTTGGCCAGCTTGTGGCCGCAGTAAGCGCGGCCCAGCAGGTCATAGCAGCCGTACATCAGGTAGCTCACGATAACCAGCCCCACAGCGCCCAGCAGCACCATCCGGTTATAGTTGCGGATGACCTTCCACACCTCTTCCCAGTCAACTTTCTGCGCGTAGACCACCAGCAGAACCGCGACCGCAATAAAAAACAGCCAGGTGAGGATCTTTTTTGCCAGCCGCCAGCGTGGATGCGATTTCGACATCAGGGTTTGCCTCCGTCTTCCGCTTCAATACGGTCCTGGGTTTCCAGTTCGGGTTGTACCGGCGGGTCCACCTGTGCCAGCTTCGGCGTATGCGCCGGCAGCCAGCCGACCATCGCCGGGAAATGCCGCAGAAAGTGGAACACCACCACGCTGATGCCCAGGTTCCACCAGGTGCGTTTGGGAACCATGGACTCATCCACGCGCACGCAGTCGTTAACGATCAACGCCTGCAGGTTATCCCGCAGGGTCTGATTAAACTGGCGATCGTGGATGATCAGGTTGGCTTCAAGGTTGAGCGATAAGCTCAGCGGATCGAGGTTGCTGGAGCCCACGGTGGCCCAGTGATCGTCCATCAGCGCGACTTTGCCGTGCAGCGGTCGGCGGCGATATTCGTAGATCTGGACGCCGCCCTTCACCAGATAGTTATACAGCAGCCGTGCCCCGACTTTGACGATCGGCATGTCCGGCTCGCCCTGCACAATCAGCTTCACGCGCACGCCGCGTCGGGCCGCATTGCGCATGGCGTGCAGCAGACGATAGCCCGGGAAAAAGTAGGCGTTAGCGATGATCACTTCACGCTTCGCGTTGGCCAGCATCTTGAGATAATGACGTTCAATATCGTCCCGGTGCTCGCCGTTGTCGCGCCAGACGAAAAGGGCCTGCGCTTCGCCGGGCTTCCGGTTCTCTTCCGGGCGATGACGGCGTTTCCACCAGCGGCGAACGGCCTCTTTCCCCGGCAGGTTCTCCAGCTCAAACAGCAAGATGTCCTGTACCACCGGGCCTTCAATGCGAATCGCGTAATCCTGCTTCGCTTCCGGGCCGTAGTCGGACATATGCTCAGCGGAGTAGTTAATGCCGCCGACAAACGCCACCGTCTCATCCACCACCACAATTTTGCGATGCATCCGGCGGAAAAGGTTGGTACGCATACCGAACAGGCGAGGGCCGGGATCATAGTAGCGGAACACCACCCCCGCGGCGGTCAGTTCATTGACGAATGCATCGCTGAGGTCCGGCGAGCCGTAGCCATCCAGCAGCACTTCAATATTCACCCCGCGCTGGGCGGCGCGCAGCAGCACGCTGTGCAGCTGCTTGCCAACGTTGTCTTCGAACCAGATAAAGGTTTCGAGGATCACCTTCTGCTGAGCGTGATCAATCGCCTTAAACACGGCCGGGTAATACTCGTCCCCGTTGACCAGCAGCGTGATCCGGTTGCCTTCCTGCCAGGAACATTTCATAGGTGGATCTCCGCGCTGAGCGGCGCATGGTCGGAAAGATGCCGCCAGTTGAGGAGCGCCAGGGCGGTTGGGCTGCTGGCATGGGCATTTTTTACGTAGATGCGGTCAAGCCGCAGCAGCGGGAAACGGACCGGAAACGTGCGCGCAGGTCTGCCGTTCGCCCGGGTGAAAATTTCCTCCAGTCCGGCCTCTACCTTTAACGGATGGTTTGCCCGCTGTCGCCAGTCGTTGAAATCGCCCGCCACTACCACCGGTTCACCTTCGGGAAGCGCGTTGGCCCATTCGGCCAGCATTTTCAGCTGCGCCTGACGATGGGCTTCGCGCAGGCCCAGATGAACACAGCCGACATGGATGGGCAGCTCAAGATCGGGCGGGGTAACGCGGCAGTAAAGCAGGCCGCGTTTTTCGCTCTCCCCGACGGAAACGTCGCGGTTTTCGTAATGTTCTATGGGATAACGGGACAGCACCGCGTTGCCGTGATGCCCTTCCGGATAGACCGCATTGCGGCCGTAGGCGTAATCACTCCACATGGTGTCGGCCAGAAATTCATAGTGCGGCGTGTCGGGCCAGTTCTCAAAGTGAAGCGGATGCACTTCGTGTGCGCCCATCACCTCCTGCAGGCAGACAATATCCGCGCTGACGGTGCGAACCGCGTCGCGCAGCTCCGGTAAAATGAAGCGGCGATTAAATGCTGTGAAGCCTTTATGAATGTTTATCGTCAGCACTTTAAGCGAGAAATGCTGCATTTTTTTCGTCATAAGCTCCTTCCTGAGTGACTATCCCAATGAAAATAAAGTGTAGTCGGCGTCACAAAAAGATGCGGCGTTACGGAATTTTCCGTAAAGTGCGGTAGTCTGATTAAGCAGAGAAAAATCCTTCAGGAGAGAAGCCATGAAGTGGCAACAACGTGTTCGTGTCGCAACTGGCCTGAGTTGCTGGCAGATAATGTTGCATTTACTGGTCGTGGCCGTACTGGTGATGGGCTGGATGAGCGGCACGCTGGTGCATGTTGGCCTGGGGCTATGCGTCCTTTACGGCGTCACCGTGCTGTCGATGCTGTTCTTACAGCGCCACCATGAAGCACGCTGGCGCGAGGTGGGTGATGTGCTCGAAGAGCTCACCACCACCTGGTATTTTGGTGCGGCGATGATCGTCCTGTGGCTGCTGTCACGCGTGCTGCAAAACAACCTGCTGCTGGCCCTGGCGGGTATGGCTATCCTCGCAGGGCCTGCGGTCGTCTCATTGCTGACCAAAGAGAAAAAGCTACGCAATGTTGCGTCTAAACATCGCGTACGCCACTGAGCCCGTCGTGGCCGCAATCACCAGTAGCGGCCACAAACTTCCCCAGACAATATCCAGACTCGCATCCTTCAGATAGATTTGTTTGGTGATGTCCGTAAAGTGCCGAATCGGATTTACCCACGTCAGATCCTGTAGCCATACCGGCATATTCTCGACGGGCGAAACATACCCCGAGAGCAAAATCGCGGGCATCATAAAGACGAATACCCCGATAAACGCCTGCTGCTGCGTCGAGCAGAGCGCCGAGATCAGCAGCCCAAACCCCACCAGCGACAGCCCGTAAATCACCATCGTGAAGTAAAACAGCGCCAGCGAACCGGCGAACGGGATCTGGTAGGCCCAAATACCGACTCCCAGCACGATGGTGGCCTGGAACGTCGCGACAATCAGCGCCGGCACAGCTTTCCCGACGAAAATCTGCCAGGTGGCGAGTGGGGAGACCAGCAGCTGATCCAGCGTGCCCTGTTCGCGCTCGCGGGCGACGGAGAGGGAGGTCACGATCATCACCCCGATGGTGGTGATCATGGCGATCAGCGACGGCACCACAAACCACTTGTAGTCCAGATTCGGGTTGTACCAGTTGCGCACCACCAGTTCGCTGTTGTTAGGCTTCGGTTTGCCGTCCATCAGCTCCTGCTGGTAATCCTTCACCACCTGCTGCAGATAGTTGGCCGCTATCTGGGCGCTGTTGGAGTTACGTCCGTCGAGGATCAGCTGCATCGGCGCGGTCTGGAAGGTATCCAGATTGCGGGAGAAATCCGCCGGGAACCGTACCAGCAGCAGCGCTTTTTGCGTGTCGATAGTGGGCTGGATCTCCTGCGGGCTTTTTAGCAGCAGGATGTGGGTAAAGGCTTTCGCGCGGGCAAAGCGCTGCGTTAGCTCAACGGCGTGTTTGCCGTTGTCTTCGTTGTAAATGGCGATGGTGGCGTTGGTCACCTCAAGGGTGGCGGCAAACGGGAACAGCAGTACCTGGATCAGCACCGGCAAAACCAGAATGGCGCGGGTTTGCGGCTCGCGCAGCAGGGATTGCAGCTCTTTGCGTATTAACGTCCATAAACGGTAAAACATGCGCGCTCCTTAATCTAACCGCCGTTTGGTTTTCATCCACGTCAACCCGATAAACATCGCCGCTGACGCCAGTAAAAACAGGGTGTTGATAATCAGCACCACCGGAATATTCCCTGCCAGGAACAGGCTTTGCAGCGTGCTTACAAAGTAGCGCGCCGGGATGATGTAGGTCACGGCGCGGATCACGGCAGGCATGCTGTCTATCTGGAAGATAAACCCGGACAGCATAATCGACGGCAAAAAGGCGGCGTTGAGGGCCACCTGGGCCGCGTTAAACTGGTTGCGGGTGATGGTGGAGATGAGTAGCCCCATCCCCAGCGTGCTGAGTAAAAACAGGCTGGTGATAAAGAACAGCACCACCAGCGAGCCGCGATACGGCACGCCGAGGATAAAAACGGAAACCAGCATGCAGAGCAGCATCGCCAGCATACCGAGGAAGTAGTAGGGAATAAGCTTACACAGCAGCAGCTCGACGCGCGTCACTTCGGTTGAAAGCAGCGCCTCCATGGTGCCGCGCTCCCACTCGCGGGCGATCACCAGCGAGGTCAGAATCGCGCCAATGACCGTCATGATGATGGTCACCGCGCCCGGAATAATAAAGTGCTGGCTGATGGCGGCGGGGTTAAACCAGTAGCGCGTCTGCACGTCAATCAGCGGGTTGAACGTCTCGCCCCGGTCTTCCGCCCGCTGCATCTGCCAGAGCTGCCAGATCCCCTCCGCATAGCCCTGCACGAAGTTTGCGGTGTTCGGCTCGCTGCCGTCGGTGATCACCTGGATCGGCGCATCGGCATTGACCCGCGCCATATTGGCGGCGAAATCCACCGGAATGACGATCAGACCGCGAATTTTCCCGGCCTGCATTTTCTGGATCAGTTCCTGACGGCTGTCGCTGATGGTGGCGTCAATATAGGGCGATCCGGTCATGGCGTGGGTGAAGTCCAGCGCCTCTTCGCTCTGCTGTTCCAGCAAAATCCCGACCCGGAGCTTGCTGGAGTCCAGATTAATGCCGTAGCCAAAGATAAACAGCAGCAGCAGGGGGATCACCACCGCAATCAGCCAACTGCTGGGGTCACGCACGATCTGCCGCGTCTCTTTAATGCACAGCGCGCGCACCCGGCGCACGGAAAGGGTTTTACTGCGCATGGGCATTCTCCTTATCCCAGTCGTGGATGAGGGTGATAAACGCCTGCTCCATGGTCGGGTCCGGGACCTCCTCGTCGGCGGCCTGGTTTTTCAGGTCGTCCGGGGTACCGTGGGCAATCAGCTTACCGCGATACACCAGCCCGATGCGGTCGCAGTACTCCGCCTCGTCCATGAAGTGGGTGGTCACCATTACGGTCACCCCTTTTTCCACCATGCTGTTGATATGCAGCCAGAACTCGCGGCGGGTGAGAGGATCAACGCCCGAGGTCGGTTCATCCAGAAACAGAATATCCGGCTCGTGCATCAGCGAGCAGGCCAGCGCCAGCCGCTGCTTAAAGCCGAGCGGCAGCTCGTCGGTGGCGTGGGAGGCAATGTTGGTTAACCCGAAGGCGTCGCTCATGCGGCGGATTTTGTCGTTCTGCGCCCGCCCGCGCAGGCCGTACACGCCGGAGAAAAAGCGCAGATTTTGCTCGACCGTCAGGTTGCCATACAGGGAGAATTTCTGCGCCATATAGCCCAGATGCTGGCGCGCCTTGCCGGAGCTGACCTTCAGGTCCATGTCCAGTACCAGCGCCTTGCCGGACGTCGGCACCAGCAGGCCGCACATCATCTTAAAGGTGGTCGATTTTCCCGCACCGTTCGGCCCGAGCAGGCCGAAAATCTCGCCGCGCTTCACCGCAAAATTAACGTTGTCGGTGGCGGCGAAATCCCCGAACTTTTTGGTGAGGGATTTGGCTTCAATGACCGTTTCGCCCGGCGTGCCTTCCACCGTGTGCAGAATGGCGCCAAGCGGCGACTCTGACGTCCCCGCGCCGCCCAGCAGGTCGATAAACGCATCTTCGAAACGTGGCGCCGTTTCTTCCATGTCGATCTCAGGCATGCCGGGCGCATCGCGAATATCGTCGACGGTGGCCTCTTTTTTGAGGATCACCCGCACCGAGCGGCCCTGAATCATCCCGTCGCTGACCTGCGGCAGCTTGAGCACCCGCTGCAGCAGCGTGCGGTTGGACGCCTGCGGGCTGTGCAGCAGGAAGCTGCGCCCGGCCATGCTCTGCGTCAGCGTCGTCGGCTCGCCCTGATAAAGCAGTTCGCCTTCGTTCATCAGCAGCACGTCCCGGCACTGCTCCGCTTCGTCGAGGTAGGAGGTGCTCCAGAGGATCAGCATCCCGTCGCCCGCCAGCTCGTGCACCATCTGCCACAATTCGCGGCGGGAAATCGGGTCAACGCCGACGCCGGGCTCGTCCAGCAGCAGCACCTTTGGTTCGCCCACCAGCGTACAGGCCAGCCCCAGCTTCTGCTTCATCCCGCCGGAGAGCTTGCCCGCCAGCCGGTCGGTGAACGGGCCGAGGGAGGTAAATTCCAGCAGGCGGGCGAAGGTTTTCTGTCGCGTTTCGCCGGTGACGCTGCGCAGGTCGGCGTACAGGTTCAGGTTTTCCATCACCGTCAGGTCTTCGTACAGGCCAAACTTCTGGGGCATATAGCCGAGCATGGCGTGGAGCGCGCCGTCATCTTTTATCGGGTCAAGGCCGAGCACGCGGGCCGATCCTTCATCCGGCTTCAGCAGCCCAGCCAGCATCCGCATCAGCGTGGTTTTCCCCGCGCCGTCCGGGCCGACCAGCCCGGTCACATAGCCTTTCTGGATGGTACAGTTCAGCGGTGCGACCGCGGGCTTATCCATCCCCTTAAAGCGTTTAACCAGATTGTTGAGCTGAATAACCGCGTCATTCATGTCGTTCCCCGCTGTTCACTTTTACGGTGACGGGCATGCCCTGACGCAGCGCGTCATCCGCATCGGTCACGATGATGCGCAGGCGATACACCAGGTCGGTACGCAGGTCCGGTGTTTCTACCGTTTTCGGCGTGAATTCGGCGGTAGGGGAGACAAAGCCCACTTTGCCGTGATACGGCTTGTCCGGGCGACCGTCGGTATAGAGCAGCAGCTCGCGGCCCGGCTGCATCTGGCCGAGATTCGTCTCATCAATATAGGCGCGCACCCACACCGGGCGGGTCAGGGAGAGAGTCAACACGGTGCTGCCCGCGCTGAGCATGCTGCCCGGCTCCACGGCGCGGGTCATCAGTGTGCCGTCAGACGGTGCGATGAGCGTGGTGTCGTGTAGATCCAGCTCCGCCTGGGCCAGCTGCGCCTGCGCCTGTTCAAGGCTGGCTTTCGCCTGGGCGATATCCTGCGGGCGGTTACCGGTGTGGTACTGGCTTAATTTATCCTGCGCGGATTTCAGCGTTGCCTGCGCCTGGTCGCGGGACGAGCGCGCATTTTCCAGATCGTTAGCGGAAATGGTACGGCTTTTCCACAGCCCCTGCTGGCGAGCGTAGAAATTCTGCGCGTAGTCATAGGCGGCCTGCGCCTGTTTAACGGCGGCGGCGGCCTGGGCGATCTCTTCGTCGCGATAGCCTGCCAGCATCAGGTCATATTGTGCCTGGGCGACGGACACGCCCGCCTTGGCCTGCAGCAGCGCATTCTCATAGGGCGCTTTATCCAGCATCCCCAGCGTCTGCCCGGTTTTAATGGCATCGCCTTCGTCAACGCTCAGCGAGGCGAGACGTCCGCCCACGCGGAAGCTCATGTTCACCGTGCGAATATCCACGTTACCGTACAGGGTCAGACCTTTATCCTGATGGCTCTGATACCACAGCCATCCACCGACTCCGGCGGCAAGCAAAACAACAACCACCAGAACGATGGCGACAGGTTTTTTCATGACTTCAGGCTCCTTTGCGTTAAGCCTTGCAGGATTAGATCGAGATGACAGGCGATGACCTGGCTAATCTGCGCGGCTTTATCCTCATCAAATTGTGTCCAGCCGGTGCGTAACAGGATGGTTTCCCTGCCCAGACGGAAGGCAAGAATTTCACCCAGCAGGGCGTGTGTATGCAAAATTGTCTCGGTATCACTGGCATCGCGCCCGGTATAGGCGGCGATCAGCCGGGTCAGGTGGGAGTGCATCGGCTCAATCACCCGATCGTGTACCCGCTGGTAGGCGGCAGTGGGGGAGAGCTGCTCGCGGGAGATAAACTTGCTCAGGTTGAGCGTATCGTCGTGCGTCAGCAGGCGGATCATATCGTGGCAGGCGTTGAGAATAAGCTGGCGAACGGCGGCGCGATCGGGCGACGGCTGGCCGAGCAGCGCGGTGGCTTCCTCAACGTGCGGGTGAAACTGCGTGCCGATAAAATCGGCGATCCACTCGGCGCAGGCGAGGTATAAATCCTCTTTTGAGCCAAAATAGTAGGTAATCGCCGCAATGTTCTGCCCGGCCAGCGCCGCAATATCGCGCGTGGTTGCATGCAGCCCGTACTCACCAAACTGCGCCAGCGCGGCGGCAATAAGCTGGTTTTTGGCCTGTTCACCTTTTGATGTCGTCGGGGTTGTATTCATAGCGGCATTAAGAATTAATCAATCGATTGATTAAGATTATGCCTGATTCACGCTAACGTCGAGGGAATGCGGAGGGATATTTTATGCGCCACGTCACAAAAGCTGCTACACTCCGCCCCTTCGCGACATTGTGGTTTTTGTCCTCCCCTATTCGTTATATCTCCCTGAAAACTACACCTGTGATGGTCGGGGCGGTTCGGAGTTTTTATGTCTTTTGATTCCCTTGGCCTGAACCCGGAAATTCTGCGCGCGATCGCAGAGCAGGGCTACGTTGAGCCAACCCCAATCCAGCAGCAGGCTATTCCTGCCGTTCTTCAGGGGCGTGACCTGATGGCCAGCGCCCAGACCGGCACCGGTAAAACCGCGGGCTTTACGCTGCCGCTGTTAGAGCTGCTGGTAAAAAATCAGCCGCACGCCAAAGGCCGTCGTCCGGTTCGTGCGCTGATCCTCACCCCAACCCGTGAACTGGCCGCGCAGATTGGCGAGAACGTGCGTGACTATAGCCGCTATCTCAACATTCGCTCGCTGGTGGTGTTCGGCGGCGTCAGCATCAACCCGCAGATGATGAAGCTGCGCGGCGGCGTGGACGTGCTGGTGGCAACGCCGGGCCGTCTGCTGGATCTGGAACACCAGAACGCGGTGAAACTGGATAACATCGAAATTCTGGTGCTGGACGAAGCCGACCGCATGCTCGACATGGGCTTTATTCACGATATTCGTCGCGTGCTGGCCAAGCTGCCGCCGCGTCGTCAGAACCTGCTCTTCTCCGCGACCTTCTCCGACGAGATCAAGGCGCTGGCGGAAAAGCTGCTGCATAACCCGCTGGAAGTGGAAGTGGCGCGCCGCAACACCGCCTCTGAGCAGGTGACGCAGCACGTTCACTTTGTTGATAAAAAGCGCAAGCGCGAACTGCTCTCCCAGATGATCGGCCAGGGTAACTGGCAGCAGGTGCTGGTCTTTACCCGCACCAAGCACGGCGCCAACCACCTGGCGGAACAGCTGAATAAAGACGGCATCCGCAGCGCCGCCATTCACGGTAACAAGAGCCAGGGCGCGCGTACCCGTGCGCTGGCGGACTTTAAATCCGGCGACATCCGCGTGCTGGTGGCGACCGACATCGCCGCCCGTGGCCTCGACATTGAAGAGCTGCCGCACGTGGTGAACTACGAGCTGCCAAACGTCCCGGAAGATTACGTTCACCGTATCGGCCGTACCGGCCGTGCGGCGGCAACCGGTGAAGCGCTTTCGCTGGTCTGTGTGGACGAGCACAAGCTGCTGCGCGACATCGAACGTCTGCTGAAGAAAGAGATCCCGCGCATCGAAACCCCGGGCTACGAAGTGGATCCGTCAATCAAAGCCGAGCCGATTCAGAACGGTCGTCAGGGCGGTGGTGGACGTGGCCAGGGTGGCGGCGGTCGCGGTCAGCAGCCGCGTCGAGCAGAAGGCGGTGCACCGAAATCATCCGGCAAACCGCCGCGTCGTAGCAACGACAGCAAACCGGCCGGTGACAATCCGTGGCGCAGCGGCGAAGGCAAGCCGGCAGGGGAAGGGCAGCGTCGACGCCGCCCGCGTAAACCTGCTAACCCGCAGTAATCTGGAAGCCCGGTCGTAAAGCCGGGCTTTTCTTTTTGCGGCAGCGAGGAGAAAGTGCCACAATAGTGGCTGTTTATACAGTATTTCAGGTTTTCCGATGGCTTTAACCGCGGCGCTGAAAGCGCAAATTGGCGCCTGGTATAAGGCGCTACAGCAGCAGATCCCCGACTTTATCCCCCGAGCGCCGCAGCGGCAGATGATTGCTGACGTGGCAAAAACGCTCGCCGGGGACGACGGGCGACATCTGGCGATTGAAGCCCCGACCGGCGTCGGGAAAACCTTGTCGTATCTCATTCCCGGCATTGCCATTGCACGGGAAGAGGACAAAACGCTGGTGGTCAGCACCGCCAACGTGGCGCTGCAGGATCAGATCTTCAGCAAAGACCTGCCGCTGCTGCGCAAAATTATCCCCGACCTGCGGTTTACGGCCGCCTTTGGGCGCGGGCGTTACGTGTGCCCGCGTAACCTGGCGGCGCTGGCCAGCAGCGAGCCGAATCAACAGGATCTGCTCGCGTTTCTGGATGACGAGCTGACGCCAAACAATAAGGCCGAGCAGGAGCAGTGTGCAAAACTCAAAGCCGAGCTGGACGGCTATAAGTGGGACGGCCTGCGGGATCACACCAGCCAGGCCATCAGCGACGACTTATGGAGAAGGCTCAGCACCGACAAAGCCAGCTGCCTGAACCGTAACTGTCACTACTACCGCGAGTGCCCGTTCTTTGTCGCCCGGCGCGAAATTCAGGAAGCCGAAGTGGTTGTGGCTAACCACGCGCTGGTGATGGCGGCGCTGGAGAGCGAAGCGGTGCTGCCGGAGCCGAAAAACCTGCTGCTGGTGCTCGACGAAGGCCACCATCTGCCCGACGTGGCGCGCGACGCGCTGGAGATGAGCGCAGAAATTACCGCCCCCTGGTTCCGCCTGCAGCTGGATCTCTTCTGCAAGCTTGTCGCTACCTGCATGGAGCAGTTCCGGCCGAAAACCACGCCGCCGCTGGCGGTGCCGGAGCGTCTGAGCGACCACTGCGAAGAGGTTTACAGCCTTATCTCGTCGCTGAACAACATCCTGAATCTATATCTTCCCGCAACCCAGGAGGCGGAACACCGCTTTGCGATGGGCGAACTGCCGGACGAGGTGATGGAGATTTGCCAGCAGCTGGCGAAGCATCTCGAAAAGCTGCGCGGGCTGGCGGAGATGTTCTTAAACGATCTCAGCGAGAAAACCGGCTCACACGACGTGGTTCGCCTGCACCGTATTCTTTTGCAAATGAACCGTGCGCTCGGCATGTTTGAAGCCCAGAGCAAGCTCTGGCGGCTGGCCTCGATGGTGCAGGCGTCGGGCGCGCCGGTCACCAAATGGGCCACCCGTGAAGTGCGCGACGGGCAGGTTCATCTGTTTTTCCACTGCGTGGGCATCCGCGTGGCCGATCAGCTGGAAAAGCTCATCTGGCGGAGCGTGCCGCACGTGGTGGTCACCTCTGCCACGCTGCGCTCCCTGAACAGTTTTTCGCGTTTGCAGGAAATGAGCGGGCTTAAAGAGAAAGCGGGCGATCGTTTTGTCGCGCTGGACTCGCCGTTTAACCACTGCGAGCAGGGGAAGCTGGTGATCCCGCGCATGAAATTCGAGCCGCTGATCGACAACGAAGAGCAGCACATTGCGGAAATGGCGGCCTACTTCCGCGAACAGGTTGAGAGCAGGAAATACCCCGGCATGCTGGTGCTGTTTGCCAGCGGGCGCGCGATGCAGCGCTTCCTGGAGCACGTCACCGATCTGCGTTTACTCCTGCTGGTGCAGGGCGATCAGCCGCGCTACCGGCTGGTGGAAACGCACCGCAAACGTATCGATAATGGCGAGCGCAGCGTGCTGGTGGGATTGCAGTCCTTCGCGGAAGGTCTGGATCTGAAAGGGGACTACCTGACGCAGGTGCATATCCATAAAATCGCCTTCCCGCCTATCGACAGCCCGGTCGTCATCACCGAAGGCGAGTGGCTGAAAAGCCTCAACCGCTATCCGTTTGAGGTGCAGAGTTTACCTGCGGCGTCGTTTAACCTGATTCAGCAGGTGGGGCGTCTGATTCGTAGCCACGGCTGCTGGGGGGAGGTGGTGATTTATGACAAACGTCTGCTCACCAAAAACTACGGCCAGCGGCTGCTGAACGCGCTGCCGATCTTTCCGATTGAACAGCCAGAGGTGCCCGAGGTAAAAAAACGCCCGGCAACACTGACCGCCGGGCGCAGGAAAAGCATCCGTGCTAAGGGGCGCGATCCTACTGGTAAGTGAAGGTCACCTGCACCACGCTGCTGAACGTCCCCGCGCTCACCGGCATGGAGGTGGCGTAGTATCGTGCGGCGAGTGGGAAATCGACGGTATGATCGCTTTGATTAACCAGGGCGCTGAAGCTCGCCTGCGGGGCAATCGTAATGCGATCCAGGCGGTCTGCCAGCTCCAGAGCCAGCCCGCCGGCGCTGCCCGTGCTGGCAAATTTCGTCGGGTGTACGCTGTCTGCCTGGCCGTTAAAGGTCGCGGTGGCGAGCGTGGTGGTGGACGGGCATTTGGACAGCGTAAGATCAAAATTCTTCCACTCCCCGGTATCCCCCACATCCTTAAAATCGCTGGAGGCGGCTTGTCCCAGGTTAACGGTCAAATTCTGGCTGGCGCTGTCTACCGAGCAGGTATTGGCGATGATATTGCCTCTCATCTGGATCGCGATCTCATCGGCATTCGCCTGCGTGAGAAGGCCTGCCAGTAGTAACAAGGTGATTTTTTTCATTTATATCCCAACGTAATCGTGGCAATGCTGTTTGCTGTCCCGGGGGTGACGCTGGCTGCCGTTTGTTGATATGCGACCTCAAACGGGATCGCCAGCGGAACGTTCGCTTGTGCAACTGCCGCCGTATTCTTGTAAGTATCAAAGTTGGCAATTTCCCCGTCGAACATCATGCGCACTCCTACGCCGGTTGCTACGCCACTCTCCTGAGTCAGTTTTACGACGCCAGGGAAATCTGTTTCATAGCCGTTTGCACTGGTGATCATCACTTGAGGCTGTACGGTGTTATTGCAGTTAACGGTAATGTCGAACGTCTGAGGCGACGTCAGAGTTCCTGTCCCGGTGAAGTCGCTGACAGGGAAATTGCCCAGCGTCACGGTGAGGCTTTTCGGCGAAACTGAGCAGGTGACTTCGTTAAACGTGATATTTCCTGAATAGGAAAGGGTGTTCGGACTGCCTAAACCTTCGTGATTGTAAACGCCAAGCCCAAACTCCGTCTGAGCCTGAGAAAGTGAGCCAGAGGAAACCGTGGAGCTGGTTTTCACCAGCTCCAGAGTTACGTCAAAATTGAACGAGAGCTGTCCATCTGAAGAGAGATATCCCACCGGCGTATTCCGGGAATCACAGTGGACGCCGCCGGCCCCCTGGATGCGTTGCCCCTGATCGTTCATCAGGGCGATACCAATCCCGGCGACACCAGAGTCGTACACGCCCGGCAGGCCCGGTATTTCTGAACCGGAACCATAATAGCAAGCCACTATTTCCATCCCCGGGCTGTAGGTACTGGAGCAACTTCCGGCAACGTGCACCGTCTGTTCTGAACCCGGAATGGTCGCGCCAACGGCCAGCGAGGTGGGTACCGATATGGAGGCCACATCAATCATCTTTGGCATATCCGGTGACGTGCATGACGCTTTCGCGTGCGGCATAAAAAATGCGGATATTCCCAGCACTAACAATAAAAAACTCTGTTTAACGATTTGCATCATCTTTCGTCTCAGCCAGTGCATTACTGACATGTTGCGGCAGCGGTAATAATGCCGGATTTATCTCTCTCTTCAGCCAGCGCGTACTGCGCGATGCATTGTTCGCTGACATTGTCACCCCACATAACGGAGAGTTTTCCGCGTGCGGGGAGGCCGGAGAGGTACGTTTGGCCATCTGAGCCAACGATAAATTCGCTGTCCTTATCCTCAGTGGTCACCGTCGCGCCGAAGGGCAGCGGTTTACCGTTGTGCGTGAGCGTCATCAGCACGCGATTGCCCACGCGGGTGTTAAAGCTGGCGCGCACCACCGCTCCCCGCGTTGGGGTGACGACCTGCGCCGCGTGCGTCACGTCGGCATCATCCGGCAGCGTTTCGGTATCCAGCGCAATGGTGTTATGGCGATACGCGGTGACGAATGGTACGACGGTGTAGCCGCGGAAATCGGTCTCAACGCCCGTCTGGTTGGTGATATGCGTCCCGTGCGTTCCCGGCGCCTTCACCAGCGCGATGGTCTCACCGAGCGGCTGGCTCAGGGTGATGCCGTTCGCATGGGCAACCACGCCGCCCTGCAAACCGACGTTCACGGTCTGCTGGTATTTATCCTGACTGACGCCTGCGCTCACTTCGCCATAGGTCGCTTTGTAATCGGCGTTCATGCTGGTGGAGTTACCGCTGCCGGTACTGCTCAGCCCTTCCTGAATATTCCAGTTCAGATTGTCTTCCTTCAGCGCCGTGCCGTTCAGGCCGATATTCTGCGTGGTACCGTCTTTGGTATTGTTCAGGTTGTAGGTGGCCCAGGTGTTATGCATCCAGTGGTCCAGCGGCACGGAGACGCTCAGCGAGAACTGGTTGTCGTTCGTCACTTCGTCGCCGTTTTCATCGCTGTCCTGGGTGTTCTTGTTCATGCTGTAGCTCAGGCTGTAGCTCACCCCGTGCCAGCTGTTGTTGTAGCTGACGCTCATGGAGGTCATGTCCTGGTTCTGGCTCCAGTAAGTCTCTTTCACCATGTTCAGGGTGACGGACCCCCAGCCTTCGGGCAGCGTCTGGTCGATGGTGGCCTCGGTTCGGGCGCGGCGCTGCTGGGGGGCAGACCAGTCGTCAGAGCGGGTATATGACTCCATGGTGTCTTCCAGGGTGTAAAACCCTTTGCTGTTGTAGCGATAGCCCGCGAGCGAGAAGTTGGTGCCTGAACCGGCAAAATCTTTGCTGTAGCGCACGCGCCAGGACTGGCCTTTGCTGGCCTGCTGCTTTTTCAGCAGGGCCTTTGCGCGGGTGACGTCGATGGAGAACGCCCCTAAATCGCCCATGTTTTTCCCGGCGCCGAGCGCCTGGGACTGATAGTGGCTGCTCTGCTGTATGCCGCCGTAAGCGGTAAAACCAAAGGGCAGGCCGTAAATTGCGCTGCCCTGGGCAAACGGAGTTTTCTCGACGTCTTTGTCGTAGGAACGGTACCGCCCGGCGGTCACGCTGTAGCGCAGGTTTTTTTCGCGCTGCAGTACCGGTACGGAGGCATATGGCACCACGAAATGGCTTTCGCTGCCGTCGGTCTCTTTCACGGTGACCTGCAGATCGCCGCTGCTGCCGGTGGGGTAAAGGTCGTTAATTTCAAACGCGCCGGGAGCGACCGTGTTCTGATAAATGACGTAGCCGTTCTGGCGAACCATCACCAGCGCATTGCTGTGTGCGGTGCCGCGAATAATGGGCGCATAGCCTTTTTCGCTGTCCGGCAGCATGTCGCTGTCGGATTTAAGCTCCACGCCGGTGTAGGGTACGCTGTCAAAAACATCAGAAGGCGAAGAGCTTTGTCCAACGGTGAGATCGCTTTTCATCGCCACGATATCGCGCTGGGCATAGGTATAAACGGAAGAGAATTTTTGCTGCTCTTCCTTGCCCTGGGTGCTGCGATTCCACGTGGAGTAGTTGCGTACGCGCCAGGCGCCAACGTTAAACCCGGGACGCAGGTTAACGTACTGGCTGCTGTTATTCTGCTCGCCCGACTGTCGCGCATGGCTCTGGCTGGCGGTCACGCTGTAGTTGAGAATACCTGCGGTGATCCCCTCGTCGAATTCTTTCGGGTCGATATAGCCGCGTGGAACCTGGCCCAGGGCCAGTTGAGGGATACTGAGCAGCAGCTGCTGATTGCGAACGTGAAACGACGTGGAGGCTGCCGGGATGGCGGTTAAATCAGCACACTGGCCTTTTGCCATCAGCGCCGGATATTTTTGGGTTTTGATCCCAAGGCTTTTTAAATCATTCAGGCTAAAGCAGGGCTGAAGTGAACTGCTGCCGTGTGAACCTTTATGCAATGTGAACGTGACGTCGCGGGTATCAATTTTATTATTATTAATAAAAATAGCGACCTGATATTTCCCCGGTGCCTGCCCTGGCCCTTTTTCGTAAACCGACAGATCGGTCTTACCCTGTTGCGGATTATCAATATCCAGCAGCGCCGGGTTAAAATAATCATCAGCCATAACCTGCTGCGCAAAGATCGCCAGTACCAGGCAACAGAGAATGACCAGCAGTGATGAAATTCGGCAGGTGAACGGCTTTTTATGGCTGTACATGATTATTTTATTACCGGGGGATAGTATTAACGAACGGCTTTCGACCAGGTATGGCTGATGCTGCCATAATCAGTAATAATGGAGTACGTGACGGTTGAGCCTCCGATATTGCCAGGTAAGGCAAAATGCGTTTCCGTTTTCGGGATCGCCCAGGTGGCTTTTGTTACTTTATGACCGTTCAGCGTGACGGTCTGGAAGTTCATAAAGAAAGGCGTGGGGTTATTCACCACCAGTTCATTACCTTCACGGCGCCATTCAAGCTTATCGGCCACCTCTTCTGGTCTGCCTTTTACTGCTGACGGGCGATAAAGCAATTTAATACGCGTATTAATGGCAATTTGTAGCGTATTCACACCTTCGACGTGCTTTGATGAAGGGATCGCTTTAATATTCAACCAGTACAGTGTTTCCCTGTCTTCCGGTAAATTTCCGCCCGTACGTACAACGCGCAGAACGTTATCTTCTTTCGCATCCAGACGGAAAAGAGGAGGGGTGATCAGGAACGGCGCTTTGGCCAGGTTTTTACCGCCAGAGTCGACCCAGGACTGTACCAGATAATCCGTTGCATCTGGGTTTGAAAGACCAAGAGACGATTCCTTTTTCTCTCCCTGGTAGACCAGACGTGTGCCATTAATAATGACACCTGCATGTGCAGTAGAGGCCGCCAGTAAAAGCGTGCTCAGTAAATAACCATGGCGCATAAATATTTCTCAATAAGATAAGAGATATTAACGCGTATAACCGCGTTAATATCTCAGGATTGATAATATCAGTTATAGATAACGGTGAAGGTCGAAACGGAGTTAGCCGGACCTGCGGTAATTGCGGCCCCGGTTTGAATATAACGCGCGCCGAATATCAGGTCGTTAACTGCTGTACCGGAGGCTAACGGATATTGCTGAGAAGGGGTGTACAGACTCACCGGCTGCTCAGAAGCGTCAACCAGCTGAATAGCGACACCCGTTGCCGCATCCACATCCGGCGTTAATGCCAGCGTTGCGTTGTTATTCGCATCCGGCGTTCCGCCGAAGTTAATCGCTGCAGAGGTAACGGTTTCCGGACAGTCTTTTAACTGAATATCGAACTTCGTTAACGTGCTGGTAGAGCCTGCACCGGTAAATACCGTTTTAGAGACTTTGCCTAACTGAACGTTTAACGGGTTACTTAACCCATTAACCACCTGACACGCTGAATCAATAATTTCTCCGGTGAAATTGATCTGCCCTTCACCGTTTGTTGCCGCAAATGCGGATGCAGAACATCCCACCGCTGCGGCGATGAATAAACCTAAAGCAACCTTGTTCATAGTGAATCCTGATATGTGACTGGTGCGAACGTTGCCTGGACGTTTTCACCGTTGACCCTGGAAGACTTTCCGCTGGTTATTTAATCAAAAAATACATGTCTAAGAATCTTCTGCAGAAATCACAAATAATTGAAAAATTTCTTGTATATATTTTTTTTCATTAAAACAGAGCATTGGGTTAGGGGATAAAACACTAACGGCCGGGCAATCATCAGGGCTATATTGTTAACAAGATGATGCTGTCAGGAGAGAAGTCGTGGATTACCGCAAAATTATCAAAGAGGTAGGGCGTGGGAAAAATCATGCCCGCGATCTGGACCATGAAACCGCGCGTGCACTTTACACCCGCATGCTTGAGGGCGACGTCCCCGACCTGGAAATGGGGGGCATTCTGATCGCGCTGCGTATCAAAGGAGAGGGTGAGGCGGAGATGCGCGGGTTCTATGAAGCCATGCAGGCGCAAACGCTGCGCTTAACGCCGCCTGTGGCAAAGCCCATGCCGATCGTAATCCCGAGCTACAACGGCGCGCGCAAGCAGGCAAATTTAACCCCGCTTCTTGCTATTTTATTACACAAGCTGGGGTTCCCGGTGGTGGTGCACGGGGTGAGTGAAGACCCCACTCGCGTACTGACGGAAACCATTTTCGGGATGCTGGGCATCGAGCCAACGCGTCATGCCGGTCAGGCGCAGGCGAAGCTGGATGGCCATCAGCCCGTTTATATCCCGGTTGGCACACTTTGCCCGCCGCTTGAAAAGCAGCTCGATATGCGCTGGCGCATGGGCGTGCGCAACAGCGCGCACACGCTGGCGAAGCTGGCCACACCGTTTGGCGAAGATGCCGCCCTTCGTCTTTCCAGCGTCTCGCACCCGGAATACGTGGCGCGTGTGGGTCAGTTCTTTGCGGCTATTGGTGGAAGGGCGTTACTGATGCACGGCACGGAAGGTGAGGTTTATGCGAACCCACAGCGTTGCCCGCAGGTGATGCTGATTGATTCTGCAGGTACGCGCACCATTCTGGAACGCGGGGAGGAAAATAGCGGTGTGATATTGCCTGAGGCAAAAGATCCCCATACTACAGCCCACTGGATTGAGCAGTGCCTTGCCGGAAAAGTTCCTGTTCCGCATTCGATCAAGCTGCAGATGGCCTGCTGTTTGCTGGCAACCGGTGAAGTGGACACGGTAGAAGCCGGGCTGGCACGCGTGGCGCAGTCTTTTTAACTAAAAAAAAAGCCCGTCCAGTGGCGGACGGGCAAGCAAGGGTAACAAACAACAGGGTCAATGAGGGTTGGAGCAGCTCACCAGAGGGTTTGGCGAGGGGACAGCATTCGTTCAGGCGATTATTTGTAGATAACCGCGGTACCGCTCAGCTTGTTATTGCCGTTAGCGGAGGTAATGGTGTATCCGCTTGCACCGGCAGCAGCGGCTTTCTCAGCCAGTTTGGCTTCCAGACCGTCCAGCGTGGTCGCGCCATCAGCACTCACCACACCGACTTTGTTCATGTTCTGTGCCTGAGTTGAAGAGACTGGCTCTACGGCGAAAGCGCCGAAGGACAGAGCGGACAGGGCAACAGCAGCTACAGCATATTTGATGGTTTTCATAATTAATCTCTCGCAGGTGTTTCTGTTAAGGGGACGATGTTCCGTCGATGTGATAAGTATCACGTTTTTTTGCGAGGGATAAAATCGAAGAGAATTGACGTGGTTGCTCAAAAAAACTGAATGATAAATAACTTATTGAATATTAATAAATTCAAACTGGCGATTTACACTTCTTTTTAATGCGCTTTACAGAAGCGAAATGAAGGGCACATTTTGCCACGCGGTTCGTTAAAAATCGTGAGCGTAAAGGTATGGGCCTGCGGGGTTAACTTAGGTAAAGGAAAGTCAACGTAACTGGCTGTCTTTCGAACCTCTGCGATTATATCCCGAATGTGATGAGTTTTTTGAATCTTTATGCTGCTGGCAGGAGATGCAAAGCCTTACGCCGGGGATGGCTTTCCGGCGCGCCTCCGGAATGGGTTCTCCGCATTCTTCGCATTCCGTTAAGCTTTCGCCGCGCGGAATTTCACCGCGGGCGCGCGCAACCGCATCTTCAATAGTACTGTTGATCTGTTCGTTAACAGCGTCGTCATTTGCCCAGCCGGAAGCCATAGCGTCCTCCTGAAATCGGTTTAAGCCATACGTTTACTATGGGGTTAAAAAATGAACAATCAAGGCGAAGGAAAAAGAGAACTGCATCTGTGCGGCAGATGCAGTGTGTTGGAGTGTAGTGGGGTTACTTGTAAATGGTCGCGGTGCCAAACATATGGTTATCGCCGCTGGCGGAATTAATCTCGAATCCTTTTGCACCTTCCTGACGGGCTTTTTCGGCAAGTTTAGCCTGGAGATCGTCAAGGTTGCTGGCACGGCTAACTGAAACGGTGCCTGCAGGACGGAGCTGGCTGGTGTCGGTACTCTGGGTTAGTGACTGAACGGCCATGGCAGAGAATGAAGCAGTTGCCAGGACGCCAGCGATAATAGCAAGGGTCAGATACTTTTTCATAATCACATCCTCATGAGGAAACAGCAGGTGATTCCCTTTAAGTTTAGAAGCCTGATGAGTGTGACTTAGCGCAAATATTTGATGATGATCTGCTTATTTTTTGAACGATATAAATTGACAATTCGCTGACAGATCATAGACATAAAGGTGTTTGATTTACGGCGGTTTTTTGCGCGACGCAGAGAAAGATTTACCGTTGGGCCAGCAAAGGGTATCTTACGCCGCTGTTTAAAGGAGAATGCCATGACTGCCCAAAAGCCGGGATTGCACCCGCGAAATCGCCACCGCAGCCGCTACGACATGAATGCGTTATGCCTGAGCTGCCCGCCGCTGCAGGACTACCTGGTTCAGACCCCCGCGGGAGAGCCCTCGGTCAACTTTGCTGACCCGCAGGCGGTTAAAATGTTGAACAAAGCTCTACTGGCGCATTTTTACGGTGTGGCTCACTGGGATATTCCGGAAGGCTTTCTCTGTCCACCTGTGCCGGGCCGCGCGGATTACGTGCATCACCTTGCCGACCTTCTTGCCGAGGGCAATGAGGGCGTTGTTCCGCCGCAGGCCACCATTCTGGATATTGGCACCGGGGCGAATCTGATTTACCCGCTGATCGGCGCGCATGAATACCACTGGCGCTTTACCGGAAGCGAAATCGGTGCCGAGGCCTTTGCCAGCGCCCAGGCGATTATCAGCGCGAATCCTGGGTTGAGCCGCGCCATTCGCCTGCGTCGTCAGAAAGAGGCGGCGTCGATCTTCAACGGCATTATTCACAAAAACGAAAGCTATGACGCCACGATGTGCAATCCGCCGTTCCATGATTCGGCGGCATCGGCCCGCGCGGGCAGCGAGCGCAAGCGCCGCAATCTGGGTCAGGCTGAAGACGCCGCGCTGAACTTCGGTGGTCAGCAGCAGGAGCTCTGGTGTGAAGGGGGCGAAGTGGCGTTTATCCTGCGCATGATTGCGGAAAGCAAACAGTTTGGCCGTCAGGTGAAGTGGTTCACAACGCTGGTTTCCCGCGGAGATAACCTGCCGCCACTCTACCGCGCGCTGACCGAAGCGGGCGCCGTAAAAGTGGTGAAAAAAGAGATGGCGCAGGGCCAGAAGCAAAGCCGCTTTATCGCCTGGACGTTTATGGACAATAACAAACGTCGCAAATAGCACTCCGTCGCAGGCCGGGTAAGGCGAAGCCGCCACCCGGCAACCGGGCTACAGCGTCGGCTCCTGCGGAGGGAGCGGCGATGCGGGCGGCGGCAGTACCTGATAGGTCTGGACCGGCATCCGCACGTTCGCCAGATCGAAGTGTTTTTTCACCATGCTGTCGAGCGCAAAGCGCACCGTCCACTGCTTCAGCGGCTGGGTGGTGAACGACACGCGCAGGGTAAACGCCGTGTTCGTCAGCCCGACGATGCCGGCGAATGACGGCTCGCCAATCACCAGCCCGCGAATATCCTCCATCTGCATCAGCTCTTCTACCGCATCGCGCAGCGCCTGCTTCGCTTTATCGGCATCCTCGTGACGATCCACATCGTAGTTCGCTACAACTGAACCAATGCCGCGCACAAAGTTGGCGAAGGTGGTGATCGAAGACCAGGGAATGATGTGGTACGCCCCGGTGTCCTGGCGCACGCCCACCGAGCGGATGGACATCCTCTCCACGGTGCCGGTTAACGGCCCAATCGTGACCAGATCCCCCGTGTTCATCCCGTTCTCAAACTGGATAAAGATGCCGGTAATAATATCCTTCACCAGCGTTTGCGAACCGAAGGAGATCGCCAGCCCCAGCGCACCGGCCCCCGCCAGCAGCGGGGCGATATTTACGCCGATTTCCGACAGCACAATCATGATGGTGATGGTGCTGATAATGACCGCCAGCGCGTTACGGAACAGGGTTAACAGCGTTCTTGCCCGCGCGCTGGGCAGGGGACGGCCGTGAATATCGGACACCAGACGGTTCTCGATGAGGCTCGCCAGCAGCGTCCAGCCGACCGCGGAGAAGAACAGGATCAGGGCGATACGAATTAAAATATCGACGGTCTTTTCGCCTGCGCCGTTATGCAGCCAGTTCCAGAAATCAAACAGGCTCCACGCATTCAGAAGCAGCATAATCGCCACGCAGACGGTCAGAATGCGCGCCACCTTGAGCGATACCGACATCCAGCCGTTCACCCGTTTTTGCAGTTCCGGGTAATTACGCTGTACCTGCGGCGACAGGGTGATGGTTTTCGAGATCCAGCGCGACAGCAGCCCCGACACAAACGCCGCGATACCGATAATGGCCAGGCTTTTGAACGTCGCCCCCATCATGAATTTCAGGCTATTGCCCGGGTCGAACAGCGAGAAGAAGCACAGTACGATGAAGTAGGCGCTTGCCAGCCAGTGCCACACCAGGGCGAAAGCGCGGATAAACAGGCTAAAGAACGAAAGGGAGCGATCGGCCAGATTCAGCAGGCTTTGGGTAATGGTTTTTTTATTGTGGAAGATCAGATACAGCGACCAGACGGTAATGCAGATCATGATAATGACGTTTGCCAGCGCCCCGAACTGGACGTTCACCTGGTTGGAGATGATCGGCACGGCAACCAGCAGACCGTAGCCAATCAGCCCGCTGAGCACGCTCAGACGCAGCGCCCAGTACTTCGCGCTCGCATCCCGGATGGCGAAAGGACGCAGTTCAGGCACGTGCGGACAAAAAAGTAACCGCAGCAGCGCTTTGAAGAACTCAATCAGGGCAAAGGCATTCAGGAAAAGCGACTGCTGGAAGGCGATGGTTTTGTTGTCCGCGTTCAGCCTGTCGGCCAACATCTGACCTAAAAACAGCGTCAACGCAAGCAGCAGTAAATCGATGATAAACGCTGAGGCTATCATCAACGGCAGGTGCAGCCAGCTGCTTTTCTGCTGATTCTTTCTGCGTCCCCATTGCCCCATTTTGCGGTAGAGCGGCCACGCGCACAGGCGCACCAGCCAGTAAAAAAGAAATACTGCACCGGCCAGCATCAGGAACTGCGTGGCGGCGGCGGTAAACGTTTGTGGGTTAAACGGCTTATGCGGTGAGCCAATCAGGTTGCGGTAGAGCTGAGCAAAGCGCGAGGAGAGCGCTTCCCCATAGTGCCGGCTCACGTCGGTGACATTTTCCAGCACCGTTTTTTGTTCCTCCACCTGGGGAGGGGTGATGACAGGCACCGGCTCCTGCGGCGGCGTGGCGGCCACTTTCCGCAGCTGACCAATAAGTTCCTGCCGGGAGGTGTCGTTCTCAAGGACGTCGGCGAGGGCGCTGTAGGCGGCTTTTTTCTGTTCGACATCGGGTTCCGGTGGCGGCGTATTTTGCTGGCTGGCGGTTGTTCCGGTGGTCACGCCGGGGATCGCGACGGCGAACGATGGCGCACTAAACAGGCTAATCAACAGCAACAGGATCCACGGCACGGCGTCCTCCGGTGAAAATGTCGAACAAAATGATAAGTATAGAAGTCGGGACGCGGAGGGGGATTTTTGGGAACAATCTGGCGTAAAAAAGCCGGGCAAGCCCGGCTTTAGCGTAAAGCGATGGATCAGGAGACGTGCTGCAGGAACTCCTGCAGACGCGGGCTCGGCGGGTTCGCAATTAATTCCTGCGGGTTACCGTCTTCCGCGATACGGCCTTTATCAATAAAGATCAGGCGGGACGCCACTTTTTCAGCGAAGCCGATTTCGTGGGTCACGATCACCATCGTCATCCCTTCTTCTGCCAGATCCTGCATGACCTTCAGCACCTCGTGGCGCAGCTCGGGGTCGAGTGCGGACGTAGGCTCATCAAACAGCATCATTTTCGGTTTGACCGCCAGCGCGCGGGCAATCGCCACGCGCTGCTGTTGACCACCGGACAGCTCAGAAGGGTAGTGGTGCGCGCGTTCAGCCAGGCCGACTTTCGCCAGCAGATCTTTGGCCAGCGCTTCTGCCGCCGCTTTGTTGGCGCCGCGCACGCGCAGGGGGCCAAACATCACGTTCTCCAGCGCCGTCAGGTGCGGGAACAGGTAGAACTGCTGGAACACCATGCCCGCTTCCTGACGAATCAGACGGTCATCCACTTTCGGGTCGTTCACCTTCAGACCGTCGACGATAAGGTCGCCGCTGGTGATCTCTTCCAGCTTGTTGATGCAGCGCAGCAGGGTGGATTTACCGGAGCCGGATGGCCCAATAATCACCACCACTTCACCCTGTTTAATGTTCAGATCAATATTGTGCAGCACCTGGGTTGGGCCAAAGTGCTTGGAAACGTTTTTAAATTCAATCACAGGATTTTCATCCTTCTTTCAAGACGACGCAGAACGAAGCTCAGAACCAGAGTAATGATCAGGTAGACAACGGCTACCGCACTCCAGATTTCCAGCGCGCGGAAGTTGCCAGCAATGATCTCCTGACCCTGACGGGTCAGCTCGGCCACGCCGATAACAATGAACAGCGACGTATCTTTAATGCTGATGATCCACTGGTTACCGAGCGGTGGCAGCATGCGACGCAGCGCCAGCGGCAGAATAACGTGGCGGATCGTTTCGCGACGAGAAAGACCTAGCGCCAGACCAGCTTCACTGAAACCTTTATGAATCGACAGCACCGCACCGCGGGTGATTTCCGCAATGTAAGCGCCTGAGTTGATCATAATGGTGACGACGGCTGCGCTGAACGGATCGATGCGCAGGTCGGTGAACGCCATTGGCAGGGCGAAGTAGATGAACATGACCTGTACGACAATTGGGGTGCCGCGGATCACTTCGATGAAAACCAGTGCGATGTGGTTTGCAATCCAGCCGCCGTAGGTGCGAGCGAAACCGGCGACAAGACCGATAATCAACCCACCAACCAGACCCAGGACCGAAATCCACAGGGTCATTTTAGCGCCTTCAAGCAAGATAGGAATGGCAGGCCAGATGGCGCTCCAGTCAAACTGCATGATAATTTCCTGTTACTGTTACCGTGTTTCAAAAATAGCAGGGGCGAAAGGTCGCCCCCGAGTGAACGTCATTGTTACATCTTATTATTTAGGCTCGGTACCGAACCATTTTTTGTAGATTTCGTTATAGGTGCCGTTCTCTTTCAGCGTTTTCAGCGCGCCGTTAACTTTCGTGCGCAGGTCGTCGCTGCCTTTCGGGAACGCGATACCGTACTGCTGGGCTTCCAGAGACTCGCCAACCGCTTTGAACTTACCGTTACCGGCTGTTTTGATGAAGTACAGGATGTTCGGCGTGTCGTGCAGAACCGCGTCAGCACGGTTGGTGCCGAGTTCCATGTACGCGTTGTCGATGTTCGGGAACTGACGCAGGTCTTTGGTTTTGATATTTGCTTTCGCGTAATCAACCGAACCGGTGCCGCTCTTCACTGCCACCACTTTGCCGTCGAGATCTTTCACGCTTTTTACGTCGTTATTATCGGCTTTGACCATCACCAGCAGGCCGCTTTTGTAGTAGCCGTCAGAGAAGTCGATCGCTTTTTTACGTTCATCGGTAATGGTGATGCCCGCCAGCGCCAGATCAACGTTCTTGGTTTGCAGTGCCGGGATGATGCCGCTGAAGTCCATCGGCTTCAGGGTGTAATCCAGTTTGAGTTCTTTTGCGACTGCGGCCCACAGATCCACATCAAAACCAACGTATTTATCACCCTGTTTGAATTCAAACGGAACGAACGCCGTGTCGGTCGCCACAACCAGTTTGTCGGCAGCCTGAGAAGACACCGCAAAAGCCAGGGTAAGTGCAGCCAGTGAAACTTTTAATACAGACTTCATAGCATTTCCTTTTATATCCACGGGGCGATCCCCTGCGAGAACAGGTGGCACAATGAAAAAATCGTGCCAACTTTACAAGCTATTGTTTTGCAAAGGGGATGATGTCATACATTGCACATTAAATGGGGCAATGAGGTTTTATTGCACCAAAGTGGAGCACTGTTTTGGTGCGCTTCGTTTGGCTCAACTGACGGGGAGATATTTAGCGTAAATTATGACGAAAAAACAATCTTCCGTTAACGGTTGTGTGAGGTGATTATTACATTTCGTTCACTTTTGCAGGTGTGCAGACAAAAACTGTGCACCATAGATGTGCAAAACCCTCACCGGAGGGCGAGGGTTTGATAGAAAATTCGTATGAATTATTCGATGTTAGATTCGATAAACCAGAGGAATTGATCCAGGTCGCGGGACGCGGCGGTGAAAATGTCAGCGGTATCTTCGTCTTTGGCTTCGCCAATCGCTTTGCGTACATCGTTTGCCACAATCGCGTAGCGGTCCGCCAGCTCTTTCAGGTGATCCTGAACGGTATGGATATCCAGCGGATAACTCTTCAGTGGCGTTTTGCTGTTGATCACCTGCGTGGTACCCAGCGCCACGCCGCCTAGCTGAACGGCACGTTCAGCCATCGTATCGAGGTGGGTCACCAGTGCTGTGCGGAAGCCATCCAGCATTTCATGAACGGCAATAAAGTTTGCACCGCGCATATTCCAGTGGGCCTGTTTGGTGATCAGCGAAAGATCGATGAACTGGATCACCTGGCGATTCAGCAACTCAATGGTTGCTTTTTTGTCGCTGTCCGATACATCGTTACGGGTATAAAGCAGATTAGACGCTTTCGTTTTCACCAGTTTAGCGGTACTCATAATCTCATATCCTCTTGATGTTTATGTCCCAGGTAATTACGGAACTAAGTATAGCACCGGATTTTTTCCCTGCGGTTTGGCTATGCCTATCGGTTTAATAGCGAGAAGGAGGTTGAGAATTTAACTCATTGAAATTAATCTGCAATTTTAAAATTGATACAGATCAATCTTAATTACTGGCTGGGAATGTAAACCCAGAGGGATATTTTGAAAATAGGGTGAAGTGTGTAAAAAATTATAACGACAGTCTTTCTGGCCTTTATTCTGCATGGCGTGGAAGCCATGCAGAATATATGGGCTTAGCGGATATCCACTTTCTCCACTTTAGGTTCAGGGCGCATGGTGAGCGTCGAGCCCATTGATGCCGCGATAATCGAGCAGAGCGCCAGCGTCTGGGTCAATGTCAGGGTTTCGCCGAGAAACACCATCCCGGAAATGGCGGCTAGCGCAGGTTCCATGCTCATCAGGGTGCCAAATATGCGCGTCGGCAGACGCGTCAGGGCAATCATCTCCAGAGAATAGGGAAGTGCGGTAGAGAGGATCGCGACCGCCAGCCCGATGGGCATGACGGACCATTGCCAGATAGATTCGGTCGCCTGCGCCATGCCGATGGGTACAAAGACGATAGCAGCGATCAGTGACCCCAACGCGACGGTCGCCGGACCGTGCTCTTCTCCTGCACGCTGGCCAGTAAGTATATAGACGGCCCAGCAGGCGCCTGCACCCAGCGCCAGCGCTGCGCCCGTCAGATCAATCTCAGAAACACTCTTGCCCAGCGGCAGCAGGAACCATAACCCCAGTACGGCTAACACGACCCAGATGAAATCGACCGGACGTCGCGAGGAGAAAAGCGCCACCGCCAGCGGGCCGGTAAACTCCAGCGCTACGGCGATCCCCAGCGGTATCGTCTGAATAGAGAGGTAGAACAGGTAGTTCATTGCCCCCAGGGAGAGTCCATAAAACAGCAGCGGTAAACGCTGCTCCTTTTTGAATCGCAGACGCCAGGGTTTGAAAATAACCACCAGTATCGCCGTGCCCAGCACGATACGCAGGGCTGTTACCCCAGGCGCACCGACCAGCGGAAAAAGCGATTTTGCAAGCGAAGCACCGCTTTGAATGGACAACATGGCAATGAGTATGACTGCGACCGGCAACCAGACCGACGACGTGCGGGATAACCCAGGCATCCTTTCTCCTGTCAGCTTATGTCAAATGAGGTAAAAGTTGCAGTGTAAAGGAAATATGCGGCTACGGTTGAGGCGCTGTTGAAAAAAAACCACGTCAAATCCGTAAAATGGTTAAGCGCTGGTGGATTTATCGCCTGTCAGATTAGGAATAATCTGGATGAATGTAACTGCGCAGACGCGCACTATGCGCATTTAGTAGTGAAAATTGCATGTGATTTGAAAGAGATAGCTGACGCTGGAAACGTTCTGTTACAGGAAAGGTTTCATTAGACATCACGAATCACAAAGAGTTTCGCAAATTTTTTTGATATATTTAAAACTTACGGACTTACTTGGATCACATTTGAGGTGGTTATGAAAAAAATTGCATGTCTTTCAGCACTGGCCGCTGTACTGGCTGTTTCCGCAGGTACCGCTGTAGCTGCTACTTCTACTGTTACTGGTGGTTACGCTCAGAGCGACTATCAGGGCGTGATGAACAAAGCTAACGGTTTCAACCTGAAGTATCGTTACGAGCAGGATAACAACCCACTGGGCGTGATCGGTTCTTTCACCTACACCGAGAAAGATCGTTCTGAAAACGGCGCATACAACAAAGGCCAGTACTACGGTATCACCGCGGGCCCGGCTTACCGTCTGAATGACTGGGCGAGCATCTACGGTGTTGTAGGTGTTGGCTACGGTAAATTCCAGCAGACCGAAAACCAGGGTCTGAACCGCACTGCAAGCAACAGCGACTATGGCTTCTCCTATGGCGCAGGCCTGCAGTTCAACCCAATCCAGGACGTTGCTCTGGACTTCTCCTATGAGCAGAGCCGTATCCGCAACGTTGACGTTGGCACCTGGATCGCTGGCGTAGGTTACCGCTTCTAATCACTTCGGTGATTAAATAAAAAATCCGCCCAATGTGGCGGATTTTTTTTGTCGAAGTGAAAAGCAAAACGGCAACCTTAGGTTGCCGTTTTTAGTGTTTGTTCCCTCTCCCCGTGGGAGAGGGCCAGGGTGAGGGCATCGGTCCGCACGAGACGGCAATTACTTATTCTTAATATCAAAAATATCCGTACCCAGATGGTTGTAGTCAACTTTCTGTAACTTGAAGTTGGTAACGTACACTGGGGAAGCTTTCTTGTTAGAGACAAACGGGTAAGCATTTTTTATCTGCTCGGCCTTAATCCCGGTCCACTGCGAGAAGAACTGCAGGAAATCATTTGCCGAACGACGCGCTTTAATAACGCGATGCGTTTTATCGTCACTCGACAGCACCATAAACGGCACCTGGAAGTTCTGCTGGAACTTGTCATCGTGCGCCAGGTACTGCACCTCTTTACCACGCTCTTTAAACGCCAGCCCGTGATCCGAGAAATAGACCATGGAGAAGCTGTCGCCCGTATTGCGTAGCTGATCGTACAGCTTGCTCAGCAGGTCGTCGGTTTGCGTCATGGTGTAGAGATAGCAGGACGTCTCTTTGGACTGCACAAACTCCGCGTACTTCCCACCGGTCCGATCGCAGGCCTGCGGGTGCGACCCCATCAGGTGCAGGACGATCAGCTGAGGCTGGGTGCGCGGGGTGGCGAAGACCTGTGCCGTCATTTTCAACAGCGCTTCGTCTTTGGTGTTTTTGTCGGCTTCGAAGTCGCCATTTTTCAGGAACTGCACTTCGTCAGCGCGTTTGGCGATACTGGCGATGGCCGTATCGTATTCGCCAATTTGCCCCTGATTAGAGAACCACCACGTCTGAAAACCCGCACGGTTTGCCAGGGTGACGAAATTATCCTGATACTGCGGTTTGCCATCCACCACCCGGTTAAGGGTCAGGCCGAGCGATTTCTGCGTCGAGCCGCTGGCCGCGACATAATCGGTAAACAGCGTGCCTTTGACTGAGCTGGCAAACGGTGTGTTATCCCAGTGACCGCCAAACGCTCCCATCGCATCGCGACGCGCGCTTTCGCCAATCACCACCACATAGGTGTGATATTTCGGCTTAACGGCCAGCACGTTCCAGGTGTCTTTCATATTGGAAAGCTCAGCCATGCGCGCCTGTTCGTCGAGAACCTCTTTATTGTTTACAACGACGTCTTTCACGAAGCGGAAAACCGGATAACCGATATTGCTGAGCCTTAGTTTACCGTCCCAGGGAATATTCTGGATGGGAGCGACAAAGGCCACGGCAATGCTGAACACCAGACAGAGTATTTCGATCTTACCCCAGGATTTTTTCTCGCCCGACTGACGGCGGATGGCGATAACGCCCAGCGCGAAGATAAAGATCCCGACCACGTAGCTGTACCACGGGAAGATCGTCAGGATCTCCGTTGACTCTTCCATATTGGTCGAGTGCAGCGCCAGCAGGGTATTAAAGTTTGGCGCGCCGTAAGCCTGACCAAACGGGAAATAGAGTGCAGCAACCAGCGAACAGATGCCGATTAACGCTTTTTGCACGCGCGGTGCGGATCGCCACAGCAAATGCAGAACGCAGGTGAACGCCACCGCGTAAAGCAGACTAAAGGGATAACCCAGCGCAAAGTTAATCAGTAATGACTGCAAAAAGTAAAAACCCGTCCACGGGCTTAAGGCCCGGCTGCGGGTCACAACGGTATCTATCAGGGTTACATTCATAGGTCACTATCATGGATGAAAACGCCATGTGCTCACCCTGGCGTCAAGGGTCATAACCTGCCTGACAGTGCGTGGAGAGGGAATGAGGGTCCGCTTCAGCGAGCCGCAAATTGTGCAGGGCTGCAAGAAGATAGTGCGAGCGCTAAATAATATCAACAGTTGCTAAGCAGATGTTTTGCGAAGGGGATTGCAAATCCGTAAAAAAGATCGGGAATAAGGCGGCTGGAAGCCAGTTTAGAGCGAGATTGTGACGGGAAAATGAAGCGGCGTACCGCAACGCCGCTTAGTGGGAAGATTTGTCGTCCTGATGCGGTTTGTTGTTAAACATATCGCACAGCATGTTCAACAGCATTAAGCGCACTTTAAAAGGAGAGTGGGTAAACACGGTCATGCACCTCTTGAATTCGTTCATAAGACCTCCTGAGTTTTGATCCCTTCGATCCGTGAAGGGTGACTGCATTACATACAGATATAGCACAGGCTATATTGTATAGCTATGGCTATTTCGTTAATTTTTTGTGCTTGCGGAGCTATGGTTTACAATGTGCGCTCTCGAAACCGGGCGCTGGAAGCGTCACCCCACTGAGGAAGTACAATGAACCGTCGCGCAGGTCATCCGACAATGAGGAAAACGACGCAACTGGTGAATGTTGAAGAACATGTCGAAGGTTTTCGCCAGGTCCGTGAAGCGCACCGGCGTGAACTGATTGATGATTATGTTGAACTCATTTCCGATCTGATCCGTGAGGTTGGTGAAGCGCGCCAGGTCGATATGGCCGCCAGGCTGGGGGTTTCACAGCCAACTGTCGCTAAAATGTTAAAACGCCTGGCCTCCGTGGGCTTAATTGAAATGATCCCCTGGCGCGGTGTTTTTCTGACGCCGGAGGGGGAGAAACTCGCGCAGGAGAGCCGCGAGCGCCATCAGCTTGTCGAGAATTTTTTACTGGTGCTGGGCGTCAGCCCGGAGATCGCCCGCCGGGATGCGGAAGGAATGGAACACCACGTTAGCGAAGAGACGCTGGTGAAATTTCGTGAATTTACGCTTAAATATGGTCCCTCCGCTGAATGAAAATCCCTGGACTGCAGGCCCTGGCACGCGATCGTTTTTTCCATCTGTTATTACTCATTGGCGCAGCGTTAAGCCTCTTTGTGCCGTTTGCCCCACATGCCTGGCCCGCCGCGATTGACTGGCGCACCATCATTACCCTGAGCGGCCTGATGATGCTCACCAAAGGGGTCGAGCTGAGCGGCTATTTTGACGTTCTGGGACGTAAAATGGTGCGCCGGTTTGCCACCGAACGCAGGCTGTCCCTGTTTATGGTGTTCTCCGCCGCGGTGCTGTCGACGTTTCTGACCAACGATGTGGCGCTGTTTATCATCGTGCCGCTCACGCTCACGCTGCGTAAGCTCTGTGAAATTCCGGTCAGCCGGCTCATTATCTTTGAAGCGCTCGCCGTTAACGCCGGTTCTCTGTTGACGCCTATCGGCAACCCGCAAAATATCCTGCTCTGGGGCCGTTCCGGCCTGTCGTTTGCCGCCTTTACCTGGCAGATGGCCCCGCTGGCGCTGGTGATGATGCTGTCGCTGCTGGCGGTCTGCTGGTTTGCGTTTCCGGATAAAAAACTGCAGTACCACAGCGGCACCACGGGCCCGCAGTGGCAGCCGCGTCTGGTGTGGAGCTGCCTCGGGTTATACATCGTCTTTCTGTTCGCGCTGGAGCTGAAATATGAGCTGGCGGGCGTCCTGCTCGTTGCCGCAGGGTTTGTCGTTCTGGCGCGGCGCGTGCTGGTGAGCGTGGACTGGACGCTGCTGCTGGTCTTTATGGCGATGTTTATTGATGTGCATCTCCTTATCCAGCTTCCGGTGCTGCAAAACGTTCTGCACAGCGTCAGCACGCTGTCTCAGCCGGGATTGTGGCTAACGGCGATTGGGCTGTCGCAGTTTATCAGCAACGTGCCTTCCACCATTTTGCTGCTCAACTACGTTCCGCCGGATACGCTCCTGGCCTGGGCGGTGAATATCGGCGGGTTTGGGCTGTTGCCCGGCTCGCTGGCCAACCTGATTGCCCTGCGTATGGCCAACGACCGTCGTATCTGGTGGCGTTTCCACGTCTGGTCGATTCCGATGCTGGTTTGGGCCGCGGCGATCGGTTTCGGACTATTCCTTCTCATATAGTGCGCAATTTGTCAGTTTTTCCTGGCAAACGTATAGCAACGTCCTAGCTTTAGTGAACGGCATAGTGTGATGCCGCTCACTGACAGGACCGTTGCTGACCTATGGCTGAAGATCAAAACCCGCCTGCTGACGAGCAGGACAAAAACAATAATGCGCGTAAGCGCCCGGGCAAAAAACCGTTAATTATCCTCGGCATTGTCGTGGTGGTGATGGTCGTCGTGGCGCTGGTCTGGTGGTTTTTAACCCGTAACGAAGAGACGACCGACGACGCCTTTACCGACGGCGACGTGGTGACGATTGCCCCCAAAACGGCGGGCTACGTCACCGAGCTGCGCGTGCGTGATAACCAGCGCGTGAAAAAGGGCGATCTGCTGGTGGTCATCGATCCGCGTGATACCACCGCGCAGCGCGATCAGGCCCAGGCCCAGCTTGGGCTGGCTATCGCGCAGCTGCATCAGGCTCAGGCACAGCTGGCGCTCTCAAAAGTGCAGTATCCCGCCCAGCGTGACGAAGCCAAAGCGCAGGTGCTGAAAGCGCAGGCCGATCTGGCGAACGCGCAGGCGGAGTACCGTCGCCAGCGCGGCGTCGACCCGCGGGCAACCACCCAGCAAAGTATTGATTCCGCGAACGCTCAGCTGCGCAGCGCGCAGGCGGGGCTGGCCAGCGCCCAGGCGCAGCTGGAGGTGGCAGAGCAGGTACAGCTGCAAATCCGCCAGCAGGAAACCAACGTTGAAGCGCGCGAGCGTCAGGTCGATCAGGCGAAAGCGCAGCTGGAAACGGCCAATCTGAACCTCTCTTACACCGAAGTCCGCGCCCCGTTCGACGGGTTTGTCACCAAACGCAACGTACAGCCCGGCACGCTGGTGCAGGCGGGAACGGCGCTGTTCTCCCTGGTTTCGCCGAACGTGTGGGTGGTGGCGAACTTCAAAGAGTCGCAGCTTGAGCGCATGAAGCCCGGCGATAAGGTCACCGTGTCCGTCGACGCGTGGCCGGATATGGCGCTCGAGGGCCACGTTGACAGCATCCAGCAGGGCAGCGGCTCGCGCTTCTCGGCCTTCCCGGCAGAAAATGCCACCGGTAACTTCGTCAAAATTGTGCAGCGCGTGCCGGTGAAAATCGTGATTGATAAGGGGCTCGATCCGAACAAACCGCTGCCGCTGGGGCTCTCGGTTGCGCCGAAGGTGACGGTGGAATGACGGACCACAGCCACGACAGCTGGAAGCCAGCCAGCAACCCGTGGGCGGTGGCGATTGTCGTCACCCTGGCGGTGTTTATGGAAATTCTGGACACCACCATCGTCAACGTGGCGCTGCCCCACGTGGCGGGTTCGCTCTCGTCCAGCTATGACGAATCCACATGGGTGTTAACCAGCTATCTGGTCGCGAACGGCATCGTGCTGCCCATCTCGGCGTTTCTGAGCCGGGTGTTTGGCCGCAAGCAGTTCTTCCTGATCTGCATCGTCATGTTCACCGTCTGCTCATTCCTGTGCGGGATCGCCACCGAGCTGTGGCAGATCATCCTGTTCCGCGTGATGCAGGGCTTCTTTGGCGGCGGGCTGCAGCCCACGCAGCAGTCGGTGCTGCTCGACTACTTCAAGCCCGAAGACAGGGGCAAAGCCTTTGGGCTCTCGTCCATCGCGATTATCGTTGCGCCGGTCCTCGGTCCGACGCTGGGGGGCTGGATCACCGACAACTACTCCTGGCGCTGGGTGTTCTTTATCAACATTCCGGTGGGGATTGTTACTGTGCTGGCGATCTACCAGCTGCTGGAAGATCCGCCGTGGGAGAGCAAGTCTAAAGAGAAGCTGACCATCGACTGGACGGGGATCGGCCTGATCGCCCTGGGGCTGGGCTGTCTGCAGGTGATGCTCGACCGGGGAGAAGACGAAGACTGGTTTAACTCGAACTTTACCCGCACTTTCGCGGTATTAACGCTGATCGGCATCATTGGTGCGATTTACTGGCTGATGTATGCCAGAAAACCGGTGGTGGATCTGCACTGCATGAAGGACCGCAACTTTGCCATCTCCAGCCTGCTGATGGCGGGGATGGCGATGATTTTGTACGGCAGTTCGGTGGTGATCCCGCAGCTGGCGCAGCAGGACCTGGGCTATACCGCCACCTGGTCCGGGCTGGTGCTGTCGCCCGGAGCGGTGCTGATTGTGCTGACGATTCCGCTGGTGCTGAAGCTGATGCCGGTGGTGCAAACGCGCTGGATTATCGCCTTTGGCTTTACCTGCCTGGCGGTGTCGTTCTTCTGGTCGCGCACGCTGACCCCGGATATCGACTTCGAAACCCTGGTGTTGTTCCGCAGCGCCCAGTCGCTGGGGCTGGGGTTCCTGTTTGTGCCGCTGACTACCATTGCCTTTATCTCGATACCAAGGCGGCTGAACGCCGATGCGGCGGCGCTGTTCACCATGTTCCGCAACGTGGCGGGCTCGGTCGGGATCTCGCTGTCGACGGCGGCGATTACCGAGCGCTCGCAGGCGCACAGCGCGCACCTTGCGTACCACGCCTCGCCGTTTAACGAGCAGTTTCAGCAGGCGATACGCGAAAGCGCGCAGGCGATCCAGAACTTCACCACCCAGGTGGGCGATCCCACCGGCATCGCCACCGGGCGTATGTACCAGACGATGATTGAGCAGTCGCGCTTCCTGGCCTACATCGACGTCTTCACCATTCTGAGCGCGGTGGCCTTGTTACTGATTCCGTTTTGTTTGTTGCTCTCGCCGGTTAAGAGCGAGGGGAGTGCTGGAGCACATTGATGATACACAGACGTTTACACCCCCTGATGATAATGATGCTGCTGGCAGGCTGCGCCGTCGGGCCGGACTACCAGCAGCCCGCGCCACCTTCCGTCACGCACTGGAACGATAAAGGCGACGGCTCGGTAAAATCGCAAACGACCTCCGCCGCGACCAACCCGCGCTGGTGGAAGACCTTCGGCTCGCCGCAGCTCGACAGCCTGGTTGAACGCGCCATCGTCGGGAACCTGACGCTGCAGCAAACGGTGCTGCGCATCGCGGGAGCGCGTGAACAGATTAACCAGGCGGGCGGGGCGTTTTATCCGTCGGTGAACGGCAATCTGCAGGCGACGCGCCAGCAGCTTGGGCTGGAAGGAGAGCTAAAATCTCACGGCGTTTACGACCAGGTGGATAGCATCGATCCCGCTCTGAAAGGCGCGCTGGGGTCGCTGACGCAGCCGATCAACCTCTACCAGGGCAGCTTCGACGCCCGGTGGGAAATCGACCTGTGGGGCAAGGTGCGCCGTCAGGTGGAAGCCGCCGAAGCGCAGCAGAAAGCGGCTATCGAGCAGCGTAACGACGCGCTGGTGTCGCTGGAAGCCGAAGTGGCGCGCGCGTGGCTCCAGCTGCGCGGGGCGCAGAGCATTATCGCCACGCTGAACACCCAGATTAAAAGCGCGCAGCAGACGCTGGATCTGACCGAGAGCCGCCAGCGCGGCGGGCTGTCGCCGCAAATGGATGTGGAAAACGCCCGGGCGCAGTTAGGCAACCTTGAAGCACAGCTTCCGCAATATCAGGCGCAGGAGCGGCAGGCGATGAACGGCCTGGCGATCCTGCTCGGCAAACCGCCGGGGGCGCTGGATGCGGAACTGCAAAGCGTGCAGCCGATGCCTGCGCTGCCGGATATTGTGCAAACGGGCATTCCGTCGACGCTGGCGCGACGCCGTCCGGACGTGCGCGAAGCGGAGGCGAACCTTCATGCCGCCACGGCGCAAATCGGCGTCTCGGTGGCGCAGCTGTTCCCGAGCTTTACCCTCTCCGGGCAGTTTGGCCTGCGCAACAGCGAAACCAACTGGCTGACCGACTGGAGCAGCCACTTCTACAGCTTTGGCCCGCAGGTCTCCATTCCCATCTTCCAGGGCGGTCGACTGGTTTCCAGCGTGAAGGTGGCGCGCGCGCAGCAGGGGGCGGCGGTGCTGGACTATCGTCAGACGGTGCTCACCGCGCTTGGCGATGTCGAAAATGCGCTGGTGAGCTATCGCACCGACCAGCAGCGTGAAGCGGGGCTGGCGAAAACGATCGATGCGCTGCAAAACGCGTTTGACCTGGCAAGCGACAGCTACCGCCAGGGGATCGCCAGCTTTATCGACGTGCTGGACGCCCAGCGACAGCTGGCGCAGGCCCAGCAGCAGCGCGCGCAGGCGCAGGTGCAGAGCGCGCTCGATCTGGTGGCGCTCTACAAGGCGCTCGGCGGCGGCTGGGAGCCGTATCAGCAGGTGCAATTACCGGACTACAGCGTCTTTGGCGACGCCCCGCGCGGATAAATATTCAGAGGATTGGGCAAGAATCGGACAGGAACGCCACATTCGCGATCGCTGAGGGGCGGGTATAACTATCGGGTACCCCTTAAACGACATGCGAGGATTATCTTATGCGTTATCAAAAACTTGGCAACACCGGACTGTTTGTTTCTGAACTGTGCCTCGGCACCATGACCTTCGGTGGTGAAGACGGCATGTGGGGCAAGATTGGCCAGCTTAAGCAAAACGAAGCCGAGCAGCTGGTGGGCCGCGCGCTGGATGCGGGCATTAACTTCATCGATACCGCTGACGTCTATTCGGAAGGGCGCTCGGAGACGATCCTCGGGCAGGCGCTGAAAAACCTCAACGTCCCGCGCGAGAACGTGGTGGTTGCCACCAAGGTGTTCGGCGAAACGGGTACCGCCGGGGTGAACTCGCGCGGCAGCTCGCGGTATCACATCATCAGCAGCGTGAAGGAGAGCCTGCGCCGCCTGCAGCTCGATCATATCGATCTCTATCAGCTTCACGGTTTCGACCCGGCCACGCCGATTGAGGAGACGCTGTATGCGCTGGATAACCTGGTGCAGCACGGCCACGTGCGCTATATCGGCGTCTCGAACTGGGCGGCGTGGCAGATTGCCAAAGCGCTGGGCATTTCCGAGCGTCTCGGGCTGGCGCGTTTCGCATCACTCCAGGCGTATTACACCATCGCCGGACGCGATCTTGAGCGTGAGCTGGTGCCAATGATGCAGAGCGAAGGCGTCGGGCTGATGGTCTGGAGCCCGCTGGCGGGCGGCCTGCTGAGCGGAAAATATGGCCGCGACGGGCAGAGCGAAGCCGGTGGTCGTCGTCTGGAGTTTGACTTCCCGCCGGTGAATAAAGAGCGCGCCTTCGACTGCGTGGACGTGATGCGCACTATCGCCGAAAACAAGGGCGTCTCCGTCGCGCAAATCGCGCTGGCGTGGCTGCTGCATCAGAAAGCGGTGACCAGCGTCATCATTGGCGCGAAACGCGTTGAACAGCTGGACGACAACATTGCTGCCACCGGGATCCTTCTCAGCGAAGACGAGCTTAAACAGCTGGATGCGGTCAGCGCGCTGCCGCGGGAATATCCTGGCTGGATGCTGGAGCGTCAGGGAGAGTATCGCCGTAATCAGCTCGCGCAACAGTAACCCTTCTTGCCCCGGGAGTGCATCGCTTACCGGGGCTTTTTTTCCCGCCTTGCTCACAAAAAACGATCCTCCTCTTTGATCCTCTTTTCATCATCGCCTATATGACTAGACATGAAATTTTAAATGACTAGTCATATAGGGAGAAAACATGAACCATCAGCTACCGGCCAACTTTTTATGGGGCAACTCGGTCTCCAGCATGCAGACGGAAGGAGCCTGGAACGAAGGCGGGAAGGGGATGTCGGTGTATGACATTCGTGAAGCCGGGGAAAACGTGTCCGACTGGAAAGTGGCGACCGACTCCTACCACCGCTACCGGGAAGATTTCGATCTGATGCAGGATCTGGGCATGAACTGCTACCGCTTCCAGATCTCATGGAGCCGCGTCTGCCCGCAGGGTGACGGCCCGTTCAACGACGAAGGCATCGCATTTTACGACCGCTTTATTGACGATCTGATCGCCCGCGGCATCGAGCCGATGATCTGCCTGTACCATTTCGATATGCCGCTGGCGCTGGCGCAGGAGTACAACGGCTTCAACGACCGCCGCGTAATGGACGCCTTTATCCGCTATGGCAAAAAGATGATCGACTGTTATGGCGACCGCGTGAAGTACTGGTTGACCTTCAACGAGCAGAACATCTTCCATATGCCGGAAGCGTTCCGTATTTCCGGCTATATGAAAGGCGAGAAAACCCTGCGCGAGCTGTACGAGCTGCAGCACCATACGATGGTGGCGCACATGGCGCTAACCGAATACCTGCACCAGACCAGACCGGGCCAGCTGATGGGCGGCATGCTGGCGCACCAGCTGATCTACCCGGCTACCTGCAAACCGCGCGATATCTTCTGCGCCCAGCAGTATGACGAGTTTCTCAACCAGAACCTGCTGCGCGTCTTCGCAGGGCAAGGCTACAGCCCGGCGGTGATGGCGGTGGTGGAACAGGAGGGCTTTGGTGATATCTACCGCGCCGAGGACCTGGCGCTGTTCGCTCGTACAAAGAACGACTATATGGCCTTCAGCTATTACGCCAGCAAAACGCTGGACAGCGATGCGATCCCGGAAGGCACGCCGGTGAACTATTACCTGCTGCACGGCGAGAAAAATAACCCGTACCTGAAGGCCACCGAGTGGAACTGGCAGATCGATCCGCTGGGCTTCCGCACCATCATCACCCGCTACGCCAACGACTGGCGCCTGCCGGTGTTCCCGATCGAGAACGGCATTGGGGTGATTGAGTCATGGGACGGCGTGAACCCGATTGAGGACACCTACCGCATCGACTATCACCGGGCGCACATCGAGGCCATGAAAGCGGCGATGTTCGAGGACGGGGCAGAGGTCATTGGCTACCTCGGCTGGGGATTGATCGACATTCTCAGCTCCCAGGGCGACATGCGTAAGCGCTACGGCGTGGTCTATGTCAACCGGGAAAACCACGACCTGAAAGACCTGAAGCGCGTGCCGAAGAAGAGCTACGCGTGGTTAAAACAGGTTATCCATACCAACGGACGCGAGATGTAAGCCGTACGCTGCCGGGCCGTTTTTGTGACTGATTGATGGGAACACTCCGCTATGTCTGAAACAAAAATCACACCGCACATGCAGTCCTTTGTCGATAAATTTGTCGAGTTTTCGGCGCGCCTGGCAAACCAGGTGCACCTGCGCTCCCTGCGCGACGCCTTCGCCACGGTGATGCCGATTTTCATCCTCGCCGGTCTGGCGGTGCTGGTGAACAACGTGGTGTTTCCGTGGATTTTTCACGGCGATACGCTGGCACACTTCAAAGTGTGGGGCGAGGCGATTATCAACGGCACGCTGAACATTGCCGCGCTGCTGCTGGCGCCGATGATTGCCTGGTCGCTGGCGCGCAACAAAGATTTCGACAATCCGGTCTCGGCAGTGGTTATCGCCGTCAGCAGCTTCATCATCATGATGCCGATGCGATTGCAGATTATGCCCGTCGGCAGCGATACCACGGTGAACGTCACCCAGGTGCTGACGTTCGCCAATATCGGCTCCACCGGGATTTTCGCCGGGGTGCTGATTGGGCTGCTCTCAACGGAAGTGTTTATCGCTATTTCGCGCCTGAAGGCGCTGCACATTTCGCTGGGGGAAAACGTGCCTCCGGCCGTGAGCAAATCTTTTACCGCGCTGATCCCGACCATCCTCACGCTCTCCCTGTTCGCGGTGCTGGCGGCGGTGCTGGCAAACGTGCTGCATACGGATCTGATCCATCTCATTACGACCTTTATCCAGCAGCCGCTGCGGCTGATCAACACCAGCCTGCCGGGGACGATTTTCATCTACAGCTTCGGCAACTTCCTGTTCACGCTCGGCATTCATCAGTCGGTGGTCAACAGCGTGGTGCTGGAGCCGTTCCTGCTGATCAATACCAACGAAAATATGCTGGCCTTCGCCAACGGTCAGCCCATTCCGCACATCATCAACAATATCTTCGTGCCGACGTTTGGCATGGTGGGCGGCACGGGCAGTACAATCTCGCTGCTGATTGCGATATTTATCTTCTCGCGCCAGCAGTCGGCGAAGCAGGTGGCGCGCCTGTCGCTGGCGCCGGGCCTGTTTAACATCAACGAGCCGGTGATTTTCGGCCTGCCGATCGTATTTAACCTGCCGCTGATGATCCCGTTTGTGCTGCTGCCCGCCATCGGCATTTATTTCGCCTGGCTCTGTACCACGCTGGGGCTAATGTCGCGCTGCGTGGTGATGATCCCGTGGACCACGCCGCCGATCCTGAGCGCCTGGCTGGCTACGGCGGGAGACTGGCGGGCGGTGGTGGTGCAGTTGGCAATCATCGTATTTGGTGTATTCTTCTACCTGCCTTTCCTCAAGATTGCCGAGAGAGTGGCGTTGAAAAACAGCGGGATAGAAAACTAACTGAAAGGAAGGACGATGGCGGCGAAGTACATCACCATAGCGCGGGAAATTAAGAAACGCATTATCAGCCAGCAGTACGCCGCCAACGAACCCCTGCCGGACCAGTTTGCGCTGGCGGCGGAGTTCAGCTCCAGCCGGATGACCATTCAGCAAGCGATGCGCCAGCTGATCGTCGAAGGTCTGGTCTATACCCGTCAGGGCCAGGGCACGTTCATCCGTAAAAACTTCCTCCAGCTCTCGCAGTGGGATCTCTCCGGCAGCGACTACTTTGGCGCGACCAAAACCTGGGCGCATCTGGGCACGGTCACGAGCCAGGTGGTGCATTTCGAGCTGCGCTTCCCGAACGAAAAAGAGCAGGCGTCGCTGATGATTAACGCCGATGCGCCGATCTATGACTTTATTCGACTCCGTTTGCTGAACGGTGAACCGATGTCGCTGGATTCCACGGTGATGCCGATGAATCTGGTCCCGGGCCTGACGAAAAACCATCTTGAAGCTTCAGTGTTCCAGTACGTTCAGGAAACGCTGGGGCTGAAAATTATGGGGTCGTACCGGGTGGTGCGGGCGCTTAAGCCCAGCGCGCTGGACAGAGAGCATCTGGTCTGCGAGGAAACCGATCCGGTGCTGGAGGTGGAGCAGGTGATTTATCTGGAAGATGGCACGCCGCTGGAGTATGCCCACTGCCACTATCGCTACGACCACGGCGGGATCGTGATCGTGAATAACGGGTAATCAGTCTTTCAGGCGCACGACTCGAAATAGCTGTCCGTGTCTTTTATGTAAAGATCGTTCTGACACAGATGCTGTATTTGACCAGGCTTAAATGTAAAACGGATTTTTTGAAACCAGGAACGTTTTATTTTGCTGGTATTCTCGCGCGATAATCCATAGTCATGGATTATTTCATGAACAAAACGAATGCTTTGTGCAGAAACATAGACAGGTGTTTTGGTTAGCTGAATCAGTTTGCTGATCCAAATATCATCCGCGCGAGGACAAACCGTAATAAAATCTTCGTTATAATGGAAATATTCCGGGATCATATTTTTCTTGAGCACAACGCCACCAAGACCGGTGATGATATAGTTCTGCTCAACGACTTTTGGCACGGTGATAAGCGGGAAATTACGATAGGTATCAAGAAGTTCTTTCTTCTTCTTTACTGTTTCACGCACCCGCGCGGCAACCACATATTTTTGATTGTGGCGATAAAAATCATCCAGCAGTGTTTCTGCCCAAATTTCGTTATAGATTGCGTCATCATCGGCATAAATCAGAATATCGTCTTCGGTTGCTGCTTGCAGCGCCGGAAACAATTTCCGATAAGGGCCGGTGTTCTTAACCCATTTAAAAACCAGGTTGGTGCCCGTCTGGCGAATTTTCTGCGCCCACTCCGGCTCCTCAGTGATGCCTTCGTCACTGAGATAAGGTGTACTGGAGACCCACACAACAATTTGATCGACCTTCTTACTCTGGTTCGCCAGTGACCACACTGTTTGCGAACAGAGATAAAGGCGCGATTTTGTTGTTGTTAAGTTAATGCTAATCATCAAACTATGCGTGCTCCAGGAGATAAAAAGACCTTAAAAAACCAGATAAAACTGATTTTATAAGTGGGCGCATCATAACACTTAGAGGATTAGATGTAACCCCGCTGGGTTAGCAGAAAATGGCAAGAAAGGCACTTACGGCAGTAATAGCTGTTCAGAAAGGGTCAGCGTGATGGAGATTACAGTGCAATAAGACCCCGATAATACGGGGTCTTATAAGATACGTTATTGATTCAGCGTGATCAGTTCAAACGCACCGGCATACCGGAGCGGTTCTGCACGGCCTGGTCAACAATCGCCGTTTCGACATCTGGCTGAGACGTCACCGCCTGCACCGCGCTGTTCAGCGTAACAGGAACGACTTCGTTGTTGTTGATCTGGTCTTCGCTGGTGGACAGCGGGTTGTGCACTTCGATGTAGCGACTGCCGTCTGGCTCAGAGGTCGCTTTCACCGGTTCATTGATGAACTGCACGCGCGTACCGACCGGCACGTTTTCGAACAGGAACTTGATGTCGTCGTTACGCAGGCGCACGCAGCCGTGGCTCACGCGCAGGCCGATACCGAAGTTGGCGTTGGTGCCGTGGATCGCATACAGACGACCAATGTACAGCGCGTACAGGCCCATTGGGTTATCCGGGCCTGCCGGTACAACGGCTGGCAACGGTTCGCCCGCCGCGATGTATTCTGCGTGCATTTTGGCGGTCGGCGTCCAGGTTGGGCCCGCTTTCTTACGCTCAACTTTGGTGGTCCAGTTCATTGGGGTGTCTTTACCCAGCTGGCCGATACCGATTGGCAGCACGATAACGGTGTTGGTGCCTTTCGGGTAGTAGTACAGACGCATTTCGGCGCTGTTAATCACGATACCTTCATGAACGGTATCCGGCAGGATCAGCTGCTGAGGAATATTCAGCACGGTACCTGCTTTCGGCAGGTACGGGTCAACGCCCGGGTTCGCTTCCAGCATGTTAGACAGGCCCAGCTGGTACTGCGCAGCGAAATACTCCAGCGGCTGAGAGTTACCTTCAGGAACCGTCACCACCTGGTTTTGACCCACCAGACGGCTTCCGTCGGTCGGCAGGGGATACGTCACCGCAGACGCGGTCTTACAAAAACCTACTACGGCTAACGCCGCCGCAAAAAGCGCTGTTAATTTCATGTTCATGTTGTGCGAGGTATCTAAGCCATTCAGGCGATGAGTTGATAAGTCTGAATCTGTGATGGGAGCGCATTATATGTGCATTCCCGCTCACAGGGAATTCAGATGTGTACGAAATCACATTTTTTTCGATTTTGTTAAAGTTTAGTGGATGGTTGCAACGCGGGATCTCAATTCGGAATTGTGGCATAATGCCGTGTTTATCACACTTTTCGCAGGAATCTCCCCGTGTTAGTTACCAGCAACGTCACTATGCAGTTTGGCAGTAAGCCGCTGTTCGAAAACATTTCCGTCAAATTTGGCGGCGGCAACCGTTACGGCCTGATTGGTGCCAACGGTAGCGGTAAATCCACCTTTATGAAGATCCTCGGCGGCGATCTGGAGCCGACCCTCGGCAACGTGTCCCTCGATCCGAACGAGCGCATCGGTAAGCTGCGTCAGGATCAGTTCGCCTTCGAAGAGTTCACCGTGCTCGACACCGTGATCATGGGGCACGCGGAGCTGTGGGAAGTGAAGCAGGAGCGCGATCGCATCTATGCGCTGGCCGAAATGAGCGAAGAAGACGGCTATAAAGTGGCCGACCTGGAAACGCAGTACGGCGAGATGGACGGTTACTCTGCGGAAGCGCGCGCGGGCGAGCTGCTGCTGGGCGTGGGTATTCCGGTTGAACAGCATTACGGCCCGATGAGCGAAGTCGCGCCAGGCTGGAAGCTGCGTGTGCTGCTGGCTCAGGCGCTGTTCTCTAACCCGGACATCCTGCTGCTCGACGAACCGACGAACAACCTGGACATCGACACCATCCGCTGGCTGGAGCAGACGCTGAACGATCGCGACAGCACCATGATCATCATCTCGCACGACCGTCACTTCCTGAACATGGTCTGTACGCACATGGCGGATCTGGACTACGGCGAGCTGCGCGTGTATCCGGGCAACTACGACGAATACATGACGGCGGCCACCCAGGCGCGTGAACGTCTGTTGGCGGATAACGCCAAGAAGAAAGCGCAGATTGCTGACCTGCAGTCCTTCGTCAGCCGCTTCAGCGCCAACGCCTCTAAATCGCGTCAGGCAACCTCGCGTGCGCGTCAGATTGATAAAATCAAGCTGGAAGAGGTTAAAGCCTCCAGCCGTCAGAACCCGTTCATCCGCTTCGAGCAGGACAAGAAGCTGTTCCGTAACGCGCTGGAAGTGGAAGCCCTTACCAAAGGCTTCGATGAAGGCCCGCTGTTTAAAAACTTCAACCTGCTGCTGGAAGTGGGCGAGAAGATTGCCATTCTGGGCGCCAACGGCGTGGGTAAATCCACCATGCTGAAAACCCTGGTCGGCGAACTGCAGCCGGACAACGGCACCGTGAAATGGTCCGAAAACGCGCAGATTGGTTATTACGCGCAGGACCATGAGTACGAGTTCGAAAATGACCTGACCGTCTTTGACTGGATGAGCCAGTGGAAGCAGGAAGGCGACGACGAGCAGGCGGTGCGCAGCATTCTGGGTCGTCTGCTGTTCAGCCAGGACGACATCAAAAAGCCGGCTAAAGTGCTTTCCGGTGGTGAGAAGGGGCGCATGCTGTTCGGCAAGCTGATGATGGAAAAACCAAACATCCTGGTGATGGACGAACCGACTAACCACCTGGACATGGAATCTATCGAATCCCTGAACATGGCGCTGGAGATGTACCAGGGCACGCTGATCTTCGTCTCTCACGACCGTGAGTTTGTCAGCTCGCTGGCGACCCGCGTGATCGAAATTACGCCAGAGCGCGTGGTGGACTTCACCGGTAACTACGAAGATTACCTGCGCAGCAAAGGTATCGAGAACTAAAAAAAAGCCCGGTGGCGCTTCGCTTACCGGGCCTACGTTCTATTCCCTCTCCCTGTGGGAGAGGGTTAGGGTGAGGGCATCAGGCCGCACTACAGCACCCACTCACTCCCTTCAACCCCGTTCACCCGCAGCGTACGTTTTTCCCCCGCCGGTAATGATACCTTCAGCGCCTTCCACGCCGGACGATAGTCGCCGCGCGCATTCACCTTCAGGTTGATACTTGCGCCGTCGCACACCATTTCCCATTCCACCCACAGCGCATTGCCGTTCTGGTATCCCCAGCTTTCGCCGTCGTCTTCAAACAGCATGCCCGAGGTTGTGCCGACGCCCTTCACAGGGAACAGCTTCAGTTCGCGAGCCGTATCTTTTTCGGCACTCACATGCGTGATGCGCTCGCTGAGCGGCAGACCGGCTCCGGCGCGCACCAGCAGCGGCAGTTTTTCCAGCGGCGCGTCGAGAACGATGGACTGGCCGCCCGCATACCACACGTGGGTGTAAAAATCATACCAGCCGGTGTCGTTATCCGGCAGCCAGACGCGGCGCTCGCGCTGCCCGGCTTCGACCACGCTGGCGACCAGCAGGTCGCGGCCCAGCAGGAAGTCATCGCACTCTTCGAAGGTCTGCGCATCGTGCTCGTGGTCGAGGAAAGTCGGACGCAGCATCGGCTCGTCGTCGGCGTGCGCCTGCCAGAGCAAGGTGTAGAGATACGGCAGCAGGCGGTAGCGCAGCTCAACCGCACCGCGAATGGCTGGGGTGAAGCCCGGGTACATCCACGGCTCGTTCACCGTGTGGTCATCGTTCCACGAGTGAATGGTAAAGCGCGGATGCATCACGCCGTTCTGCACCCAGCGCACGAACAGCTCGGCGTCCGGCTTGTCGCCGGAGAAACCGCCCACGTCATGGCCGACGTTGAACAGCCCCGACAGGCTCATGCCCAGCCCCATGCGGATGTTATAGCGCAGCGTGTCCCAGCTGGTGCGGTTGTCGCCGCTCCAGGTCTGAACGTAGCGCTGCATCCCGGCGCAGCCGGAGCGGGAGATCAGATACGGGCGTTTTTCCGGCGCAAAGCGCTGCTGCGCTTCCAGCGAGGCGCGCATCATCAGCAGCGGCATGACCGGGCGAATGTGCTTGATGGCGATCTCCTTACCGAAGCCAAAGCAGCGGGCTTCCCCGTCCCACACTTCATATTCGTTGTTGTCGTTCCAGGTGGAGTCGATGCCCATCTCCAGCAGCTGCGTGGTGACGCCGTTCTGCCACCACTGCACCGTCTGCGGGTTGGTAAAGTCGAGGTGCGAGCCTTCGTCATCCCAGAAGCTGGAACGTTCGGGTGCATCGGTTTCTGAATCGCGAATGAACAGGCCGCTCTCCGCCACTTCGTTATAGCGAGGATGATCCTGCAGCAGGCACGGCTTGATGTTGGCGGCCAGCTTCAATCCCGCGTCGTGGAACGCCTGGCTCATTACCTTCGGCTGCGGCACCTTGTCGTAGTTCCAGTTGAAGACGTAGCGCTTGCCGTTGATGGAGGTATAGCCGGAGGAGAGCTGGAACGAGTCGCACGGGATGGCGTGCTCTTCGCACAGGCGGATGAAGTTCATCAGCTGGTTTTGCGCATCCGGCGCGTCGGTGTAGTGCATGGTCGAGCCGCTGTAGCCCAGGCTCCATTTCGGTCCGAACAGCGTTTTCCCGGTCAGGCGTACGAAGGCTTTGGTGACGTCCAGCACGCGCCTGCCGGTAAAGATGTAGTAGTCGATATCGCCCGCTTCCGCCTGCCAGCGGCGATAGGCGGTGTGGTAGTTGTCGATTTCGTTACCCAGATCCAGCCAGCAGCTGCTCAGGTTGTCGTAGAACAGGCCGTAGCTGACGTCGTCGCGGCGGGCGATAGTGAACGGGATGTGCTTGTAGAGCGGGTCGGTGCTGGCCGCGTTGTACCCCATTGCGTCGAGGTTGCGCATCTCATAGCGTTTACCGTTGCGCTGCAGATCGCCCGCTTTCTCGCCCAGGCCGTAGAAACGCTCGTCTTTACGACGGCTGAGGTAGTGCGCCACGCCGTCGCCGTGGGCGTTCAGCAGGTAGGCGCTGGTGGGGCGGTCATTGACCAGCGGCTGCCACTCGCCCGCCTCATCGCGGTAGTGCCACTCCAGCCACAGCGGCTGGTGCACGGTGACGCGCAGCTGTTCGGTTGCCACGGTTAACGTGTCGTCCTGCTGCGTCAGCGTCCAGGCCGGGCAGGTGAAGCCGCTGACATCGTCACGACGGCGACCTTCCCACGGCACGTCTTGTTCCGGGGCGATGCTCCAGGTGCGGTCCAGCGCCAGCTCGCCTTTGCGTTTGATCAGCACGCGGAACAGGTTCTCTTCCAGCACATACAGGCACAGGCGGTGCTGGTTATCGACCAGCAGTTCAAGATGGTTTGCCGACTGCGTATCAAGGGTCCAGTTTTTCAGGGTTTTCATATGCAATACATCCACTATCAGGCGCGCTTGGCGCGACGTTCAGCAATAAATGCTACCAGGAAGAGAGCGCCAATCAGGTCAAAGAAGCCCATGGCGATAAAGAGCGGGTTAAAGCCGATTTTGTCGGCGGTCACACCGATTAACAGCGAGAACAGGAAGCTGGCGATCCACGCCGCCGAGCCGCGCATGCCGTTGACGGTCGCCATCTGGCCTTTGTCGAACGACTCCACGACCAGGGCGCTGAGCATGCAGGAGATGATCTGGTGCCCGAAGCCGCCGATGGAGATCAGCACGATGGTGATATATGGGTCGCGGGTAATGGCCACGATGGCCAGCGAGATCATCAGGAACGCGCCGGTCACGGAGCTGGCGACGACAGAGTTCACGCGGGAGCAGCCGAACAGGCGGGTGTACAGACGCGTCAGGTAACCGCTCGCCACGCTGCCGAGGTCAGCGGCGAGGAACGGCAGCCAGGCAAACATCGCAATCTGCTTCAGGTCCATGCCGTGCTCTTTGGCAAGGTACAGCGGCACCCAGAAGCTCAGCACCGCCCAGGCCGGTTCCGCCATAAAGGCCGGGATGGCGATACCGTAGAAGCGTTTGTTCTTCGAGACGGTTTTCAGCGCGGTCAGGAAGGGCAGTTTGACGGCAGGCGGTTCGTTATCCTGCTTGATAAACGCCAGCTCGTCCTTGCTCAGGTTCGGGTGCTGCTCCGGGTTATGGTAGAACGCCCACCACAGGATCACCCACAGCAGCGCCAGCACGCCGGTAAACATGAACGCCCCCTGCCAGCCGAACGAGGCGTGAGCAAAGTAGATGATTGGCGGAGCCAGCATCGCGCCGATGGAGAAGCCCACGCCCGCCCAGCCGGCGGCAACGGGTCGTTCTGATTTCGGGAACCATTCACCGATGGTTTTGGCGTTAGCCGGGGTAGCGGCGGCCTCAGAGGCACCCATAAAGAAGCGCAAAATAGCCAGGTGCAGCCAGCTTCCGGCGCCCGCGTGGAAAATACACATCAGCGCCCAGATGCCGGCGCAGACCATAAAGCCAATCTTCAGGCCGATCACGTCAATCAGCCAGCCGCAGAGGGGCTGGAAAATGGTGTAGGCGATCTGGAACGCGCCAACGATCCAGGAGTACTGCTCGGTGGTGATCCCGAGGCTCTCTTTCAGCTCGGGGGCAAGAATGCCTAACGAATTTCGGGTGATGTAGTTAACGGTGACGCCAAGTAAGAACAGCACCAGCACGTACCAGCGCAGGTTCTTGATGACGCGACGGGTTTTGCTTGTCGCAACGGTGTTATTGATGTCCTGACTCATTTTACTCTCCACAAGACGGACGGTAAGGGGACGGAGGTTCAGGTGTCACACAGATTTTTATGCCTTTGATTTCTATCCGTTTAAACTGCTTAAGTTGGTATACAACTAGTATGGAAGTTGTGTGACAAGTTCACCTTAAGGGAGAAAATGAGTGGGCAATAGTGGATTTTGTGCAAAATTTCTCATAACTGACTCAACCACTCTGGCATGATGGCATTTATGTCAGTTATTGCCTGACGGATACGCTATGAAAATTTTTTCATTTCGCAAATGGAGCCAGATCACAAAATGGACAAAAGGCTAAAAATCACCGAAATCGCCGCCCGTACGCAGCTCTCGATCAGCACCGTGTCTCGGGTGCTGGCGGGGAAAGCGAATACCAGCGAAAAAGCGCGCGCAAAGGTGCTGGCGTGCGCGCGGGAGCTGGGGGTGATGGAGGGCATGGCGGCGGGACGGCTGCTGCTCAATAGCCTGGTGGTTTTTGCCCCCCAGCGCGCCTTCGACGAGCGGTCCGACATCTTTTACTACCGCGTGATCCAGAGCGTGAGTAAAGGCCTGGCATCCCACGATGTGCGCCTGCGCTACTGCGCGCTGGAAGAGAACGACAGCGATGCCCAGCTTTTTCTGGCGCGCATGAATGAACCGGATACTCAGGCGGCAATCCTTCTCGGCATTGACGATCCCCATATTCACGATCTGGCGGTAGATGTGGGTAAACCCTGCATGCTGATTAACTGCCGCGACCGGCACATGCGTCTGCCTGCCGTTGCGCCGGATCACCGCGCCATTGGCGAGCGGGCTGCGGAATACCTGTTCGAGATGGGACACCGTGAGGTGATGAACGTACTGTGCCTGCGTCGCTACACCATGGAGCTGCGCCTGTCGGGGATCCGCGACGCGTGGCAGTCCCACAACCTGACGTTCAGCGATAAACGCGATCTGCTGGTGGTGCCCAGCTTCAGCGCGCGCGAAACGGAACAGGCGGTCAGCAGCTGGCTCAGCGAAGTGCAGGGGAAAGATTTACCTACCGCGTTTCTGGTCGGCGGCGACTTTATGGCGGCGGGCACCATCAGCGCATTACAAAACCACGGTCTGCGCGTGCCGCAGGACGTGTCGGTGATGAGCATCGACGGGTTTAACCTGGCGGCGATCCAGGATGTTCCATTAACGGCCGTGCACGTTCCCCGCGACGAACTGGGAACCGAAGCGGTACACATGCTCCAGCAGCGGCTCATGCGCCCGGACGCGCCGGTGGGGACGTTACTGCTTAACGGTACGTTGACCGTGCGGGGATCCGTACGGCGGATACGTCAGGGGAAACGACGCACCGCCGTGGAGCGGGAAGGGCTGTACGACAGTTAGACCATGCCCAGCGCGCGCTTGCCGTGGATGTTGAGATCGTTCACGGTAAAGCGGTCCTGCCAGCTCTTTTCATAATCTTCGCGCGGGAAGTCTCCCGGCGACGCGCCGGTCTCCAGCGCTTCCTTCACCTTCTTCGCATAGGCGAGGTTTTTCTCGCACATCGGTGCGGCGGGAATATACATCACGTTGCCCCAGCCCTGCTGATTGTCCACCGGCGCGACGGAGTGGATCACATCGCAGTGCCACCACACCGAATCACCCGCCTCGAGTGCCGGAATGCTGGTCAGCGCCTCGATGAGCAGCGGGTGCCACTTCTCGGAAACCGGCAGCACGCGCCCCGGCGCAACGCCGCACAGCTCGTCTTCCGGCACGTCGTCCAGCAGCGGACGCAGCAGAATGTACGCCATCGCTTCCGGGATGGGCACCACGTGCAGCAGCCCCTGGCCGGGGATCATGTCCGACAGCGCCGTCCAGCCCTGGAAGGTGCGGAATACCGAGCATTTGGTGGTGTTATCGACGGTGTACTCTTCCACTTCGGTACGGTGCGCGGCGTTCCACGGATCGTATTTCTCGATGTTGCCGTCAAACACGCGGGCAAAGACCTGCTGATAGGCCGGCAACAGCCAGCGCTCCAGCGCGCCGGAGTCGGTATGCGCGCCGAGTCCTTTCGAGGTGGTTCCCGGCGGACGGCGGCGGATACGGTCCGGATAAATCACGCTCACGTCCGGGTCAAACCACTGTTTGCCGTTGCTCTCGAATGTCCATAAACGGTTCAGGAACGACTGCACCTGCGCCATCTCTTCGCTCTGGCGCGCCTGCATCTGCGCCTGCGACCAGTAAATCGGGTAAATCTCCGGACGGGAAGCAGTCAGGGTGCCGAAGAAGTTATCGCCCGGCCCTTTGTACACCTCGTCAAACTTGTTCAGATCGAGGTAGTCGAGCATCGACTGATCCCACGCCAGCGCCTGCTCGCGCGGGAAGTGACCTTTAATCACCGCGCAGCCGCGGCGCTTAACGGCTTCGCGCTGCGCGTCGGTAATCGTGCCGTTTTTTACATCCGCGAACGGGATCGCCGGCCAGACGGATTCGCCTTTGTTTTTAAGGGCGTTGATTTCCGCCACGCGGGTGGCAATTTTATCGCTGAGCTTGTTGAAAACCGCCTGCACGTCGCCGATCTGCGCGCGCAGCTCACGTTTCAACTGACGGATTGCCGCTTTGTGATCCGCCGGCAAGGTTTCACTGGTAAAGGTCATAACTGCCTCTCATCTTTCATTCGAAAGTAAAAATGTCTACAAATGATACTTTAAGTTAAAATTAAGTTAATGCAAGTTTAAAAACTTGACGCAAGCCACAGGACGGAAAAAGAGTGAGAAGCCGGAGCCAGGCTCCGGCGAGGAGAGGATCAGGCGTCGAACGGGGAGTGGTTGTCGAGCACGGCCTGAATAACGTTCAGCGCGCCCTGATGGTTATTGTCGTCGGTGCTGTAGCGGCTGATTTCTTTGATGCTTTCCGCCGCGTTGCCCATCGCAAAGGAATATTTCACCAGCTTCAGCATCTCGGCATCGTTGCCGCTGTCGCCAATGGCCACGCACTCCTGCGGGGAGATTTTCCAGCGCTTCAGCAGACGGCTGATGCCGTTAGCTTTGTGCAGCCCGGGGATAATCAAATCCACAAAGCCAAAGCCGCTGGTGACGGGCTTCATGATGCCGTCCAGGGAGACGTGCAGCTTATCCACCAGGTTAGGGATATCGCTGTCCGGCAGGTTCAGGGAGAACTTAAACAGCACGTCGTCAATTTCACGGTAATCGCTGATGCGCTTTAAGCGATGGTAGTGCTTTGACATCAGCGCCACGAACGCTTCAGGGGCTTTGTCGCTCACGTAGGCACTCTCCAGCCCGCAGGCCACGAAGTTCAGCCCTTTATCTTTCAGCAGTTCGCCAATGACGATCTGCGATTCATGGCGGGTCAGCTCGCCGTGAAAAATTTGCTCCCCGCGATCGAACACCAGCGCGCCGTTTTCCGCCACGAAGGAGATCCTGTCTTTCAGCTCCGGAAAGAAGGAGATGAGCTGGTAATACTGATTGCCGCTGGCGACAACGAATTCAATGTCGCGGGCTTTAAGCTGCTCAAACTGTGCCTGGAAGCGGTCACGATCGTACTGCTTGGCATCATCAAGAAAAGTTCCGTCCATATCGGTGACGATAACTTTAACGGTCATACTGTGCTCCTGGGTCACTGCGTTTTGAAACATTCTAATAACAAGGTGACGGGGAGCACAAATTTAATTTCATTCGAAAGTAAAAGCAAAACGGCAACCGAGGTTGCCGTTTTTAGTGTTTTCTCCCTCTCCCCGTGGGAGAGGGCCGGGGTGAGGGCATCAGCGTGCGCATTTCCCCTTAGGGGATACACCGTTACAGCGTATGCTCAGTACGGGCAATAATATCGTCCTGCGCATCCGGCGACAGGGCGGTGAAGAACGCCGAGTAGCCCGCGACGCGCACCACCAGGTCACGATACTGGTCAGGGTGTTTCTTCGCCTCCAGCAGCGTGTCGCGCGAGACGATGTTGTACTGAATATGCCAGCCCTTATGCACCTCGAAGAAGGTGCGCAGCAGCACCATCAGCTTCTGGCGATCGCTGTCGTTTTCCAGCGTCGACGGGTTCAGCTTCTGGTTCAGCAGCACGCCGCCGAGAATCGCCTCGGTAGGCAGTTTACCCACAGAGCCGATCACCGCCGTTGGACCCAGGTGGTCGGTACCGGAAGCCGGGCTTGCCCCTTCCGCCAGCGGGGTGTGCGCCTTACGTCCGTCTGGCGTCGCCATCGTCGCCGCGCCAAACGGCACGTTCGCGGAAATGGAAGAGGTGCCCGCGTAATAGTTACCGCCAATCGGGCCGCGGCCGTAGCGCGGGTTGTGGTACTGCTTCAGCTCTTCAATATAGGTCTGATAGGCACGGGTCAGCAGCATATCCACGCTGTCGTCGTCGTTGCCGTACTTCGGCGCGCCGTTGATCAGGCGCTGACGCAACTGCTCGTGGGTCAGCCCGTCGAAGTCATCCGCCAGGGCGGCCGCCAGCTGCTGTTGACCGATGACGCCCTGCTCGAACACCAGCTTCTTCACCGCCGCCAGGCTGTTGCCGAGGTTGGCGATGCCCACCTGCAGGCCGGAGACCCAGTCATACTTCGCGCCGCCCTGCTTGATGCTTTTCGCGCGCTCGATGCAGTCGTCCACCAGCGCCGAGCAGAGAATATCGTGGACATTTTCCTCCAGCATGGTGTCCACCACGTACTCAATCTCGATGGATTTACGGGTGTAGTAGCGGATCTGGGTATCCCACGCCGCCATCACCTCGTCGAAATTGTCGAAGTTACCGGCAGAGAGGGCTTTCTCCTGCGGCAGGAACACCTTGCCGCTGGTGGCATCGCGGCCGCCTTCCAGCGCCGCCAGCATCACGCGGGCGAAGTTGATAAAGCTCATGCCGGTGCAGCGATAGCCCCACTTGCCGCCCACCGCGGTTTCGATACAGCCAATCGCCGCGTAGTCGTAGGCGTCGTCGCGCTCAATGCCGAGCTTGATGAATTCCGGGATCACGATTTCGTCGTTGTTAAAGGCAGGCATCCCGAACCCGCAGCGGATCACCTGCACGCAGGCGTCGAGGAAGTCATTGCTCATGCCCGCATGGTAGCGCACGCTCAGGTTCGGCTGGGTGGAGCGCAGACGACCGCAGGATTCCAGAATCGCGTAGGAGAGCGGGTTCACCGCGTCCATCGGCTCACCGTTGACCAGCTTCTGGCCGCCGATGGTGACGTTCTGGTACAGCGGGCTTCCGGCGGAAGCCTTGGAGTGCGAGCCGGAGCGGATCTTGTTCACTTCCAGCAGCTTCAGCCAGCAGCTGTGCAGCAGCTCAATGGCGTGTTCGCGGTCGAGGCTCAGGTTCAGCTCCACGTCGCGGCGGTAGAACGGGTAGAGATACTGGTCCATACGCGCGAAGGAGACGGAGTGGCCGTTGGACTCAATCTGCAGGATCAGCTGAATGAAGTAGCACAGCTGCAGCGCCTGCCAGAAGGTTTTTGGCGGCTCGTGGGCAATGATGTCGCAGTTTTCCGCCATCGCCAGCAGCTCGTCGCGGCGGCTTGCGCGGGTTTCGGTTGAGGCCATCTCGCGCGCCAGAACGGCGAAGCGTTTGATGTGCAGGCTCACCGCTTCCAGCACGATATCAATTGCCTTCAGGAACTGATCGCCGTGCAGGTCTTCCAGCACCGTCAGGTTGATGCGCGAGCGGCGCTCTGCCACTTTGGCGCGCAGGCCGTCGAGACCTTTCTCCAGCACCAGTGGGAAGTTCACCGCCAGGTGCGCGTCGCCGGAAGTCATGTTGCCTTCGGCTTTGATAATGCCGGTTTCCAGCAGGCCTTTCTGCTCGTCGGTGAACATGCCGTAGCAGCGGTCCTGCACCGTCTGGCCGCGCCACCACGGGCAGATCTCATGCAGTACGCGCTTGTTCTCTTCGCTCACCGCAAAGCCCGCGCCCGGGCGATCCGCCAGGTCGTCGATCTCTTTCTCAATCCAGGAGACGGTGTATTCCGGGAAAATCGGTGCGGCGCGCACTTCGCTTGCCTGGTTACCGATAATCAGCTCGTCGTGTTTGATCCAGATGGTACGCTCGGCCAGGTGATGGGCCAGCGCCAGGGCGCGACGGACCGGGATCGGCTTGTCCATGTGCTGCTGGTACATTTCGGTGTAATGCTGCGCGCGCTCGGTGCAGACCGGCGGCTTAACGATATGCACCAGCGCCGTTTTGTGCGCCTTAATGCGCTCGCTGAGGGTGTTGAGATTCAGGGTTGTCATAAGTTTATCCTCGTAAGGTCGCGGTTAACCCTTTCTGGCAGGCGTACTGCTGCGCGAAGTCCAGCAGGGCAGGGTTATCCAGCGGTTTGTCAGGGGCAGAGTAGGGTTGGCCGAGCAGGGTGTATTTGTTCATGCCCAGCGTGTGATACGGCAGAAAATGAATATCGTCGACGCCGAGTTCGTCGGCGGCGAAGTTGGTAATGGCGGTTATGGACGCTTTATCGGCGTTAAAGCCCTGGATCAGCGGCACGCGGATGGTGATTTTTTTCCCGGCGGCGGCCAGGCGTTTCAGGTTGTCCAGGATGCGCTTAGCCGAACCGTCCGTCCACTGCTTGAATAGGTCACCGTCGACGTGCTTCAGGTCGGCGAGGAACAGATCGACGTACGGTAATGACGGCTCGATATAGTGCCACGGCACGTGAAGGCAGGTTTCGACGGCGGTGTGGATCCCGTGTTCGTGGCTGGCTTTAAACAGGGCCTGCGCCAGCTCGGGGTTCATAAACGGCTCGCCGCCGGAGAGGGTGATCCCGCCGCCGCTGCGGTCGTAGAAGGGTTTGTCGCGCAGTACGGTCGCCATGATCTCCTCGACCTGCTGCTCTTCACCGCAGACGGTCAGCGCCTGCGTCGGGCAGCAGTCGGTAAGGGCATTAAGCGTCTCTTCATTCAGCTTTTCGCGGTGGATGACCAGGCCATTCAGCGCGCGTTCGATACAGCCCGGTGCCGCCTGCTGGCACAGGTCGCAGCCGTCCAGACACAGGCGCGCATCAAACAGCACGTCCCGGCTGCGGGAGCGGCTTTCCGGGTTCTGGCACCAGCGACAGCCCAGCGAGCAGCCTTTCAGGAACACCACGGTTCGAATGCCGGGGCCATCGTGGGTAGAGTAACGCTGAATATTGAAGATCATGATTTCGCCTCTCATATTGCATATGAAGATTAAATGACTTTCGAATGAAAGTTATCTTGATGCAGGTCAACTCTTGAGCAGGTTTTGTCGTGATAGGGTAAGTGCAGGCTAATTTTGAGGGTGACATCATGGAACTTTATCTCGACACATCTGACGTTGCGGCAGTCAAAAAGCTGGCGCGTATCTTCCCGCTGGCGGGCGTGACCACCAACCCAAGCATTGTGGCGGCAGGTAAAACGCCGCTGGACGTGTTGCTGCCAGAGCTGCACGACGCGCTGGGTGGCAAAGGTCGTCTGTTCGCCCAGGTGATGGCGACCACCGCCGAAGGGATGGTGGAGGACGCGCGTAAGCTGCGCACCATCATTAACGATCTGGTGGTGAAAGTGCCGGTGACCGCAGAGGGGCTGGCGGCAATCAAGATGCTGAAAGCGGAAGGCATCCCGACGCTGGGCACGGCGGTGTACGGCGCCGCGCAGGGGATGCTCTCCGCGCTGGCGGGTGCCGAGTATGTGGCGCCTTACGTTAACCGCGTGGACGCGCAGGGTGGGGACGGGATCCAGACCGTGGTTGAATTACAGCAGCTGCTGACGCTGCATGCCCCGCAGTCAAAGGTGCTGGCCGCGAGCTTTAAAACCCCGCGTCAGGCGCTGGACTGCCTGCTGGCAGGGTGCGAGTCCATCACGCTGCCGCTGGACGTGGCGCAGCAGTTTATTACTTCTCCGGCAGTGGATGCGGCGATCGTGAAATTTGAGCAGGACTGGCAGGGTGCGTTTGGACGGACGTCGATCTGACGCGGTTGCCGGGTGGCGCTAACGCTTACCCGGCCTACGGTTTTCTCCCTCTCCCTGTGGGAGAGGGCTGGGGTGAGGGCATCAGGCCGCAGCAGGGTTTACCCTCCGCAGACCTCACACCCCGGGTTACGCATCAGCTTCATCTCGCGGAACTGGCAGGTCATCGCGTCATACATCACGATTTTCCCCGCTGCGGGCGTGCCGTAATTCGCCAGGACTTTGATCGCTTCCATTGCCTGCAATGAGCCAATCACGCCGACGAGCGGCGCCATCACGCCCGCCTCAACGCAGGTCAGCGCATTCTCGCCAAACAGACGGCTCAGGCAGCGATAGCAGGGTTCACCCTCGGCGTACGTGAAGACGCTGATTTGCCCCTCCATGCGGATCGCCGCGCCGGAGACCAGCGGGGTTTTGTGGGCAAAACAGCCCGCGTTCAGCTGGTTACGGACGGTGACGTTATCGGTGCAGTCCAGCACCAGGTCGTGCTGCGCAATCTGCGCGGACAACGCGTCGTCATCCAGCATCGCGTCAATCAGGGTGAACTGAACGTGGGGGTTGATGCGCGCCAGCGCCGTGCGGGCGGATTCCACTTTCGGCTGGCCCACAGTCGCGTCGCTGTGCAGCGTCTGGCGCTGCAGGTTCGAGACCGATACGGTATCGAAATCCAGCAGCGTCATCTTTCCCACGCCCGCTGCGGCAAGATACTGCGCGGCGGCGCAGCCCAGACCGCCCAGCCCGACAACCAGCACGCTGGCCGACTTAAGCGCTTCCTGGCCCTCGAAATCAAACCCGCGCAGCACAATCTGGCGGTTGTAGCGCATCATCTCCGGGTCGCTCAGCTCCACCGTCATGTCAGCCTCCGAACAGGTGGTTAAAGCGCTCGACCTCAACCCATTCGCCGGCTTCCACGTTACCGCGCTCGCGCTCCAGCACGATAAAGCAGTTGCCCTGGCTGAAGGAGCTGAAAATGTGCGAGCCCTGGTGCCCGGTGGTGCTCACTTCGAGCTCGCCGTCCGCGCTGCGGGTCAGAATGCCGCGCTGGAAATCGAGGCGGCCCGGTGATTTTTTCAGGCGCGTGGCGGCACGAACGCGCTGGCGTTCCGGCAGCGGGCTGGCCGTGTTGCCGGAAAGCTTCGCCAGCAGCGGGATCGCCAGCTGGTAGAAGGTGAGTGCCGCCGAGACTGGGTTACCCGGCAGGCCGCAGAACCAGCTGTGTGAAAGCTTGCCAAACGCGAACGGCTTGCCCGGCTTGATCGCCAGCTTCCAGAAGGCGATTTCACCCAGCTCTTCAAGAAGGGTTTTGGTGTAATCCGCTTCGCCCACGGAGACGCCGCCGGAGCTGATGACCACGTCGGCGGATTTATCCGCCTCGATAAACGCCGCGCGCAGTTTTTCCGGATCGTCTGGAATGATACCGAGGTTAATCACCTCGCAGCCCAGCTGCTCCAGCATCAGGTGTACCGCCAGACGGTTGGTGTCGTAGATCTGGCCGTCCTGCAGCGGCTGGCCCGGAAGCTGCAGCTCGTCGCCGGTGGAGAAAACGGCAACGCGCACTTTACGGATAACGTCGATGTCCGCGATGCCGAGCGAGGCCAGGACCGGCAGCTCCGCTACCGTCAGCTTCTGTCCGGCGGCAAAGACCGTCGCGCCGAGGGTAATGTCCTCGCCGGTACGGCGGATGTTCTGGCCCGCTTTGACGCTCGCGGTAAAACGCACGCCGTCGTCGGTCTGTTCGGTCTCTTCCTGCATCACCACGGCGTCGCAGCCTGCCGGAACCGGTGCGCCGGTCATGATGCGCACGCAGGTGCCCGCAGGCCATTCACCGCTAAACGGCTGACCCGCAAAGGCTTTACCCGCCACCGGCAGGGCGTTACCCGTCTGGAGATCCGCCAGGCGTACCGCGTAACCGTCCATCGCGGAGTTATCAAACCCCGGCACGTTAAGCGGAGAGACGATATCGCGCGCGGCAATACGGCCAAAACAGCGCACGAGGGGCAGCGTCTCAACGTCATGCAGCGGGGAAACTCGGTCAAGCATCTGCGTGAGTGCCGTCTCAAGCGGCATCAATCCGGCGGTAAAATCCATGGTGGGCTCCTGCGGAGTAACAACGAAAGCGTCCATTATGGCAGAAAAGTGCGGCTAACTGTATGACCGAAGGGTGCACGCTTTACATCACTGTTACGTCTTTCTATATTCAAAAATCATCTGAAGTTTCGTCGACGATAATGATATTTATAGAAAAAGCCGCAAAACAGGCTAACGGGTGATGCGAATGGTTAAGGCGGTAATCGCAATTCATGGCGGGGCCGGGGCAATCACCCGAGCACAGCTCACGCCTGAGCAGGAAAAACGTTACATCGACGCGCTGTACGCCATTGTGGAAACGGGCCAGAGAATGCTGGAAGCGGGCGAAAGCGCGCTGGACGTGGTCACTGAGGCGGTGCGCCTGCTGGAAGAGTGCCCGTTATTTAATGCGGGGATCGGTTCGGTCTTTACCCGGGATGAAACGCACGAGCTGGATGCCTGCGTGATGGACGGCGTCACCCTGAAAGCGGGGGCCGTGGCAGGCGTCAGCCACCTGCGTAACCCGGTGCTGGCCGCGCGTCTGGTGATGGAAGCGAGTCCGCACGTGCTGCTGACGGGCGCGGGGGCGGAGAGGTTTGCCTTCGAACATGGAATGGAGCCGGTATCGCCGGATCTGTTTTCCACGGAAGCGCGCTATCAGCAGCTGCTGGACGCCCGTTCGGCGGGCATGACGCAGCTTGACCACAGTGCGCCGCTTGATGAAACCACCAAAATGGGCACGGTCGGCGCGGTGGCGCTGGATAAGGCCGGAAACCTCGCGGCGGCGACGTCAACGGGCGGGATGACCAACAAGCTGCCCGGACGCGTGGGCGACAGCCCGCTGCCGGGCGCCGGCTGCTATGCCAATAACGCGACGGCGGCGGTGTCGTGTACCGGAACCGGGGAAGTATTTATTCGCGCCCTCGCGGCCTACGACATCACCGCGCTGATGGATTACGGCGGCTTAAGCCTGAGCGAGGCCTGCGAGCGCGTGGTGATGGAAAAACTGCCTGCCCTGGGCGGCGTCGGCGGACTCATTGCGGTGGATCGTGAGGGCAACGTGGCACTGCCGTTCAACAGCGAAGGCATGTATCGCGCCTGGGGTTATGCCGGTGATGAACCGAGCACGGGCATCTATCGTGAATAAGGGGGCAGCGCGTGCCGCACAGTGAAGAACTGGACAACCGCGAAGTGCTGGCTGTCCATCAGCTCGATATTGCGTTTCAGGAAGAGCGGCAGTTCATCCCCGCAGTACAGAATTTATCGTTCACGCTCAGGCGCGGCGAGACGCTGGCGATTGTTGGCGAGTCCGGCTCCGGGAAATCGGTTACCGCGCTGGCGCTGATGCGCCTGCTGGAACAGACGGGCGGGCAAATCAGCAGCGAGAAAATGCTCCTGCGCCGCCGTAATCGTCAGGTCATTGATTTAAATGAGCTAAGCGGTTCGCAGATGCAGAGCGTGCGCGGGGCGGATATTGCGATGATCTTCCAGGAGCCGATGACCTCCCTGAACCCGGTGTTCCCGGTCGGGGAGCAAATTGCCGAGTCCATCCGCCTGCATCAGGGGCTGAGCGGCGATGAAGCGCTCAAAGAGGCCCGACGGATGCTGGAGCTGGTGCGCATTCCGGAGGCGCAGGCCATTCTGGGGCGCTATCCGCATCAGCTTTCCGGCGGCATGCGCCAGCGGGTGATGATTGCCATGGCGCTCTCCTGCCGTCCCGCAGTGCTGATTGCTGACGAACCAACGACGGCGCTGGACGTGACGATTCAGGCGCAGATCCTGCAGCTCATCAAAGTCCTGCAGCAGGAGATGGAGATGGGGGTGATTTTCATCACCCACGATATGGGCGTGGTCGCCGATATCGCCGATCGCGTACTGGTGATGCATAAGGGCAGCGCGGTGGAAACCGGCACGGTTGAGCAGATTTTTCACGCGCCCGTGCATCCTTACACCAAAGCGCTGCTGGCGGCGGTTCCGCGTCTGGGGGCGATGAACGGTAGCGATTTGCCGCGCCGCTTCCCCCTGATTTCTCTCGAGGCGTCCGAGCAGCAGGAGGATGAGCGCGAGCAGGACACCGTGGTGCCGGGTAAGCCCATTCTGGAAGTGCGCGATTTGGTCACCCGGTTTCCGCTGCGCAGCGGCGTACTGAACCGGGTGAAGCGCGAAGTGCATGCGGTGGAAAACGTCAGTTTCGATCTCTGGCCGGGCGAAACGCTGGCGCTGGTGGGGGAGTCCGGCTGCGGTAAATCCACCACCGGACGCGCGTTGCTCCGTCTGGTGGAGTCACAGGAAGGCAGCATTACCTTTAACGGTGAGCGCATTGATACCCTTCCGGACAGCAGGCTGCAGGCGGTGCGGCGGGATATTCAGTTTATTTTCCAGGATCCGTATGCCTCCCTCGACCCGCGCCATACGGTGGGGTATTCGATCATGGAGCCGCTGCGGGTACATAACCTGCTCGACGGCGAAGCGGCACAGCGTCGCGTGGCCTGGCTGCTGGAGCGCGTCGGCCTGAAGCCGGAGCATGCCTGGCGTTATCCGCACGAGTTTTCCGGCGGACAGCGGCAGCGTATCTGCATCGCCCGCGCGCTGGCGCTAAACCCGAAAGTGGTGATTGCCGATGAGTCCGTCTCGGCGCTGGATGTCTCTATCCGGGCGCAAATCATCAACTTATTGCTGGATTTACAGCGGGATATGGGCATCGCCTTCCTGTTTATCTCGCACGACATGGCGGTGGTCGAGCGCATCAGCCATCGCGTGGCGGTGATGTTTATGGGGCAAATCGTGGAAATTGGTCCGCGAAGAGCGGTGTTTGAGAACCCACAGCACCCGTACACCCGCAAGCTCATCGCGGCGGTCCCGGTAGCCGATCCCGCGCATCGTCACGGCCAGCGCGTGCTGCTGCAGGATGAAATGCCGAGCAATATTCGTAAGCGCGGCGAGGCCGTGGAGCGCGTGGCGCTGCGCGAGGTCAGTCCGGGGCATTTCGTGGCTCCCCCGCGTCAGGACAATGCCTTTTCGCGGTTATAACTTTCAACAGGCAGGAGAACACAATGGTTACATTTGTAGCGCGTAGATGGTTGTTAGCCGCGAGCGTGACGGCAGCCCTGGCCGCTGCCCCCGCGTTCGCTGCCAAAGATGTGGTGGTTGCCGTCGGCTCTAATTTCACCACGCTCGATCCGTATGACGCCAACGACACGCTCTCTCAGGCGGTGGCGAAATCGTTCTACCAGGGCCTGTTTGGCCTGGATAAAGAGATGAAGCTCAAAAACGTGCTGGCGGAGGGGTACACCGTGTCCGACGACGGACTGGTGTATACCATCAAGCTCAGGACCGGCGTGAAGTTCCAGGATGGGACAGATTTCAATGCGGAGGCGGTGAAGGTTAACCTCGATCGTGCCAGCAATCCGGAAAATAGCCTCAAGCGCTATAACCTGTATAAAAATATCGCCAGCACCGAGGTGGTCGACCCGGCAACGGTAAAAATCACCCTGAAAGAGCCGTTCTCCGCGTTTATCAATATTCTGGCGCATCCGGCAACGGCGATGATTTCCCCTGCCGCGCTGAAGAAATACGGCAAGGAGATCGGCTTCCACCCTGTTGGCACCGGTCCGTACGAGTTGCTCACCTGGAACCAGACCGATTTTGTGAAGGTGAAGAAATTCGCCGGATACTGGCAGCAGGGGCTGCCGAAGCTCGATACCATCACCTGGCGCCCGGTGGTGGACAACAACACCCGCGCGGCGATGCTGCAAACCGGCGAGGCGCAGTTTGCCTTCCCGATCCCGTATGAGCAGGCCGCCATTCTGCAGAAAAACAGCAAGCTGGAGCTGGTCGCCAGCCCGTCGATCATGCAGCGCTACATCAGCATGAACGTCACGCAAAAGCCGTTCGATAACCCGAAGGTGCGTGAGGCCATCAACTACGCCATTAACCGTCAGGCGCTGGTGAAGGTCGCCTTTGCGGGCTATGCCACTCCGGCCACCGGCGTGCTGCCGCCGGCTATCGCCTATGCGCAAAGCTATCAGCCGTGGCCGTACGATCCGGCCAAAGCGCGCGAGCTGCTGAAAGAGGCGGGCTTCCCGAACGGCTTCAGCACCACGCTGTGGTCCTCGCATAATCACAGTACCGCTCAGAAGGTGCTGCAGTTTACCCAGCAGCAGCTGGCGCAGGTCGGCATCAAGGCGCAGGTGACCGCGATGGATGCCGGACAGCGTGCGGCAGAGGTGGAGGGGAAAGGACAGAAAGAGAGCGGCGTGCGGATGTTCTATACCGGCTGGTCGGCCTCGACCGGTGAAGCAGACTGGGCGCTGTCGCCGCTGTTTGCCTCGCAGAACTGGCCGCCAACCCTGTTCAACACCGCGTTTTACACCAACCCGCAGGTGGACAAAGACCTGGCCGATGCCCTGAAAACCACCAAGCCGGAGGAGAAAGCACGTCTCTACAAGGACGCGCAGGACATCATCTGGAAAGAGTCGCCGTGGGTGCCGCTGGTGGTAGAGAAACTGGTGTCAGCCCATAATAAAGCGTTGACCGGGTTCTACATTATGCCGGATACGGGCTTTAGCTTTGACGATGCGGATTTAAAATAAACCTCATGCTGAATTATGTGTGTAAACGCCTGCTGGGGCTTATCCCGACGCTGCTGATTGTGGCGATCCTGGTGTTTCTGTTTGTCCATATGCTGCCGGGCGATCCGGCGCGTCTGGTTGCCGGGCCTGAAGCGGATGCCACCGTCATTGAGCTGGTGCGTAAGCAGCTTGGCCTCGACCAGCCGCTGTATATGCAGTTCATCCACTATATTTGCAACGTTCTGCAGGGCGATTTTGGTATCTCGATGGTATCGCGCCGTCCGGTGTCGGAGGAGATTGCCAGCCGCTTTATGCCGACGTTCTGGTTAACGATTGCCAGTATGAGCTGGGCGGTCGTGTTTGGGCTGGGCGCCGGGATTATCGCGGCCGTCTGGCGCAACCGCTGGCCGGACAAGCTCGGCATGGCGCTGGCGGTGACCGGCATCTCCTTCCCGGCATTCGCGCTGGGGATGCTGCTGATGCAGATCTTCTCCGTCGAACTGGGCTGGCTGCCGACCGTCGGGGCCGATACCTGGAAGCATTACATTCTGCCTTCCATGACGCTGGGAGCTGCCGTGTCGGCGGTGATGGCCCGCTTTACCCGCGCCTCGTTCGTTGACGTGCTGAGCGAAGATTATATTCGCACCGCGCGGGCGAAAGGGGTCAGCGAGAAGTGGGTCATTCTCAAGCACGGGTTCCGCAATGCAATGATCCCGGTCGTGACGATGATGGGACTGCAGTTTGGCTTCCTGCTGGGCGGCTCTATCGTCGTGGAAAAGGTCTTCAACTGGCCGGGGCTGGGACGCCTGCTGGTCGATTCCGTCGAGATGCGCGACTACCCGGTGATTCAGGCGGAAGTCCTGCTTTTCTCGCTGGAGTTTATTCTTATCAACTTAGTGGTGGATGTGCTCTACGCCGCCATTAACCCGGCCATCAGGTACAAGTAAGATGCGATTGTTGAACTGGCGACGTCAGGCCGTTTTAAACGCGATGCCGGGTCTAAAACCGGACCACGTCCGCACCCCATGGTCTGAATTCTGGCGGCGTTTTCGCCGTCAGCCGGTCGCGATGACCGCGGGGCTGTTTGTGTTGCTGCTGATTGCGGTGGCGGTGATTGCGCCGTGGGTGGCGCCGTTTGATGCGGAAAACTATTTTGACTACGACCGTCTGAACGACGGACCGTCGATGCTGCACTGGTTCGGCGTGGACTCCCTAGGTCGCGATATCTTTAGCCGCGTGCTGGTGGGGGCGCAGATCTCGCTTGCCGCCGGGGTGTTCGCGGTGCTGATTGGCGCGGCCATCGGTACCGTGCTGGGTCTCGTTGCCGGGTATTACGAAGGCTGGTGGGATCGCATCATCATGCGCATCTGCGACGTGCTGTTTGCTTTTCCCGGCATTTTGCTGGCGATTGCCGTGGTGGCGATCATGGGCAGCGGCATGGCAAACGTCATCATTGCGGTCGCTGTGTTTTCGATTCCGGCGTTTGCTCGTCTTGTGCGCGGCAACACGCTGGTGCTGAAACAGCAGACCTTTATCGAGTCGGCCCGCAGTATGGGGGCCAGCGACGCCACCATTCTCTTCAGCCATATTCTGCCGGGGACGGTGTCGTCCATCGTGGTCTATTTCACCATGCGTATCGGCGTGTCGATTATCTCGGCCGCCAGCCTGTCGTTTCTGGGGTTAGGGGCTCAGCCTCCAACGCCGGAGTGGGGCGCGATGCTGAACGAGGCGAGGGCAGATATGGTGATTGCCCCGCACGTGGCGATCTTCCCGAGTCTGGCGATTTTCCTGACCGTGCTGGCGTTTAATTTGCTGGGTGACGGGCTGCGCGACGCGCTGGATCCGAGGATTAAGGGGTAGTGCTGTGAAATGTGCCGGGTGGCGGCTACGCCTTACCCGGCCTACTACAGAGGGGGAGATTAAACCCGGCTACCCCACAGGTCATACTCATCCGCGTTTTCAACCTTCACGCGAATAATATCACCCGGCTTAACGCTGGTTTCGCCGTTCAGGTACACCGCACCGTCGATTTCAGGGGCGTCCGCCATGCTGCGGCCAATCGCGCCTTCTTCATCCACTTCGTCGATGATAACCATAATCTCGCGGCCCACTTTTTCCTGCAGACGCTCGGCAGAGATCTGCTGCTGCAGCTGCATGAAGCGGTTCCAGCGCTCTTCTTTCACCTCTTCCGGCACCTGGTCCGCCAGCTCGTTGGCGGTTGCGCCTTCTACCGGGCTGTACTTGAAGCAGCCGACACGGTCCAGACGCGCTTCTTTCAGGAAGTCGAGCAGCATCTGGAAGTCTTCTTCGGTTTCACCCGGGAAGCCGACGATGAAGGTGGAGCGCAGGGTCAGATCCGGGCAGATCTCGCGCCACTGCTTGATACGCGCCAGCTGGCGGTCAACGGAGCCAGGACGCTTCATCAGCTTCAGAATGCGCGGGCTGGCGTGCTGCAGCGGGATATCCAGGTACGGCAGAATTTTGCCTTCCGCCATCAGCGGGATGACGTCGTCAACGTGCGGGTACGGGTAGACGTAGTGCAGACGCGTCCAGATACCGAGTTTGGACAGCTGCTCGCACAGGCCCACCATGCTGGTTTTCACCGGCTCGCCGTTGTGGAAACCGGAGCGGTGTTTAACGTCTACACCGTAGGCCGAGGTGTCCTGGGAGATGACCAGCAGCTCCTTCACGCCCGCGTCGGCCAGACGTTTGGCTTCCGCCAGCACTTCACCAATGGGACGGCTCACCAGATCGCCACGCATGGACGGGATGATGCAGAAGGTGCAGCGATGGTTGCAGCCTTCGGAAATTTTCAGGTACGCGTAGTGGCGCGGCGTCAGCTTCACGCCCTGTTCCGGCACGAGGCTGAGGAACGGGTTGTGCTTGGGTTTTGGCACGTAGTGATGAACATGTTGCAGCACCTGCTCGTAGCTGTGCGGGCCGGTGATCTCCAGCACCTTCGGGTGCACTTCGCGGATCTGGTCTTCTTTCGCGCCCAGACAGCCGGTCACGATCACTTTGCCGTTTTCCGTCAGGGCTTCACCGATGGCTTCCAGTGACTCCTGAACCGCGCTGTCGATAAACCCGCAGGTGTTAACGATCACCATATCGGCGTTGTCGTAGCTTGGCACCACGTCATAGCCCTCGGTGCGCAGTTCGGTCAGGATGCGTTCTGAATCCACCAGGTTTTTCGGGCAGCCCAGGGAGACGAAGCCGATTTTCGGCTGGTGCGTAACATTGCTCATAGGTTAAAAATTCATCAATTATGGAGTTATCAGGGCGGGATTTTACAGCGTATCGCGGGGGATTTATACAGGTCTGTGGCGATCTCAGCAGGTTTGGATCAACCGCTTTGCTTAGCAACACTGTTTAGAATTACTTATCCCGGCTTTAAGTGATGCTAATTGGCTAAAAAATCATCAAAAGATATCTTTCACCCTGTCAACATGACTTGTGAGATCCTTAATGAAAGATATGTATGTCCAGTCCAAAGTCGCTATGGCTAAAACCCTTTATGCGCACGGCGTCAAGCTAACCGATATTGCTGTCGCAACAGGGCTAAATCCGCGAAAAATTAAATCAGAACTGAAACGCGCCGCTAAGTTGTCGGGACCAGCAGGTCATCCAGCACAGTAGAGAGCAATTTATTGCTCTCTTTTCGGTATGAGGAGTAAATGCTGAATTTCGGTAACGGGAACGGGGTGCCAACTCGTCTGAGCTTGTACATCTCTGAGTAAGTGGCAAAGGCGCGCTCGGGAATAATCCCCAGACATGGAGTTTTGGCGATAATGATCAGAATGGAAGCAAACGAGGTGGTGAGTAAACAGCGTTCGCTGGAGCGGAATTTTTTATCAGCGATGCTGCGGTAATAAATAATTTTTTCGTTTTTAGTGTTATAGCCCACCAGGCTGGCATTTCTGAACAGCTCTTCATCGATAGTACTGCCATAAAGCGGGTTATCCTGCGCGGCGACAAGCACCAGGTCAATATCGCACACCTTCTGACATCGGATGTTGCTGTTTTCCACTGAGAACGTAGAGAACACCACATCAGCCTGACGCATGTTCAGCAGTTCAGTGGTTTTTTGTTCATTCAGGTCTTCAGTGCGATGCAGCAGACTAATGTCTGAATTCGTTTCAAGGAGCTTTTCCGTTAATTCCGGCACCACCAGCGGAGAAATAAAGGATTCTGTATAAAGCGTCACGCGCTTCTTACGTGAGGGGACTGAGTCAGGCAGAAGGGTGGAGAGCTTATCGATTATCGAGATTGTATTATCGTAAAGCTCATCTGAAAACACTGTCGGCAGCAGGATGTTGCCGCTGCGGACAAAGAGGTTGTCCCCCATCATTTCACGCAGTTTTCGCAGCGACTGGCTGACAGCAGAAGCGGATATGTCCAGCATATCGGCAACCTTAGAAATGCTTCCTACGCTATAGATTAAGCAAAAGATGGTGAGAAGATTCAGGTCTACCTTAGAGAGAGAACATATTTTTTCAGACACCGGGAGTGCTGCCATACTCACCTCTGCGAGTGCGATTTTGCAAGCCATTCAGCCTAATAAAAAAGTAGCATAGCTCCCCGTAACGCGCTTCGCTGCGCGTGAGGTTGTAACATTGTAAATTATGTTAATCAGTTAATAAAAATTGATCTCAGGCATTAAACTGTACAAAAAATGAACTTATCCTGACTATGCACCATGGCTGACAGAGGAGGAAAGAGCATGACCGTTGACAGACTTAAACGCGATCTGCTGAACAAGCTGATCAACGCCCGAATCGACCTGGCCGCGTACCTGCAGTTGAGGAAGGCAAAAGGGTATATGTCAGTCAGCGAAAGCGAACATCTGCGTGATAACCTATTTGAACTGTGTAGTTTCATGCGTGAAAAAGCACCGACCCTGAAGGCGAACGGCGGCGAAAGTGAAGAAATAGCGCTGCGCCGCGCCGCCGAGGTGCTCTCCATTGCAGGGGTGTGTCTGATGAACGGACGCCACGACTGCCCGAACTTTATCGCCGTAAACGCGGAGAAGCTTGAAAACTGCCTGACAACGCTCTCTCTATGCATCATGTGTCTGAACGAGCACAAACAGCTTGAACAGCACTGATCCCGGGGGAGGCAACTCCCCCTTCTGATTAAGCTTTTGTAAAAGTGGTAACGCGCCCGGATGCAGTGGCTAACCTTTATGCCATATGCCGATAAAGGAGCGCGTTATGCCTCGATCCTCGCTAATTTCCCTGCCTGCGTTGTTCATTCCGTTTTCGCTTCTTGCTGCCCCAGAGGCGGTCAAGGTCGAGGTATTGCAAAATAAACTCGATCACCCCTGGTCTCTGGCGTTTCTGCCGGACAATAAAGGCCTGCTGGTAACCCTGAAGGACGGTCAGCTCAAACGCTGGCAGGCCGGAAAAGGGTTGTCCGATCCGATTATCGGCGTGCCGAAGGTCTGGGCAAACGGTCAGGGAGGATTGCTGGACGTGGTCCTCGCCCCGGATTTTGAAAAATCACGCCGCGTCTGGCTGAGCTTCGCCGAAGCAGGGAGTGACGGCAAAGCCGGGACGGCGGTGGGCTATGGCCGGCTAAGCGACGATTTTACGCGTATTGAAGCCTTCCAGGTGGTGTTCCGCCAGATGCCGAAACTCTCCACCGGGAACCATTTTGGTGGACGACTGGTGTTTGACGGCAAAGGTTCTCTCTTTATCGGACTCGGCGAGAACAATCAGCGTCCGACGGCGCAGGATCTGGATAAATTGCAGGGTAAAGTGGTGCGCCTCACCGAAGACGGGAAAGTCCCGTCGGATAACCCCTTTGTGAATACCCCCGGCGCGCGGCCCGAAATCTGGTCTTACGGCATTCGCAACCCGCAGGGGATGGCGATGAACCCCTGGAGCGACACGCTTTGGCTGAACGAGCATGGCCCGCGCGGCGGGGATGAGATCAACATTCCGGAGAAAGGTAAGAACTACGGCTGGCCGCTGGCCACGCACGGCATTAACTACAGCGGCCTGAAAATCCCGGAAGCCAAAGGCGAGCACGTTGAGGGCACCGAGAAGCCGCTGTTCGTCTGGAAAGTCTCACCCGCGGTGAGCGGCATGGCGTTCTACAACAGCGACGTTTTCCCGCAGTGGAAAAACAAGCTGTTTATTGGGGCGCTGAAGGAGAAGGACGTGATCGTGCTGAGCGTGGAGGGAAACAAGGTGACGGAGGACGGGCGCATTCTGGGCGACCGGGACCAGCGTATTCGCGATGTGCGGGTCGGGCCGGATGGGTATCTGTATGTCCTGACCGACGAGACGGACGGGCAGCTGTTGAAAGTCAGCCCGTCCGGAGCGTAATCAGGTGACCGGGATCATCACCACGTTGCGGTACGCCGGGCGATCGCTCAGCTGTTTAAGCCAGCGCTCAAGGTGAGGGCGCGGCGTCCACTTCAGACCCATGTTGGTCAGGTTACAGACGAACGGCGCCACGGCGATATCGCCTGTGCCGAACGCCTCGCCGGAGAACCATGCGTGCTTCGCCAGCTCGTCATCCATCATCGCAAACAGATTTTCGCAGGCATCCTGCGCGGCGTGAATTGCGGGATAGTCGCGTTCAGCTTCCGGCGTGCGGATAAGCCCCATCAGGATCACGCGGTGGGTCGGGGATAACGTCTGGTTTGCCCAGTCCATCCACTTTTCGCCCTGAGCGCGCCGGGCGGGGTTTTCAACCCACAGACGGCCCTGACCGTACTGCGCGGCGAGGTAACGCACAATGGTGTTGGACTCCCAAAGCGTCGCGTCTGTTTCATCATCGCGCAGCAGCGGCACCAGACCGTTCGGGTTCATGGCCAGATAGTCTGCCTCTTTGTTCACGCCGAACGACATGCCAGCCATGATTTGATTGAACGGTAAATCCAGCTCTTCCAGCGTCCAGAGCACTTTCTTAACGTTGGTCGAATTATTTCTGCCCCACAGCGTAATCATATTTACTCCCGATGAGATGTGAATCCGAGTCAGCCTTTCGCCATGGTGAGATAAACCTAACAATTACGCAACAGAAGACAAAAAAATCGTCTTAATCAAAGCGTATCTGAATGTTATTGCATAAACTTTAATAACTTTACCCTCGTTGGGTTTCTTTAACGGTTTTAGTGCGCTATTACTCATCGCTTCTTGCGACACGGTGATGTGACGTAATTTTTGAATGGACACTCGGGTGGCATTTATGACGCGTAAAATGACTTCTCTGCGCAGCCTGGCGACCGGCTCTGCGCTTATTTTCCTGTTTGCACCAACGCTCTACGCAGCTGAACAGGCTGCGCCCGAAGCGCCGCCTGTGGATGCGCGCGCCTGGATCCTGATGGATTATTCCAGCGGTAAAGTGCTGGCGGAAGGGAATGCGGATGAGAAACTCGATCCGGCAAGCCTGACCAAAATCATGACCAGCTATGTGGTGGGCCAGGCGTTAAAAGCGGGCAAGATTAAGCTGAACGATATGGTGACCATCGGTAAGGACGCGTGGGCGACCGGCAACCCGGCGCTGCGCGGGTCATCGGTGATGTTCCTGAAGCCGGGCGATCAGGTTTCCGTTTCCGATCTGAACAAAGGGGTAATTATTCAGTCGGGAAATGATGCGTGCATCGCGCTGGCCGATTATGTTGCCGGCAGCCAGGATTCTTTCATTGGTTTGATGAATGGCTACGCGCAAAAGCTGGGCCTGACCAATACGACCTTTAAAACGGTTCACGGTCTGGATTCGCCGGGACAGTTCAGTACCGCGCGCGACATGGCGCTGCTGGGGAAAGCGCTGATCCACGACGTGCCAGATGAATACGCGATCCACAAAGAGAAAGAGTTTACGTTCAACAAAATCCGCCAGCCGAACCGCAACCGCCTGCTGTGGAGCAGCAACGTCAATGTGGACGGGATGAAAACCGGCACCACGGCGGGTGCTGGTTATAACCTGGTGGCCTCCGCGACCCAGGGCGATATGCGCCTGATTTCGGTGGTGCTGGGCACCAAAACCGACCGTATTCGCTTTAATGAATCAGAAAAACTGCTGACCTGGGGCTTCCGCTTCTATGAAACCGTGACGCCGATTAAACCGGATGCCACGTTCGTCAGCCAACGCGTCTGGTTTGGCGACAAGAGCGAAGTGAACCTGGGCGCGGGTGAGGCGGGCTCGGTGACCATTCCGCGCGGTCAGCTGAAAAACCTGAAAGCCAGCTACACCCTGACCGACCCGCAGCTCACCGCGCCGCTGAAAAAAGGCCAGGTGGTCGGAACCATTGATTTCCAGCTCAACGGTAAGTCGATTGAACAGCGTCCGCTGATTGTGATGGAAGCGGTGGAAGAGGGTGGCTTCTTCAGCCGGATGTGGGATTTCGTGATGATGAAATTCCACGGGTGGTTTGGCAGCTGGTTTAGCTAAACTCGATGGGTTTTCTCCCTCTCCCTGTGGGAGAGGGCCGGGGTGAGAGCACCAGACCGCACCCCGTTTAATACATCAACTTCACCTGCTGCGCCTTCGCGTGGGCCACGATCTCGTCGTCCGGGCGGCAATCGCTGACGATGGCATCGAACTGCGCAAGCTCGCCCATTCTTGCCGAACGTACCTTACCAAACTTGCTGTGATCGACTACCAGCACATGGTACTGCGCGGCGCTCAACGCCCAGTGCTTCACCGGCAGCTCTTCCAGATTAAAGCAGGTCGCGCCCTGACGCACGTTGACGCCGGCGGCGGAATAAAACGCGATATCCGGACAGAGATTGCTGAGCGTGTCCTGCAGGTTAAGCGGCTTAAAGATGGCGTTGCTGGCGTGAAACTCGCCGCCGCAGAGGATCACCCTGCACTCGGGTTTCTCCTGAAGCGCCAGAAAGGTGTTCAGGGAGTAGCAGACGGCGGTGAACGGAATGCTGCTGTCGATGGCCTCGATAATCCACGGCGTAGTGGTACCGCAGTCAAAAAACAGCGTCTGGTGCGGCTGTACCAGTGAGGCCGCAAGCCGCGCGGCTTTGCGTTTCTCTTCCACCAGGCGCGTCTTCTGGTCGCTGATCAGATAATGGCTGGCGCTGCGCGGCTCAAGCACAATATACCCGCCCAGCAGCACGACGGGCGCGCTCTCGCTATTCAGATCCCGACGAATGGTCATCTCTGAGACGCCGAGGAGGTTGGCGGCTTCCTTAAGATGCAGCTTATCGCTGCGCTTCAGCGCCTGTAGCAGCTGAGCAATGCGGTCATCGCGACGTGTTTCCATAGTTCCTCGGGATAAAAAAGTGAACCCCCGCAGGGCGGGGGTTCAAGTGTAACCTGTCAGGTTGGGGTTAGTCACGTATCCAGCCTTTGCGGATCGGGATAGCGAAAATGGCACGATAGAGTGAAGACAGCGTGCGGTAGAGCGCTTCACCGAAGAGACTCCACAGGATAGCCGCGCTCACGCAGCCAATCAGCCCGACCAGGAAACCGCCCACCATATCCAGCGGCCAGTGAACACCCAGGTAAATGCGAGACCAGGCGATTGCCAGGGCTGCCACCATCAGGACCGCACCAGACCACAGGCGATGCCAGAACAGGAAAGCCAGTGCGAAGGTGAAGATCACCGTACCGTGATCGCTCGGGAACGAGTCATCCGGCGCGTGGTGCAGGAAGGTATAGCCCACGTGAGCCACAAAAGGACGGGGGTGCGGGAACACATGACCCAGTGCGAAGCTCACCAGAACGCTCACGCCCAGCGCCATCGCCACTTTGATCACCAGCTGGCGGTGCGCTTTCACCTGGCTACGAGGTCCCCACAGCCAGAGGATGGCGGCCAGCGCGGGCACGATGCTGATCAGATCTTTTGCCAGGAAGGTGGCAAAGTCGATCATCCACTCAGGCGAGGCCGGGGTGGCGTTGATCAGATAAAACAGCTGATAATTCAGATTCTCTAACATAGCGTTATCACTCTTTAGCAAACCGGGTGGAAATAAGGCCGTAGACCACCACCTGAGAAAACCAGACCCACCACCCAGCCCACAGGTTGTGAGAGAAAAAATGCGCCCCGCGCATGATCTGGCCGTAGCCCATCACCAGGCCTAACACCACGCCCAGCGCGACGAAGGACCAGGCGAGACGCGGACGCTCGCGCCAGAAGGCAAAAAACAGCCCCATCACCATAAAGCCGCTGGAGGCGTGACCGCCGGGGAAGCAGCGCCCCGGACCGCTGTCAGCAGGGACGGCGCTGAACAGGGGATAAGAGACAGCTTTACCGCCATATTCCACCAGATCCCACGGGCAGCTGTGATGGCTCACGCTTTTCAGCACGCCTACCACCAGCGCACCAACGCCCATCAGCAGCGCCGCCGTGACCAGCCTTGCGTTACGCTTGTAAGCGCCGTAAAACAGCGCCACGGCACCTAAGGCGATGGCAATGTACTTCGCCAGACGGTGGTTCAGCAGATCCAGCAGATGATCTTTCTGCAGCGGAAAGCTCTGCGTTGCCGCGTCATACCAAAAACCAGTGATCCATCTGTCGAGCGCTTCATTGCGTGATAACCACGTGAAAAGCACGGCAAGGACGACCAGTACGAAAAGCTGATAACCATAAAAGCGGCCCGGCAAGCGGTAAAGTCGTTTTGTCTTATTTGTCTGTAAGTTAGACAATTCTGAACGGCTGGAAGTGAGTGCCATAATTTGGGGTCGTTGACGAGTAATGGGGCTATCATAAATCTGTCAACTTAAGGAAACCTTAAACGAAGACGATATGTGCTTTATTTCTGTTTATCCTCGATAAATCACTATCTCGGGCTGCGGCATTTCATTACACTCGTCGCGATTTTGTCATTATAAAGAGATTGCATGTTAAACCGTTCTTCTTCTGGTTCACGTCTGGGTCGTCAGGCGTTGCTTTTCCCTCTGTGTCTGGTGCTCTACGAATTTTCTACCTATATCGGCAACGATATGATCCAGCCCGGTATGCTGGCCGTAGTGGCGCAGTACAACGCGGGAATCGAGTGGGTACCGACCTCCATGACCGCCTATCTGGCCGGCGGCATGTTTTTGCAGTGGCTGTTAGGTCCGCTGTCGGATCGTATTGGCCGTCGTCCGGTGATGCTGACGGGCGTGGTGTGGTTTATCGTCACCTGTCTTGCCACGCTGCTGGCGCAAAACATTGAACAATTTACCCTGCTGCGCTTCCTGCAGGGGGTGAGCCTGTGCTTTATCGGCGCCGTGGGGTATGCCGCCATTCAGGAGTCGTTTGAAGAGGCGGTGTGCATCAAAATTACCGCGCTGATGGCGAACGTGGCGCTTATCGCCCCCTTACTCGGGCCGCTGGTGGGGGCCGCGTGGGTGCACGTTGCGCCGTGGGAAGGGATGTTTGTGCTCTTTGCGCTTCTCGCCGCCTTCGCGTTCTTTGGCCTGCACCGTGCGATGCCGGAAACGGCCACCCGCATCGGCGAGAAACTCTCGCTGAAAGAGCTGGGTCGGGATTACAAAGAAGTGCTGAAGAATGGCCGCTTTGTGGCGGGCGCGCTGGCGACCGGGTTCGTTAGCCTGCCGCTGCTGGCGTGGATTGCCCAGTCGCCTGTTATTATCATCAGCGGTGAAAAGCTCAGCAGCTATGAGTATGGTCTGCTGCAGGTGCCGATCTTTGGCGCGCTGATTATCGGCAACCTGGTGCTGGCACGTCTGACGTCACGACGCACCGTGCGTTCACTGATTATCATGGGCGGCTGGCCGATTGCGGCAGGGCTGATTCTGGCAGCGGTGGCGACCGTCGCGTCATCCCACGCTTACCTGTGGATGACTGCAGGGCTGAGCATTTACGCCTTCGGAATTGGCGTGGCGAACGCCGGGCTGGTGCGCCTGACGCTGTTTGCCAGCGAGATGAGTAAAGGCACGGTGTCAGCGGCGATGGGGATGCTGCAGATGCTGATTTTTACCGTCGGTATCGAGGTGAGCAAGCATGCCTACGCGATGGGCGGCAACGGGCTGTTCAGCCTGTTTAACCTCGCCAACGGCGTGCTGTGGGTTGGCCTGATGGTGGTGTTCCTGAAGGACAAGCGCGTCGGGAACGCCCTGCAGCCGTGATCTTTATTCCCTCTCCCAGTGGGAGAGGGTCAGGGCACCAGACCGCACGCGGTCAATTAAACGGCGCCTCCCCATCCAGCACCTTATCAATCACATCCAGCACGCCTTCATCGTTATTATGCGGTGCTTCAAAACGCGCCGCCGCTTTAATATGCGGTCTGGCATTCGCCATCGCAAAGCTGAACCCGGACTGACGCAGCATCTCCACGTCGTTGCCGCTGTCCCCAAAGGCCACCACGTCGCTGTCGTCAATGCCCCAGCGCTTTTGCAGGATCCGCAGACCGTTGGCTTTATGCACGCCGGGGATAATCAGGTCGATACTGCCGTGACCGGTGGTGACGGGCACCATGATGTCGCTGAGTTTTTCATGCAGCAGCGCCTGAATACGCGGAATTTCATCATCGGATACGTTAAGCCCGAACTTGAAGAAAGTATCGTTCAGGTTGCCGAAATCGCTGACCATTTCCAGACGGTGATAGTACTTTGCCGCGATGGCCTTAAAGCCCTCGTCATAGCACTTGAGCGTGTAGGCGCTGCTCTTCCCGCAGGCGATGATCTCGATGCCCGGCACGTCGTTTAACACGTTCGCGACGGTCTCGAAATGGGCTTTCGACAGTTCACCGTTGAAGACGTCTTCACCCTCACTCACGACCCAGCCGCCGTTTTCGGCGACGAATGAAATTTCATGCGCAATCTCCGGGAAAAAGGAGATCAGCTGGTAGTACTGGTTGCCGCTGGCGACCACGAAGCGAATGCCTTGCGCCTTCATGCGCGCGTACTGCGCCAGAAAGCGCGGGCGATTGTAGGTCTTGGCATCATTCAGGAATGTGCCATCCATGTCGACGGCGATCAGTTTAACGCTCATATCCCTTCTCCAGTGTCGTGTGTTTCGTTTCCGGCTTTGCCACCGCGCGCGCCACCAGCGCCGCGACGATCACCAACCCTAATACCACCAGCATGGCGCTGCGCAGCCCGTAGTGCTCCCCGAGGAAGCCGAGCAGCGGCGGCCCGACCAGGAAGGCGAGATAGCCGGTAGTCGCCACCACGCTGACGCGCGTCGGGGCATCCGGGCCGGTGTCGCTGGCGGCGGAGATGGTCAGCGGGAAGCCGAGGGACGCGCCCAGCCCCCAGAGGATCACCGAGACGCCGGCAATCCAGTCCACATCCACAAAGATGATCATCGCGATGCCCAGCCCGCCGAGCAGGGCGCTGGCGCGCACCACCGCCACGCGGCTGTAGCGGTCGATAAACCAGCCGCCGGTGAAGCGCCCGACGGTCATCCCCAGCGTAAACCCGGCGTAGATCAGCGAGCCGGAGGTCGGGCTAAAGCCGTGACCGTCCACCATCAGCAGCGGCAGCCAGTCGTTGGCGGACCCTTCCGCGAACGCCATCGCCAGCACCACCACGCCAATCAGCATCAGCTGATAATCACGGTAGAAGGGCAGTCCTTTTTCAGCCGAATGTTGTTCATCTGAGGCGTTCTTGCCGGTGCCGTCCGGGATCGCCCGGATGCCGGTCAGAATCGGAATAATGCACACCAGCGCCGCCAGCAAGATATGCAGATTCGCGGTCATGCCGAAGGCCGTCAGCGCCATCCCCACGCCCGCACCGGCCAGCGTGCCGAGGCTGTAAAAGCCGTGCATCATCGGCAGCACGGTTTTGTTCATCTCGCGCTCGACCGCCGCCCCTTCAACGTTTATCGCCACTTCCGCCGAGCCGAAGCTGCCGCCAAACACCGTCAACCCCAGCGCAAACAGCACCGGTGAGGCAAACCACAGCGCCGCGCTCAGCACCATCATCCCGAACACCGCGAAGCACATGGTGGTGCGGATCACCGCCCGCGTACCGAAGCGCTTCACCAGCCATGCGGAGCAGAGAATGCCGCTCATGGAGCCTATCGACAGGCCGAACAGCACGATGCCCATTTCCGCGGTAGAAACGGACAAAATATCGCGAATGGCGGGGGTGCGCGTGGCCCAGGAGGCCATCAGCAGGCCGGGAATGAAGAAGAACATAAACAGCGCCCACAGGCGGAGCTGCAGGGCTTTACGGGGAGAGGTCAGCGTCATTGGGGTAGCACCAGAAGTACAACAATAGCGACAACACTAGCAAGTTTGTGTACATTTGTACACAAACCACGTGAGGAATTTATGAGCAGACCACCAAACGATCCGCATCGCCGGGAGAAGATCCTGCAGGCAACGCTCGATACCATTGCCGAGCACGGGATCCACGCCGTCACGCACCGTAAAATCGCTACCTGCGCGGGCGTGCCGCTGGGGTCGATGACCTACTATTTCGACGGCATGGAGCCGCTGCTGGAGGAGGCCTTCACGTGGTTTACCCGCCAGATGTCGCAGCAGTACCGGGATTTCTTTGCCGGCGTCACCGGGCCGGAGATGGCGTGCGAATCCATCACTACCCTGATCCACAGCTCGCAGGTGACCACGCCGCACAACATGGCGCTGATGTACCAGCTCTACGCCTTTATGCACCGCAGCGCGGCGCTCAAAACGGTGATGCAGGACTGGATGAAGATGAGCCAGACCACGCTGGAGCAGTGGTTCGACCCGGTCACCACCCGCGCGCTGGATGCGTTTATCGAAGGGATGACGCTGCACTATGTCACTGACCGGACGCCCTTAACCCGCGAAGAGATCCGGGCCATGGTGGGCAGGATTGCGGGCGAGAGCTAGGTTGCACCGGCGGTCATATTGACTGTGGTTCCCGTGATGGCGCTGGCCGCATCTGAAGCCAAAAACGCAATCGTGTCTGCTACCTGCGCCAGCGTCGGCAGGCGATGCGTCAGGGTGCTTTGCGCGGCGCCGCCGAGAAACTGCCCGACCGTTATCCCCATCGCCTGCGCCTTGGCGGCGAAAATGGCCCCCACATACGAACCCGCCTGCACCGCGTCGGCTATTGCGTGCGAACGCAGACACAGCACACGAATATTTTGAGTCCCCAGCTCAGCCGCAAGCGCCCGGGTCAAGGCTTCCGTTCCCGCGCAGCCGACGATATGTCCGAGGTGGCCCGCCATCGTCATGTTTGCGGCGGGGGCGACGACGGTAATTATGGTCCCGCCATGCTCGCCGCCCATGCGGGATGACACGGCTTTCGCAATGTTAAAGTACGCGGCCAGGAAAGGGTCGAAGCCCTGACGGAATTCGCCGAGCGTTAATGCCTCAAGACGTTTGCCCTGATCGTGCATAAAGCCCGTGGCGTTGACGACGATATCAATGCGGGCAAGGTCGGGGAGCAGCGAGGACTCCTCAAGCGCATCGAAAATAAACGTGCTGGCAGAACCGCCCGCTGCGCGAATACGGCTGGCGACCTGCTCCAGCCTGGTGTGGCCACGTGCGGCGAGGTATACATCCGCTCCTTCACGCGCCAGAGCGTGTGCCACTGAACTGCCGATGGCGCCGCTGCCGCCGAAGATGACGGCGGTTTTGTTTTTAAAGCCCATACCGCATACCCTCAACAGACTTAACCCTCAAAAGTATGTGCCGGGTTTCGGCTGATGCAACCTGGCCGTTGGGTGGGGCATGCGGTTGGCAGATCTTACCGTGCCATTATCAATGGGTTACTTTGGCAAGATTTTTTTCCCGCCGGCGTCTACGACGGCTTCGCCATCCTCTTTCGTAAACGCTCCTTTTTGCGCGTCCGGCAGAATATCGAGAACGACTTCAGACGGGCGGCACAGGCGGGTGCCCAGCGGCGTGACCACGATCGGACGGTTAATCAGAATCGGGTATTGCAGCATAAAATCGATAAGCTGGTCGTCGGTGAAGTTATCTTTGGCAAGGCCGAGCTGTTCATAGGGCTCCACGTTTTTACGCAGCAGGTCCCGCACCGAAATGCCCATCTCGGCAATCAGGGCGGTCAGCGTATCGCGCGACGGCGGGGTTTCCAGATAGAGGATAATCTCTGGCTCCGTGCCGCTGTTGCGGATCATCTCCAGCGTGTTGCGCGAGGTGCCGCAGGCGGGGTTGTGGTAAATGGTGATGTGGCTCATATCAGTGGCTCATTACAGTGTGAAGGAGAGACGTAGCGCCAGCGCGGCGAGCGTCACAAACAGGACCGGCAGCGTCATAATGATGCCCGTCCGGAAATAGTAGCCCCAGGTAATCGTCATGTTTTTCTGCGCCAGCACGTGGAGCCAGAGCAGGGTGGCGAGGCTGCCGATAGGCGTGATTTTCGGCCCCAGATCGCAGCCAATCACGTTGGCGTAAATCATCGCGTCCTTGATCAACCCAGTTGCCGTGCTGCCGTCAATGGAGAGCGCGCCAATCAGCACCGTGGGCATATTGTTCATTATGGAAGACAGGAACGCGGTGATGAACCCGGTTCCCAGCGTGGCGGCCCATAATCCGTGTCCGGCCAGGCTATTCAGTACACCTGAGAGATATTCCGTCAGCCCGGCATTGCGCAGGCCATACACCACCAGATACATCCCCAGCGAGAAGATGACGATTTGCCACGGTGCGCCGCGCAGCACTTTTCCGGTGTTTATTGCATGTCCGCGTTTTGCGACGGCGAACAAAATCAGCGCGCCGACGGTCGCAATGGCGCTGACCGGAATACCCAGAGGCTCCAGCACGAAGAAACCGACGAGCAGAAGCAGCAGGACGATCCAGCCCGTTCTGAACGTGGGGAGATCGTGAATGGCCCGCGCGGGTTCGCGGAGTTTTGCCAGGTCATATTCCGGCGGAATTTCCTTACGGAAGAAGAGATGCAGCATCACCAGCGTTGCGGCAATTGCGGCGATATCCACCGGGATCATCACCGAAGCATATTCGCTGAAACCCAGCTTAAAGAAGTCTGCCGAGACGATGTTGACCAGGTTCGACACAATCAGCGGCAGGCTGGCGGTATCGGCGATAAAACCTGCCGCCATCACAAACGCCAGCGTGGCCTGCTTGCTGAACCCTAGCGCCAGCAGCATGGCGATAACGATAGGCGTCAGGATCAGCGCCGCACCGTCATTGGCAAACAGCGCCGCGACGGCTGCGCCCAGCAGCACGATATACGTAAACAGCAATCGCCCGCGACCGTTTCCCCAGCGGGCAACGTGCAGCGCCGCCCACTCGAAAAAGCCGGACTCATCCAGCAGCAGGCTGATGATGATGACGGCAATGAACGTTGCCGTGGCGTTCCAGACGATATTCCACACGACCGGAATATCGTTTACGTGGATCACGCCGCTGATCAGCGCCAGCACGGCGCCGATGGTCGCGCTCCAGCCGATACTCAGTCCTTTGGGTTGCCAGATGACCAGTACCAGCGTAAACAGAAAAATAGCCCCTGCCAGAAACATTGTTTACTCCGTTATATCTGTTTTTGTGAATGTGTTTGGGTTAGCACGAGCCTGGAAGTCGGTTTATCAGCTTCAGACGCGTCTCTTCCCGCAGGCAGTTCCAGCTGGTGTCGATAACGGCTGCCGCCCATGCAGGCATGTTGGGAGAGAGACGGTAATGGACCCATTTGCCCTCGCGACGGTCGATCACCAGCCCGGACTCGCGGAGCAGGGCCATGTGGCGGGAGACCTTCGGCTGAGATTCGGCGGTGGCGGCGCAGAGATCGCAGACGCACAGCTCGCCTGCTTCACGGAGCAGCATGACGATGGCGAGCCGCGTTTCGTCGGAGAGGGTTTTGAAGAGCTGGAGTGGGTGGAGCATTCGGTCATCCTGAATGTCTTTTATTATATGCATTAAATCATATGTGTTTATGGCTGGCGAGAGAAGAGGAAAAAGCAGGAAGGATAGAAAAACTCATGGAGGGCTTGTAGAAGGTCAAAATAGTCTTTATGGCTTGCCCGGAGCAATCCTGACAGTCATGGGAACGAAACCGTCCCCTGGAACGGTTTCTTTTTATCTGCTCACTTTCAACACTCTTCTGCGCTCAGGCGCAACAGCGATCGTTCCAGGTGTCACGGTAAATGATATTCCCCTCCGTGTACTTCCATGAGATGGCTTCATAACGCAATTCGAGCGTTTCAAGATGGGTGCTGCTCATGCCGTTAGGGGTCAGGAAGGGTGCCACTGTCGTGAACTTAACGTTTTCCATAACGATATTGAAATATTCGGCCTCGATACCGGACTCCAGAATACGGTACATCTTAATAATCCCCTTCTTCATCACTCGCCCTTCGCACACGGCTCGGTAAAGAAGTGGGGTAGTCTGATCAAATTCTTTGACTATCGTAATAGGGCGATGGACGCGCGTGCCGGTGAGCTTGCCCCAGCTTGGGTCAACCGGAATGGTTACGCCATGGGAGAACGATTTCAGTTCTATGGAGCCATTACGGGTGGGCATCATGCAGCTACCAACAATTGGTGAGCCGTTCTCGTCCTCAAGCCAGAGATGTGCGGGTGTAGACATGTCATTTCCTTATTAGTAAACGTGAAGCTTTTATGGTCCTCAGTGCCATATCCAGTAAGCCAGCCCCAGTGTGACCAGGTAAAACAGGAGGATGAATCCCTGGCTAACCTCAGGGAAGTAAACGTCAAGGACATAGCCAAAAATGAACGCGAGGATGATGGGTATATAAGTCCAGAAGAAAAGCTGGGCCTGAGATTTGAGCCAGCGTCTTAGAAAGCCCATTAGTGCCTGCCCATGAGCTTCAGGATCGTGTCAGCAGCATCATAAGGGCTTTGACTATCAGTCCACTGTTGGGTTAGCACGCCTGCGCGCATAAACGCAGGCTCCACCAGGAAATACATCATCTCTAGCTCTCGCAGGTATAACGCTTGATAGTAGGCTGGATGCATCACTTGCAGGCGATGAGCGCTGTCAGCAGCTTTTTGCACAACCCCGTATACCCCCAGCCCGCCAATAGCCGCGCCCGTTAATCCTGAAACGACTTTTAACCCTGAGGGTGGAAGGGCCACATAGAGGCAAACAGTCGATGCGACGCCTGCAGAGAATGAATACGAGGTTAGCGTGCTGGTGGATATATAAACGTTAGCGCGCATTAGAGCATGCTGTATCGCTGATAATTCTGCCGGGGAATAATCCTTAACCAGCTCCTCAACGTACGTGTTGATTAGGTCAAAGACGATGTTCCAGCGAGAAACGAGATGGAATATGCCCTTTCGGAAGCGAGCGTCCTCCAGGTTTTGTCGGGTGCATACATCGTAATATTCATCAGTAAAGCAGGAAGTGTAGTACAGCAGGCGTTGGGCACCGGCACCTATATTACTCAGCTGGCTCTTTACTTCTTCACCTACCGCGCGTACCGCCTGGTCCAGCTTCATTGCCAGTATCTTTTGGCTCTGAAGCTGGCGGATGATCTCTTCAGAATGGTACATGCTTACTGACCTCGCACTTCAGTTCAATTGTGCGATCTTTTGCTTCATTCCCTAAGACCGGTATTGCTATTACTGAACCTGAAAACTGCATTCCTGTCCCCTCCATAGCGTTTCTATCCGCTCCAGCGTATGCCAGTAACTAATATGGAAGTTCAAAGCAGATCATGTTTATGAAAAGCAGGGGATTTTTAGGATAATGACCTGATATTTTTTAATCTAAATACGATTTATCGGGAGCTTTAAGTGCGAATCGATGAGTTCAATACTGAGTGGCGCGTTCCAAAATCCGAAAGAATTGCAGGAACAATTAGCTGGCTGATACAGACCCGCCGCTGGCTGGTTTTTTATTATCTGTTACAGCTATATAAAAGTTCTGCCGCGACGATGTCGCTATGCAGGGGAACCTGGAGGCATAAAGCATTAATTTACAGAGTGGTAATTTTCAGGCAACAAAAAACCCATCAACCTTGAACCAAAACGGCGGGGTTGATGGGCTCCACAAATTGGGGACATCAAAGAAAAGCAGTGGCACTAGTTATGACTGCCCCCTGATAAAAAAGTTCTGCGCGTAACAAAAATATTTTCACCACGCGCAAACTTAGGAGTTATCCGAGTCCGGGCCAGATGATGATAATCAGCGTACCCGCCAGCGTCAGCAGCACGTTAGCGATAGCGTACGTGCCCGCATAGCCCAGCGCCGGGATGTTGCTGCGCGCGGTATCGCTGATGATTTCCATGGCAGGCGCACAGGTACGCGCCCCCATCATCGCCCCGAAGAGCAGGGCGCGGTTCATGCGCAGCACGTAGGCACCGAACAGGAAACAGATAACGACCGGTACCAGGCTGACGATAAGTCCGGAAACCAACATCTGCCAGCCGACGGCACCGAGGCTGTGACCAATCCCGCTGCCCGCGCTTAAGCCGACGCCTGCCATAAAGACCATCAGACCGAACTCTTTCACCATGTTCAGCGCGCCCTGCGGAATATAGCCGAAGGTCGGGTGGTTGGCTCGCAGGAAGCCCAGCATGATCCCGGCGAACAGCAGACCGGCGGCGTTACCGATGCCGAAACTAAAGTTGCTGAACTGGAAGGTGATCATCCCGATCATCAGGCCAACGATAAAGAAGGCGCAGAAGGCCAGCAGGTCGGTGACCTGGCTGTGAATCGAGATAAAGCCGATGCGGTCGGCCACGGTTTTCACGCGGCGGGCGTCGCCGCTGACCTGCAGCACGTCGCCTTTGTTGAGCACCACGTTGTCGTCGATAGGCATCTCAATCTGGCTGCGGATCACGCGGTTGAGGAAGCAGCCGTGGTCGGTCAGCTTCAGCTGCGCCAGGCGGCGGCCAACGGCGTTATGGTTTTTCACCACGATCTCTTCGGTGACGATACGCATGTCGAGCAGGTCGCGGTCGAACACCTCTTTGCCGTTACGGAAGCTCGGGTCGAGACGGGCGTGGGCGTCCGGGTAACCCACCAGCGCGATGTCGTCACCCATCTGCAGCACCGCGTCGCCGTCCGGGTTCGCCAGAATGCCGTTGCGGCGGATACGTTCGATGTAGCAGCCCGTCTGGCGGTAAATCCCCAGCTCGCGCAGATTTTTGCCGTCAGCCCATGCCACCAGCTCTGGCCCGACGCGATAGGCGCGGATCACCGGGAGATAGACTTTACGTTTGGAATCGGTATCCAGACCGCGCTCGCGGGCGATTTGCTGGGCGCTGGTCTGCAGATCCTGGTGCTGCAGTTTTGGCAGATAGCGCGCGCCAACGATCAGGCTCACCAGACCAATCAGATAGGTCAGGGCATAGCCCAGGCTCAGGTGGTCGAGTGCGGTAGAAAGCTGTGCGCCGGCCATGCCGGAATGGCGTAGGGTATCACCGGCACCCACGAGCACGGGGGTGGAGGTCATGGAGCCTGCCAGCATACCGGCCGTTAACCCGATATCCCAGCCAAACAGTTTACCCAGCCCTAACGCGATCAGCAGCGCGCTGCCGACCATCACCAGCGCCAGCATCAGATAATTTTTGCCGTCGCGGAAGAAAATTGAAAAAAAGTTCGGTCCCGCTTCCACGCCAACACAAAAAATAAACAGCATAAAACCTAAGTTGAGCGCGTCCGTGTTAATGCTGAAGTGCTGCTGGCCTAATAATAAGGAGACGACTAAAACGCCAATGGAATTACCAAGTTGAACTGAACCCAGGCGCAATTTACCCAGGCAAAGGCCCAGCGCCAGTACCACAAATAATAACAGGATGTAATTCCCATTTAACAAGTCTGCGACGTTTATATTCACGGAGGCTAACTTCTTGTTTACCAGTAAGTTGTTGAATGAAAGGACTTTTTGGGCTACTGTTTTCTGGGTCAGGGAAAGGCGTTAACGCTCCCTGTTTCCTGCTTTATTCCCTAAAACATTAGCTGGCGTGTAGTTTAATCGCATTAGCTACTGACAGCTACTGATTATCGCATCACCCTGTGCGTACTTTGGCAAGGATTGCCGCATTGCTTTATCTGACTGGGCGTCTACCCGACGAAAGTGTATTTGATAGAGATAAGTCAGGAGGATAGTTTGAACATTAAACGAAACTGGGCGGGGGTGATCAGCTGCTTTTTGCTGTTCACCGTCGTGTGCATGTCGCTCGCTTTTAACGTGAAAGGGGCATTCAGGGCGTCGGGTCATCCGGAGCTGGGGCTGCTCTTTTTTACGCTGCCGGGTGCCGCAGCCAGTTTTCTCTCCCGTAAAGGGGAGGTGGCGAAACCGCTGCTGGGCGCCATACTGGCCGCACCGCTGTGTCTGCTGCTGATGCGCTTGCTGTATGTGTCGACGAGAAGTTTCTGGCAGGAGCTGGCGTGGTTGCTGAGCGGCGTCTTCTGGTGCGCCCTTGGCGCGCTGTGCTATTTGTTTGTGTGCAGTCTGATTAAGCATCGACGGCACCACAATTAAAAACGCCCTCAGGGTGAGGGCGTCTTAGCATTACTGAGCGGCAAACAGACCCAGATGTTCTTTGGCGTAAGCTTCAAAGTCAGTGCAGCCGCCGATGTGTTTCTGATCGAGGAAGATCTGCGGTACGGTTTCAACCGGCTTGCCGACGGTTTTTTCGAGATCCGCTTTGGTGATGCCTTCCGCGTGGATATCCACGTAGCGGAAGTTGAAGTCATCGCGCTCTTCGGTCAGTTTCTCAGCCAGCTCTTTCGCGCGCACACAGTAAGGGCACCCTGGACGACCAAAAATTACTGCAAACATTTCTCTCTCCTCAAAAAACAAGCCTGACGGCGAATAGGACATATAGTGCCCGATAACCTGCCGCCATTAAAGAAGGTTTCGCCTGTCGCTTTGATACAGTCAGGCTATGTTTCGCCAATTACATCGCGCAAATCATTGCCTATACTGGCTGCAATACGTATTAAGCACGACAAAGAGAGACAAGATGACACCCACGATTGACCTGCTCCGTTCCCACCGTTCCATTCGCCACTTCACCGATGAGCCGATTACCGAGGCGCAGCGTAACGCGATCATCGACAGCGCCAGGGCGACCTCGAGCTCGAGCTTCCTGCAGTGCACCTCCATTATCCGCATCACCGACCCGGCCATGCGTGAGCAACTGGTGACGCTGACCGGCGGGCAGAAGCATGTGGCGCAGGCAGCGGAGTTCTGGGTGTTCTGCGCCGACTTCAACCGTCATCTGCAGATCTGCCCTGAGGCCGAGCTGGGGCTGGCCGAACAGCTGCTGCTGGGCGTGGTGGATACCGCGCTGATGGCGCAAAACGCCTTCACGGCGGCGGAGTCGCTGGGGTTAGGCGGTGTCTACATCGGCGGCCTGCGCAATAACATCGAAAGCGTGACCGAGCTGCTGAAGCTGCCAAAACACGTGCTGCCGCTGTTCGGCCTGTGCCTCGGCTGGCCGGCGGATAACCCGGATCTGAAGCCGCGCATTCCTGCGGCGATGCTGGTGCATGAAAACCACTACCAGCCGGTCGATCAGGATGTCCTGAATCAATACGATGAAGAGCTGGCGAACTACTACATGACGCGCGGCAGCAATAACCGTCGTGATACCTGGACCGACCATATTCGTCGCACCATCATTAAAGAAAATCGCCCGTTTATTCTTGATTATCTGCACAAACAGGGCTGGGCGACGCGATAGTCCATTTATCCTGTGCCTGCCTGCGTATATGATACGCAGGCTTTTTCCATGTCTTGAGAGAGGTGCAGGGTGAAAATTGCCATATTGTCCCGGGATGGAACGCTCTATTCATGTAAGCGCCTGCGAGAAGCGGCGGCGAAACGCGGGCATCAGGTTGAGATCCTCGACCCGATGTCCTGCTACATGAACATCGACCCGGCCGCCTCGTCGATTCACTACAAAGGCCGCAAGCTGCCGCATTTTGATGCGGTCATCCCCCGCATCGGCTCCCAGATTACCTACTACGGCACCGCCGCGCTGCGCCAGTTCGAGATGCTGGGCAGCTATCCTCTCAACGAATCCGTTGCTATTTCCCGCGCCCGCGACAAGCTGCGCTCGCTGCAGCTCCTTGCTCGTCAGGGGATCGATCTCCCCGTCACGGGGATTGCCCATTCACCGGACGACACCAGCGATCTGATCGACATGGTGGGCGGCGCCCCTTTGGTGATCAAGCTGGTGGAAGGCACCCAGGGCATTGGCGTGGTGCTGGCGGAGACGCGTCAGGCAGCGGAGAGCGTGATTGACGCCTTCCGCGGGCTGAATGCCCATATTCTGGTGCAGGAGTATATTGAAGAGGCCAAAGGGCGCGACATCCGCTGCTTCGTCGTGGGAAACGAGGTGGTGGCAGCCATTGAGCGTCAGGCGAAAGAGGGCGACTTCCGCTCTAATCTTCACCGCGGCGGCGTCGCGCGTGTAGCCGATATCAGCGACCGCGAGCGGGAAATTGCGGTGAAAGCCGCGCAAACCCTGGGGCTGGACGTCGCAGGTGTAGACCTGCTGCGGGCGACGCGCGGGCCGCTGGTCATGGAGGTGAACGCCTCGCCCGGGCTGGAAGGCGTGGAAAAAACCACCGGGGTCGATATTGCGGGTAAAATGATCTCATGGATCGAGCGTCATGCCACTCCGGGTTACTGTCTGAAAACGGGTGGTTAAATGGATTACCGCGCGCTTTTTGAGTACCCTATGCGAAGTTTTTATTAAAGAGGCTGCATCGCGATGGATTTACAGGTCGTACCTACACTGGATACGTTACGTCAATGGCTTGATGATGCCGGAATTACGTTCTTCGAATGCGATTCCTGCCAGGCGCTGCATCTGCCTCATATGCAGAATTTCGACGGCATTTTTGATGCCAAAATCGATCTCATTAACGACGTGATCCTTTTCTCCGCGCTGGCCGAAGTGAAGCCGTCCGCGCTGCTGGCGCTGGCCTCCGACCTGTCGGCCATCAATGCCAGTTCTTTGACGGTGAAGGCATTTCTCGACATACAGGATGATAATCTGCCAAAACTGGTCGTTTGCCAGTCTTTATTCTCCGGGGCAGGGCTGTCGTTCAAGCAGTTCGCCTGGTTTATGCGCTTGAGCGAAGAGCAAATTTCGATGGTTATGATGGAAGCCAATGCACACCATCTGCTGTATAGCGCAGAAGATGATGCAGAGAATAATGATGCATCTCCCAATTTTCTTCACTAAGCCTGTCTGACTTTTGCGCAGTCGCTGCCATGGCGGCTGCAGAAGGCCATTTTTTCTGCTGCTTTTAACCTTTCTTTAAAGAATTATTCACCTCCCTGAAGGCCGTTTCGGCTTATCACGTAGACATAACCTGCATAAAAAATTGATAAAAGGCGTTTTTTCGTCTGGGCTATAGCCGGGGACACGGGCTACAGTTATTCTTGCGATGCTTAAAAAAGCGAGCGGAAACTGCCGGGTAAAGAGGTTTCTTTTTATTTTGGGCAGAGCGACAAACTATGCATGATTATTGCATATCTTCAGATTGCACAGTTTTAGTTCGTTTGTTAACGAGCTTTCAGAAGGAATAACACTATGATCGCCTTGAATAAAAAATGGTTATCGGGTCTGGTTGCGGGTGCTCTGATGGCCGTCTCTGCCGGCACGCTCGCTGCGGAACAAAAAACGCTGCACGTTTATAACTGGTCTGACTATATTGCGCCGGACACGGTGGCAAATTTTGAAAAAGAGACCGGCATTAAAGTGGTCTACGACGTGTTCGATTCCAACGAAGTGCTGGAAGGAAAACTGATGGCGGGCAGCACCGGGTTTGACCTCGTGGTGCCTTCCGCAAGCTTCCTGGAGCGTCAGCTGACGGCAGGCGTCTTCCAGCCGCTGGACAAGAGCAAGTTACCGAACTGGAAAAACCTCGATCCGGAAGTGCTGAAGCTGGTGGCTAAGCATGACCCGGACAACAAATACGCCATGCCTTACCTGTGGGCGACTACCGGTATCGGCTACAACGTTGATAAAGTCAAAGCGGTGCTGGGCCCGGACGTGAAGCTGGACAGCTGGGACGTGGTGCTGAAGCCGGAAAACCTTGAGAAGCTGAAAAGCTGCGGCGTCTCCTTCCTCGATGCGCCGGAAGAGATTTTCGCCACCGTGCTGAACTACCTGGGCAAAGACCCGAACAGCAGTAAAGCCGATGATTACACCGGTCCGGCGACCGATCTGCTGCTGAAGCTGCGTCCAAACATTCGTTACTTCCACTCGTCCCAGTACATTAACGACCTGGCGAACGGCGACATCTGCGTCGCGATCGGCTGGGCAGGGGACGTATGGCAGGCGGCTAACCGCGCGAAAGAGGCGAAAAACGGCGTGAACGTCTCTTACTTCATTCCGAAGGAGGGGGCGCTGGCCTTCTTTGACGTCTTCGCGATGCCGACTGACGCTAAAAATAAAGACGAAGCGTATCAGTTCCTCAACTACCTGATGCGTCCTGACGTGATCGCCCACATCAGCGACCACGTTTACTACGCGAACGGTAACAAGGCCTCCGTGCCGCTGGTGAGCGAAGAAATCCGCAATAACCCGGCTATCTATCCGCCAGCGGATGTGTTCGCCAAGCTCTTCACCCTGAAAGTACAGGATCCAAAAATCGACCGCGTGCGTACCCGCGCGTGGACCAAGGTGAAAAGCGGTAAATAAGTTACCGTGAGTCACAGGCCGGGCAAGCGAAGCGTGCCCGGCAACAGGCGCACCGTTCTGGTGCGCCTGCACCATGATTTGATCTCTACCGGAGAACACCCCGTGAATGACGCGATCCCCCGCCCGCAGGCGAAAGTCCGTAAAGCGCTGACCCCGCTTCTTGAAATACGTAACCTCACCAAATCTTTCGATGGCCAGCATGCCGTGGACGACGTCAGCCTGACGATCTTTAAAGGCGAAATTTTTGCCCTTCTGGGGGCCTCTGGCTGCGGTAAATCGACCCTGCTGCGTATGCTGGCCGGTTTTGAACAGCCCACTGCCGGGCAGATCATGCTTGATGGCGTGGATCTCTCCAGCGTGCCGCCTTATCAGCGCCCGATCAACATGATGTTCCAGTCTTACGCGCTGTTCCCGCACATGACGGTGGAGCAGAACATCGCCTTTGGCCTGAAGCAGGATAAACTGCCGAAAGCGGAAATTACCGCGCGCGTGGCCGAGATGCTGAGCCTGGTGCACATGCAGGAGTTCGCGAAGCGTAAGCCGCACCAGCTCTCCGGCGGCCAGCGCCAGCGCGTGGCCCTGGCACGCAGCCTTGCAAAACGCCCAAAACTCTTGCTGCTTGATGAACCGATGGGCGCGCTGGATAAAAAACTGCGCGACCGTATGCAGCTCGAAGTGGTCGATATCCTCGAGCGCGTGGGGGTGACCTGCGTGATGGTGACCCACGACCAGGAAGAAGCCATGACCATGGCCGGACGTATCGCGATCATGAACCGCGGCAAGTTCGTGCAGATTGGCGAGCCGGAAGAGATTTATGAGCATCCGACCACCCGCTACAGTGCGGAGTTCATTGGCTCGGTTAACGTCTTCGAAGGGCTGCTGAAAGATCGTCAGGAGGATGGCCTGGTTATCGAATCGCCGGGGCTGCAGCATCCGCTTAAGGTCGATCCTGATAACTCGGTGGTGGATAACGTGCCGGTCTACGTCGCGCTGCGTCCGGAGAAAATCATGCTCTGTGAGGATCCGCCTGCCGATGGCTATAACTTTGCCGTGGGTGAAGTGGTGCACATTGCCTATCTGGGCGATCTGTCCATCTACCACGTGCGCCTGAAAAGTGGGCAGATGCTCAGCGCGCAGCTGCAGAACGAACATCGCTATCGCAAGGGGCAGCCGACCTGGGGCGACGAAGTGCGCCTGTGCTGGGACGCTGACAGTTGCGTCGTGCTGACGGTATAAGGAGCGATCATGAGCACACTTGAACCGCCAGCCCGCGTAGAAAAGCCGGGTGCCATTGCTGGTTTACTGACGCGCATGCAGATGAAACACGGCCGCAAGCTGGTGATCGCCATGCCGTACGTGTGGCTGATCCTGCTGTTCCTGCTGCCGTTCCTGATTGTTTTCAAGATAAGCCTGGCGGAAATGGCGCGGGCGATCCCGCCCTATACTAACCTGCTGGACTGGGCCGACGGGCAGCTGACGCTGACGCTTAATCTCGGCAACTTCCTGCAGCTCACCGACGACCCGCTCTATTTCGAAGCCTATCTGCAGTCGCTGCAGGTGGCGGCGATCTCGACGCTCTGCTGTCTGGTGATGGGCTACCCGCTGGCGTGGGCGGTGGCGCACAGCAAGCCGTCGACGCGTAACATCCTGCTGCTGCTGGTGATCCTGCCGTCGTGGACCTCGTTCCTGATCCGCGTTTACGCCTGGATGGGGATCCTGAAAAACAACGGCGTGCTGAATAACTTTCTCATGTGGCTGGGGGTTATCGATCAGCCGCTGACCATCCTGCACACCAACCTCGCAGTCTATATCGGCATTGTGTACGCCTATCTGCCGTTTATGGTGCTGCCGATCTACACGGCGCTGACCCGTATTGATTACTCGCTGGTGGAAGCGTCGCTCGATCTCGGCGCGCGTCCGTTAAAAACCTTCTTCAGCGTCATTGTCCCGCTGACCAAAGGCGGCATCATCGCCGGGTCGATGCTGGTCTTTATCCCGGCGGTGGGGGAGTTTGTGATCCCGGAACTGCTCGGCGGCCCGGACAGCATCATGATTGGCCGCGTGCTGTGGCAGGAGTTCTTCAATAACCGCGACTGGCCGGTGGCGTCGGCGGTGGCGATTGTGATGCTCCTGCTGCTGATTGTGCCGATCATGTGGTTCCACAAGCATCAGCAGAAACAGATGGGAGACCACGGATGAACAACTTACCGGTAGTGCGCTCCCCGTGGCGAATTGCGATCCTGGTGATCGGCTTTACCTTCCTGTATGCGCCGATGCTGATGCTGGTGATCTACTCGTTTAACAGCTCCAAACTGGTGACGGTCTGGGCAGGCTGGTCGACGCGCTGGTACAGCGAGCTGTTCCACGATGATGCGATGATGAGCGCGGTGGGGTTGAGCCTGACCATTGCGGCGCTGGCGGCGACCATGGCGTCCGTGCTGGGCACGATCGCCGCGCTGGTGATGGTGCGCTTCGGGCGTTTTCGCGGCTCGAACGGCTTCGCCTTTATGATCACCGCGCCGCTGGTCATGCCGGACGTGATCACCGGTCTCGCGCTGCTGCTGCTGTTCGTGGCCCTGGCGCACGCCATCGGCTGGCCGGCGGATCGCGGTATGCTCACCATCTGGCTGGCGCATGTCACCTTCTGTACGGCCTACGTGGCGGTGGTGATCTCCTCGCGCCTGCGCGAGCTGGATCGCTCCATTGAAGAGGCGGCGATGGATCTTGGCGCGACGCCGCTGAAGGTCTTTTTCATCATCACCCTGCCGATGATTATGCCGGCGGTGATCTCCGGCTGGCTGCTGGCGTTTACGCTGTCGCTGGACGATCTGGTTATCGCCAGCTTTGTCTCCGGCCCGGGCGCGACGACGCTGCCGATGCTGGTCTTCTCCAGCGTGCGTATGGGGGTCAACCCTGAGATCAACGCCCTGGCCTCTATCATCCTCGGCGTGGTCGGAATTGTCGGATTTATCGCCTGGTATTTGATGGCGCGCGCGGAAAAACAGCGCGTGCGCGATATCCAGCGTGCAAGACGCGGCTGAAGGATTTAAAATTTCCAGTGATGTGCCGCGCATGACGCGGCACTGTTTTTCAGGGAAGTAAAACATTGGGATTATTAAAAAAATCACGTATTACGCACGCACGTCCTAACGTACCTGCACTGGTTCAGGTGGCGGCGCTCGCCATTATTATGATCCGCTGCCTGGACGTGCTGATGATTCTGAATACCCTGGGCGTGCGCGGCATCGGTGAATTCATTCACCGCAGCGTGCAGACGTGGAATCTGACGCTGGTCTTTTTGAGCAGCCTGGTGCTGGTGTTTATCGAGATCTACTGCGCGTTTTCGCTGGTCAAAGGGCGCAACTGGGCGCGCTGGGTCTATCTGCTGACGCAGATTACCGCGGCGAGCTATCTGTGGGCCGCCTCGCTGGGGTATGGCTACCCGGAGCTGTTCAGCATTGCCGGTGAATCCAAACGCGAGATCTTGCGCGCGCTGTTTATGCAAAAACTGCCGGACATGCTGGTGCTCTTTCTACTCTTCGTTCCGGCCTCCAGTCGGCGGTTCTTCCGCCTGCAATAATGTGTATAATCGCAGCCCTCGTGATTCTTAAGGTTTTCATATGCAGTGCGCACTCTATGACGCCGGACGCTGCCGCTCCTGTCAGTGGATAGAACAGCCGGTCTCTCAACAACTCACCGCCAAAATGGCCGACCTGCAACAGCTGCTGGCAGCGCACGCGGTGGGCGAATGGTGCGCACCCGTCAGCGGCCCGGAGCTGGGTTTCCGTAATAAAGCCAAAATGGTGGTCAGCGGCAGCGTTGAAAAACCGCTGCTGGGGATGCTGCACCGCGACGGCACGCCGGAAGACTTAACCGACTGCCCGCTTTATCCCGCCTCCTTTGCGCCGGTCTTTTCGGCGCTTAAGCCGTTTATCGCGCGGGCGGGGTTAACGCCCTACAGCGTGGCCCGCAAGCGCGGCGAGCTGAAGTACCTTCTGCTGACCGAAAGCCAGATCGACGGCGGCATGATGCTGCGCTTTGTGCTGCGCTCTGAAACCAAGCTGGCGCAGCTTCGCGCGGCGCTGCCGTGGCTGCAGGCGCAGCTCCCGCAGCTGAAGGTCATTACGGCGAACATTCAGCCGGTTCATATGGCGATCATGGAAGGGGAGGAAGAGATTTTCTTCACCGACCAGCACGCGCTGGCGGAGAGCTTCAACGGCGTGCCGCTGTGGATCCGCCCGCAAAGCTTCTTCCAGACCAACCCGACCGTGGCAAGTAGCCTGTACGCCACCGCCCGCGACTGGGTGCGTGCGTTGAACGTTCACCACATGTGGGATCTGTTCTGCGGCGTGGGCGGGTTTGGCCTGCACTGCGCGACGCCGGAGATGCAGCTCACCGGGATTGAGATCTCTGCCGAAGCGATTGCCTGCGCGAAACAGTCTGCCGCCGAACTGGGGTTAACGAATCTGCACTTCCAGGCTCTGGACTCCACGCAGTTCGCGACCGGCCAGGGCAACGTGCCTGAGCTTGTGCTGGTCAACCCGCCGCGCCGCGGCATAGGCAATGCGCTGTGCGACTACCTGAGCCAGATGGCGCCGGAATACATCATCTATTCCAGCTGCAACGCGCAGACTATGGCGAAAGACATTGCGCAACTACCGGGCTATCGCATTGAACGCGTTCAGCTTTTTGATATGTTCCCGCATACCGCGCACTATGAAGTGCTGACGTTGCTCGTAAAATCTTAAACAAAATGTGAACTCTTCATCCCGGCGAAATCAGGTAAGCTTACGTCATAAGAAATGAATGAAGGCTTACCCATGAAGCAGATCCTGCTGGTGGAAGACGACCACGATATCGCGGCGCTTCTGCAACTCAATTTAGAAGACGAAGGCTACGCCATCACCCACGAGCCCGACGGGGGCAACGCCCTGCAGCGTCTTGAAAAACAGCCGTGGGATGCGGTGATCCTCGACCTGATGCTGCCCAACGTTGACGGTCTGGAGATTTGCCGCCGCATCCGTCAGATGACGCGCTACCTGCCGGTGATCATCATCAGCGCCCGCAGCAGCGAAACCGACCGCATCACCGGGCTGGAAACCGGCGCCGACGACTATCTGGCTAAGCCGTTCTCGGTGCAGGAATTAATCGCGCGCATCAAAGCGCTGTTCCGCCGCCAGCAGGCGATGGGGCAGGCGCAAACCGACGGACACATTCAGGCGCACGGACTGAGCATCGATCCGCTGGCGCGCAGCGTGCTGCTTCACGGCCAGGTGGTGGACCTCACCCCGCGCGAGTTCGAGCTGCTGTACTTTTTTGCCCGTCATCCCGGCGAGGTGTTTTCGCGTCTGGCGCTGCTGGAGCAGGTCTGGGGCTACCAGCACGAGGGCTACGAACACACCGTTAACACCCATATCAACCGCCTGCGCATCAAGATTGAGAAGGACGCCGCCGAGCCGGAGATCATTCGCACCGTCTGGGGCAAGGGCTATAAATTTGCGGAGCCGCAATGATGCGTCGCTTTAGCCTGAGCCAGCGCCTGACGCTGCTCTTCATCCTGCTGATGATGCTCTGCGCCGCCGTCGCCTGCGCGGTACAGCTCTACAGCAGCATGCAGTACGGTAACGCGATGGTGCAGCGTTTGTCGGGTGGGCTGGCTCAGCAGATCGTCCAGCGCGAACCGATTCTGGACGCGCAGGGCCGGGTCGACCGCAGCGCGCTGAAACCGCTGTTTGGCCGGCTGATGACCTTTAATCCGAGCGTTGAGCTCTACGTTATCTCTCCTGACGGCGATATCCTCGCCGATGCCGCACCGCCGGGTCATATTCAGCGGCAAAAAATCGACCTGGCGCCGGTGCAGAGCTTCCTGAGCGGCACCGCCATGCCGGTACTGGGCGACGATCCGCGCAGTCAAAATCAAAAAGTCTTCAGCGCCACGCCGCTACGGCAGGACGGCGAGCTAAAAGGCTATCTGTACATTATCTTGCAGGGCGAGGAGTCAAACGCCCTGGCAGAAATGGCCTGGCACAAGGCGTTGTGGAGTACCGTCCTGTGGTCACTGCTGTGGGTCGCGCTGTTTGGGCTGCTGGCAGGGCTGCTGGTCTGGTACTGGGTTACGCGTCCGGTCAAACAGCTGACGGTGGAAGTGGCCGGGCTGGAGCAGGACAGCATAAGCGCAATCAGGCTGCTGGCGGTACAGACGCCGGACGCGGCGGCAAAAGATGAAGTGGCAATCCTGCGCAACAGCTTTATCGAGCTGGCGCGCAAAATCACCCGCCAGTGGGATCAGCTGGCCGACAGCGATCGCCAGCGCCGGGAGTTTATCGCCAACATTTCGCACGATCTCCGCACCCCGCTGACCTCGCTGCTGGGGTATCTGGAAACCCTGTCGCTCAAATCCGCCACCCTGACGCCACAGGAGCACCAGCAGTATCTCGCCACCGCGCTGCGTCAGGGGCAAAAAGTCCGTCATCTTTCGCAGCAGCTGTTTGAGCTGGCGCGCCTTGAGCACGGCGGCATTAAACCCCAGCGCGAGCGTTTCGCGATGGGGGAGCTGATTTCCGACGTGGCGCAGAAGTTTGAGCTCACCGCCCGCACGCGCAAGGTGAATCTGCATATTGACGTGCCGGGACCGCTGCCGCTGATTAACGCCGATGTGTCGATGATCGAACGCGTGGTGACCAACCTCCTCGATAACGCGATGCGCCATACGCCAGGCGGCGGGGAAATTCGTCTGGCTGTCTGGCAGGAGAATGAACGGCTGCAGGTCGAAGTGGCGGACAGCGGAACGGGCGTGGATGCCTCGCTGCGCGACGATCTGTTCCAGCGGCCATCAGCGTTGAATACCCAAGCATCGCGGGAGAATCGCGGCGGGTTAGGGCTGCTGATTGTGAAAAGGATGCTGGAGCTGCACGGGGGCGGGATCAGGCTGATGGAGGCACAAAAGGGAGCGATTTTTCGTTTTTATGTACCGCTTTGAGATGGTGTTCGTTGGAAGTATGATAGAAGAGAATAACCACTCAAACTAAAAGGACTTAGTGATGACTGTAAAAGTCATACCCTGGGATGGATGCTACAGCGTGATGACACGCCCTGGCGGGGTCTGCAAAGAAGTCGTTGTCCCCTCTTATCCCCGTCTTTATTTTCATCCCGACAGTGAAACCCTTTTGGCAGTTGACCAATGCGACTGGCACGATCTTGAGCAGGAAAGTAACCGACTCACCTACTGTCTGGCGCAGAGAGCGGACGCGTTACAGCGTATTGAGCAACTTCAGAAAGACGTGACTACTCTGGGCTGGGTCGATGTACCAGAGCGTAATCGCTTTCAGAATCTGTTGAAGGATGAGTATCGACATCTTGATGAAGCCTGTCAGACCTTACGGGCCGAACTTGCAGCATTGACCCCTACAGAAAACCTCCCCGCCGCAACATTACTGGATGAAAATAGTAAAAAGAACGCACTAGGGCTGATGGAACTTATAGACGTTATGGGTGGGAAAAACGGAACCAAATATGTCTACGTCCGTTCAGATAAAATTCGTAGCCACTGGCGTCGATACAGGTTGAACAGCGCGGAAAAGAAAAGCGGCGGTAAAAGCTTTTTGAGGGCGGTTGAATATACCGGCAAAGATGGCCATACGCATACCCGCCATCAAATTGACCCGGAGAAGCTGAAGGGGCAACTGGCAAAACTTAAGCCGTCAATGAAAGCCTGGGAAGTGAAACTGCTCGATGATAACTCTGGCGTCTGGAGCGTATGGGCACAAGAATTTAACCAAAGCCTGGAACATTCACCTTATGAAGGTTCCGGCATGGCATTTGATGCACAGGCTCAGCTATTACGTTGGGCGTATGGCGCGAGCATGAAGGGGGTATTTAATCCGTTTGAAATTGATATCCGCACCGGACGATACAGGCCAAAAGCAGAGCTGCACGGTAAGACCAGCGTTTATGCCAACCTTGCACTTGCAGAGGCAAAAAGCAGCGGCAAGCTTCATCTGCCGGATAATGTCGGCGTAAAAATTTGTTATCCGTTAGATCCGGCAAAAATACCCGGCGGTGGTATGGGGATTCTGGGTACGTTTCGTTTTGATATTGAGCTGACATTGTCGGGGAGCGTTGGGGCAAGTCTGGGTATAGAGGCGGGGGTCAATATTACTGGCGATCTGGCAAAAGGGTTGCCTGTAAAAGCTATGCCGGATGAAGGCTACGGATTTTGGCGGCAGATAGACGTCACTAAAGAAGAGCATATGCCCTTAGGCGGTGGGGCAGAGCTAGGCGTATTTGTCGGGGCAGAAGCCGGGGCGAATGTGTCTGGTGCACTGGTCTGGCTCAATCCTGATCACGACGAAAAATACAGTACGTTGGCGAAGGTTGGGGTGGGGGGGGCTGCTCAGGCTGGTGGCGGTCTTAGCGGGCAGCTTAAGTTCAGATGGCAAGATGGTAAGGTGCGTATAGAGGTTAGCGGTGGGTTGTGCTGGGGGACAGGGGGTAAAGGATCGATGAGCTTTGAGGTTGACGGTCCCGCAATCATGTCTGAGTTTATGCCCTGCCTGACCTATATGCTGCGAAATGCGGATTATATCCGGCTGATGCAGATTATGATGGCGGACGATTATTATGCTTTCTGCGCCATTCCGTTATTGGTGGGAATGTATGGGATCAATCGTGTGATTGATGCTGGGGGAAATATAGCCGCTGAACTTAAAAACAGTTGGGATAAAAAAGAATCCCGCGTGGCGCTAATGACTAACATACTGAATACAAAAGGGGATTGTTTAAAGTTTACTCCGCCGGAGAGCAAAGGCGCAGCCATTGCCTCACTGATTGAAACAAACCTTTGGGATAATGTCGCCAGTCCAGTGAGTCATGGAGAGACGACCTGTGAGGGCGGAGCTGTTTTTAGCGCTCGTAAACGAGCCATTATTTATGCTCTTCGCTGGGTACAGTCGCAGCGAGAATATGAAAATGTTATGCAGCATCTTTCAAAAATGCCTGGAGAGGAAAAAAGCAACTGGCGTATTAATGAACAAAGGGTCATTGCTTTTCTGGCACAAGGTGAGACACCCAAAACCTATGGTTTTGCTGGTTCGTTGGTCCCCGCAGCGCGGAACATCACGATTGAACCCAGTCATTATGCCGATAATCTGAGAAACCTTTACCTCCACCTGCCTGAAGCCCCCGCTATCCCTCCAGGGCACATCAATATGTCTACCTTACCATTAAGAGAAGTGCTGCCGACGTATCTCCATAGCTGTACGCGGCTGATTTACTCCATGCATGGAGATACAGCATGACGTATACAGGCTATGGTGTGACAGGATTACTGATTACTCTGGTGCTGACTGGCTGCCGGGATGATCAAAAAATGAAGGCTGAGCAGACAGATCTGGTTAACAGGGCGCTGGAAAATATGGTCACAGTAAAAGGTGGCCGTTTTCAGATGGGTGATTTTGGTGCTCTTATTGGTGAGAAACTGCCGTACAGCGCAGATGCGGATAATAAACCGCTACACTGGGTGACGTTGTCTGATTTCCGTATCAGTAAGTACCGGGTGACGTGGGGAGAATTTAACAGCTGGCTGGAGATCCAGGGGAGGGAGCCGAACGATTATTTTCGGAAGACGGCCAATGATAGCGATCCAGATTATGCCTCACTAAAAATTGCGCTTGGTGATAATTTTCCGGCATCGGCTAACTGGCAGGATGCGCAGGCTTACTGCCATTGGCTCGGGCAGGCCAGCAAGCGCCATATCGACCTGCCAACAGAAGCCCAATGGGAGTACGCGGCACGCAGCAGAGGTCAGTTCCTGATTTTTGGCAACAGTGATAACTGGTATCACTATGAAAATGACATTGCACGCAATATCGCTCCCTCAACGGAAAACCGTCCGGTAGGAAGTTATGCCCCGAATCCGCTCGGTGTATATGATATTCAGGGAAATGGGGCTGACTGGGTCAAAGATTGGTATGCGGCGGATTATTACAGTCATTCTCCTGAGCAAGATCCTCAGGGGCCAGAGAAAGGTGATAAACGGGTTATCCGGGGACTACCCAGAGATGCCGGAGAGGGTTACACCATTACCAGAGGAAGTATGAGACCTGAAACCGTTCAGGGGCCACCCTCACGCTCAACAGGTTTTCGCTGTGTTGAAAGCAATCTGTCAGCACGTTTATAAAAATCGAACTGATCAAGTAAAGGACTATGCATGAGGCTGACAGGTTATGGCGTAACGGGTGTTTGAGTGTTGCTGATACTCACTGGTTGCCGGGATGAACAGAAGATACATGCAGAGCAGGATGTACTTGTTAATCGCGCGCTAGAGGACTTGGTCACGGTAAAGGGCGGGCGTTTTCAGATGGGGGATTTTGGCTCTCTTACGGGAGAGAAACTGCCATTTAGCGCAGATACGGATAATAAACCGCTTCACTGGGTGATATTGTCTGATTTCCGTATCAGTAAGTACCGGGTGACGTGGGGAGAATTTAACCGCTGGCTGGAGATCCAGGGGCGGGATTTAACGGGTTTTTATAAAGATACACGAGACAACAAATACACCTGGAAAAGTGGTCGGGATGCGCAGGCCTACTGCCGGTGGCTGGGTCAAGTCAGCAAGCGTCACATCGACCTGCCAACGGCAGCGCAGTGGGAGTACGCGGCACGCAGCAGAGGTCAGTTCCTGATTCTGGCGAACAGCGATAACCACTGGTATTACGAAGATAATAAAGCCAGTAATTTTGCCCCGTCGGCAGAGAATCGACCAGTGGGAAGCTATGATCCGAATTCACAAGGATTATACGATATGCTGGGAAATGGTACTGACTGGGTTATGGACTGGTATGCTGCAGATTATTACCGTCACTCCCGGGAAAAGGATCCTCAGGGACCAGCGACTGGGGTAAAAAAGGTGATTAAGGCTGGCTGGGAGCCCCATCGGATTCACTCACCGTGACCCGAGACTCCCTTAAACCTGATACGGTTCAGGGGCCCCCCTCGCGCTCAACAGGTTTTCGCTGTGTTGAAAACAGCCCGTTAGCGAATTAAAAAGGCTACGCCTCTGGAATAGCCTTTATAGGTGATTGTTAACTCAGCATTCTGAGATTACTGCGGGAACCACTGCTCGCTAATTTTCTGGTACGTACCGTCCGCTTTAATCGCTTTCAGCGCGCCGTTCAGTTTTTCCAGCAGGGCTTTGTTATCCGGACGTACCGCGATGCCGAGGCCCGTACCGAAGTACTGTGGATCGGTCACTTTTTCCGTTGCGGTGCCCAGCTGTGGATTGGTTTTCAGCCACTCGTTCACCACGGCGGTATCGCCGAAGACGCCGTCGATACGGCCATTTTTCAGGTCGATAATCGCGTTCTGGTAGCTGTCATAGGCCACGGTTTTCACTTCCGGATGTTTGTCCTGCAGGTATTTCTGGTGCGTGGTGCCGTTTTCCATCCCGATGCGTTTGCCTTTCAGCTGATCGAAAGAGGTATAAGCGCCTTTCTTTGCAATTACCACCGCCGAGTTGGCGTAGTACGGGTCGGTGAACGCGACCTGCTTGCTGCGCTCAGGCGTGATGTCCATCCCGGAAATCACCGCATCGTATTTTTTGAACTTCAGCGACGGGATCAGGCTGTCGAAGGCATGGTTGGTAAAGGTGCAGTCGGCCTGCATCTGTTTGCACAGCGCTTTCGCCAGATCGATATCGAAACCGACGATCTGGTTGCTGGCATCCAGCGACTCAAACGGCGGATAGGTGGCGGACACGCCGAAATTGATTTTATCCGCAGCGGATGCGCCAGCGGCGAAGGTGGCGAGTAATGCGGCCAGAACTAACTTTTTCATTGTAATGCTCCCGTCTGTCTTATTGATGCGCCGTGTCTGCGGCCTGGATGTACAATGCCAGTTAATGAATTTGTATGCAATAAAAATGATTAAATATTGTGTTTGTTACAAAAAAAAGCGGATAACCCATCAGGTTACCCGCTTTATGAATACCGTTTTATGCATTCGCGTGGTTAATTTCTGCGCTCAAACGCTAACGCTTTACGCTCGATCAGGCGCATCATCAGCGTCAGCAGACCGTTCACCACCAGGTACACCACGCCCGCCGCGCCGAACACCATTACGTCATAGGTGCGTCCATACAGCAGCTGTCCGTGACCCATCACTTCCATAAGGGTGATGGTGTAGGCCAGCGAGGTACTTTTGAACACCAGCACCACTTCGTTGGAATAGGAGGAGAGGGCGCGCTTAAAGGCGTACGGCAGCAGGATTGCCAGCGTGTCTTTCTTGCTCATGCCCAGCGCCCCGCAGGACTGCCACTGGCCTTCCGGGATGGCGCGGATCGCCCCGTAGAACAGCTGGGTGGTATAGGCCGCGCTGTTCAGCGAAAGGGCAATCAGGGCACACAGCCACGGCTCAGAGAGCAGATGCCAGATAACCGGATAGTCCTGCAGCGACGGGAACTGGCCCGGGCCGTAGTAAATCAGGAAGATCTGCACCAGCAGCGGCGTACCGGTGAAGAGGGTGATGTAACCGCGCACAATCCACACCAGCACCGGCGTTTTCAGCGTCAGGATGATGGTGAAGATAAGGGCCAGGATCAGCGCCACGATAATGGACGCCACGGTCAGCGTCAGGCTGGTGTGCAGCCCTTTCATCAACTCGGGAAAGTATTCAAGCATCAGCCTGGTCTCCGTTCAAAGCGCGTCGCACGCAGGTCAATACGCTTGAGGATGTACTGACTGAGCAACGTGATCACCAGGTAGATCGCCGCAGCCACAATGTACCAGGTAAACGGCTCCTGGGTACGGGTGGCGATGCTTTTGGTTTGCAGCATCAAATCGTTAACGCTGATCAGGCTCACCAGCGCGGTATCTTTCAGCAGCACCAGCCACTGGTTGCCGAGCCCCGGCAGGGCATGACGCCACATCTGCGGCATCACCAGACGGAAAAAGATGGCGGATTTCGACAACCCTAGCGCCTGACCCGACTCCCATTGTCCCTGCGGCACGGCTTTCAGCGCACCGCGCAGGGTTTGCGACGCGTACGCGGAGTAGAGCAGGGAGAGAGCAATCACGCCGCACAGGAACGGGCTGACGTCGAAGTTATCAATCTGCATCTGCACCGGGATCTGCGCAAAGCCGAGATTGAGGATGAAGCCGTCCGACAGCGTAAGCAGCAGCTGCGAAGAGCCGAAATAGATAAACAGGACCACCAGAATTTCCGGTAGCCCACGCAGCACGGTGACCAGCGCGGAGCCTGTCCAGGCGACGGGGAACCATTTCGCGGATTCCCACACCGCAAAGAACATCGCCAGCACGAGGCCGATAATCAGTGCGCAAACGGCAAGGCCGACGGTCATCCCGGCGGCGCTTGCTAAAGGAAAAATTTCATTCATCAGGAATTACTTCTGGAACCATTTTTTGTAGATGGTTTCGTAGGTGCCGTCTTTCTTCACTTTTTCCAGCGCAGCGTTGAATTTCTGCTGCAGCTCAGTGTTGCCCTGACGAACGGCAATCCCCAGACCGGTACCGAAGTAATCCTTATCGGTCACTTTGTCGCCCACTGGCGCCAGCTTGTCGTTGGCTTTCAGCCACTCGGTCACGACCGCGGTATCACCGAAAACGCCGTCGATACGGCCATTTTGCAGATCCAGCTTCGCGTTCTGGTAGCTGTCATACGGAACGGTGGTGATTTCCGGATGCTTATCCGTAATGAATTTCTGGTGTGTGGTGCCGTTCTGCACGCCGACTTTTTTGCCTTTCAGCTGATCGACAGAGGTGAATTTACCTTTCTGACCAATGAACAGGGCGGAATTGTCGTAGTAAGGGGTGGTGAACAGCACCTGCTTTTCACGCTCCGGGGTGATATCCATACCGGCCATCACGGCGTCGATACGGCGGAACTTCAGGCTTGGGATCAGGCTGTCAAACGCCTGGTTGCTGAAGGTACAGGTCGCATCGATCTCTTTACACAGGGCGTTAGCCAGGTCCACGTCGAAGCCCACAATTTTGTTGTTCGCGTCGATGGACTCAAACGGAGGGTAAGAGGCTTCCGTGGCAAAACGAATGGTCTGGGCTGCGGTAGCGGAAAGGGTAACGCCAGCAAGCAGCACGGCAAGTAATACTTTTTTCATTATATTTCCCCTGACACAATCAATGAGATAAATAGTTTTTGAAGGCATCGGTTTGCGGGTTCGCGAAGCAGCTCGCATCACCTTGCTCAACGATATAGCCGTTTTCCATGTAGACCACACGGCTGGCGGTTTTACGCGCCACTTCCACTTCGTGGGTGACGATGACCTGCGTAATGTTGGTTTCCGCCAGCTCGCGAATGATGCTCACGATCTGGGCGGTGATTTCCGGATCCAGCGCCGCGGTGGGTTCATCAAACAGCAGTACCGCGGGTTCCATCATCAGCGCACGGGCAATGGCCACACGCTGCTGCTGACCACCAGAAAGATGCAGCGGATAGCGGTCGCTGTAGGGCTTAAGACGCAGGCGGTCCAGCAGCTTTTCGGCACGCGCGATCGCCTGATCCTTGCTTAACCCCAGCACGCGGCACGGGGCTTCAATCAGGTTTTGCAGGACGGTCAGGTGCGGCCAGAGATTGTATTGCTGGAAGACCATGCCGACGTTTTGACGAAGTTCACGAATCGCTTTATCAGACGGCGTCTTCGCGAAATCAAAATGGTTACCGGCAATCGCCAGCGTACCTGAACGGGGCATTTCAAGCAGATTAAGGACACGCAGAAGGGAGCTTTTGCCTGCACCGCTTGGGCCAAGCAAAACCAGCGTTTCGCCTTCCGGGCAGTTCAGCGTGATGTCAAACAGCGCCTGGTGTGCGCCGTAGAAGCAGTTAATGCCGTTTAGTTTAATACTCATCGGGGCAGTCTTTACTCATCCAGGCAATCTATAGCAATTGAGGCCGCAGATAGTACCGTTGACAGAATAGTTATGCAATATTTCTGCGTTAAAAGTTAAATATAACCCGTGTTTCCTCTTAAACATAGCACAAAATAGCGAACGGCAAGGTCGGCGAGTATAAATGTCGGCATTCCGCATGAAATGCCGCACATTTTACGGGGGTTACCAGGGAATATCGGCGGATTTAGCGATTCTCAATCGACTGGCGAAGCGTGCCTGCCGGGGCATGAACGCTGCCGCCCACGTAGCGTACGTCGTCCACTGCCCAGCATTGACCTTCACGGATCATCAGCACTTCATCCTGCCAGGTTTGGGTTCCCTTCGTCAGCTTCACGCGCAGCGGAATATTACGGGCGTCCGTATTCGGGATGGTTGACGCGCTCGCCACTTCGGCGCTGTCCGGCAGGGTGGTGCGGCTGGAGAACGGATCGGATTTCAGCAGGGCGTTATGCTGTGGATCGCGGGTGGCGTCGTTAAGCAGTTTTGCCAGGCCATCGCTCAGATACGGGCGTAGCCCGGTGAGGTCGTTGCTGCGGTGCTGAATGCGATAATCATAGAACTGCTGCGCCACAGTGTCCGGGCCGCCCTCTATGCATGGGCCGCTGCGGGTACCGATATCCTTAAAGGCTGGCGTGACCGTGGTGGTACAGGCGCTGAGCACCAGCGCGCAGGGCACTAAAAGTGTTAAAGCAGAATAGCGCATGTTGATTTCCTTATTTATTAACTATCCTTTCAATCATAGCGTAACGAACCGATAATGCTGTGCCTAAGGCATTGAACGCTAAAGAAGGAGAGAAACCATGCAGTTTTCAACAACGCCAACCCTGGAAGGGCAGACAATAACCGAGTACTGCGGCGTGGTCACCGGCGAAGCGATTCTCGGCGCCAATATCTTCCGTGACTTTTTTGCCGGTATCCGCGATATCGTGGGTGGCCGTTCGGGTGCATACGAAAAAGAGCTGCGCAAAGCGCGCGAAATCGCCTTTAAAGAGCTTGGCGAGCAGGCGGAAGCCCTCGGCGCGGATGCGGTCGTCGGGATTGATATCGACTACGAAACGGTCGGGAAAGATGCCAGCATGCTGATGGTGAGCGTAAGCGGTACGGCGGTGAAAACCCTCCGATGAGGCGTTCGTTTGCCACAATCCTGCTGGCGCTGCTGCTGGCAGGGTGTGCCGCGGAAAAGGGAATCATCGATAAAGGTGCCTACGAGCTGGATACGCGTCATCAGGCTCAGGCGGCTTACCCGCGCATCAAGGTGCTGGTTATCCACTACACCGCGGATGATTTTGACAGCTCGCTGGCCACGCTGACGGATAAGAACGTCAGCTCTCACTATTTGATCCCGGCTAAACCCCCGGCACCGGACGGCAAGCCGCGCATCTGGCAGCTGGTGCCCGAGAGCGAACTGGCCTGGCATGCGGGCATTAGCTTCTGGCGCGGCACCAACCGCATCAATGATACGTCTGTCGGCATTGAGCTTGAGAACCGCGGCTGGCAAAAAACGTCGGGCGTTAAGCGCTTTACCCCGTTTGAGCCTGCGCAAATTGCGGCGCTGGTGCCGCTCGCCAAAGACATTATTACCCGCTACAACATCAGGCCTGAAAACGTGGTGGCCCATTCAGACATCGCTCCGCAGCGCAAAGACGACCCCGGTCCGCTGTTTCCGTGGCAGCAGCTGGCTCAGCAGGGGATAGGCGCGTGGCCCGATCCGGCGCGCGTCGCGTTCTATATTAACGGGCGTCCGCGCTATCAGCAGGTGGAGACCGGGGCATTACTCGATCTCCTCGCGCGGTATGGCTATGAGGTGCCGGTTGACAGCACCCCTGCGCAGCAAAAGCGCATCATCACGGCGTTCCAGATGCATTTCCGGCCTGACCTGTGGAACGGTATTGCGGACGTCGAAACGATGGCCATTGCCGAAGCGCTTCTGGAGAAGTACGGGCAGGGGTAATCCTTCGGACTACCCCGAATGCCTTAACGCATTCTGATTTTCTTCAGATTAATCTTAAGTACAAACTCAATTCATTTTTAGTTAATTGACTTAAAATTATCCGGATTTAAGATAGACACATAGCTTGCTAATTAATATAGCAAATAAATATATCGCATTTATTCTTTATTTCTCTCATTGAGAATTTCACAGGAACATATTCAGGGCTTAAGGCTTTTTTGCCCTATGCCTGCATTTTTAAATTTCACATCTTAAATCGGGTATAACAATGTTAAGCATCTATGCAAAAAAATTACGTCCGCAATATGAAATGGAAGCCATTATTTCTGCTACATCAGGTTTTGAAGAGAAGATCTTAAAGAAATGGCAGAAACTCTCCACGTCCGATTCACAATATATTCATATTATCGTCAGCGGTGAAGTTGAATTCCGACGCGAATCCGACGAACTGTGTATGTTCACGGTAACGGGCCAGTGCATTTTTGGCCTCTCGTCGATGTACTATAACGCAACCCATATGTACGGCCTCATTCGCGCTAACGCTGTGGTGCGCTCAATCAAAAAAGAGGTCTTCGCGCAGCTGATGACCGATAACAATTTATGGCCTGAACTCACCAAAGTGCTGGCCTGGTACATCTGCATGCTGAGCAAACGTGACGATGTGCTGGTTGCCCGCAGCGCTTATTCTGTAGTGCGCGAGTTTTTATACGAGATTAATGAGCTGATTGTTCATCATCAGCGTGATATCAATATTTACGATTATATTCAGGAATATACCAATCTGGCGCGCAGTACCATCATTAAAATCCTCTCCGACCTCAAAAAAGGTCAATATATTGTGGTGGAAAAAGGTCGACTCCTTAATCTGAACACATTGCCTGAAAAATACTAACTATTCCAGCCGATCTCCTTTTTCACTCAAAGGAGATCGGGATCCCACGTTATGTTGCACTCTCGTCTGCGAATTATCCTGCGTTTCATCCACCGGTGGCGCGGGAATTTTGCCTTGCGAATAATCTTGCTCCTGTTCTTTTAACGCCTGCTTAAACAACTCGGTTAAAGAAGCATCCTCACTGCCTGTACTGGCGGGCGCGACATCATGCGCTTCGGTGCCGGGTAACGTATCCCGCGACGTATCGTGCGGTTCCGCGCCGTCGGGCGCTTGCTGCCAGTCGGCATCGTCGCTGTTAATCGGCAGATCCTGCATGGCAGGGATGTCTGCCTGCACCGGTGCGGGTTTCGGATGCGGGAACGGCTTGCTCACATACACGTAGTGCATATCAGAAAGCTGCGTTTCAGGTTTCGCGACGCTCGCTTTTGTTACCGGTTCCGGCGCAGGATGACGCAGATTCCAGTAAGTATGCGCGTACAGGCCCGCCGTCAACATGACGCACAGACCCAACATCCCTAAAAAGGCGTTGCCGACGATTTTTCTCAGGCTGGGGAGGCGATACGAAAACCAGACCGCCTCCCCTGTAGCGTAGCTGCGCTGGGCCGCAAGACAGAGGGTAGACATCAGGCTTTCTTCTCCTGCATTTTAGGGGTGGTCTGGATCAGCACGCTCGGCGTGGAATGGGTTTCACGCATTAACTGCATCAATGTATCTTCCCCTGGAATGCCATCCACATGCAGATGCATTTTTTGCTGGAACTCGCGGGTGCGTTTCATCATCTCCGCCGTCCAGGTCCGGGAATGGGTTTCCGGCTGGTTAAGGGCTACGCTCAGCTGCTGGTCAAGCCAACCCATGTCCTTCGCATCGCTGGCGGCGCTGATGACGTCTTTACCTTCCGGCGTCAGGCGGTGCAATTGGGTAAAGTTGCCGGTGGCATGCTGGTTAAACCAGCTGCGGCTTACCTGCCAGGTACGGTTGTTCATCAGCAGGTCGAGTGAGTTATCCCCGACGCGGGCGACCACGGCATAATTGAGGTGGTTGCCGGTTTTCAGTTCACTTACCCACGGATACCCTTCCTGCGCCAGCGCGTCCGGTGAGGCGTTACCCTGCCTGCACATCAGGTTCACCTTTGCGGCGTTTTGACACAGGGCATCGTCCGCTGAGGCGTCATATCCCCACATCAGATAGAGCTGATGCATGGCATCCGGCTGATTGACCATTTCATTGTCGATAACCGGCACCACCGGGGCCTGAACATGTGGCGTCTGCTGTTTCCAACTGGCAGGCACCGGGAGCTGAACCGGAAGTTTTGCACCGATCGAGGAGGTCAAATACCAGCCGCAGGCGGCAAACAGCACGGATGCGAACAAACCGACGGTAGCCAGGCGCTTACCGTGTTTTTTCGCAGGCAGCGTCTCGCCGGAGGCCAGACGTAAATGACGCGGGCTGACCTGATCCGCACGCTCGGTCCAGGCGGCGAGCATCGACAGGTGGGCCAGCTCGTTCAGCTTGCTGATATTCCCTCTGGTCAGCGTATGCATCTTGCGCACGCGCGCCGGGGTTAACGGTGAGCTCTCGCATCCGTGCTCTTCACACTGCGCCTCAACGTAGCGGAGAGATTCCCGGCAGGTAAGAGGACGCAGGCTGTGACGGGTATGCGCATATTCACGCAGCTCGGGCTGCTGCATCAGGACGGCTTCCCGACCTGCTGCGCCCATCAGCACGATGGAGAGGCAAAACCCCAGCTCCTGGGCGCGCGTCAGCAGCATAGCCAGCACCTCCTGACAGGTGTCCTTCATGGCTTCGGTGTGGCTAATCACCAGCACTTTCGTCCTGGTTTTTCCCCCTTGCCACTGGTGCAGGATGGTATCCACCGCCTGAAGCCGGTTTTTGCTCTCTTTCGTTCCCGGGTTGAGTTTATACAGCAGGCTACTGGCACTCAGTTTTGGAAACGCGTTGATGGCAAAAACGCCAGGATTAGCGGATTTCAGGGCGTCGCTGAACTGGCCCAGCAGCGGGGCATCGTCAGCAAAGAGCCCAATAATCCCCGCCTGTTGGGTTTTCTCTTTCAGCAGGTTGAATACGTCCTGATGATAAGGCACCAGAAAATCCCCGGATAACCCGGTTATTTTCCGAAAGGGCGGGTTTTTAAAATTAAAGTGGCTTTGATACATAACGACTTACCGTCTCTGATTAGGAATAGCAACAGGACGAGAAAGTAAAGCAACGCTATAGGGTGGTCAATTTGCGCACAGGGTAAAAATATCCTGCCGATGAGGCCTAACATCTGGATTTTATGCGGTCAATATTTTTCTGTATGAAAGTTAGCGGCAAAGTGAGTGGTCGTTTTTACAGCGGGAAATTACGCTTTGCTCACATATTGGCGCAGCGCGACGCTGCTTATTTTCGCTTTGCTAAAGGCCAGATGAAAAATGAGGTTCTCATTTCTGTCACGGTGGATAACGCCTTGCATTATATTTGTGCTGTTAATTTTTTGCGGCCAGCAAGGGTATCTGACGTTTAAAGATTATAAAAAAGTTACGAATAAGTTGGCTAACGCTGATGCGCAGCCGCTGAAAACGCGTCGTGATGAAAAGACATTCACCCTTTTCACGGCGGCCGTGCGTCAGGACAACCTGCCCGCCGCCGCGAAAGCCCCGCTGGCAGCGGAGATCGAAGGTATTGTGCGCAGCGATGACGCCTGGCTTTCTTTCGCCGTGATCAAAACGCCGGGTGGTCAGAGGAGCTACCGTGAAGGCGAGCCGCTGACCGGTTTTAACGATACCTATATTCAGGAAATTAACAAAGACAATGTGGTGGTTAATTACGAAGGTGCTACGCAGGTACTGGCATTAAATAAACCTGATTATTTTAAGGGCGGCGTTGACAGCGGCCCGGTAAGCAAATCGACGAAAGATGCAGGCGCTGAAAGTGTGCATCTGAATGATTATCTGGTGTTAAAGCCGTTAATCGAAAAGGGCCAGCTGGAAGGCTACAACATTAATCCAAGGAATGCCTCTTCCTTCTACAGCCATTCAGGGCTGGAAAAAGGTGATGTGGCGGTAAAAGTGAATTCTGTCGATATGACCGATGAAGCTAAGGCAAAAAGTATTATTGCCAACTGGTCGAAAATGAAAGAGGCGGAGGTCGTCGTCAGACGTCACGCTCACCTTGAAAATATTCGGGTTAATGTTCTAAACAATTAACAAGTGTACAGACATGAAGAAATTTCCCTGGGCGTGCGTGGCGCTGACCGCATTGTCGTTATATTCAAGTTCGCTGCTTGCAGCCAACTTTAGCGCGAGCTTTAAAAATACCGATATCCGCGAGTTTATCGATACGGTTGGCCGCAATCTGAATAAAACCATACTCGTCGATCCGTCCGTGCAGGGCTCGGTGTCGGTGCGAACCTACAACGTGCTGACGGAAGATGAGTATTACCAGTTCTTCCTGAGCGTGCTGGATCTGTACGGCCTGTCGGTGATCCCGATGGACAACGGCATGATTAAAGTAGTGCGTTCCAGCGTGGCCCGTACCGCCGGCGCGCCGCTGGCAGACAGCAAAAACCCGGGTAAAGGTGATGAGATCATCACCCGCGTCGTGCGCATGGAAAATGTGCCGGTACGTGAACTTGCCCCGCTGCTGCGCCAGCTCAACGATGCCACCGGCATCGGCAACGTGGTGCACTTTGAACCGTCCAACGTGCTGCTGTTGACCGGTAAAGCCTCGGTGGTGAACCGCCTGGTGGATCTGGTTCAGCGCGTGGACAAAGACGGGATTCAGCGCCGCGAGATCGTGCCGCTGCGCTTTGCCTCCGCCAAAGAGCTCTCCGACATGTTGAACAACCTCAACAATGAAGAGCAGAAGGGGCAGAACGCGCCGCAGCTGGCCACTAAAGTGGTGGCGGATGACGAAACCAACAGCCTGGTGATCAGCGGCTCGGAAGATGCGCGCATGCGTACCCGCTCTCTGATCCATCAGCTGGACCGCGAGCAGAACAACGAGGGGAATACCCGCGTCTTCTACCTCAAATATGCCAGCGCCACGAAGGTGGTGCCGGTTCTGACCGGGATAGGTGAACAGCTGAAGGATAAGGCCAGTACGCCGAAGTCGAAAACCGCCACCGCGTCCAGCGATCTGAACATTACCGCCGACGAGGCCACCAACTCGCTGGTGATCACCGCTCAGCCTAACGTGATGAACTCCCTTGAGAAGGTGATCGACAAGCTCGACATCCGTCGTCCGCAGGTGCTGGTGGAAGCGATCATTGCTGAAGTGCAGGACGGTAACGGCCTGGATCTCGGCGTGCAGTGGACCAGCAAGCACGGCGGCGTGCAGTTCGGCTCCACCGGCCTGCCAATCAGCCAGATTAAAAACGGCACCATGAAGGGGGCGAGCTTCACCGGCCTTGCGACCGGCTTCTTTAACGGCGATTTCGGGGCGCTGATGACCGCGCTCTCCACCGACGGCAAAAACGATATTCTCTCCACGCCAAGCGTGGTCACGCTGGATAACAAAGAGGCGTCGTTCAACGTCGGTCAGGACGTGCCGGTGCTTTCCGGCTCCCAGACCACCAGCGGCGACAACGTCTTTAACTCCGTTGAGCGCAAGACGGTCGGGACCAAGCTGAAAATTGTGCCGCAGATCAACGACGGCGACATGATCCACCTGAAGATTGAGCAGGAAGTCTCCAGCGTTGACAACAGCGCGACGGAGGACGCCAGCCTCGGCCCAACCTTCAACACCCGTACCATCAACAACGAAGTGATGGTGCACAGCGGGCAGACGGTGGTGCTCGGCGGCCTGATGGAGAACGTCACCAAACAATCCGTCTCCAAAGTGCCGCTGCTGGGCGATATCCCGCTGGTCGGCCAGCTGTTCCGCTATACCTCGCAGGATACGTCGAAACGCAATCTGATGGTGTTTATCCATACCACCGTGCTGCGCGACGACGACAACTACAGCGCGGCGTCGAAAGAGAAATATGACCAGATCCGCGCCCGCCAGCAGCAGCGCGTGGAAGAGAAAAAGCTCGGCATTATCGAACCAACGGATAACGCGGTACTGCCCGCGTTTCCCGTCGACGCCAGCGCCGCGCCGGTAAAAACCAGCGCCAGCACACCGCGCAATCCGTTTAAACACTAAGGCGGCGAGGGCACCGTGGACGAACTGACTAAAACCCTGTGTAGCAGCAGCTACGCAAAAGATAACGGCGTTCTGTTTTACAACAACGACGTCTATATCCGTGATAACACCCCGGCGTTAGCACTGCTGGAAGTGCGCCGGGTGCTGGGACGCGCGTTCGTCCCGGTGACCCTGACATCTGAAGCCTTTGACGAGCTGCTGGCCAAGATCTGGCAGCAGAGCAGCGGCGTTTCGCAGCAGCTGGTGGATGATATGGACGCGGATATCGACCTGATGGCGTTAACCGAGGAGATCCCGGATAACGAAGACCTGCTTGATAACGACGAGAACTCGCCGGTGATCCGCCTGATCAACGCCATTCTCGGCGAGGCGGTGAAGGACGGCGCGTCGGATATTCATATCGAAACCTTCGAGCGCACGCTGAGTATTCGCTTCCGCGTTGACGGCGTGCTGCGCCCAGTGCTGCAACCGGCGCGTAAGCTGGCACCGCTGCTGGTGTCGCGCATCAAGGTCATGTCGAAACTGGACATCGCCGAGAAGCGCCTGCCGCAGGATGGCCGTATTTCTCTGCGCATCGGCCGCAAGGCCATCGACGTGCGCGTCTCGACCATTCCGTCCCAGTACGGCGAGCGCGTGGTCATGCGCCTGCTCGATAAAAGCAACCTGAAGCCCGACATCAACAAGCTGGGCCTGATTGATGAAGAGCTGGAGAAGTTAAAAGGGCTGATTGACCGCCCGCACGGCATTATCCTGGTCACCGGGCCGACAGGTTCCGGTAAAAGTACCACCCTGTACGCCATTCTCTCGGCGCTGAACGGCTACGAGCGAAACATCCTGACCGTTGAAGATCCGATTGAATACGAGCTGGAAGGGGTGGGGCAGACGCAGGTTAACCCGCGCGTGGACATGACCTTTGCCCGCGGGCTGCGCGCCATTCTGCGTCAGGACCCGGACGTGGTGATGATCGGGGAAATTCGCGACGGCGAAACCGCGCAAATTGCGGTGCAGGCGTCACTCACCGGTCACCTGGTCATGTCTACGCTGCACACCAACAGCGCCGCCGGGGCGATTACCCGCCTGCGGGATATGGGGCTGGAGTCGTTTTTAATCGGTTCATCGTTGCTCGGTGTCATTGCCCAGCGTCTGGTGCGTCGGCTGTGTACGCACTGCCGCACCACCAGTCCGCTGGACGCCAATGAAAAAGCGCTATTCAGCTTTATGGAGACGCCGCCGAAAGCGATTTACCGCGCGGTGGGGTGTGAACACTGCCGCCAGAGCGGCTATCAGGGCCGTGCCGGTATTCATGAATTTCTGGTGGTGGACAGCACCATGCGCCGCGCCATCCATGAAGATAAGGACGAAATGTCCATCGAAACGCAGCTCTTTAAGCAGGCCTACAGCCTGCGCGAAAACGGGCTGCTGAAGGTGATTAGCGGCATCACCTCTCTGGAAGAGGTGATGCGCGTCACCGCCGAGCGTGGAGGGGATGAGTAATGGCCTTCTACGCCTGGACGGCAACGGATGCGGCGGGCAAAACCCGGCGCGGCACGCTGCAGGTCGAGGGGCAAAAACAGGTTCGCCAGTGGCTTCGCGAACAAAAGCTAATGCCTGTCAGCATCACCGAAACCCGCGAAGCGGCGGTGTCCGGGAAAGCAAAGACCGGGGCTAAGCTCTCCACGCCGGTGCTGTCGATGTTTACCCGCCAGCTTTCCACGCTGGTCAACGCCGCGCTGCCGCTGGAAAGTGCGCTGAAGGCCATCTCGAAGCAGACGGAAGACAAAAAGCTGGCGGCGATGGTGGTGGAGATCCGTGAAAAGGTGGTGGAAGGGCACACGCTGTTTGACGCCTTCAGCCAGTTCCCGCGCACCTTCGACAAGCTCTACTGCACCCTGGTGATGGCCGGTGAAAAGACCGGTCACCTGGGCGACGTGCTGGAGAAGCTGGCGGAGTACAACGAGCAGCGTCAGAAGATGAAAAGCAAGCTGACGCAGGCGATGGTCTACCCGATTACCCTGACGGTGGTGGCCATCGCGGTGATCGGCATTCTGCTGGTGGCGGTGGTCCCGCAGGTGATCGAACAGTTCACCCACATGAAGCAACAGCTGCCGATCACCACCCGCACGCTGATCGCGGTGAGCGATTTCCTGCAGGCGTACGGCATCTATATTGTCGGGATCATGGCCGGTGGGTTTATCGGCTTTAAGACCTGGCTCAGAAATGCCAAAAACCGCTTTCGCTGGCACAGCTGGCTGGTGAACGGCTCGCCGATTAAAAAGCTGGTGTGCGCCATCAACAGCGCCCGCTATATCCGAACCCTGAGTATTCTGCAGGCCAGCAGCGTGCCGCTGCTTGAAGGGATGTATATCGCGATGGACGGTATCGAAAACCTCTACGCCCGGCAGGTGTTGGAGCAGGCCGCCGATACCGTGCGCCAGGGGGCATCTTTATATGCCGCGCTTGAACAGGCGAAATTATTCCCGCCGACCATGCTGTACATGATTGCCTCCGGCGAAGAGAGCGGGGAGCTCGGCAATTTAATGGACCGCGCGGCGGAAAACCAGGAGTCGGCATTACAGCATCGAATTACGTTAACGCTGTCGGTATTTGAACCGGCGCTGGTGGTCTCCATGGCGACGATTGTTTTATTTATCGTGCTGTCAATATTACAGCCGCTTCTGCAACTTAATAATATGGTAGGTTAAATCATGGCTATAAAACGTAAAAACCTGGCTCGCCAGGCGGGCTTCACCTTGCTCGAATTAATGGTGGTGATCGTTATTCTCGGCGTTTTAGCGAGTATGGTGGTACCAAACTTAATGGGCAATAAAGAAAAAGCGGATACGCAAAAAGCGACCAGCGATATTGTCGCGCTCGAAGGCTCGCTGGATATGTATAAGCTCGATAACCACCGCTACCCGACAACAGAGCAGGGCCTGCAGGCGCTGGTGACCAAGCCTGAAATCGCACCCATCCCGAACGGCTACCGCGCTGACGGCTATATTCGCCGCCTGCCGCAGGACCCGTGGGGAAACGATTATCTGCTCGTCAGCCCGGGCGAACACGGCGCAGTTGACGTCTTCTCTGCCGGTCCGGACGGTGAAGCCAATACCGCCGATGATATTACGAACTGGTCGCTGGATAAGAAAGAGAAATAATGAAAAATCAACGCGGCTTTACGTTGCTGGAAATTATTCTGGCGCTGGTGATATTTGCCAGTTGCGCCATGATGGTGGTGTCAACAATACCCTCACGCAGCGGTGCGGATATATTTGGCCAGCAATTAAAAGCCCTCGTTGATTATGGTTCAGACCGCGCGGTAATGGACGGAAATATCGTTGGGCTGGTAATCACCACCGATAAATATCAGCTGGTCACGCTCGACGATAAAAATGGCGTGCGTCACTGGGTGCCTTTATCTGCCGGACGAATTACCACCAAAGGCGATTTTCCGCAGGAGATGCATGTATCGCTGTCGCCCCAGCGCCTGGCGGCCACCGTCGAGGCTGATCCTCAGATCCTTTTTCTGCCGGACGGTGAGATTGGCCGCTTTACGCTGACGCTGCAAAGCTACGACAAACAGCACCATTTCCGCGTGGTGTCGCAGGGCGCGGCCCCGGTATCGGTAGAGAACGATGACTAAAGGCAAGGTTAAGCAGAACGGGATGACGCTGCTGGAGGTGATGGTCGCGCTGGTCATCTTCTCCACCGCCGCGCTGGCGCTGATGAACTCGGTCTCCCTGAACGTGCGTTTTACCCACGGGCTGTCCGACACGCTGCAGGCCAGTTGGGTGGCCGAGAACCAGCTGACGGAAGCGCAGCTCGCGAAAACCGACTTCCCGGATGCTGAGGAGCAGGGAACGGAAATCATGGGCGGGCGCAGCTGGAACTGGCGCAAGCAGCGGGTCAAAACCGCCGACAAGGGCTGGGCTAACGCGATTCGCGTGTATGCGGAAGGCGACGACAGCCAGCCGGTTATTTCGCTGCAGATCGTTGGGCCAGGAGAGAGCCAGTGAAGAGAACCCGACGCCAGCGCGGTTTTACCCTGCTGGAGATCATGATTGCCCTGACCATCTTTGCGGTGATCGGCACCCTGGCCTGGCAAATTCTGGACGGGGCGATGCGCACCAGTTCGGCCACCGACGCCAGCGCGGCGAAGCTTAATCAGCTGCAGCGCGCATGGAACCTGATGGAGCGTGATTTCTACCAGCTGCAGACGCGCGCGCCGCGCAACGAGCCGGATCTGTTCCGTCAGGCGGACGATGCGCTTGAGCTGACCACGCTGAACGGCGTGAGCGGCACGGTCCAGCTGGAGCGCGTGCGCTGGCGGCTGGAAGAAGGGCATCTGTATCGCGACGTCTGGCCGGTGATTGACGGCCCGGCGGACGCGAAACCCGACGAGGTGCCGATTGTCAGCAACGTTAAATCCCTGCAGTGGCGTTTTTACCGTCAGGGCTGGCAGAAAAGCTGGAGCGACCCGGCGCATCTGCCGGACGGCGTGGAGCTGACGTTGACCATGGAAAATGGCGATACCTGGCGCTGGGTCTTTACGACGCCGGGCGATCTGCCTGAAGCGGCTGCACCTGAAAACGCACCCGTACCGCCACCGGAAGCAAAATCATGAGTGCATTGCGTAAACAGAAAGGTGTAGCCCTGCTGGTGGTGCTGATCCTGCTGGTGATGATGTCGGCGCTGGCTGCCAAAATCAGCCAGCAGTTCTGCCGCAACCTGCAAAAAACGCATTACCAGGTAAGCCAGCAGCAGCTGCGCTGGGCGATGCAGGCCCAGGAAAAGGTGGTCAAAGACCGGCTGCAGGCCGACGCCAGCGGGGAAAGCAAAGCGCTCTCCCCCGACGGCGACTGGCATCAGCCGCTGGAAACCCGGGGCGAAGACTACACGGTGGTCGGCCAGGTGGAAGACGCGCAGGACTGCTTTAACGTCAACAACCTGCTGGCGGTCGAGAAAGTTGCCCAGGGGAAAAACCCCCCGGCGGTGCCGGAAAAGCCCCGCAGAGAGCAGATTGTTGAACAGCTTCTGACGCAGAGCGGCCTGAGCCAGACCAGCGCGGAAGAGGTGTATCTGCAGCTGGTGGACTATCTCGATGGCGACACGACGACGGCCAAAGAGGGCGCAGAGACCGATGCCTGGGCTGGCGTGGTGCCCGCTCGCCAACCGGCAAACCAGATGATGCGAACCATTGCGGAGATCACGCTGCTGCCCGCATTTCCGGCTGCCGCTTACCCGAAGGTGAGCAAGCTGCTGTGCGCGCTGCCGGACGCCGCCAGCAAGGTGGATGTGAATACCCTGAAACCGGAGCAGGCCGCCTTACTGGCCGCGCTGTTCCCGGGAAAACTCAATGAAGATGATGCCGTTCGCCTGATTGAATCGCGTCCTGAAACCGGCTGGGAAAGTATGGAAACCTTCAGCAAAGCGCTGGAGCAGGCCTTCCCCCAGTTAAAAGACGACCTTCCGCAGGTGGCCGACTATCTCTCCATTAACAGCCGGTATTTCCGCGTCAATTATACCGGCAATACCGATGAATTAACGCTTCGCGTGGTGAGCCTGCTTCAGGTCAATAACGAAGCCGGTGAGATCGTGACGTGGCAGCGCCGTTACCGAATGATTGAATAAGAAAAGTAGAACGCTATGAAACAGGTCCTTTTTGTGCGTCCCGACAGCCGCGAGGGCGGGAAAATAATGTGGTGTGAATCCGGTCGCCAGCAGGTTGAGACGCTGGATAGCCTTGACTCGCTGATAAACCATCCCCTGGCGGCACGCGTTTGCCTGCTGCTGCCTGCCAGCAACATGATCTTCCGCCACTTTACGCTGCCGAAAAAAGTTGCCTCGCAGGCGGCTGCATTCTCGTGGATGGCGGAAGAGACGCTGATTGGTGACGTGGATAATCTTCACTGGACGGTGCTCAACAAAAAGGGCGCCGAGGTCGATGCGGTGGCGATTGATGCCGACCAGCTGCGCGGATGGTTAACCCGTTTTCAGGCCGCCGGAATGAAGGTGATCCAGGCGTTGCCGGATGCCTGGCTACTGCCGGTAGCAGAGGGAGGAAGCACGCTGGTTAAGCAGGATGAAAGCTACTGGCTGCGTTTATCCCCCCACACCGCCGGGGAGATGGAGGCCAGCCTGCTGCCGCTGCTGATGCAAAAAGCGGGCGAGGGCGAGGTGTGCTGCTACGGCGCGCAGCCTGAAGGGGTTGACGTTGACCTCCTGCAGCCCTGGCAGCATCCGCTGGTACTGATCCAGCCGCAGTGGCAAACCTGCCGCGTGAATATTATGCACGGTGAATTCAGCGCGAAAGCGGGCTCGGGTAAAGCCCCGAAAGGCATCAAAGCGGCAATGGCCGCAGCGGGTCTGCTGTCTCTCGGCCTGTTGCTCGGCCCGCGCGTCGCCATGGCCTGGATGCTGGTGCAGCAGGAGAATGCTAATCAGCAGGAGATCGCTCAGGTTTTTCAGCACCATTTTCCGAGTATGCGCCAGAAGACCAACATCAAATACCACTTTGATCAAAACATGAAAAAGCAGACCAAAGGGGTATTTTTGCAGCTTGAAGCGCTGGAGAAGGCCAGGCAGGCCGTGCCGGCGATGGAAATCGATCTGCTGGAATACGACGCCCAACAGAACACGCTGACGCTGAGCGTCAGTGCGCAAAACCAAACCGCGTTGCAGACGTTTGTGGATCAGGCGGGGGAAAATTTTGATTTTACCCTGCAGCCTGTTTCTACCGCTGCACCTTATACCGCCATGATCGCAGGGAAATATAAATGAAAGAGCGAATTGCGCAGCTTAAGTCTCGTTATCAGAATTACAGCGCCAGGGAAAAAGTCATTATAAAAATATGTGCCGTTGCCCTGGCGGGGGCGGCCGTTTATTACGCAGGCATGATCCCGCTGGATAATATGATTCTGAACAGTAAAGCCACGCTGAGCAGACAAAAAGAGACGCTGAACTGGATGCGCAGTGAAATAGATAAAAACCATATCCAGGTCCAGATTGTCAAAACAGATAATCCGCGTACGGTGGTGGAGAGTAGCGCACAGGAAATTAATCTTCCTCTGACGGATGTGCGTCAGGATGGACAAACCTTATCGTTCGTCGTAAATCGCGTTAACGTCTACGAATTAAAGAACTGGCTGCGGGAAATAAACCAGACCTCCGGCGTCAGGCTGCAAAAAATGAACCTCACGCCGGTCGATCGCCTCAGTGATGTAAAAGCGGAAGTCCAGCTCACCTGGAGCAAAGCCGCATGAACACCTTCGCGCTGATGCGGGAGGTTTACCCGGTGGGGTTCCCGCTGATGAGTGCGATTCTGGGCGGCATTGTGGGGAGCTTTCTGGGCGTCGTCGCCGAGCGCGTACCGGGCATGGTGATGGAGGAAGAGGACGGCGGTAATTTGCTCTTTCCGGCGTCGCACTGCCCGGCGTGTCAGCACACCCTGGCCGCCTGGGAGAATATTCCGCTGGTCAGCTGGCTTCTCCTGCGTGGACGTTGTAGCCGCTGCGGCGTGGGTATCCCATTGAGAATATTTTTGATCGAACTTTTTTCCGCGCTGTTTTTTGGCGTCACCGCCTGGTGTATGCCAAACGTACAGGTCTTGTTCTCCCTGTGGGTACTGGCGGCGTTCTTGTTGCCTCTGGCCTTGATCGACTGGCGGAATCAGCTGCTGCCGGATTGCCTGACGCAGCCTCTGCTGTGGGCTGGCCTGTTGCTCCATACGTTTGACCATACGATGCCGCTACGCGATGCGCTTTTTGGCGCCGTGGCAGGTTATCTCTCTCTTTGGCTGCTCTACTGGGCATTTCGGCTTTGTACCGGGCGGGAAGGGCTGGGCTATGGCGATTTTAAGCTGCTGGCGGCTTTGGGGGCCTGGTGCGGCTGGCAGGCATTACCCATGCTGGTATTAGTCGCCGCCTTAAGCGGTATTGTCGGTTATTTCATCCTGAATATCTTAAATAAAAATAACCTCATTATTGCTTTCGGACCCTATCTCTCATTTGCTGGAATAGTGGTGTTTATTGGGCAGCAGTTTGCTTTCATATTTTAAATATTTCGGTCAAGTTTTTTTGTCAATTTTTTCGACGGTGTAAGAGCAGGACGTCTATTTGCGCCCAGTGTATCGTAAGGGATATAAGCTATACGGAATTTTGGCTTGTATCTTTTTATGGGGGAATACAACGCAGAAAAATATTTTCTTGTCACGGTTGTAAGGTCAGTTAAATACGCATTATGCAAATAGATTCCATGCTCTCAAGGAAGACATGGATTATTAACGTCACGAATAAATTTATCAGGAAATAAAAATGAAATTTATGAAGCCTAAATATCTGGCGCTCTTCATTGCGGCGGCATCCGGCTCCGCATTTGCAGCAGCACCGGGTACACCGACTATCAGCAGCGGCAATGATAAATTTGCGCTGGTAGAGGTAGACCAGGCGGCTCAGGACTACAACAGCCTTGTCAAAGTGCATAAAGATGGCGTGGATGTGAAAGTTGAGTGGAATGTCTGGAGTGGCGCTGCGCCAACGTCTGCAAAGGTTCTGCTTGATGGCACCCCTGTCTGGACCGGGGCCGGTAGCGCTTCCGGCTCCGCGACGTTTAAAGTGAAAAAAGGTGGCCGTTACCAGGAACAGGTTGAGTTGTGTAACGCCAGCGGCTGTACCAAAAGTGCCAGCAAGCTGATTATTGTGGCGGACACCGACGGCAGCCATCTGCTGCCGCTGAATACAACCATGAAAGAGAACAATAAAACCTTCTCTGAGCATACCGATAAGGTCGTCGGGGCCTATTTCCCTGAGTGGGGCGTATACGGCCGTAACTTCCCGGTTGATAAAATCCCTGCCGCTAACCTGAACCACATCCTCTACGGCTTTATTCCAATCTGCGGTGGCGATGGCATCAACGATGGTCTGAAAACCGTTGAAGGTGGTAACAGCTTCGCCGTATTGCAGCGTGATTGTGCAGGCCGCCCGGACTATACTGTGGCTATCCACGATCCGTGGGCTGCCCTGCAAAAACCGCAGGCTGGCGTGTCTGGATGGGATGACCCCTACAAAGGGAACTTCGGCCAGCTGATGGCGCTGAAAAAAGCGCATCCCGGCCTGAAAGTCCTGCCATCCATCGGTGGCTGGACCTTGTCCGATCCGTTCTTCCACATGGGCGATCCTGCGATCCGCGCTCGCTTTGTATCGTCTGTAAAAGATTTCCTGCAAACCTGGAAGTTCTTTGACGGTGTGGATATCGACTGGGAATTCCCAGGCGGCGGCGGTGTGAGTGAAAACCTCGGTAATCCGCAGCAGGATAAAGCGACCTACACTGCGCTGATGCACGATCTCCGTGCGATGCTCAATGAACTGTCAAGCGAAACGGGCCGTTCCTACGAGCTGACCAGCGCCATTGGCGCCGGTAAAGATAAAGTTGAGGATGTGGATTACACCACCGCTCAGCAGTATCTCGATCACATCTTCCTGATGAGCTATGACTTCTACGGCGGCTGGAGCAACACCGACCTGGGCCACCAGGCCGCACTGCGCGCACCGTCATGGCGACCAGATACCAACTACACCACCGAAAACGGCGTGAATGCGCTGCTTCAGCAGGGTGTACAGCCAGGTAAGATCGTCGTGGGTACAGGTATGTATGGCCGTGGCTGGACCGGCGTGCACGGCTACACCGGCGATAATCCATTCACCGGTACTGCAACCGGCATGGTGAAAGGCACCTGGGAACCGGGTGTTGTCGACTATCGCCAGATCGTAAATGAGTACAAAGGCAAGCCGGGTTGGGAGTATGGCTACGACGCGACTGCAGAAGCGCCTTACGTCTTCAACAAATCAACGGGCGATCTGATCTCCTATGAAGATGCCCACTCCGCGGCCGCGAAAGGCAAATACGTCCTGGCCAACAAACTGGGTGGTCTGTTCTCCTGGTCTATTGATGCTGACAACGGCGATATCCTGAACGCGATGAACGAAAGCCTGCTGGGCAGCACTACCCCGGTTGATCCGGTGGTGACTAACCATGCGCCAATCGCGTCATCTTCCGATCAGAACGTCTCAGGCCCGGCAACCGTTACGCTGGATGGCTCTGCCTCTACCGACCCGGATGGCGATGCTATCACCTACAAGTGGACCCAGATTTCTGGTCCATCGGTGACCCTCACCAACAGCACCAAAGCCAAAGCGACCTTCAACGTTGCGGCCGTGACCAGCGACCAGACCCTGGCGTTCCGCCTGACGGTAACGGATGCGAAAGGCCTGAGCAACGCAATTGATGTGCAGGTCGTGAACAAAGCGCCAAAAGCGAACCAGGCGCCGGTAGTCAATCAGATGGAAGCGGTAACGCTGCAGGCGGGTGAAACCTATGCTCTGCATGCCCAGGCGGCGGATCCTGACGGCGACGCGCTGACCTACGCCTGGAGCATTCCGGCGGATATGCACGCAACCGGAACCGATAGCGCGAACGTGACCATCACTGCGCCAGAGGTGACTTCAACGTCTACTTACACGCTGAGCGTCGTTGTCGGTGATGGTAAAACCAGCGTGCAGTCTAACGTGCAGGTTACCGTGAATCCGAAACCGGCTGAGGTTACGCCGCCAGCTGATGACGTGATCCCACCTGCTGACGAGGTTACCCCTCCGTCTGATGAGGTGACTCCGCCATCTGATGAAGGCACTGCAACCGGTAGCTGCGACGCGCCTGTCGATGCTAACGCCAGCAAATATGCCGCGTGGGATGCCAGCAAAATCTACAACAATGGCGATACCGTAAGCTTCGACCATCTGGTGTGGAAAGCGAAGTACTGGACCCAGGGCAACCAGCCTGGCTTCGGTGTGGATGCCTGGGAGCTGGTCAGCAATGTGAAGATGAACTGGCGTTCTGACCTGGTCTACAACGGCGGCGAAACCACAACCTATCAGGGCAACGTTTACCGTGCCAAATGGTGGACCCGCGGTGATAACCCGGCTAAGAGCGATGTATGGGTGAAAGAAGGCCCATCAACAGACTGCAAATAATATAGCCCAGTAATCACTCACCACCCTTTTGGGGTGGTGAGTGATTCAAAATTCATTTTACAGGATGTTGCTAAGGAGAAATCACTGACGCTTACAGCAGGTAAACATGAAAAAGGTAATGTTGTTGTTATTGATAATAAGCCAAAGCGCGCTGGCAAACTGTTGGGATAAAGCGGCGCATTATTATCATGTCGATCCGTACTTATTATATGCCATCGCCAACGTTGAATCCGGCATGAACCCTTACGCGGTTGGTCAAAACCATGACGGCACGCGTGATGTCGGGCTAATGCAAATTAACAGCTCCCATTTTGCGCAGCTTGAGAGCAGGGGGATCGATGAATACCGGCTGATGACCGAGCCCTGTACCTCCATCATGGTCGGCGCTTCCATCCTGTCCGGGATGATTAAGGTTTATGGCTATAACTGGGAGGCGGTAGGCGCGTATAACGCCGGGTTAAAAAAAGAGAATTATCCGCAACGCATGAAATATGCCCATAAAGTCTGGGCGAAATATCAGCAATTGAAATTAGCGGCACGTTATTAAGGTTTTTTATTTTTGAAGAATTCCCGAGGGTGTTCTTCGAAAAGTGAAAACAGCTGTCTGTGGTTTATTTATTAACGGATTAATACATAAGCCGGGATTTTATAATTTAACTTCTATTAACAGGAATACAGAAATGAACAAAAGGACGTTACTGAGTGTACTCGTTGCCGGCGCATGCGTCGCCCCGTTTATGGTGCAGGCTGCCTCGCTGCAAGCAACCCCCAGTGAGCCGTACACCATGAAAGCCAGCGATCTGGCGAAGAAGGAAAAAGAACTGACCAGCTTCCCGCTGATGGCCTCCGTAAAAGAGACTATTCAGACGCTGGACAATGCTCAGGTAGAAATGATTGAGCCAGGCCGCGCGGCGAACCCTGCAAACGTGAAGCGCGTAGAAGGGATCGTCAAGGCCAGCGACTGGGAATATCTCTTCCCACTGCGCGCGCAGGCGTACACCTACAGCAACTTCCTGAAGGCGGTAGGTAAATTCCCGGCGCTGTGTAAGACCTATAACGACGGTCGCGACAGCGACGCCATCTGTCGTAAAGAGCTGGCTACCATGTTTGCCCACTTTGCCCAGGAAACCGGCGGCCACGAGAGCTGGCGTCCGGAGGCCGAATGGCGTCAGGCGCTGGTTCACGTGCGTGAAATGGGCTGGAGCGAAGGCCAGAAGGGCGGCTATAACGGCGAATGTAACCCTGACGTCTGGCAGGGGCAGACCTGGCCGTGCGGGAAAGATAAAGACGGCGACTTCCTGAGCTACTTCGGTCGCGGTGCGAAGCAGCTGTCCTACAACTACAACTACGGTCCGTTCTCTGAGGCGATGTACGGCGACGTGCGTACCCTACTCGAAAAACCTGAGCTGGTGGCGGACACCTGGCTGAACCTGGCGAGCGCGATCTTCTTCTTCGCCTACCCGCAGCCGCCAAAACCAAGCATGCTGCAGGTTATCGACGGCACCTGGCAGCCGAACGCTCACGATAAAGCCAACGGTCTGGTCCCTGGCTTCGGCGTGACCACCCAGATCATCAACGGCGGCGTTGAGTGCGGCGGCCCAACTGAAATTGCCCAGTCGCAAAACCGTATCAAGTACTACAAAGAGTTCGCGAACTACCTGAAAGTGCCCGTTCCGGCGAACGAAGTGCTGGGCTGCGCTAACATGAAGCAGTTCGATGAAGGCGGTGCTGGTGCCCTGAAGATTTACTGGGAACAGGACTGGGGATGGAGCGCGGATACCCCAACTGGCCAGACCTACTCCTGCCAGCTGGTGGGCTACCAGACGCCGTTCAGCGCCTTTAAAGAGGGTGACTACAGCAAGTGCGTGCAGAAGTTCTTTAACGTCAACATCGTGAACGACGATGGCTCTGCCACCACCCCGGACGAAACCCCGGTGACGCCAGCGCCGACGCCAGCAGAAGATGAAACGCCGGCTCCAGCGCCAGCGCCGACGCCGGATGAAACCCCGGCTGAGCCGGTGGCGGTGAACCACGCCCCGGTCGCGCATATTGCGGGTCCAGTCGGCGCCGTTGAAGCCGGTGCGCAGGTCTCTCTGAGCGCGGAAGGCTCCACAGACGCCGACGGTAACAAGCTGACCTACACCTGGCGTTCACAGGATGGTCAGACCGTGACCGGTCAGGACAAAGCGGTTGTGACCTTCAGGGCGCCAGAATCCGCCACTGCACAGCAGATTGAAGTGAGTCTGACCGTTAGCGATGGCGAACTGAGCAGCACCACCTCTTACCTTCTGAACGTGAAGGCGAAAGCGGCACCGTCTCAGGACGAAGGCACTTCCGGCTCTTACGTCGCGTGGAGCGCGAACAGCAAGTACAAGGCAGGTGATATCGTGAACAACCACGGTAAACTGTTCCAGTGCAAACCGTTCCCGTACAGCGGCTGGTGTAACAACGCCCCGGCATACTACGAGCCAGGCGCAGGTCTGGCATGGGCTGATGCCTGGACGGCACTGTAAAAGCAAACGGCAACCGAAAGGTTGCCGTTTTAGTGTTTGCTCTTTCCCCTCACCCTAACCCTCTCCTCAAAGGGGCGAGGGGACAGTACGGTGCGGAAGTCGCCACCGGGCAAAAAGGCTAGCGATGAAGCTTCCCGTGATCCCGCAGCCACGCCGCGGTGCGCATAATCCCTTCATCCAGCGTCACAACCGGTTTATACCCCAGCTCATTCTCCGCCCGCGAAATATCCAGCGTGAAGTCAAAGTTGAGTTTAGAGACGCCGTAATGCGTCAGCGCAGGCTCTTTGGCCGATTTACTGCCAAAACGCTCCATGCTGCGGGCAATCATATCCAGCATCGGGTAGGGCACGGAACGGATACGGCAGTCGATCTGCAGTTCGTCGATCAGCCGCTGCACAATGCTGCGCAGCGTGCACGGTTCGCCGTTAGTGATGTTGTAGGCGCGACCGGAGATCAGCTTATCGCAGTCCGGCTGGCTTGCCAGCCACATAGCGTGAACGGCGTTTTCGTAATAGGTCATATCCACCAGCGCATCGCCGCCGCGCGGCAGCAGCACGCTGCCGTAGTGGTGCATCATCTGCGCCAGACGCGGAATAAACACCTTGTCGTGCGGCCCGAACAGGCTCTGCGGACGCAGGACCGTAAAGCGGGTATGCGGGTTTGACTGCGCCAGCAGGTCAATCACCTCTTCGCTGGCCGCCTTGCTGCGGGCAAATTCACAGGCAAAGCGAGCAGGGCGGAAATCTTCCTGCACGTCACGATGGTGGTGATAGTCGAAATAGAGTGACGGTGACGAGATATGAATAAAGTTACGCACGCCCCAGGCAACGGCCCATTCACCCAGACGACGGGTGGCGCGCACGTTGGCGAGATCGAAGGCTTCCTGGGTCCCCCACGGGGAGGTAAAACTGGAACAGTGCCATAGCGTGTCGATACCGGCGAGCATCACCTTTGCCTGAGAGGAGACCAGCTCCGTCAGGTCAGCATGGACGAACTCTGCGCCCATTTTTTGCAGCAGTTTACCCATCGCTTCGTTGCGACCGGTAGCCCTGACGCTGATGCCTTTATTGCGCAGAAATTCGACCGCATTTCGGCCTAAGCCGCTGGTCGCCCCGGTAACCAGTACCTTCATAGCTATCCACTGTGTTGAAAAGAATTTCGTGCGCATTCTTTCGTGAATTACGGCGCTATGCAATGGGAAAGGTGAAAGAAAGAGAGTTTTATTTATATCTTTTCCGTCTTTTGTTCTGCCCGTTGCGCAATGCGTTTCGCCATTCCGCGGAAGATAAACAGGTGGGCAGGGATCATCAACAGCCAGTAGAACAGCCCCGGCATTCCGTGCGGATGCCACCAGGCGCGGACGTCCAGCTCACGGTGATCGCCTTTGTCTTTCAGGGTAAAGCAGAGTCGGCCTAGCCCCGGGGCCTTCATACCGAACAGCAGCGCCAGCTGTTTTTCCGGCTCGACGATGATCACCTTCCAGCTGTCAACCGCATCGCCCACCTCAAGATACGGGCGTGCCGGGCGGCCTTTTGCCAGCCTGTGCCCCACCAGCAGATCCATTGCCCCGCGCGTTTGCCAGAGGAGATTACCGAAGAAATAACCGTCTTTGCCGCCAATCTGGTTCACGACCTCCCACAGCGCGGCCAGACTGGCGCGGGTTTTCACCGTGCAGCCCGCCTGTTTCGGGTAATAGCCATACTCCGGGCGCCAGCGGGCAAACGCCTGGGCGTCGTAGCCCCAGTCGCTGGAGTTCACCAGCTGCTCTTCCTCTTTCAGCGTATTACGCACGGCATCGTCAAAGCGGATCAGGTCCTGGGGTATGAGTGCCCGCAGCGCGCGATCGTCCGCCAGCAGATCGTGCTTAAGCCCCTGGATCAGCGCTTTGGCGGTCGTCGGCGGCACGGAGGTGATCACATTCAAAAACCACACCGAGATCCAGCGGGTTGGAAAGGGGATGGGGATCAGCCAGCGGCGGCGGCCGCTGACGCGCATGAAATGTTCGAACTGCTCCTGATAGCTCAGGACTTCAGGCCCGGCGGCCTCCAGCACGCGGTGCTGGTCGGTTGGGTGATCCAGCAATGCCACCAGATAATGCAGCAGGTTCTCCAGCGCAATCGGCGTGGTGCGAGAACGGACCCAGCGCGGCGGCGTGAGCACCGGCAGGTTATACACCATATCACGCATCACTTCGAAGGCGGCGGAGCCTGCGCCGACGATAATTCCGGCGCGCAGTTCGGTGACGGGAATAGCAGCGCCGCGCAGGGTTTCAGCCGTCAGCTGGCGGGCGCGCAGGTGATCGGATTGCTCATGTTCGGGCGCCTGGAGCGAGCTGAGAAAAATCACCTGCTTTACCGGGGTTTGCAGCAGGGCATCGCGGACGTTCATCGCCACCTGACGCTCGTGGGCGATAAAATCCCCGCCTTCGCCCATGCTGTGCACCAGATAGTAAAGCGTGTCGACCCCTTCCAGCAGCGAGGGAAGCTCCTTCGGCCAGTTGAGATCAACGTTGTGGCAGGTGACGCCAGGTAAACTGAGCTTTTGCAGGCGCTCCGTGTTGCGTGCCGCTGCCAGCACCCGGTGTCCCTGCTGGCTTAGCGCCGCGGTGAGGTGCTGACCGATATATCCGCTGGCGCCGAGCACCAGAATGCGTTGCGGCACGTGATGCTCCTTATCGCTGTAAAAACGCCTGCCAGTGTTTCACCACGTCCGCCAGCTGCTCGCGGCTGACGTCAAGATGCATGACCAGACGCACGACGGGTGAGGCGTTGATCAGCACGCCACGGGCTTTCATAAATTCACCCAGCGCAGCGGCGCGATCCTCGCCCACGCGGACGAACAGCATGTTGGTGTCGTGGCGCATCACGTCGGCGCCAATCTCGCGCAGCTGAGCCGCCATCCACGCGGCGTTGTCGTGATCGTCCTTCAGGCGCGCCACGTTGTTTTTCAGGGCATACAGCCCCGCTGCCGCCAGAATACCCGCCTGACGCATGCCGCCGCCGGTCATTTTGCGCCAGCGGTTCGCGCGTTTGATGTAGTCCGCATTGCCCACCAGCAGGGAACCCACTGGCGTGCCCAGCCCTTTAGAGAGGCAGATGGTGAACGAGTCGCAGTATTGCGTAATCTCTTTCAGCTCGCAGCCGTACGCCACCACGGCGTTGAAGATGCGCGCGCCGTCCACGTGCAGGCCGAGCCTGCGCTCGCGGGTAAACTCCCATGCGGCTTTCAGGTATTCGCGCGGCAGCACTTTGCCGTTGTGGGTGTTTTCAAGGCTGAGCAGCCGGGTGCGGGCGAAGTGAATATCGTCGGCTTTGATTTTCGCCGCGACCTTATCGAGCGGCAGGGTGCCGTCCGGCGCGGCGTCAATCGGCTGCGGCTGAATGCTGCCGAGCACCGCGGCACCGCCGGCTTCGTAGAGGTAGTTATGCGCGCCCTGGCCCACAATGTACTCTTCACCGCGCTCGCAGTGGCTGAGCAGCGCCACGAGGTTAGCCTGCGTACCGGTGGGCAGGAACAGGGCGGCCTCTTTTCCGCTGAGCTCTGCGGCATAGCGCTGCAGTTCGTTTACCGTCGGATCGTCACCGTAGACGTCGTCCCCGACCGGGGCGGCCATCATCTCTTCGAGCATGGCGCGGCTCGGGCGGGTTACGGTATCACTGCGTAAATCGATCATGGCATGTCCTTATTATTAAAAAGGCGATGCCAGATGTTTTACCTGAGCCAGTTGGTTTTTGCCAGTTCGATCACCTCGTCACCGCGCCCGCTGATGATCGCGCGCAGCATATAGAGGCTAAAGCCTTTGGCCTGCTCAAGCTTGATCTGCGGCGGGATCGCCAGCTCCTCTTTGGCGACGACGACATCCACCAGCACCGGACCGTCGATGGAAAAGGCGCGCTGCAGGGCTTCATCCACCTCGGAGGCTTTCTCCACGCGGATACCGGTGATACCGCAGGCCTCGGCGATGCGGGCAAAGTTGGTGTCGTGCAACTCGGTGCCGTCCGTCAGATATCCGCCAGCCTTCATCTCCATCGCCACGAAGCCCAGCACGCTGTTGTTGAAGACCACAATTTTCAGCGGGAGCTTCATCTGCACCACCGACAGGAAATCCCCCATCAGCATGCTGAACCCGCCGTCGCCGCACATCGCCACTACCTGACGCTCCGGCGCCGTTGCTTTTGCGCCCAGCGCCTGCGGCATGGCGTTTGCCATCGAGCCGTGGTTGAACGAGCCGAGCAGGCGGCGCTTGCCGTTCATCTTCAGATAGCGAGCGGCCCAGACGGTTGGCGTGCCCACGTCGCAGGTAAAGATGGCATCGTCGTCCGCGAAATGGCTGATCTGCTGCGCCAGATACTGCGGGTGAATGGCTTTGTCGCTCGGTTTGGCGAGATCGTCCAGCCCCTTGCGCGCATCGCGATAGTCACTTAGCGCTTTATCGAGGAACTTGCGATCGGTTTTCTCTTCCAGCAGCGGCAGCAGGGCGGCAAGGGTGGATTTGATGTCGCCCACCAGCGCCATATCGACCTTGCTGTGCGCGCCGATGCTGGCCGGGTTGATATCAATCTGGATGATTTTCGCATCCGTCGGGTAGAACGCGCGGTACGGGAACTGGGTGCCGAGCAGGATCAGCGTGTCGGCGTTCATCATGGTGTGGAAGCCGCTGGAGAAACCGATCAGACCGGTCATCCCCACATCGTAAGGGTTGTCGTACTCGACGTGCTCTTTGCCGCGCAGGGCGTGGACAATCGGGGATTTCAGCTTACCGGCAAATTCAAGCAGCTCCTTGTGCGCCCCCGCGCAGCCGCTGCCGCACATCAGGGCGATATTGCTGGAGTACCGCAGCAGCTGCGCCAGCTTTTTCAGCTCTTCTTCCGCAGGCGTTACCACGGGCTGCGGGGCGTGATACCAGTGGGTGCTGGCCCCTTCCGGCGCGGCCCTGAGGGCCACATCGCCCGGGATAACGACCACCGAAACGCCGCGGTTCAGCACGGCCTTGCGCATGGCGATAGCCAGCACCTGCGGGATCTGCTCCGGGGATGAAACCAGCTCGCAATAGTGGCTGCATTCACGGAACAGCTCCTGCGGATGCGTCTCCTGAAAATAGCCGCTGCCGATTTCGGAAGAGGGGATATGGGCGGCAATCGCCAGCACCGGCACGTGGTTACGGTGACAGTCGAACAGCCCGTTGATCAGATGCAGGTTACCCGGCCCGCACGATCCGGCACACACGGCCAGTTCTCCCGTGAGCTGTGCTTCAGCGCCTGCGGCGAAGGCGGCAACCTCTTCATGGCGGGTGGGCATCCATTCGATGGTCTTCATCTTGTTGAGGCTGTCGCTAAGTCCGTTCAGGGAATCGCCGGTTACGCCCCAGATACGTTTCACGCCAGCCTGTTCGAGCGTTTTCGCAATATATGCAGCCACGGTTTGTTTCATGGTTGTCCGTCTCCTTTTTGTGATATCGCTTACAAGCTTAGAAGAAAGTCTCCGTATTGCCCGTCATCTCCCCCTAATTAAAAGGTGCTTTTCACGCGCAATTATTCGGCATAATCTGGCAATACCTCGGTGAAAACAGGAATCATTTCAAATGGTTAAATCATTGTTAATTGCTGTTAATGAAAAGCTATCGTGCGACGATCTTGGCAAACTCTTGTTACGACTTGCCGTCGGCGGACTGATGCTTTTTCACGGTCTGCACAAGCTGTTTGGCGGCGTGGGCTTTATCAGCGGCATGCTGGTGGAAAAAGGGCTGCCGGGATTTATCGCCTACGGCGTGTTGATTGGCGAAGTGGTGGCGCCGATCCTGATTATTGTCGGGCTCTTTACGCGCCCGGCCGCGCTGGTGCTGGCGTTTACGATGATCGTAGCGTGGCTGATGGTGGGAATGGGGGAAACGCTCGCCCTCGATAAGGTAGGCGCATGGGCGATTGAAAGCCTGGTGTACTTCTTTATCGGCTCGCTGGCTGTCGCGTTTTTAGGGGCAGGGCGCTTTGCGGTAGGGAAAGGTCCGGCGTGGCGGTGAGGATAACAAAAGCCCGGTGGCGCTGACGCTTACCGGGCCTACGATCTAACATTTAACGTTTATGCGAGGACGAGATTGCCCTGTGGATGGCACGAACATGCCAGCACGTAACCTTCGGCAATTTCCGCGTCGGACAGCGTCATGGTGCTGGTGACGGTATACTCTCCCGAAACCACCTTCGTCTTACAGCAGCCGCACACGCCCGCACGGCAGGCAGCCACTACCGGCACCTTATTGCTTTCCAGCGCCTCCAGCAGCGTGGTCCCCACGCGGCCAAAGAAGGTCTGCGCAGGCTGAAGTTTGGTGAACTTAACGCCGCTGGTTGCCGCTTCCGCCACCGGCGTGAAGAACTGCTCTTTGAAGAAGCGGGTCACGCCAAGCGCTTTCATCTCTTTTTCCACGCTATCCATGTACGGCGCCGGGCCGCAGGTCATCACGGTGCGGTTCGCCATATCCGGCACGCTTTGCAGCAGCTCGCGGCTCAGGCGACCGGGCACAAAGCCGTGGGTCGCGTTGTGCTCAGCCACCAGCGTCACCGGATAATTCCGCCACTCATCGGCAAAAATCACATCTTCCGGAGAGCGCACGCTGAAGATCGCCTGCACGTCTGCCTGCGGGCGGTTCTTCGCCAGCCAGCGGCGCATCGACATAATCGGCGTTACGCCACAGCCCGCAGCCAGCAGCAGGAATTTATCGTCTGCTTTGTCGTCACAGGTGAATTCCCCCTGTGCGTCAGACAGCCAGATATAATCCCCGCGCTTCACGTCCCGCGTCAGCCACTGCGAGCCCGCGCCGTCATCAATACGGCGGACGGTAAGCGTGATGTACTCGCTCACGCCCGGCGTGGAAGAAAGGGTGTAGGCGCGCAGGGTGTCTGCCGAATGGCGAACGCTAACCAGCGCATATTGACCTGCACGGTACGGATAGTAGTCATGGCACAGCAGCGACAGCGTCCACACATCCGGCGTCTCCTGATGGATGTGATGAACCTGCATCCGCCACGGACATTGTGGGGTTGGCATGGTCATGAGTTACTCCTTACGCGCTCAGCAGCTGCTTCATATCATCTTCAACGTTGGTCACGGAACGCAGACCGAATTTCTCGTTCAGCACCGCCAGCAGGTCCGGCGTCAGGAAGCCAGGCGCGGTCGGGCCGGTCACGATGTTGGTCACGCCGAGAGAGAGCAGGGTCAGCAGGATGACAATCGCCTTCTGCTCAAACCATGAGAGCACCAGCGACAGCGGTAGGTCGTTCACGCCGCAGCCCAGTTTCTCCGCCAGCGTGACCGCCAGAATGATGGCCGAGTAAGCATCGTTACACTGGCCCGCATCGATCAGGCGCGGCAGGCCTTCGATGTCGCCGAAGTCCAGCTTGTTGAAACGGTATTTGCCGCACGCCAGGGTCAGGATCAGGCAGTCTTCCGGCACGCGGGTGGCGAAATCGGTGAAGTAGTTACGCTCGCCGCGCGCGCCGTCGCAGCCGCCAACGAGGAAGATGTGGCGCAGCTTTTCACGGCTGACGAGGTCGATCAGCGAATCAGCGGCACCCAGCAGGGTTTCACGACCAAAGCCGACGGTGATCAGGTGCGGGATCTCGCTGTACGGGAAGCCCGCCATCTGCTGCGCCTGGGCGATAACCGGACCGAAATCGTCGCCTTCGAGGTGGCTCACGCCCGGCCAGCCGACGATGCTGCGGGTCCAGATGCGGTCGTCATACGCGCCGACGGTAGGGTCGATGATGCAGTTAGAGGTCATCACGATAGGGCCCGGGAAGCGGGCAAACTCCACCTGCTGGTTCTGCCAGCCGCTGCCGTAGTTACCGATCAGATGCTTAAATTTACGCAGCTCCGGGTAGCCGTGCGCCGGGAGCATTTCGCCGTGGGTATAGACGTTAACGCCGGTGCCTTCGGTTTGCTTCAGCAGATTGTAGAGATCTTTCAGGTCGTGGCCGGAAATCAGGATGCACTTGCCTTCGGTCGCTTTAACGTTGACCTGCGTCGGCGTCGGGTGGCCGTAGGTGCTGGTTTCACCGGCATCCAGAATGCTCATCACGCGGAAGTTCATCTGGCCGATTTCCATTGAGCACTCAAGCAGGGCATTCATATTAGCAGGCCAGGTGCCCAGCCACGCCATGATTTTGTGGTACTGGGCGTAGATGTCGTTGTCGTACTGACCGAGCACGTGCGCGTGTTCCATATAGGCCGCCGCGCCCTTCAGGCCGTACAGGCACAGCAGGCGCAGGCCGAGAATGTTCTCGCCAATCGCCGCCTTGTCTTTATTCGGGGTGAATTCTGCCGCCTGACGCTGGAGGTCGCCCAGATCGTCGCTGACCAGCTGAAGTTCTGACATCGGGTTTTCCACGCGGGCGCTGGCGTCCGCCTTCAGACACTGTGCTTTCAGCGTTTCACGCAGGGCAATCGCTTCGCGGGCATAGCCGACAATGCGCGGAGAGTCGAAGTTAACGTTGGTCAGCGTGGAGAAGAAGGCGCGCGGGGCGAAGCTGTCGACGTAGTGGTCGACAATACCGTATTCACGGGCCTTGAACGCCCAGGCGGAAAGGCCTTGCAGGGCCGCAATCAGCAGGTCCTGCAGGTCAGATGTTTCTGCGGTTTTGCCGCACATACCCTGTGCGTAAGAGCAGCCATTGCCTGCCGGGGTACGGATGGTTTGTTCACATTGCACACAAAACATAATCACACCTGTTAAAGTTATATTTGATATACATGTTTAAGGTTATGCTTGTGCCAGAACGGTGAAAAGGGCTTTCTGCTACAAAATAGAGGGAGATTGATTTAGCGCAATTTTGGCGGCAGGAAACCTACCGCCAAAGAAGTATCAGGCAGAGAAGAAGGCCATCAGGACCGGAACCAGCAGGCTTAAAATAAAGCCGTGCACGATGGCGGCGGGCACCATCTCCAGCCCCCCGGAGCGCTGTAGTACCGGCAGGGTAAAGTCCATCGACGTTGCGCCGCACAGGCCCAGCGCGGTAGAACGACTGCGGCGAACCAGGCTTGGGATCAGCATGATGGCAATCAGCTCTCGCGCCAGATCGTTAAAGAAGGCGGCGCTGCCGATCACCGGGCCGAATGATTCGGTCAGCAGAATACCGGAGAGGGAGTACCAGCCAAAACCTGACGCCATCGCCAGGCCGGTTTTCAGCGGCAGATCGAGAATAAAGGCGTTAATGACGCCCGCGACCATTGAACTGGCGACAACAATCACGGCAACCATCATTCCCCGACGGTTGAGGACAATTTGCTTCAGGGTCATGCCATTATTTCGCAGCTGAATACCGATCAGGAACAGCAGGAAGATAAGCGTATATTCGCTGGCCTCTGTCGCGTGCTGTAAAAATGCCCAACCGGTCAGTCCAAGAAGAAAACCGAGCACCACGACGCCGCACAGTTTTAATGATTCCAGCGCCATGGCAATTCGTGAAGGGAGTTTTTCCTGATGATGGTGATTTTTCCATGGAATAGTGCGTTCCAGCCACAGCAGCGCGGCAATATTGCACAGTAAAATAACCACCACGGTGACGACAGAATAATGGAGGATGGAGAGTAAATTCGCCGACAGGTTATCCAGGAATGCCAGGCTTATCCCCATGAAGAAAAGAATGACGTAAACAATCCAGCTGAGAAAACGGTTGATAAGCCGTAATGCAGATTCCTGATGCAGCGGGATAAGGTAGCCCACAATCAGGGGCAGCAGAATAATGAGGAGTCCTGAAAACATGAACAGCCGGTCCTTTTGAGTATCTGTTGAGCGCCAGAGACACTACCCAATAAAGGCTGTCAGGTAAAGGAGCAATAAAAAAGCCGGGTGGCGGCTACGCCTTACCCGGCCTATAAAGTGGACTCTAACGTAGGTCGGGTAAGCGTTAGCGCCACCCGACACCGCGCTCGATTAATCGCGTTTTTCCAGCAGGGTGCGGTACAGCACGCCGCCCAGGATACCGCCGATAATTGGCATCACCCAGAACAGCCACAGCTGTTGAAGCGCCCAGCCGCCCTGGAAGATGGCGACGGCGGTGCTGCGTGCCGGGTTAACGGAGGTGTTGGTGACCGGAATTGAAATCAGATGGATAAGCGTCAACGCCAGGCCAATCGCAATCGGGGCAAAACCGGCTGGCGCGTGTTTGTCCGTTGCGCCGTGGATCACCAGCAGGAAGCCGGCGGTCAGCACAATTTCAATCACGATGGCAGACAGCATGGAGTAACCGCCCGGAGAGTGTTCGCCGAAGCCGTTAGAGGCAAAGCCGCTGGCCGCCGCGTCGAACCCGGCTTTACCGCTGGCAATCACGTACAGAACGCCAGCTGCAATAATACCGCCAACCACCTGCGCCACAATGTAGCCAATCACGTCTTTTGCCGGGAAACGGCCGCCTGCCCATAAACCTAATGTCACTGCCGGGTTAAAATGACCGCCGGAAATATGTCCCACGGCAAACGCCATGGTTAATACGGTTAAACCAAACGCCAGCGCGACGCCGACAAAACCAATACCCAATTCCGGGAATGCTGCTGCCAGAACGGCGCTACCGCAGCCACCAAATACCAGCCAGAATGTACCAAAGCATTCTGCCGCTAATTTTCTAAACATAACCACCTCAAAATAATTATCCGCACGCTTTCCCGCGCGCGGGATATATCGTCATAAAGGGATGACGACTCAAAGAGTCTCTATTCTAAAAAATAACAACACCCCTTCGCCACTTAAATAAATTCTGTTGGTTTGATTTTAGGCAATGCGATGTCAATCCTTGTTCAAATTAGCGGTAAATAGAGCATAGACTAATTCTCGCAAGGGTGAACGTTGTGCTGTCGTGACAGAACGCCTCCCGCTATACTGCTGATAACTTGAAGGAAAAAGTGATCATTTGTCGGGGGATTTATGCTTCTCGAACGTGTGGAAATTGTCGGGTTTCGTGGTATTAACCGTCTGTCGCTGCAGCTGGAGCAGAACAACGTCCTGATCGGCGAGAACGCGTGGGGTAAGTCCAGCCTGCTGGATGCGCTGACATTACTGCTTTCGCCCGAAGACGATCTGTATCACTTTGTTCGCGACGATTTCTGGTTCCCGCCCGGCGACGTGACGGGGCGCGAGAAGCACCTGCATATCATCCTGACATTCCGCGAATCCGAGCCCGGACGTCATCGCGTGCGTCGCTTCCGCCCGCTGTCACCCTGCTGGGTGCCGTGTGATGACGGTTTCCACCGGATTTTCTATCGGCTGGAAGGGGAGATGGCGGAGAACGAGGGGGTACTCACCCTGCGTGATTTTCTCGATGAGAAAGCCAACCCGATCCCGCTTGAGAATATCGACGATTTGGCCCGCCACCTGATTCGCCTGACGCCGGTGTTACGCCTGCGCGATGCGCGTTTTATGCGGCGTATTCGTAACGGTACCGTACCCAATATGCCGGACGTGGAAGTCACCGCCCGCGAGCTGGATTTTCTGGCAAGAGAGCTGGTGTCGCGTCCGCAGAATCTGACCGATGGTCAAATCCGTCAGGGGTTGTCCGCAATGGTGCAACTCCTGGAGCACTATTTTTCCGAGCAGGGAACCTCTGAGTCGCGTCATCGTCTGATGCGCCGCCGTTCTCATGATGAGCAGCGCAGCTGGCGTTACCTCGACATCATTAACCGAATGATCGACCGGCCCGGCGGTCGTACCCATCGGGTGATTTTGCTGGGGCTGTTTTCAACGCTTCTGCAGGCCAAAGGCACCGTTCGTCTTGACCGGGACGCCCGGCCTCTGCTGCTGGTGGAAGACCCGGAAACGCGGCTGCATCCCATCATGCTCTCCGTAGCATGGCATCTGCTGAATCTCCTGCCGCTCCAGCGCATTACGACCACCAATTCCGGTGAATTATTATCGCTGACGCCGGTAGAACACGTCTGCCGTCTGGTCCGTGAGTCCTCCCGCGTCTCCGCTTTCCGGCTTGGTCCGGGTGGTTTGAACGCGGAAGACGGGCGGCGCATCGCGTTTCATATTCGCTTTAACCGCGCGTCGTCGCTCTTTGCCCGCTGCTGGCTGCTGGTGGAGGGGGAAACGGAAACGTGGGTTATCAACGAACTGGCGCGCCAGTGCGGCCACCATTTTGATGCGGAAGGCATTAAGGTGATTGAATTCGCCCAGTCGGGACTAAAGCCGCTGATAAAATTTGCTCGCCGGATGGGGATCGAGTGGCACGTTCTGGTCGACGGTGATGAGGCGGGCAAAAAATATGCCTCGACCGTACGCAGCCTGCTGAATAACGAGCGTGAGGAAGAGCGCGACCATTTAACCATGCTCCCTGCGATGGACATGGAACACTTTATGTACCGTCAGGGGTTCGATGACGTCTTCCACCGCATTGCCATGGTGCCGGTCGATGTCCCGATGAACATGCGGCGCGTGATCGCCAAAGCCATTCATCGTTCGTCAAAACCGGATTTAGCCATTGAAGTGGCGACGGAAGCGGGAAGGCGGGGCGTAGAGGCGGTACCGACCCTGCTGCGGAAGATGTTTTCCCGCGTGCTGTGGCTGGCACGCGGGAAAGCGGATTAGCGTTGGGCCGCCTGTTTCACCTGCTGAATCAGGCTATCCAGCAGCTCGTAGCGGCGGCGATATTCGGAGCGTTTTTTGCTGGCGATCTCTTCCATCGGTTTACGCGGCATGACGAGCGGCAGCATAAAGTTACCGTTATCCTGTTTTTCACCGCCGATGGAGATCCAGAAACTGTCGTAATCGGCCAACAGCTTCCCCTCTTTTTTCTTGCGGTAGCGCCAGCTGCGATAAATATGGGTATCGTTACTGACGGCGATAATCTGTTCTACCGGGAAGGCGGTGCCGAGGGTCATGGCGGCCTCGACCAACAGACGTTTCGGGAACAGACCATGGCAGGCTTTCGTCGCACCCTGGATCAGCTCATGGGGAACATGCGCTTTTGCCCCTTGCAAACCGCCAATGAACAGCGTCGATTTTCCCTCAAACTGGCACAGGGTGAAGGTCATCTCGGCCAGCACCGTATTCTGATGGTCGCAGAAGGCGAGGGTGGCTTCCCCTTCTTTATCCAGAAACGCATCGGCGCACAGACGGACGGTAAATTGCTGTTCATCTTTGCCGGTTAAGGTCAGCAGGGTGAAGCCCTTCTTCGAAAAATAACCCGTTAGCAGCGTCACCGGAAGCTGGCGGCTCATCGTCTGATAGTGCCAGTTGAGGGATTCCAGCGCATGCTGTCGATCCATATTCACCGTCAACCAGGGACGATGCAACCGACACGGTAGCCCTGGTTGTACCTGCAGCATCTGCATCAGACGTGGTTGTTTTGCAAGACTTGTTAACAGGCGCGCAGTGCTAATGGGTGTCGCCAGTGAACGTAACATGAATTTACGTCGATAGGCGGGGTTTTGCCACGCCAGTCCTGGTTTGAGCTTACCGAAAGCCAGATTTTTGAAGAGCTGCCAGCCAGATTTAGGCTGAGGCAAGTTTGAAAAAGGTGTATCGACGATGGAAGACATGATAGATCCTGCTTCTTGATGAAGATCTCCATTTCAGCAGGCGAACGTTCAACGTCTCGTAAACAAATTGTGACGATTTCAAGAAGAAGGGGTTTCGTTGAGGAGTCGTTTAGATAGAATCAACACTTATCATTGCCAGAACATTTATTTGGATTATTTATGAACCTCAAGGGAAAACGCAGAACGCTGTTTCTGCTGCTGGCGGTCGTGGTTTTAGCCGGTGGATACTGGCTATGGCAGGTGCTGAACGCACCGGTGCCGCAGTATCAGACACTGATTGTTCGTCCGGGCGAACTGCAGCAAAACGTCCTCGCGACGGGCAAGCTTGACGCGCTGCGCAAGGTTGACGTCGGCGCTCAGGTCAGCGGCCAGTTGAAAACGCTGTCGGTTGAGATTGGTGACAAGGTGAAAAAAGGCCAGCTGCTCGGCGTTATCGATCCAGAACAGGCTGAGAACCAGATCCGCGAGGTGGAAGCCACGCTGATGGAACTGCGCGCGCAGCGTGCGCAGGCGCTGGCAGAACGTAACCTGGCCCAGGTGACGCTAACCCGTCAGCAGGCGCTGGCTAAAACTCAGGCTATTTCAAAACAAGATTTAGATACCGCCACCACTGAACTGGCGGTGAAACAGGCGCAGATTGGCACGATTGACGCGCAAATCAAACGCAATCAGGCTTCGCTGGATACGGCGAAAACCAACCTCGACTACACCCAAATTGTGGCACCGATGGCGGGCGAAGTGACCCAGATCACCACGCTCCAGGGGCAGACGGTGATTGCCGCACAGCAGGCGCCAAACATTCTGACGCTGGCGGACATGAGCACCATGCTGGTCAAAGCCCAGGTCTCAGAGGCGGATGTGATCCATCTTAAGCCGGGGCAGAACGCCTGGTTTACGGTGCTGGGCGATCCGCAGACGCGCTACGAAGGCGTGCTGAAAGACATTCTGCCGACGCCGGAAAAAGTGAACGACGCTATTTTCTACTATGCTCGTTTTGAAGTGCCAAACCCGCAGGGCGTGCTGCGTCTGGACATGACCGCACAGGTGCATATCCAGCTGACCGGCGTGAAGAACGTGCTGACCATTCCGCTCTCTGCGCTCGGCGAATCCGCCGGGGATAGCCGTTATAAAGTGAAAGTGCTGCGCAACGGCGAAACGCGCGAGCGCGAGGTTGTGATTGGCGCGCGCAACGACACTGACGTGGTGGTGGTGAAAGGGCTGGAAGAGGGCGAGGAGGTTGTTGTCAGCGAAAGCCTGCCCGGAGCCGCCAAATGACGGCGCTGCTTGAGCTGAATAACATTCGTCGCAGCTATCCCTCCGGCGACGGTCCGGTGGAGGTGCTGAAAGGCATCTCCCTGCGCGTGGAAGCGGGCGAGATGGTGGCGATTGTCGGCGCATCGGGTTCCGGTAAATCGACGCTGATGAACATTCTCGGCTGCCTGGATAAACCCACCAGCGGTACCTATCGCGTGGCCGGGACGGATGTCTCCACGCTGGATGGCGACGCGCTGGCGAAGCTGCGCCGGGAACACTTCGGCTTTATTTTCCAGCGTTACCATCTGCTTTCTCACCTCAATGCCGCGCAGAACGTGGAAGTACCTGCGGTCTATGCGGGCGTCGAGCGTAAAAAACGCCTCGAGCGCGCGCAGATGCTGCTGACGCGTCTGGGGCTGGCAGAGCGGGTGGAGTACCAGCCCTCGCAGCTTTCCGGCGGCCAGCAGCAGCGCGTGAGTATTGCCCGCGCCCTGATGAACGGCGGACAGGTGATCCTCGCGGATGAGCCGACCGGCGCGCTCGACAGCCATTCCGGCGAAGAGGTGATGGCGATCCTCCATCAGCTTCGCGATCAGGGGCACACGGTCATCATTGTTACCCACGATCCGCAGGTGGCGGCGCAGGCGGAACGCATTATTGCGATCCACGACGGCGAGCTGGTCAGCAATCCGCCGCCGCGCGAGTCCAGAGCAGCGGCGCCGAAAGAAGCGCTCCCGGCATCAACCGGCTGGGGGCAGTTTTCCAGCGGCTTTCGTGAAGCGCTGACCATGGCCTGGCTGGCGATGGCGGCTAACAAAATGCGTACCCTGTTGACGATGCTCGGCATCATCATCGGTATCGCCTCGGTGGTGTCGATTGTGGTGGTGGGCGACGCGGCCAAGCAGCTGGTGCTGGCAGATATCCGCGCCATCGGCACCAATACCATTGACGTCTATCCCGGCAAAGACTTTGGCGACGACGAGCCACAGTATCAGCAGGCGCTGAAATACGACGATCTCGCGGCCATTCAGAAGCAGCCGTGGGTCAACTCCGCCACGCCTGCGGTGTCGCAGAACCTGCGCCTGCGGGTGGGCAATGTCGACGTTGCCGCCAGTGCGAACGGCGTTAGCGGAGACTATTTCAACGTCTACGGCATGACCTTCAGTGAAGGCGCTACCTTTAACGCCGAACAGCTGGCGGGCAGGGCGCAGGTGGTGGTGCTGGACGCGAACTCGCGCAGGCAGCTCTTCCCCAATAAAGTCAACGTGGTAGGCGAAGTGATCCTGGTCGGCAACATGCCTGCCACGGTCATCGGCGTGGCGGAAGAGAAGCAGTCGATGTTTGGCAGCAGCAAGATCCTGCGCGTCTGGCTGCCCTACACCACCATCTCCGGGCGGATTATGGGGCAGTCCTGGCTCAACTCCATCACCGTGCGCGTAAAGGAGGGCTACGACAGCGCGCTCGCCGAACAGCAGCTTGAGCGGCTGTTAATCCTGCGCCACGGGAAGAAAGATTTCTTCACCTGGAATATGGACGGCCTCTTGAAAACGGCGGAAAAGACCACACGTACTCTTCAGCTGTTCCTCACGCTGGTGGCGGTGATTTCGCTGGTCGTCGGCGGCATCGGGGTGATGAACATCATGCTGGTGTCGGTAACCGAGCGTACCCGGGAGATCGGCATCCGCATGGCGGTCGGGGCCCGCGCCAGTGACGTGCTGCAGCAGTTTTTGATTGAAGCCGTGCTGGTGTGTCTGGTCGGCGGGGCGATGGGCATTGCGCTCTCGATGATGATCGCGTTTGCACTCCAGCTCTTTTTACCCGGCTGGGAGATTGGCTTCTCGCCGGTTGCCATTATTACCGCATTTTTGTGTTCGACCTTTACCGGCATTTTGTTTGGCTGGTTGCCCGCCCGCAATGCGGCGCGGCTGGATCCGGTGGACGCGCTGGCTCGGGAATAACCCGAAAATAAAAATGCCAGCCGATCGGGCTGGCATTTTGACTGCGGGATGTACACAATAAAACAGAGAGCTATGCAACCGTCTCTGCTTCAACGGGTACGATTAGGCTTGCATGATTGCCTTTTGGTCCCTGGTGTACATCGAACCGGACGGACTGCCCGGCTTTGAGCGTTCTGTAACCATCCATCTGAATGGTGGAATAGTGAGCGAAGATATCCTCGCCGCCGCCTTCGGGGCAGATGAAGCCAAACCCTTTGGCGTTGTTGAACCACTTAACAGTACCCATTTCCATGCTTCGACATCCTTCGTAAATCTTATAAGTTAAGATGGAATGAACCGGTGGTGGAGTGGGGGCTGTTCAAAACCTCGCCATCTCACGCTTGTACAATTTAGAGAAACGAAAGAAGTCGTCAAGCGTTTGGCGCTGGAGATGGGACAATAATCAACCAAAGTTTGAAGCAGTTAACGCTATTGCAATAGTTTGTGACAGACATCGCGGATGACAGTAATAGATGATTGTTATCTAACATCTGAGGTAGATTCAAAGTGGTTATGCATAATGGGTAAGACCAACGATTGGCTGGATTTTGACCAGCTGGCGGAAGATAAAGTGCGCGACGCGCTAAAACCGCCATCTATGTATAAAGTTATGTTAATGAACGATGATTACACGCCGATGGAATTTGTTATTGACGTGCTACAAAAGTTCTTTTCTTATGATGTAGAACGTGCAACGCAACTGATGCTTACCGTTCATTATCGTGGCAAAGCTATCTGCGGCATCTTCACAGCCGAAGTGGCGGAAACCAAAGTGGCGATGGTGAACGACTATGCGAGGGAGAACGAGCATCCGTTGCTGTGTACGCTGGAAAAGGCCTGATAAGGCATAAAATTGGGGGAGGTGCCTATGCTCAATCAAGAACTGGAACTCAGTTTAAACATGGCTTTCGCCAGAGCGCGTGAGCACCGACATGAGTTTATGACCGTCGAGCATTTACTGCTCGCACTGCTTAGCAACCCATCTGCCCGCGAAGCGCTGGAAGCCTGCTCCGTGGATCTGGTGGCGCTACGTCAGGAACTCGAAGCCTTCATCGAACAAACCACACCGGTGCTGCCAGCCAGTGAAGAAGAGCGCGACACGCAGCCGACGCTCAGCTTCCAGCGCGTGCTGCAGCGCGCGGTATTCCACGTCCAGTCTTCCGGACGTAGCGAAGTGACTGGCGCAAACGTCTTAGTCGCCATCTTCAGCGAGCAGGAGTCACAGGCTGCCTACCTGCTGCGCAAACACGAAGTCAGCCGCCTCGACGTGGTTAACTTTATCTCTCACGGAACGCGCAAAGACGAGCCTAACCAGGCATCGGACTCCAGCAATCAGGTCAATAACAATGAAGAGCAAACAGGCGGGGAGGATCGTATGGAAAACTTCACCACCAACCTTAACCAGCTTGCTCGCGTTGGCGGTATCGACCCGCTGATTGGTCGCGATAAAGAGCTGGAGCGCGCGATCCAGGTGCTGTGCCGTCGCCGCAAGAATAACCCGCTGCTGGTGGGGGAATCAGGCGTGGGTAAAACCGCGATTGCCGAAGGGCTTGCCTGGCGCATTGTGCAAGGCGACGTGCCGGAAGTGATTGCCGACTGCACCATCTACTCGCTGGATATCGGCTCGCTGCTGGCGGGCACCAAATACCGCGGTGATTTTGAAAAACGCTTCAAGGCGTTGTTAAAACAGCTGGAGCAGGACACCAACAGCATCCTGTTTATCGATGAGATCCACACCATCATCGGCGCAGGTGCGGCCTCCGGTGGCCAGGTGGATGCGGCTAACCTGATCAAACCGCTGCTCTCCAGCGGCAAGATCCGCGTGATTGGCTCCACGACCTACCAGGAGTTCAGCAACATCTTTGAGAAAGACCGTGCGCTGGCGCGCCGCTTCCAGAAAATCGACGTGACCGAACCGTCCGTCGAGGAAACGGTGCAGATCATCAACGGCCTGAAGCCGAAGTACGAAGCGCACCACGACGTGCGTTACACCGCAAAAGCGGTCCGTGCGGCGGTGGAGCTGGCGGTGAAATACATCAACGATCGTCATCTGCCGGATAAGGCGATAGACGTGATTGACGAGGCAGGGGCGCGTGCGCGTCTGATGCCGGCCAGCAAGCGTAAGAAAACCGTTAACGTGGCGGATATTGAGTCCGTGGTGGCCCGCATCGCGCGTATCCCTGAGAAGAGCGTTTCTCAGAGCGACCGCGACACGCTGCGCACCCTCGGCAATCGCCTGAAAATGCTGGTCTTTGGTCAGGATAAAGCCATTGAGGCCTTAACCGAAGCGATCAAGATGGCCCGCGCCGGACTGGGGCATGACCACAAGCCTGTCGGTTCCTTCCTGTTCGCTGGCCCGACCGGCGTGGGGAAAACCGAGGTGACGGTTCAGCTTTCCAAAGCGCTGGGCATTGAGCTGCTGCGCTTTGATATGTCCGAGTATATGGAGCGTCACACCGTCAGCCGTTTGATTGGTGCGCCTCCGGGCTACGTGGGCTTTGACCAGGGCGGCCTGCTCACCGACGCGGTGATCAAGCATCCGCACGCGGTCCTGCTGCTCGATGAAATCGAGAAGGCGCACCCGGACGTGTTCAACATCCTGCTGCAGGTGATGGACAACGGGACGCTGACCGACAACAACGGGCGCAAGGCGGACTTCCGCAACGTGGTGCTGGTGATGACCACCAACGCCGGGGTGCGTGAAACCGAGCGTAAATCCATCGGCCTGATCCACCAGGATAACAGCACCGATGCGATGGAGGAGATCAAGAAGATCTTCACGCCAGAGTTCCGTAACCGTCTGGACAACATTATCTGGTTCGATCACCTGTCTACCGAGGTGATCCATCAGGTGGTGGACAAGTTCATCGTCGAGCTGCAGGTTCAGCTGGATCAGAAAGGCGTGTCGCTGGAAGTGAGCCAGGAGGCCCGCAACTGGCTGGCCGAGAAAGGCTACGACCGTGCGATGGGCGCCCGTCCGATGGCGCGCGTGATTCAGGACAACCTGAAGAAACCGCTGGCGAACGAGCTGCTGTTTGGCTCGCTGGTGGACGGCGGCCAGGTGACCGTGGCGCTGGACCAGGCGAAGAACGAACTGACGTACGATTTCCAGAGTGCGGCGAAGCACAAGCCGGAAGCGGCTCACTGAGTTGTAAGATAAAAGCAAAACGGCAACTTCGGTTGCCGTTTTTTTTGTTTTCTCCCTCTCCCCGTGGGAGAGGGCCGGGGTGAGGGCAACAGGCCGCAGAGGAATTTTGCGAGGCGCTTTCGAGTTTCTTTCGAAGTCAGTTGCTGGATAAATCCACAGTAATAAAATGGCGGCGCACCTGCAAAATCAGGTGCCGGGATTGGCGTCCTGAAAGTGTGCACAAACAATCTTACGTGCATAAAGGATCACATATGACTGATATTAATAATTTCGCCCAACTTTACAGCGAACTCTCCCTCAACCCCGATCTCCCCACCCTCGCCGAGCGCTGCAAACTGCTCACCGAAATCCTCCTCGACTGCAAATCACTCCCCCAAACGCAGCCCGTATGTCGTTGCCTCGGGGCTTATCTGGAAGAGGTAAAAACCGGCCTCACGGAATCCATGCGTGATTTTCAAATAGTGGAATTGGAGGAAGAAGCGGAACAACCACGACAAAAGGAGTGGCTGCTGGAAGATACAGAAACAAAGTGTGACTACTGCCGGGCGTTAAACCACGTGCTGCTGGTGTCGCATTTTGACCGCGATATGCTGCCGCATCTTACGGGATTACTTCACGACATGGCGCATTCTATGGCAGGAGATTTAATCGCTCCTGTACAACCATGGATGACAATACATCTTCCGACGCAGCAACACTAAAGCCATAAATAAAAAAGGCCGGGATAATCCCGACCTTTTAAATATTCATCTGCCATTACAGGCGAAAACAATTAGCGACTACGGAAGACAATGCGGCCTTTGCTCAGGTCGTACGGGGTCAGTTCAACAGTCACTTTGTCGCCCGTCAAAATGCGGATGTAGTTTTTGCGCATTTTACCGGAGATGTGCGCAGTTACCACGTGACCGTTTTCCAGCTCTACGCGAAACATGGTATTAGGTAACGTATCAAGTACGGTACCCTGCATTTCAATATTGTCTTCTTTGGCCATCTAATCCTCTGGGGTATCACTACCAAGTTTTGAACCGGCAAGATAATGCCGAAATTCATCAATTAAGTAAAGAATTGCGCGATTAAAACGCAGCAAAACAGTTTCGGCGCATTGCCCAAGCGTCACGGTACAACCGAACAGGAAGCGCATTCGTAAAGGGGAGACGACAGGATAAACGTCAGGACGTTATCTGAAGCGAGGGTCCCAAACGGCGGCGGGGCAACAGGCAGAAGCTACTCTGCGGCGTAATTATAACACCCTCACAAAAAATATGCGGAAAACATTTAGGCATTGGGCATAAAGAGCGTTCTCGGTATCCAGAAGTCGCGCGGGAGCTTCTCCTGACGGCTGGCATCAAGCTGTTCGATGTACTGGCGTCGCGGAATTTCAACAGCACCCAGGGAGGCGGTGTGCTCATTGAGCACCTGACAATCGATCAGGCGTCCGCCGCGCTGGGCAAACGCCTCGCAGAAGACCAGCAGGGCGGTTTTCGAGGCGTTAACTGCACGAGAGAACATCGACTCGCCGCAGAACAGCGTCCCCTGCGCCACGCCGTACATGCCGCCAACGAGTGCTCCGCCTTCCCACACCTCGATGGAGTGGGCGTAGCCAAGCTCATGGAGCTGGTGGTAGGCGGTAATAATATCGCGGGTTATCCATGTCCCTTCATAACGGTCTTCAGCACAGCCTTCAATGACCTGACCAAAGGCGTGGTTGAGGGTAACGCGGTAAGGTGATTTCGCATGGAAACGCTTCATGCTGCGGCTGACGTGAAACTGCCCTGGCCACAGCACGGCACGCGGATCGGGAGACCACCATAAAATCGGATCTCCGGGGGAAAACCAGGGGAATATACCGCGCTGGTACGCCATTAATAGTCGAGCGGGACTAAGGTCACCGCCGAGAGCCAGCAGCCCATTGGGCTCACGCAGCGCCCCTTCCGGAGAAGGGAACGCGATGTTATGACGAGAAAGCTGGACCAGGCGCATGACAGCAAAACTCCAGTACGCGAGTGAGGACGCTACAAATATAGTCTACAGACGCTGTTTAAACTGGTAGTAGCGACCCTGTTTCGCCAACAGCTCTGCGTGACTACCTTGCTCAATAATGTGTCCGTTGTCCATCACAATTATCCGATCAAAGCTCGCCAGTCCGCGCAGGCGGTGCGTGACCATCAGCACGGTTTTGCCGGTCATAACATTCGCCAGTAAATCAAGGATTTGGCTTTCGGTTGTGGCGTCCAGCCCTTCGGTGGGCTCGTCGAGCAGCATTAGCGGCGCATCGTGCAGCAGCGCGCGCGCAATGGCCAGACGGCGCAGCTCACCGCCGGAGAGCTGACGGCCACCTTCGCCCAGCCAGCTGTTCAACCCCTCGTCCTCAAGCAGCTTTTGCAGTCCGACCTGCTCCAGCACGGCGCGAAGCGCATCATCAGACGCCTCTGGCGCGGCCAGCAGCAGGTTATCGCGCAGCGTGGCGCTAAACAGATGCACGCGCTGTGGAACGACGCTCACGGTCTTGCGCAGGGGCTGCTCGCTAAAATCAGTCAGCAACGTATTATTAAAACGGATCTGACCGCGCTGCGGATCCCAGGCGCGGGTCAGCAACTGCAGCAGTGTCGATTTACCGCAGCCGGTACGGCCGAGGATCGCAATCCGCTGTCCTGCCTTAACAGAAAGGTTGATACCGTCCAGCGCGTTCTGCGCCTGTTTGTCGTAGGCGAAGGTGACATCTTCCAGCGTCAGCGCAACCTGCTCCGGTACAGCGGTCTGCCCGGCACTGAACGAGACTTCAGGCTCCTGCTCGGCAATCTGGGTGATGCGCAGGGCAGAGGCGATGACCTGCCCCAGATGCTGGAAGGCGCCCGTCACCGGGGCCAGCGCTTCAAACGCCGCCAGCGCGCAGAAGACGAAAAGGGCAATAAGAGGACCCGGCTGTGAATTCCCCCCGACATCGCCGGAGGCCAGCCACAGCATGGCTATCACCGCCACGCCGCCGATCAGCATCATCAGCGCCTGAGAGAAGGCCGTCAGCTCCGACTGGCGGCGCTGGGCCTCATGCCAGTTCAGCTCCGTACTTTCCATCCGGGCACGGTAGCGCTTGCTGGCGCCAAAAATGGTCAGCTCTGCTTGCCCCTGAAGCCAGGAGGTTAGCTGCTGGCGGTAGTCTCCGCGCAGACGCGTCAGGTTTTCTCCGGTAGATTTCCCGGCGCGGTAAAACAGCGGCGGCAGAATGATGAGTGTCAGCAGCATGATCCCGCCCAGCGTCAGCGCCACGGGAACATCCAGAACAGACAGCCCCAGCGTGACCACCACAATCACCACAAATGCGCCCACGATCGGGGAGATCACGCGCAGGTACAGGTGATCCAGCGTGTCGACATCCGCAACGACACGGTTGAGTAGCTCACCCTGACGAAAACGCGCCAGCCCGGCAGGGGAGAGGGGCAGCAGCTTGCTGAAGGTGTAGATGCGCAGGTGCTGCAGCACGCGGAAAGTGGCGTCGTGGCTGACCAGCCGTTCGAAATAGCGTCCGGCAGTACGGGTGATGGCGGTACCGCGAACCCCGGCAGCCGGAAGCATATAGTTGAAGCTGTATAATCCGGCGAACCCCGCGACGGCCGAGGCCGACAGGAACCAGCCGGAAAGCGTGAGCAGTCCGATGCTGGCGAGCAGCGTGACAATGGCCAGCACAATCCCCAGCGTCAGCATCCATTTGTGGCGTTTATAGAGCGCAAGATAAGGCAGCAGAGCACGCATCAGATGTCCTCCTGACGGTTCGCCAGCAGGGCGGCAAACGGTCCCTGCGCGGCAACGAGAGAGGCGTAATCGCCTTGCTCAACAATACGGCCGTTCTCCATGACCCAGATCTGGTCCCAGTCGGCAATGCCTTCCAGCTGATGGGTGACCATCAGGGTAGTTTGCTGCCGGGAGGCGGCGTTCAGGGCTTCCATTACGCGCTGCTCGCTGTGGGCATCCAGGCTGGCGGCGGGCTCATCCAGCAGCATCAGCTGGCAAGGATTCAACAACGCGCGGGCAACGGCCACACGCTGCGCCTGTCCGACCGACAGCCCGGCGGACTGGTCACCGACCACGGTATCTACCCCTTGCGGGAGCAGCGGCAGAAACTCGCTGACCCAGGCGCGGTCGAGAACCGATTGCAGTTCATCTTCACGCGCATCCGGACGCGCCAGAAGCACATTTTCACGCAGCGTAGCGGCGGGAAGCTGCGGGTTTTGGCCCACCCAACTGAGCTGTTTACGCCAGGCGTCAGGATCGAGGTTACGCAGTTCGGTTCTGTTGATCCGCAGTGAACCCGTATAGGCCATAAATCCGGATAGCGCATTCAGCAGAGAACTTTTCCCGGAACCGCTGGTGCCGACGAGCACCACGCGTTGTCCGGCAGGTAAGGTAAAGTTCAGCGGACCCGCAAGCACTTTGCCTTCGGGTGACAGAATGGAAAAATCCTGCGCTTCGATGGTCACGGGCTCTTTAGCATTCAGCGTCACGTCACCGCGCTCCGGGTGTGCCAGCGGCGTTTCCAGGAACGTTTTCAGGCTATCGGCTGCGCCAACCGCCTGGGCTTTGGCGTGATAGAAGGTCCCCAGATCGCGAAGCGGCTGGAAAAACTCCGGGGCCAGGATCAGCGCCAGGAACCCGGCAGAAAGGGTCACCGCCGTGCCGTAATGGCCGAAATCCAGCGCGCCGAGGTAGGAGAAACCGAAGTAGACCGCCACGAGGGCAATCGACAGAGAGGTAAAGAATTCCAGTACGCCGGAAGACAAGAAGGCGAGGCGTAACACTTCCATGGTGCGCTGACGGAAGTCCTGTGACGCCTGGCGAATGTTTTCGGTTTCCGCTTCACCACGGCCAAAAATGCGTAACGTCTCCATGCCGCGCAGACGATCGAGGAAATGGCCGCTCAGGCGACCCAGTGCCAGGAAGTTACGGCGGTTGGCATCCGCAGCCCCCATCCCGACCAGCGCCATAAACAGCGGGATCAGCGGGGCGGTGCCCATCAGAATCAACGCAGCCATCCAGTTCACCGGGAAGATGGCGATCACGATCAGCAGCGGAACGAAGACGGCAAGGGCCATCTGCGGCAGATAGCGCGCATAGTAGTCGTGCATATCGTCAATCTGCTCAAGGATCAGCGTCGCCCAGCTACCGGCTGGTTTACCCTGGATCCACGCGGGCCCGGCTTCCTGAAGCCTGTCGAGCACCTGACGACGGATCTCGTAGCGGATGTGTTGTCCGGCGTGAAAACCGACGCGCTCACGCAGCCACACCACCCAGGCGCGCAGGATAAAAATCAGGATCAGGACAATAAAGGGCAGCAGGAGCGCTTCGCGTGGAATGTTCTCCATGATCATGTGATTAAGAATGCGGGCCAGCAGCCATGCCTGGGCAACAATCAACAGGCCGCTAACGAACCCCAGGAGACGGGAAATCGTAAGCCAGCGGCGGGAAATAACGCTTTGCTGTTTCAGCCAGCGTGTTAACTCTTGTTGACGGGTTTTTTCCATTGCGTACTTTGCAGGTGACGTTATTAAAAATTGGGCAGCGCAATGTTACAACGGGGAGACAATAAAGGCGACTTATCGCCGCCTTTATTTACGTTTGTTACTGACTTGTAAAGATTATTTACCTTGTTCTGCCAGTCCATCGAGGTAGCGTTCAGCGTCCAGCGCGGCCATACAGCCGGTGCCCGCAGAGGTGATCGCCTGACGGTAAATATGGTCCATCACGTCGCCGGCCGCGAACACGCCCGGGATGCTGGTCTGGGTCGCGTTACCGTGAATGCCGGACTGCACTTTGATGTAGCCATTTTCCAGCTCCAGCTGACCGTCGAAGATCGCGGTGTTCGGGCTGTGACCGATCGCCACAAACAGACCCGCCACTTCCAGCGTTTCGACGTTATCGGTGTTCTGGGTATCACGGATACGCAGACCGGCAACGCCCATCTGGTCGCCCGTCACCTCTTCCAGCGTACGGTTGGTGTGCAGCACGATGTTGCCGCTTGCCACTTTATCCATCAGACGTTTGATCAGGATCTTCTCCGCGCGGAAGGTGTCGCGACGGTGGATCAGATGCACCTCAGAGGCAATGTTCGCCAGGTAGAGCGCTTCTTCCACGGCGGTGTTGCCGCCGCCGATGACCGCGACTTTCTGATTGCGGTAGAAGAAACCGTCGCAGGTTGCGCAGGCAGAAACGCCGCGGCCTTTGAACGCTTCTTCGGATGGCAGACCGAGGTAACGGGCAGAGGCGCCGGTGGCGATGATCAGCGCATCACAGGTGTATTCGCCGCTGTCGCCCGTCAGGCGGAACGGACGGTTCTGCAGATCGACCTTATTGATGTGATCGAACAAAATTTCGGTTTCGAATTTAGCAGCATGCTCGTGCATACGCTCCATCAGCAGCGGCCCGGTCAGGTCGTTCGGGTCCCCTGGCCAGTTTTCCACTTCGGTGGTGGTGGTCAGCTGACCGCCTTTTTCCATGCCGGTGATGAGTACCGGGTGCAGGTTAGCGCGTGCAGCATAGACCGCCGCGGTATATCCCGCAGGTCCAGAACCAAGGATTAGCAGCTTACTGTGTTTGGCCGTGCCCATGAGATCCCCATTGTTGTTGGCAGACATTTGGCTGGATTGTAGGGAATTTGTTGTCGTAAAAAAAGAGCGCAGCAATTTTGATATCAATCTGTGTAATAGCCACGGACGATGAATAGCGCGCGATAACATCACGCTTTGTCCTGAAAACCGGTCGTTTGTAAGGCAATAAAATGAGGATTAATACCCTGCCGCAATGAATATCCGGCATGTTGTACTAAAAAACGATGTTTTGCTTTGACAATCCCCTGCGCTTTTGCGAAAACATTCAAGGAAGAAGAAAAAACCGTGTTAACCGTATGCCGCATAGGCATGCACGTAAATGCCATTTTTACCGGGTCAGTGAAATCTACGCATGGCGTGGACAGACGCCATACGTGATGTCGGTGACTGCCTTCGGGCAACGGTCTTCTTACCAACAGAACCCGAATCCGCATCGCGTCTAATACATAATCAGGCGATGTGATGACTAACGGGTACAGGCTCTGAACAGTGATGTGCACAGGGTCCAGGCAGGAGTAGGGAAGGAATACAGAGAGACAATAATAATGGTAGATAGCAAGAAGCGCCCTGGCAAAGATCTCGACCGTATCGATCGTAACATTCTTAATGAATTGCAAAAGGATGGGCGTATTTCCAACGTCGAGCTTTCAAAACGTGTGGGACTTTCCCCGACGCCGTGCCTTGAGCGTGTGCGTCGACTGGAAAGACAGGGTTTCATTCAGGGCTATACGGCTCTGCTGAACCCGCATTATCTGGATGCCTCACTTCTGGTATTTGTTGAGATTACTCTGAATCGTGGTGCACCGGATGTGTTTGAGCAATTTAACGCCGCTGTACAGAAACTTGAAGAAATTCAAGAGTGTCACCTGGTATCCGGTGATTTCGACTACCTGTTGAAAACCCGTGTACCTGATATGTCCGCCTACCGTAAGCTGCTGGGTGAAACCCTGCTGCGTCTGCCAGGCGTGAACGACACCCGTACCTATGTGGTGATGGAAGAGGTCAAACAGAGCAATCGTCTGGTTATTAAGACGCGCTAACACGGAACAGGTGCAAAATCAGCGTAGTTTGATTACACTCCTGTTAATCCATACAGCAACAGTGCCGGGGAGTCCCGGCACTGTTGTCCGTTTTAGCAAACAGGCAGGATATGCCTGATACCTGGAGAGCCTTTCTTGAGCCAGGAATACACTGAAGACAAAGAAGTCACACTATCGAAGCTAAGCAGCGGACGTCGTCTCCTCGAGGCTTTGCTGATTGTTATTGCCCTTTTTGCCGTCTGGCTGATGGCAGCCTTACTCAGTTTCAACCCCTCGGATCCCAGCTGGTCACAAACTGCATGGCATGAGCCTATCCATAATTTAGGCGGTGTCCCCGGTGCCTGGCTTGCGGACACGCTGTTTTTCATTTTCGGTGTGATGGCCTATACCCTTCCCGTCATTATCATTGGCGGATGCTGGTTTGCGTGGCGTCATCGTCAGAACGATGATTACATCGACTATTTCGCCGTGTCGCTGCGCCTGATTGGCGCGCTGGCGCTGATCCTCACCTCGTGCGGGCTGGCAGCGATTAATGCGGATGATATCTGGTACTTCGCCTCTGGCGGGGTGATCGGCAGTTTGTTGAGCTCTGCGCTACAGCCGATGCTGCACAGCAGCGGCGGCACGCTCGCATTGCTCTGCATCTGGGCGGCCGGGCTGACATTGTTTACCGGCTGGTCCTGGGTGAGCATTGCCGAGAAAATCGGCAGTTTTATCCTCACTATTCTGACCTTCGCCAGCAACCGTACCCGTCGTGACGATACGTGGGTTGATGAAGACGAGTACGAAGAGGAAGAGGAAGATGACGCGCCTGTGCAGCGTCGCGAGTCTCGTCGTGCGCGTATTCTGCGCGGCGCGCTGGCGCGTCGTCAGCGTGTTGCTGAGAAATTTGCCAACCCGCTTGGCCGTAAAACCGATGCGGCGCTCTTCTCCGGTAAACGCATGGATGAAGACGAGCAGGTGGCGTATCGCGCGGCGGGTGTCGCCGTCGATCCTGACGATGTGCTCTTCTCCGGCAGCCGGGCCATGCCGGGTGACTTCGACGAATACGATCCGCTGTTAAATGGCCACTCGGTTACCGAGCCGGTTGCGGCAGCAGCAGCCGCGACGACCGCTGCGCAGGCGTATGCCGCGCCGGTCGACGCTGTGATGCCATCCGCGCCGGTTTCGCCGCCGGAATCCGTTATTCAGCAGCCGCAGGTTGACTGGCAGACTGCGCCCGGTGTTCACACGCCGGAGCCCGTTATCGCGCCTGAACCTGAAAGCTACGTCCCTGTTCAGCAGGAGCAGTGGCAGCAGCCTTATCAGCCGCCGCAGCCTGCGTATGAACCGCAAAATTACCCGCACGATGAACAGCCGGTGGCCCAACCTTATCAGGAGTATGTGCCTGAACCGGTTGAACCTGTGCAGCCTTATGTTGAGCCGCAGCCTGAACCTGAAATCGTGGAAGAGGTGAAGCCCGCCCGTCCACCGCTGTACTATTTCGAAGAAGTCGAAGAGCGACGTGCGCGTGAACGCGAGCAGCTGGCGGCCTGGTACCAGCCGGTGCCTGAACCGGTGCAGGAGCCGGTGACGAAAGCGCCTTCTGTTTCCGTTCCACCGATCGACCCGACGCCTGCAGTCGCACCCGTAGCGGAAAGCGTGAAGCAGGCTACCGCGGCCGCTGCCGCAGCTGCACCTGTCTTTAGTCTGGCAACAGGGGGCGCGCCACGTCCTCAGGTGAAGGAGGGGATTGGTCCGCAACTGCCTCGCCCTAACCGCGTTCGCGTTCCAACCCGCCGAGAGCTTGCCTCTTATGGTATCAAGCTGCCTTCCCAGCGTATGGCTGAAGAGAAAGCGCGCGAGCCTGACTACGAAGATGACGCCGATGAAATGCAGCAGGACGAGCTGGCCCGCCAGTTCGCTGCGCAGCAGAATCAGCGCTACGGTGAAGAATACCAGCACGATGAACCGGTGCTGGAAGATGAAGAGGACGCGGCAGAAGCAGAACTGGCGCGCCAGTTTGCCGCCACCCAGCAGCAGCGCTATTCCGGTGAGCAACCGGCGGGTGCAAACCCGTTCTCGCTGTCTGATTTTGAATTTTCGCCGATGAAGGATCTGGTGGATGATGGCCCGAGCGAGCCTTTATTTACCCCGAGCGTGATGCCGGAAGCAGCGCCTCTGCGCCAGCAGCCAGCACCACAGACCTACGCGCAGCCTCAACAACCAGTTCAGCAGCCGTATGCTCAACCGCAGCAGGCACCACAGCCGCCGCAGTTCCAGCAGCCTGCGCCTCAGCCGCAGGAGAGCCTGATTCACCCGCTGCTGATGCGTAACGGTGACAGCCGTCCGCTGCAGCGTCCAAGCACGCCGCTGCCGTCTCTGGATCTGTTAACGCCGCCGCCGTCAGAAGTGGAACCGGTCGATACCTTCGCGCTCGAACAAATGGCGCGTCTGGTCGAAGCCCGTCTGGCTGACTTCCGCATCAAAGCGGACGTGGTGAACTACTCACCGGGTCCTGTTATCACCCGTTTTGAACTGAACCTGGCGCCAGGCGTTAAAGCCGCGCGCATTTCCAACCTGTCCCGCGACCTGGCGCGTTCTCTCTCGACCGTGGCGGTGCGTGTGGTGGAAGTGATTCCGGGCAAGCCTTACGTTGGCCTTGAACTACCGAACAAGAAACGTCAGACCGTCTACCTGCGTGAAGTGCTGGATAACACCAAATTCCGCGATAACCCATCCCCGCTGACCGTGGTGCTGGGTAAAGATATCGCGGGCGATCCGGTCGTGGCGGATCTCGCGAAAATGCCTCACCTGCTGGTCGCGGGTACTACCGGTTCCGGTAAGTCTGTCGGTGTGAACGCCATGATCCTCAGCATGCTGTATAAAGCGCAGCCGGAAGATGTGCGTTTCATCATGATCGACCCGAAAATGCTCGAACTGTCGGTCTACGAAGGGATCCCGCATCTGCTGACCGAAGTTGTGACCGATATGAAAGATGCTGCCAACGCCCTGCGCTGGAGCGTCAATGAGATGGAACGCCGCTACAAGCTGATGTCTGCGCTGGGCGTGCGTAACCTGGCCGGTTATAACGAGAAAATCGCCCAGGCGGTGCGCATGGGACGTCCGATTCCGGATCCTTACTGGAAACCGGGTGACAGCATGGATGCCCAGCATCCGGTGCTGGAAAAACTGCCTTATATCGTCGTGCTGGTCGATGAATTCGCTGACCTGATGATGACCGTCGGTAAGAAAGTGGAAGAGTTGATTGCCCGTCTGGCGCAGAAAGCGCGTGCGGCCGGTATTCACCTTGTGCTGGCGACCCAGCGTCCTTCCGTGGACGTTATTACCGGCCTCATCAAAGCGAACATTCCGACGCGTATCGCCTTTACCGTATCAAGTAAAATTGACTCCCGTACCATTCTTGACCAGGGCGGCGCAGAGTCGCTGCTGGGTATGGGTGACATGCTCTATTCCGGCCCGAACTCCACCTCTCCGGTGCGTGTCCACGGTGCGTTCGTCCGCGATGAGGAAGTTCACGCCGTCGTGCAGGACTGGAAAGCGCGCGGTCGTCCACAATATGTTGACGGGATCACCAGCGATACGGAAAGCGAAGGCGGCGGCGGTGGCTTCGACGGCGGCGAAGAGCTGGATCCGTTATTCGATCAGGCGGTTAGCTTCGTTACCGAAAAACGCAAAGCGTCCATCTCTGGGGTGCAGCGTCAGTTCCGCATCGGCTATAACCGCGCGGCGCGTATCATCGAGCAGATGGAAGCGCAGGGCATTGTGAGCGAGCAGGGGCATAACGGTAACCGCGAGGTTCTGGCACCGCCGCCGTTTGATTAACCTTCAGCGATTGCAAAGAAGGGTAAATCAGCCAAAATTAAGCATTTTCTTCTGTCGCCTGCCTTCGGGCAGGTCCAGAATAGAAGACGGAAACCCCATATCGGGAAGACGTATTTTAAGGAATAACAATGAAAAAAATCGCCATCGCCTGTGCATTACTCACCAGTTTTGTCGCCAGCAGCGTCTGGGCTGATGCAGCCAGCGACCTTAAAAGCCGACTGGATAAAGTAAGCAGCTTCCACGCCAGCTTCACGCAAAAAGTGACTGACGGCAGCGGCAACGCGGTGCAGGAAGGCCAGGGAGATTTGTGGGTAAAACGCCCGAATCTGTTCAACTGGCATATGACCCAGCCGGATGAGAGCATCCTGGTATCTGACGGCAAAACCTTATGGTTCTTCAACCCGTTCGTTGAGCAGGCTACGGCGACCTGGCTGAAGGATGCCACCAGCAATACGCCGTTTATGCTGATTGCCCGTAACCAGGCCAGCGACTGGCAGCAGTACAATATTAAACAGACGGGTGACGAGTTTGTCCTGACGCCGAAAGGCAGCAACGGCAACCTGAAGCAGTTCACCATTAACGTAAGCACCAACGGTACCATTAATCAGTTCGGCGCGGTTGAGCAGGACGATCAGCGCAGCAGCTACCAGCTTAAATCTCAGCAGAACGGCGCCGTTGATGCATCGAAATTCACCTTTACCCCGCCGAAGGGCGTAACGGTGGACGACCAACGCAATAAGTAAGAGGCGTGAGTGGGCAATCTGTCGCTCGATTTTTCAGATAACGCGTTTCAACCTCTGGCCGCTCGCATGCGGCCAGAAAATTTAGCGCAGTACATCGGCCAGCAACACCTGCTGGCTGCCGGTAAGCCATTGCCGCGCGCCATTGAGGCCGGGCATCTTCACTCCATGATCCTCTGGGGGCCCCCTGGCACCGGCAAGACCACGCTTGCAGAAGTGATCGCCCGTTATGCCAACGCGGACGTTGAACGCATCTCGGCGGTCACCTCCGGCGTGAAAGAGATCCGCGAAGCGATCGAGCGTGCGCGGCAGAACCGCAATGCCGGGCGGCGCACCATCCTCTTCGTGGACGAAGTCCACCGCTTCAACAAGAGCCAGCAGGATGCCTTCCTGCCGCATATTGAAGACGGCACGATCTTCTTCATCGGCGCGACCACCGAAAATCCGTCGTTTGAGCTGAACTCGGCGCTGCTTTCCCGCGCGCGCGTTTACCTGCTCAAATCGCTGACGACCGAGGATATCGAAAAGGTTCTTACTCAGGCGATGGACGACAAAGCGCGGGGCTACGGCGGGCAGGATATCGTTCTGCCTGACGACACGCGTCGTGCGATTGCCGAGCTGGTCAACGGCGATGCGCGTCGGGCGCTGAATACGCTGGAAATGATGGCCGATATGGCCGAAGTTGACGATGCCGGGAAGCGGGTGCTGAAGCAGGAGCTGCTCACCGAAATTGCCGGGGAGCGCAGCGCACGTTTCGATAACAAAGGCGACCGTTTTTACGACCTGATCTCGGCGCTGCATAAGTCCGTGCGCGGCAGCGCGCCGGATGCGGCGCTTTACTGGTACGCGCGCATTATCACTGCGGGCGGCGATCCGTTATACGTCGCGCGTCGCTGCCTGGCGATTGCATCAGAAGATGTCGGCAATGCCGATCCTCGCGCCATGCAGGTCGCGCTGTCGGCCTGGGACTGCTTCACCCGCGTTGGACCCGCGGAAGGCGAGCGTGCCATAGCGCAGGCGATTGTCTATCTGGCCTGCGCGCCGAAAAGCAATGCGGTTTATACCGCCTTCAAAGCGGCGATGTCCGACGCGCGCGAACGGCCGGACTACGATGTGCCGGTTCACCTGCGTAACGCGCCGACCAAGCTGATGAAAGAGATGGGTTACGGGCAGGAGTATCGCTACGCTCACGACGAACCCAATGCCTACGCTGCCGGGGAAGAATATTTCCCGCAGGAGATGGCACAAACGCGCTATTATCACCCCACAAACAGAGGTCTTGAGGGCAAGATTGGTGAAAAGCTCACCTGGCTCGCCGGACAGGATCAAAATAGCCCTATAAAACGCTACCGTTAGTTCAATCGTTGCGGTAATGTTGGCAATGTATCCTTGTGGCCGCAGGCTGTGGTCACATTTTCCTATTTTAATTCGATAAGCACAGGATAAGCATGCTCGATCCCAATCTGCTGCGTAATGAGCCAGACGCAGTCGCTGAAAAACTGGCACGCCGGGGCTTTAAGCTGGATGTAGATAAGCTGCGCGCTCTTGAAGAGCGTCGTAAAGTTCTGCAGGTACAAACTGAAAATCTGCAGGCAGAGCGTAACTCTCGATCGAAATCCATCGGCCAGGCGAAAGCGCGCGGGGAAGATATTGAGCCATTACGCCTGGAAGTGAACAAACTGGGTGAAGAACTGGATCAGGCGAAAGCTGAGCTGGACGTTCTTCAGGCCGAGATTCGTGATATTGCCCTGGCTATCCCGAATATTCCTGACGACAGCGTGCCTGTCGGCAAAGATGAAAACGACAACGTTGAAGTGAAACGCTGGGGCACGCCTCGTGAGTTTGACTTCGAGGTGCGCGATCACGTAACGCTGGGCGAAATGCACGCGGGCCTGGATTTTGCGGCAGCGGTTAAGCTGACCGGCTCTCGCTTCGTGGTGATGAAAGGCCAGATTGCCCATCTGCACCGTGCGCTGGCGCAGTTCATGCTGGATCTGCACACCGAGCAGCATGGCTACAGCGAAACCTACGTGCCGTATCTGGTCAACCACGATACGCTGTACGGTACGGGCCAGCTGCCGAAATTTGCCGGCGATCTGTTCCATACCCGTCCGCTGGACGAAGAAGCAGACAGCAGCAACTACGCGCTGATCCCAACCGCTGAAGTGCCGCTGACTAACCTCGTGCGTGATGAGATCATTGACGAAGACGACCTGCCAATCAAACTGACGGCGCACTCTCCGTGCTTCCGTTCTGAAGCCGGTTCTTACGGTCGCGACACGCGCGGTCTGATCCGTATGCACCAGTTCGACAAGGTTGAGATGGTGCAGATCGTCCGTCCTGAAGAATCCATGGACGCGCTGGAAGAGATGACCGGCCACGCTGAGAAAGTGCTGGAGCTGCTGGGTCTGCCGTACCGTCGTATGGCGCTGTGTACCGGTGATATGGGCTTTGGCGCCTGCAAGACCTTCGATCTGGAAGTGTGGGTGCCTGCGCAGAACACCTACCGTGAAATCTCCTCCTGCTCTAACGTCTGGGATTTCCAGGCGCGCCGCATGCAGGCTCGCTGCCGCAGCAAATCTGACAAGAAAACCCGTCTGGTGCATACCCTGAACGGTTCTGGCCTGGCTGTAGGCCGTACGCTGGTTGCCGTGCTGGAAAACTACCAGCAGGCAGACGGTCGTATTGAGATCCCTGAAGTGCTGCGTCCATACATGAAAGGCCAGCAGTACATCGGCTAATATTTGTCTTAAAACAAAAAAGCGCCTCAGGGCGCTTTTTTTATGCCTTTGATTTGATACGAAGCAATAACCTCTCCCTCTAAAGTAGTAATACTCCTCCGAATGAAAGTCAGCACAAAAAGCTGATAACGAAGATATTCGTTATATATAAAACTACATAGCGGTATGCGCCGCCTCTCTTTTCTTTGTGAGCAACCAAAGTGAGTCTCTATGAAAATCAACGCGCCTGAAGCATTAATGGCTGCCGAGGTCACTCGCCGTGGGTTGATGAAAACCACGGCCATAGGCGGCCTGGCCGTAGCCAGCAGTGCCTTCACGCTCCCCTTTACCCGACTGGCGTCGGCGGCAGAGGCTCTGTCCCCGGCCACTGCCCCGGAAAAAGTGGTGTGGAGTGCCTGTACCGTCAATTGCGGTAGCCGTTGTCCGCTGCGTATGCATGTGGTGGATGGTGAAATTAAATATGTCGAAACCGACAATACCGGGGACGATAACTACGAAGGGTTACATCAGGTCCGTGCCTGCCTGCGTGGTCGCTCCATGCGTCGTCGTGTCTATAATCCGGACCGCCTGAAATACCCGATGAAGCGCGTCGGTAAGCGCGGGGAAGGGAAGTTCGAGCGAATTAGCTGGGACGAAGCCTACGACATCATCGCCACCAACATGCAGCGTTTGATTAAAGAGTACGGTAACGAATCTATCTACCTGAACTACGGTACCGGGACGCTTGGCGGCACGCTGACCCGCTCCTGGCCACCGGGAAAAACGCTGGTGGCGCGCCTGATGAACTGCTGCGGCGGTTATCTCAATCACTATGGTGACTACTCTTCGGCGCAGATCGCGGCAGGGTTGAACTACACCTACGGCGGCTGGGCTGACGGCAACAGCCCGTCTGATATCGAAAACAGTAAGCTGGTCGTTCTGTTTGGTAACAATCCGGGTGAAACCCGCATGAGCGGTGGCGGAGTAACCTACTACCTCGAACAGGCTCGCGCTAAATCCAATGCCCGCATGATCATCATCGATCCGCGCTATACCGACACCGGTGCCGGACGCGAAGATGAGTGGATCCCCATTCGTCCGGGCACTGATGCGGCGCTGGTTTCGGCGCTGGCGTGGGTGATGATCACCGAAAACCTTGTCGATCAACCTTTCCTGGATAAATACTGCGTCGGCTATGACGAGAAAACCCTGCCCGCCAGCGCGCCGGCAAACGGTCACTACAAAGCGTATATTCTTGGACAGGGCAGCGACGGCGTGGCGAAAACGCCGGAGTGGGCGTCCACCATCACCGGCATCCCGGCAGAGCGTATCGTTCAGCTTGCGCGTGAGATTGGCTCAGCCAAACCGGCCTACATCAGCCAGGGCTGGGGGCCGCAGCGTCATGCGAACGGTGAAATCGCGACCCGTGCCATCTCCATGCTCTCCATTCTGACCGGCAACGTCGGCATTCACGGCGGTAACACCGGCGCGCGTGAAGGCTCATATGAAGTGCCGTTCGAACGTATGCCGACGCTGGATAACCCGGTTCAGACCAGCATCTCCATGTTTATGTGGACCGATGCGATCGAACGGGGTCCGGAAATGACCGCCCTGCGCGACGGCGTACGCGGCAAAGACAAGCTGGACGTGCCGATCAAGATGATCTGGAACTATGCCGGTAACTGTCTCATTAACCAGCATTCAGAAATCAACCGCACCCATGAAATCCTGCAGGATGACAAGAAGTGCGAGATGATTGTAGTGATCGACTGCCACATGACCTCCTCGGCGAAATATGCCGATATCCTGCTACCGGACTGCACCGCCTCTGAGCAGATGGATTTCGCGCTGGACGCCTCCTGCGGCAACATGTCCTACGTGATCTTTACTGACCAGGCTATTAAACCGCGCTTCGAGTGCAAAACCATCTATGAGATGACCTCTGAGCTGGCGAAACGTCTTGGCGTTGAGCAGCAGTTTACCGAGGGACGTACTCAGGAAGGGTGGATGCGACATCTGCATGAACTCTCCCGTAAAGCGATCCCTGACCTCCCGGACTTCGACACCTTCCGCAAGCAGGGTATGTACAAACAGCGCGATCCGGAAGGGCATCACGTAGCGTATAAAGCGTTCCGTGAAGATCCTCAGGCGAACCCGTTGACCACGCCGTCGGGCAAAATCGAAATCTACTCCGAAGAGCTGGCAAAAATCGCGTCGACCTGGGAGCTGCCGGAAGGGGACGTTATCGATCCGCTGCCGATCTACACGCCAGGTTTCGAAAACTACAACGATCCTCTGACGGCGAAATTCCCGCTGCAGCTGACCGGTTTCCACTACAAAGCGCGCGTGCACTCCACCTACGGCAACGTCGACGTGCTGAAAGCCGCCTGCCGTCAGGAGATGTGGATCAACCCGATGGATGCTAAAGCACGCGGCATCAGCAATGGCGATCGCGTACGCATCTTCAACGGTCGCGGCGAGGTGCACATTGAGGCCAAAGTGACGCCGCGCATGATGCCAGGCGTGGTGGCGCTGGGGGAAGGGGCCTGGTACAGCCCTGATGCCAACCGCATCGACCAGGCGGGCAGTATTAACGTGCTGACCACGCAGCGTCCGTCGCCGCTGGCGAAGGGCAACCCATCCCACACAAACCTTGTCCAGGTTGAAAAGGTTTAAGGAGTAGCCGATGACAACCCAGTATGGATTTTTTATTGATTCCAGCCGTTGCACCGGGTGCAAAACCTGCGAGCTGGCCTGTAAAGATTACAAAGACCTGACCCCGGACGTCAGTTTCCGCCGCATCTACGAATACGCCGGAGGTGACTGGCAGGAAGATAACGGCGTCTGGCATCAGAACGTCTTTGCGTACTACCTGTCGATTGCCTGTAACCACTGTGAAGATCCGGCCTGTACCAAGGTCTGCCCGAGCGGTGCGATGCACAAGCGCGAAGACGGTTTTGTGGTGGTGGATGAAGATGTCTGTATCGGCTGCCGCTACTGCCATATGGCCTGTCCGTATGGCGCGCCACAGTACAACGCTGCCAAGGGCCATATGACCAAATGCGATGGTTGCCACACCCGCGTAGCGGATGGCAAAAAGCCGATTTGCGTCGAGTCCTGTCCGCTGCGCGCGCTGGACTTCGGCCCGATTGAAGAGCTGCGTCAGAAACACGGTCAGCTCGCCGCCGTGGCACCGTTGCCGTCTGCGCACTTCACGAAGCCGAGTATTGTGATTAAACCTAACGCCAACAGCCGTCCTACAGGTGACACCACCGGCTACCTGGCAAACCCGAAGGAGGTGTGAGATGGGAAGTGGATGGCATGAATGGCCGCTGATGATCTTCACGGTCTTTGGTCAGTGCGTGGCGGGCGGCTTCATTGTGCTCGCGCTGGCGTTGTTGAAAGGTCAGCTCAATGCTGAACAGCAGCAGCGTTTAGTGTTGAGCATGTTTGGCCTGTGGGTGCTGATGGGGCTTGGCTTTATTGCTTCTACGCTGCACCTCGGTTCACCAATGCGCGCGTTCAACTCTCTGAACCGCGTGGGGGCCTCGTCTCTCAGTAACGAGATTGCCAGTGGGGCGATTTTCTTTGCCGTCGGTGGTCTGGGCTGGCTGCTGGCCGTGCTGAAGAAATTACCTGCGGGTCTGCGCAGCCTGTGGCTGATCGTGACCATGGTGCTGGGCGTGGTGTTCGTGTGGATGATGGTGCGTGTCTATAACACTATCGATACCGTTCCCACCTGGTACAGCGTCTGGACGCCGATGAGCTTCTTCCTGACGATGTTTATCGGCGGGCCGCTGCTGGGCTACCTGCTGCTGCGCGTGGCGGGCGTAGACGGATGGGCAATGCGTTTGCTGCCCGCTGTTTCGCTGCTGGCGCTGGTAGTGAGTGCGATGGTCGCCCTGATGCAGGGTTCTGAACTGGCAACCATTCACAGCTCTATCCAGCAGGCCTCTGCCCTGGTGCCGGACTACGGTTCTCTGATGGCCTGGCGTATCGTTCTGCTGGTCGCCGCGCTGGTATTCTGGATTGCTCCTCAGCTTAAAGGCTATCAACCTGCGCTGCCGCTGCTGTCACTGGCTTTTGTGCTGGTACTGGCGGGTGAACTGATTGGTCGCGGCGTGTTCTACGGGTTGCATATGACTGTAGGTATGGCTATCGCCAGTTAATGTTGTATTTGGTTATATCAAGCCGGGCCTGAGTGCCCGGCTTTTTCTTTTTTCGATCATGAAATTTTTCGACTGTCGTGTTGTTTTAATTTTGCCCATTAATAAATGAAAACAGAGACATAATTAATATCTATAGCAGGCGTGGCATTAGCAGGATAAGTTTTTTAAATCGACAGGAAACATATTGTGCGAGGCGGCTAAATCAGTGGATTGACTTTGTTTTTGCCAGTGGCATGATGCGCACGAAATCTGAACTTCCTCACGGTTTTTAATCCATGACCACCTATACCCGGCCAGTGCTGCTGTTGCTCTGTGGCCTGCTTCTGTTGACCCTGGCGATCGCAGTGTTAAATACGCTCGTCCCGCTGTGGCTCGCCCATGAAAACTTACCGACCTGGCAGGTAGGTATGGTCAGCTCGTCCTTTTTTACCGGGAACCTGCTGGGTACGCTGGTGACCGGGAGCCTGATCAAGCGCTTTGGCTTTAACCGCAGCTATTATCTGGCCTCGCTGATTTTCGCTGCCGGGTGCGCGGGGTTGGGCCTGATGGTCGGCTTCTGGAGCTGGATGGCATGGCGCTTTATCGCCGGTGTTGGCTGCGCGATGATTTGGGTGGTGGTTGAAAGTGCGCTCATGTGCAGCGGCACCTCCCGCAACCGTGGACGCCTGCTGGCTGCCTACATGATGGTTTACTATGTCGGCACCGTGCTGGGACAACTGATGGTGAGTAAGCTGCCAACCGACCTGATGAGCGTTCTGCCGTGGGTGACCGGTATGGTGCTGGCCGCGATCCTGCCGCTGCTCTTTACGCGCATTGTGAACCAGAACAGCGAGCATCAGGAAGCGACACACGTCTGGCCAATGCTCAGACTCCGTCAGGCGCGTCTGGGCGTTAACGGCTGCATTATCTCGGGGATTGTACTGGGCTCGCTCTATGGCCTGATGCCGCTCTATCTTAATCATCAGGGCGTCAGCGATTCCGGAATTGGCTTCTGGATGGCGGTCATGGTAAGCGCGGGTATTGTCGGGCAGTGGCCGATTGGCCGTCTGGCGGATCGTTTCGGTCGTCTGCTGGTGCTGCGCGTTCAGGTCTTCGTGGTGATCATGGGCTGTCTTGCCATGCTCAGCAACGCCGCGATGGCGCCTGCGCTGTTTATTCTCGGGGCCGCCGGCTTTACGCTCTATCCGGTTGCGATGGCCTGGGCCTGTGAGAAAGTAGAACATCACCAGCTGGTGGCAATGAACCAGGCGCTGTTACTGAGCTATACCATCGGCAGTTTATTAGGGCCGACGTTTACCGCGATGCTGATGCAGAATTACTCTGATAATTTATTGTTTATCATGATCGCCAGCGTATCGTTTATTTATCTGTTAATGCTGCTGCGTAAAGCCGGCGAACACCCAACGCCTGTGGCTCATGCCTGATGAATTAAAAGCCTGTCGATGACAGGCTTTTTTGTCCCCACCACAACTCAGAGTTTTACTTATTGTTTGTTTATTGTGCCGGACGATAATTCAGGTGACTCCTACCACAATAAGGCAGCAATCATGTCTATTCGTCGTTTTTCCACTACCGCACTGGCCGTAGTGTTGTCTTTAACGTTTGCAACGGCTCCGGTCATGGCTAATCCTGGCAACGGGAACGGCAATGGTCACGGAAACGGAGGCGGACAGGGTAACAGCGGCAATCATGGTAACGGGAATTCTGGTAATGCTGGTAACCATGGTAATAAGCAAAATAACGGTCAGGATAACCCTGGTAAATCGGATAAGAACTTCAAAAACAGCAAAGATGTCGGTAATGACGTTGATGCTCGCGTGAGCTTCGATCATGCCCGCCATCTGGCCGTGAATTACGGCTTAACGGGCTATAAGTCTCTGCCTCCGGGGATCGCAAAAAACCTGGCGCGCGGTAAACCACTGCCTCCAGGTATTGCGAAGAAGGCCGTGCCAGCCTCAATGCTGGGTCAGCTTCCTTCCTATCCAGGCTATGAGTGGCGGGTAGTGGGTGACGACCTGGTCTTAATTGCACTGAGTACAGCTATTGTGACGTCCGTTATTAACGGCGTCTTTAAATAGAATATAAAAAGGCCCGGTTCTCACCGGGCCTTTCTTTAATACATTACCTTGTGGCCGTACTGTTCAAGAATACCTTTGACGCGTTCCATCGTCTCTTTCTTCGGCGGCTTCACGCCATCGAGTTTGTACTCTTCACCCATTGCCACCCACTTATGTTTACCCAGCTCGTGATAGGGCAGAAGCTCGATTTTCTCGACGTTGCCCATATCGCGAGTAAATTCCCCGAGGCGGTGCGCGGAGTCGTCGTCGTCTGACCAGCCAGGCACCACCACGTAGCGGATCCAGGTTTTAATGCCTTTATCGGCAATGTATTTGGCAAATTCCAGCGTGCGGTGGTTTGAAACACCAACGAGGTTCTGGTGGATCTCATCGTTCATCTGTTTGAGATCGAGCATCACCAGATCGGTCACTTCGAGCAGCTCGTCGATAACCGGATCGTAGCGACGTACAAAGCCGTTGGTATCGAGACAGGTATGAATGCCTTCTTTGCGGCAGGCGCGGAACCAGTCGCGGACAAATTCAGCCTGCAGAATGGCTTCACCGCCGGATGCGGTGACGCCGCCGCCGGAGGCGTTCATAAAGTGGCGATAGGTCACCACCTCTTTCATCAGATCGTCGACGGTGACTTCTTTACCGCCGTGCGTGTCCCAGGTGTCGCGGTTATGGCAGTACAGGCAGCGCATCAGGCAGCCCTGGAAAAAAGTGATAAAGCGGATACCCGGGCCATCGACGGTGCCACAGGATTCAAAGGAGTGAATACGACCAATAGTTGACATTGCGGTGATATCTCCATCATCGGCCCGTCCCGGGCCTGTGTATGCACAGCTCAAAGCCGGCTGTGTTAAGTCTGTTTTGGCTGTTATCCATTCAGTATAGATAGCGGACAAAAGAGACTGAGGTGGAGAGGGTGCTAAAAAGGCCCCACTGACGTGGAGCCTTTATTGTACGCTTGTTAACGCGTGATTTCAGTTAATTCCACTTACATGGACTGAGTGAAAGTACGGGTGATAACGTCCTGCTGCTGTTCTTTAGTCAGGGAGTTAAAACGTACTGCGTAGCCAGATACGCGGATGGTCAGCTGAGGATATTTCTCAGGGTGTTCCATCGCGTCGAGCAGCATTTCACGGTTCATGACGTTCACGTTCAGGTGCTGACCACCTTCGATGGACGCTTCGTGGTGGAAGTAACCATCCATCAGACCCGCGAGGTTAGTTTTACGCACTTCGTCGTCTTTACCCAGCGCGTTTGGCACGATAGAGAAGGTGTAAGAGATACCATCTTTCGCGTAAGCAAACGGCAGTTTAGCAACGGAAGTCAGAGAGGCAACCGCACCTTTCTGGTCACGACCGTGCATTGGGTTCGCACCTGGGCCGAATGGCGCGCCAGCACGACGACCGTCTGGGGTGTTACCGGTTTTCTTACCATACACAACGTTAGAGGTGATGGTCAGAACAGACTGAGTCGGGATAGCGTTACGGTAGGTCGTCAGTTTCTGAATTTTCTTCATGAAACGTTCTACCAGGTCAACCGCCATGTCATCAACGCGAGAATCGTTGTTACCAAACTGCGGATATTCGCCTTCGATTTCGAAGTCGATAGCCAGACCGTCTTCGTCACGAATTGGTTTAACTTTCGCATATTTTATTGCAGACAGGGAGTCAGCAGCAACGGACAGACCAGCGATACCACACGCCATGGTGCGGATCACGTCACGGTCGTGCAGCGCCATCAGAGAGGCTTCGTAGCTGTACTTGTCGTGCATGTAGTGGATAACGTTCAGCGCAGTGACGTACTGTTTAGCCAGCCAGTCCATGAAGTGATCCATGCGGTCCATGACTTCATCGAAGTTCAGAACGTCGCCTTTGATCGGCTCAGACTTAGGACCAACCTGCATTTTCAGTTTTTCATCAACGCCGCCGTTGATTGCGTACAGCATGGTTTTCGCCAGGTTTGCACGCGCACCGAAGAACTGCATTTGTTTACCAACAACCATTGGGCTTACGCAGCAAGCGATAGCGTAATCGTCGTTGTTGAAGTCCGGACGCATCAGGTCATCGTTCTCGTACTGCAGAGAAGAGGTATCGATAGACACTTTAGCGGCGAATTTCTTGAAGTTCAGAGGCAGTTTTTCAGACCACAGAACGGTGATGTTCGGCTCCGGAGAAGGACCCATGGTGTACAGGGTGTTCAGGAAGCGGAAGCTGTTTTTGGTTACCAGAGTACGGCCGTCAACGCCCATACCGCCGATGGATTCAGTTGCCCAGATTGGGTCACCGGAGAACAGCTCATCGTATTCTGGAGTACGCAGGAAGCGAACCATACGCAGTTTCATGACCAGGTGGTCAATCATTTCCTGAGCGTCTTGCTCGGTGATTTTGCCTGCTTTGATATCACGTTCGATGTACGCATCCAGGAAGGTGGATACGCGACCGAAGGACATTGCTGCACCGTTCTGAGACTTAACTGCGGCCAGGTAGCCGAAGTAGGTCCACTGGATAGCTTCCTGAGCGTTGGTAGCAGGACCAGAGATATCGCAGCCATATTTAGCCGCCATCTCTTTGATCTGACCCAGCGCGCGGTGCTGTTCAGCGATTTCTTCACGCAGACGGATAGTCGCTTCCAGGTTTACGCCGTTTTCCAGATCGGACTGCAGAGACACGAACTGAGCGTATTTGTCTTTCATCAGGAAGTCGATACCGTACAGCGCAACGCGACGGTAGTCACCGATGATACGGCCACGGCCATACGCATCTGGCAGACCAGTCAGAACGCCAGATTTACGGCAGTTCAGAATGTCTTTGGTGTAAACATCGAATACACCCTGGTTGTGGGTTTTGCGGTATTCGGTGAAGATTTTTTTCAGCATTGGGTCCAGCTCGCGGTTATACGCTTTGCAGGAACCTTCAACCATTTTGATGCCACCGAACGGGATGATTGCGCGTTTCAGTGGTGCTTCAGTCTGCAGACCAACGATTTTCTCAAGGGCTTTGTTGATATAGCCAGCATCGTGAGAAGTGATGGTGGAAGCAACGGAGGTGTCAAAATCAACTGGCGCGTGAGTGCGGTTTTCCAGTTTAACGCCTTCCATTACGCTGTCCCACAGCTTGGTGGTCGCCTCAGTTGCGCCAGCCAGGAAGGATTCGTCACCTTCATACGGGGTATAGTTTTTCTGAATGAAGTCACGTACGTTTACTTCATTCTGCCAGTCACCTTTCGCAAAACCTTCCCAGGCTGTGGCTAACTTTTCATTAAGCTCGGACATGTAACACCTACCTTCTTAAGTGGATTTTTTATTTACTGCCTGAGAAAACCATCAATGATGATCGTCGCCACGCAGGTAAATGACCCAGTATGTCAACCCAACTAACAGACCCCCACCGATAATGTTCCCGATAGTGACAGGGATCAGGTTATCAGTAATGAAATTCATAATAGTCAGGTGAGAGAAACTTTCCGGGGATGAACCAACTGCGGTCCAGAACTCCGGGCTCGCAAAGTCGCGGATAACAATGCCCATTGGGATCATGAACATATTCGCGATACTGTGCTCAAAGCCGCTGGCAACGAACATCGCAACCGGCAGAACCATAATTAAGGCTTTGTCCATCAGGCTACGACCCGAGTAGCTCATCCATACAGCCAGGCAGACCATCAGGTTAGCGAGGATGCCGAGAGCAACGGCTTCGATAAATGTGTGGTGCATTTTGTGGTCGGCGGTTTGCAGGACGTTAAGGCCCCAGCCACCGTTGGCGGTCATGTACTCGCCAGAAAGCCACATCAACAAAACAAAGAGCAGACAGCCAACCAGGTTACCCACGTAGACGTTAAGCCAGTTACGTGCCAGCTGACCCCAGGTAATTCTTCCGCTGGCCTTGGCCACGACAATCAGCACCGTTGAGGTGAAGAGGTCGGCGCCGCAGATGACGCAGAGAATCAGACCCAGTGAGAAGCAAATGCCGCCAATCAGTTTGGCCATGCCGAAAGGCATTCCGGCAGTACCGGTGGTGGCGGTGATATAGAAGACGAAAGCGATAGAGATGAACACACCAGCCGTGATCGCCAGATAGAACGTCTTCATCGGGTGTTTCGTTGCTTTATAGACACCCGCTTCTTCGGCAACTTTAGCCATCGCAGCGGGGAGTAAAAGATCAAAAGGGTTGTCAGCTTTCACACTAACTCTCTCTTTATTAAGTCGGCGACGAGATACTAACAAAGCATTATAGAAGAGAAATTGATATAGATCATATCTCGCCTGGCTTATAGGCCCGCAGTGTGTATGGTTTTACGACAAATGCGGAGTAAGTATTTGATTATCCGTATAAAAATAAATTTTAAAAGTTATGAAAAGAGTTGAATTTTTTCGTTCAGCCACCTCTGAAACAGTTAATTAATATGGAGTATTAACCATAAAAAGTAACAGTAAAGCCCAGATCAATATTATTATATTTACCCGTATTTAACTTTATTATTACAATCAACAATCATTGCCGAAGAAAATAAAAAACGGGGCAATGAAATTGCCCCGTAATATAGCCCAGACGATTGAATACGCCTACTGCTGGTAATGTTATGTGCGCTTATTTTGACCAGTAAGCGGCTTTTGCTTTCTGCAGCTTTTCGTAGGCCTTCAGCAGCGACTGATGCGCCGGGAAGGCTTTCAGATCGCTATCAACAGCCTGCAGGCCATAGAACGGCGCTTCGCCGCTCAGGGCCGCGCTGGCTGCTTCTACGGCTTCAGCGCCGTACATGCGCACGAAAGCATTCAGGTATTGCAGCGGTTCGCGATCCTCTTCCTGTGCAAGCAGCAGCAGGGTTTGCAGGCAGCGGTAATAATTGGTGCGCTCGGCAGAGAAGACCGACTGGTTGAATTCCATGGTCCACTCGGTCCAGGCCAGAGCCTGATCCAAATCGCCACCCGCCAGGGCCAGCATTGCTTTCAGCTCACCGATACGCAGGGTATACCAGCCGTTGTCTTTACCGGTCGCCAGACCCAGCAGTTCGCGTACGCGGGTGAAGTCATCGTGGCCTTCTTCGTCCAGTTGAGCGATCAGGTTCAGATAATCTTCTTTCTCCCATTCGCTGCCCGGCAGTGCCAGCAGCGTTTCGCGCAGGTGCGCGCCCATGCTGTTATTCGCCAGCCACAGATCTTCAGCAGGGTAGATGTCGGACATGCCCGGAACAATAATGCGGCACGCGTAGACGCCAAGATGCTCGTAATCGGCAATGTACACTTCCTGATCTTCCGCGTTGAAGATCGCCATCAGCGTAGCGAACTCTTCTTCCGTGGTTCCGGCAAAGCTCCAGTCCACGAACGGATAGTCGGCGTCCTGCTTGAACATATCCCAGGAAATTAAGCCGCTGGAATCGATGAAGTGGGTTTCAAGGTTGGTATGCTCGGCCACTTCTTCATCGTCAAACGTTGGCGGGGTGAAGACGTCGAGATCTTTCAGGCTACGGCCCTGCAGCAGCTCGGTGACGGTACGCTCCAGCGCCACGCCGAAGTCCGGGTGCGCGCCGAAGGAGGCGAAGCAGGTGCCGTTGGTTGGGTTAAACAGCACGACGCAGATAACCGGGTACTTACCGCCCAGAGAGCCGTCATAGGCAAAGATTGGGAAACCTTCTGCTTCCAGCTTGGCGATGGACTCCACCACGCCCGGGTAGCGTGCCAGCACGTCTGCTGGAATTTCAGGCAGGCTGATGGATTCAGCGATGATGCGGTTTTTGATGTGGCGTTCAAAGACTTCAGACAGACCCTGCACGCGCGCTTCATTGCGGGTATTACCGGCGGACATACCGTTGGACACATACAGGTTGCCGACGATGTTCATCGGGATATAGACGGTCTGCTCGTCAGACTGACGGGTAAACGGCAGGGCGCAGATACCGCGATCCTCGTTACCGGACTGCAGATCGATCAGCATGCTGGCGGTCAGTTCGTTGTCCGGATCGTAGAAGGCACGCAGGCGAGCGTCGAGAATACCTTTCGGCAGTTCGTCGTCTTCCGTCAGCGGGAACCATTTTTCATTTGGATAGTGAACGAACGGGCCGTTAGCGATGGTCTCGCCCAGCCAGAAATCAGCGAAGAAATAGTTGGTGGACAGACGCTCAAAATACTCACCCAGCGCGGAGGCCAGTGCCGCTTTTTTTGTCGCGCCTTTACCGTTGGTAAAGCACAGGGCACACTCTTTGTCGCGAATATGCACGGACCAGACATGAGGCACCGGATTGAGCCAGGAGGCTTCTTCGATGTTAAAACCCAGGTCGGTCAGTTTCTGCTGGAAGCGAGCGATGGAATCTTCCAGGGCGGCGTCTTTGCCGGGGATAAACGTTTGAGTCATGGCGGTCACTTTTATCGTACGTAAAGCGCGCAATGATACGGGTTTTGCGTGACGGGTGCTATCTTCGGCGAAAATAAATGGCTGGACTATGCTTAGTGGCAGTAACTGACTGTTAAGGCATAGAAAAATGAAAGCATTTGATCTCCAGCGGATGGCGTTTGATAAAGTTCCTCCTGAATTTCTGGGCGAAGTGGCGCTGCGCAGCCTATATACCTTCGTACTTGTCTTCCTGTTTCTTAAAATCACCGGCCGTCGCGGCGTAAGGCAGATGTCGCTCTTTGAGGTGTTGATTATTCTGACGCTGGGTTCAGCGGCGGGGGACGTCGCCTTCTATGATGATGTGCCGATGGTGCCGGTGTTTATCGTTTTTGTCTCACTGGCGCTACTTTATCGTCTTGTCATGTGGCTGATGTCGAAAAGCGAAAAGCTGGAAGATCTGCTTGAAGGGAAGCCGGTCGTTATCGTCGAGGACGGACAACTGGCCTGGGAAAATGTACAAAGCGCCAATATGACCGAGTTTGAGTTCTTTATGGAGCTACGCCTGAACAGCGTTGAACAGCTTGGGCAGGTGCGTCTGGCGATCATGGAAACCAACGGGCAGATCAGCGTTTATTACTATTCTGACGACGAGGTGAAGCCGGGGCTGTGTATCCTGCCGGATATGCTCATTGAGCGTTTCAGAACGGTGCCTGAATCAGGCGAGTATGCTTGCGTAAGATGTAGCCATGTTGTGGCGATGCAGCCGGGGGATCGTCAATTATGCCCTCGCTGCGCAAATCCGGAATGGACGAAGGTTAGCCGGGCCAAACGCATCACCTGACAGCCATTTTGTCGGTTTTGTCTTAACGAGGCGGCAGATTGTTTTGTGTGACGCGGGGCACATTTCACGGGTCATAAGTTTTAGACATTGCGGCGCGTGTCACTGAATGATAAAACCGATATCCACAGTTATAACTTATGGCTTTTAGCGTGGTGAGGGGAAATGGCTCAAGTCTTTAATTTCAGTTCAGGTCCGGCAATGTTGCCGGCAGACGTGCTTAAACAGGCTCAACAGGAACTTTGTGACTGGAACGGTCTCGGTACGTCGGTGATGGAAATCAGCCACCGGGGTAAAGAGTTTATTCAGGTGGCGGAAGAGGCAGAAAAGGATTTTCGCGATCTGCTGAATATTCCCTCGAACTACAAAGTATTGTTCTGTCACGGCGGTGGACGCGGCCAGTTTGCGGGTATTCCGCTGAATATCCTCGGTGACAAAACGACGGCTGACTACGTTGATGCGGGTTACTGGGCAGCAAGCGCCATTAAAGAAGCGCATAAATACTGCACGCCGAATGTGATCGACGCCAAAGTGACCGTTGACGGTCTGCGCGCCGTGAAGCCAATGCGCGAGTGGCAGCTTTCTGATAATGCAGCGTATCTGCACTACTGCCCGAACGAAACCATTGACGGGATTGCCATCGACGAGACGCCAGACTTCGGCAGCGATGTCGTGGTTGCCGCTGACTTCTCCTCCACCATTCTGTCTGCGCCAATTGACGTCAGCCGTTATGGCGTGATCTACGCGGGCGCACAGAAAAATATCGGCCCTGCAGGCCTGACGATTGTTATCGTGCGTGAAGACCTGCTGGGTAAAGCACATACATCCTGCCCGTCGATTCTCGATTACACCGTTCTGAACGATAACGATTCTATGTTCAACACCCCACCGACGTTTGCCTGGTACCTCTCCGGCCTGGTCTTCAAATGGCTGAAGCAAAACGGCGGCGTGGCGCAGATGGACAAAGTAAATCAGCAGAAAGCTGAACTGCTGTATGGCGTGATCGACAAGAGCGATTTCTACCGCAACGATGTGGCGAACGCTAACCGTTCCCGCATGAACGTACCGTTCCAGCTGGCGGACAGCAACCTGGACAAAGTGTTCCTGGAAGAGTCCTTCGCGGCAGGCCTGCACGCGCTCAAAGGTCACCGTGTCGTGGGCGGCATGCGCGCCTCCATCTATAACGCGATGCCGCTGGAAGGCGTTAAAGCCCTGACGGATTTCATGATCGACTTCGAACGTCGTCACGGTTAATTTGCTGTTTTTCACCCCCGCAGCGCCCCTGCGGGGTTTTTATTATGTTGAGTTGAGAGTTTAGTTTTCATGGAATCCCTGACGTTACAACCTATCGCGCGGGTAGATGGCACCATCAATCTGCCTGGTTCAAAAAGTGTCTCGAACCGCGCTCTGCTGCTGGCAGCTCTGGCAAACGGCACCACCGTCCTCACAAACCTGCTGGACAGCGATGACGTGCGCCATATGCTCAATGCGCTGAAAGCGTTGGGCGTTCATTACACACTCTCCGACGATCGTACCCGCTGCGAAGTGACCGGCAACGGCGGCGCGCTGCGCTCGGGTGAAGAGCTTGAGCTTTTTCTGGGCAACGCGGGTACCGCGATGCGCCCGCTGGCGGCGGCCCTGTGCCTGGGAAGCAACAATATTGTGCTGACCGGCGAGCCGCGCATGAAAGAGCGCCCGATTGGTCACCTGGTGGATGCCCTGCGTCAGGGCGGCGCGCAGATTGACTATCTGGAGCAGGAAAACTATCCGCCACTGCGTCTGCGCGGCGGTTTTACCGGCGGTCACGTCGAGGTTGACGGCAGCGTCTCCAGCCAGTTCCTGACGGCACTGCTGATGACCGCGCCGCTGGCCCCGCAGGATACAGTTATCACGATTAAAGGCGAGCTGGTCTCCAAACCGTACATTGATATCACGCTGCACCTGATGAAAACCTTCGGCGTTGAGGTAGAAAACCAGTCTTATCAGCGCTTCGTGGTGCGCGGGGCACAGCAGTACCAGTCTCCGGGCAACTACCTGGTTGAAGGGGATGCGTCATCCGCGTCCTACTTCCTGGCCGCGGGTGCGATTAAGGGCGGAACGGTAAAAGTGACCGGTATTGGCCGTAACAGCGTGCAGGGCGACATCCGTTTTGCGGACGTGCTGGAAAAAATGGGCGCCATTGTCACCTGGGGCGATGACTTTATCTCCTGTACCCACGGTGAGCTGAACGCCATCGACATGGACATGAACCATATCCCGGATGCGGCGATGACCATTGCCACGGCGGCGCTGTTCGCCAAAGGCACGACCACGCTGCGTAACATCTACAACTGGCGCGTAAAAGAGACGGACCGCCTGTTCGCGATGGCGACAGAGCTGCGAAAAGTCGGTGCCGAGGTGGAAGAGGGCGAAGACTACATTCGCGTCACGCCTCCTGCAAAACTGCAGTTTGCGGAAATCGGAACCTATAACGATCACCGTATGGCGATGTGCTTCTCGCTGGTGGCGCTGTCAGATACGCCTGTCACGATCCTTGACCCGAAATGTACCGCGAAAACCTTCCCGGACTACTTCGAACAGCTGGCACGCATTAGCACGCTGGCCTGATAACGCCTTGCCGCATCACCCGATGCGGCATTTGCTTACGCTTCATTACGAACACCTCCGCTCATTTCTTCTACACTCTGCTTCAATCATTCCGTAATTTGCACGCAAAGGTAACAGTTGCGCACGTTGGCGCGTATAATGCGCGGCGTTCATGTAAACGGTATGCCTTATTTAAGGAGAAAAAGATGACGGCAATTGCCCCGGTAATCACCATTGATGGGCCGAGTGGCGCAGGGAAAGGGACTCTGTGCAAAGCGATGGCGGAAGCATTGCAATGGCATCTTTTAGATTCGGGAGCAATCTATCGCGTGCTGGCGCTGGCCGCGCTGCATCATCACGTGGATGTCGCGTCTGAAGAGGCGCTGGTTCCGCTGGCTGCGCATCTGGATGTGCGCTTCGTGTCAACCGATGGCAACCTGGAAGTCATCCTTGAAGGGGAAGACGTGAGCGGGGAAATCCGTACTCAGGAAGTGGCGAATGCGGCCTCGCAGGTCGCGGCCTTCCCGCGCGTTCGCGAGGCGCTGTTGCGTCGTCAGCGCGCGTTTCGTGAAGCCCCGGGTCTGATCGCGGACGGACGTGATATGGGAACCGTGGTCTTCCCTGATGCACCTGTGAAAATTTTCCTTGACGCCTCTTCGGAAGAACGTGCGCAACGCCGCATGCTTCAGTTGCAGGAAAAGGGGTTTAGTGTTAACTTTGATCGCCTTTTATCCGAGATAAAAGAGCGCGATGACCGCGATCGTAACCGCGCCGTCGCCCCACTTGTTCCAGCAGAAGATGCATTAGTTCTGGATTCAACCAGTTTAACTATTGAGCAAGTGATTGAAAAAGCGCTACAATATGCGCGCCAAAAACTGGCACTCGCGTAATCGCGACCGATTTAGCAGTACCCCCGCTGCAATGGATTGACGGCGGGTATGTGAAACAACCCCATCCGGCACGGAGCCAGGTGGACGTTAATATTAACCTGAAGATTAAACATGACTGAATCTTTTGCTCAACTGTTTGAAGAATCCTTAAAAGAAATCGAAACCCGCCCGGGTTCCATCGTTCGCGGTGTTGTTGTTGCTATCGACAAAGACGTAGTACTGGTTGACGCCGGTCTGAAATCTGAGTCCGCCATTCCGGCAGAGCAGTTCAAAAACGCCCAGGGCGAGCTGGAAATCCAGGTTGGCGACGAAGTTGACGTTGCTCTGGACGCAGTAGAAGACGGCTTCGGTGAAACCCTGCTTTCTCGTGAGAAAGCGAAACGTCACGAAGCATGGATCACGCTGGAAAAAGCTTACGAAGAAGCTGAAACTGTGGTCGGTGTTATCAACGGCAAAGTTAAAGGTGGCTTCACTGTTGAGCTGAATGGTATTCGTGCGTTCCTGCCAGGTTCTCTGGTAGACGTTCGTCCAGTTCGTGACACTCTGCACCTGGAAGGCAAAGAGCTTGAGTTCAAAGTAATCAAGCTGGACCAGAAGCGTAACAACGTTGTTGTTTCCCGTCGTGCCGTTATCGAATCCGAAAACAGCGCGGAACGCGATCAGCTGCTGGAAAACCTGCAGGAAGGCATGGAAGTCAAAGGTATCGTTAAGAACCTCACTGACTACGGCGCATTCGTTGACCTGGGCGGCGTTGATGGCCTGCTGCACATCACCGACATGGCGTGGAAACGCGTTAAGCACCCAAGCGAAATCGTGAACGTGGGCGACGAAATCACTGTTAAAGTGCTGAAGTTCGACCGCGAGCGTACTCGTGTATCCCTCGGCCTGAAACAGCTGGGCGAAGATCCATGGGTAGCTATCGCTAAGCGTTACCCAGAAGGTACTAAACTGACTGGTCGCGTAACCAACCTGACTGACTACGGCTGCTTCGTTGAAATCGAAGAAGGCGTTGAAGGTCTGGTGCACGTTTCCGAAATGGACTGGACCAACAAAAACATCCACCCATCCAAAGTTGTTAACGTTGGTGATGTAGTGGAAGTGATGGTTCTGGATATCGACGAAGAACGTCGTCGTATCTCCCTGGGCCTGAAACAGTGCAAAAACAACCCATGGCAGCAGTTCGCGGAAACCCACAACAAGGGCGACCGTGTTGAAGGTAAAATCAAGTCTATCACTGACTTCGGTATCTTCATCGGCCTGGACGGCGGCATCGATGGCCTGGTTCACCTGTCTGACATCTCCTGGAACGTTGCAGGCGAAGAAGCAGTTCGTGAATACAAAAAAGGCGACGAAATCGCTGCAGTTGTTCTGCAGGTTGACGCAGAGCGTGAGCGTATCTCCCTGGGCGTTAAACAGCTCGCAGAAGATCCGTTCAACAACTGGGTTGCACTGAACAAGAAAGGCGCAATCGTAAACGGTAAAGTAACTGCAGTTGACGCTAAAGGCGCAACCGTAGAACTGGCTGACGGCGTTGAAGGTTACCTGCGCGCTTCTGAAGCTTCACGTGATCGCGTTGAAGATGCCACTCTGGTTCTGAACGTTGGCGACGACGTTGAAGCTAAGTTCACCGGTGTTGACCGTAAGAACCGTGCAATCAGCCTGTCTGTTCGTGCTAAAGACGAAGCTGATGAGAAAGATGCAATCGCAACTGTTAACAAACAGGAAGATGCAAACTTCTCTAACAACGCAATGGCTGAAGCTTTCAAAGCAGCTAAAGGCGAGTAATATCAGGTTCTCAGCATCAGTTGCGCTGTAACGCATTTACAGCGCGAAGGATGAGGAGCAAACTTGACAGATTGCAGGATTCGTCCTGTAATCAATAACAAAGGGCGGCTACGGCCGCCCTTGTTTAATGAGCTGTTCAGCTAATTGGTTTGAAAGGAACCGGAGGAATCATGACCAAGTCAGAATTGATTGAAAGACTTGCCAGTCAGCAACCGCATATCCCTGCCAAGGCAGTGGAAGATGCCGTAAAAGAGATGCTGGAGCATATGGCCTCCACTCTTGCCCAGGGCGAGCGCATTGAAATCCGCGGTTTCGGTAGTTTTTCTCTGCACTATCGTGCTCCACGTACCGGGCGTAACCCGAAAACTGGCGATAAAGTCGAGCTGGAAGGTAAGTACGTTCCACACTTTAAGCCGGGTAAAGAACTGCGCGATCGCGCCAATATTTACGGCAACTGAGTTTAGCCAGCCGGTTAAACTGGGTTCGAAAGAAAGCACCTGCGGGTGCTTTTTTTGTCTCTGTCGCTTTCATTCTGAAGGTGCCCCGCATTTTTCGTTTCGTTTTCTGCAACCCGTTAAATACCTTGCTGCGCTTGCTGTAAATCGCATCCTTCACACCTGACGACCCGCTCAACCTGCTTGCATACTGCCACCCTGAAACAGGGAGGTAGCAATGGGAATTCCCGCGCTTAGCGTCTGCGCCATTCTGGCGATAGTTCCGTTACTCTGGTTACCTGAACTGCCATCACCTTACACCGTGTGGGTCATGGTGGCTGGCGGGATAGTGATTGCTGCATGGCAAAACCATCGAGTGAAGTATGCTGGTATTACGCTGTTATTTTGTGCGTGGGGCATTCTGGCCGCACAGGAGAGCGTCTGGCCGATGCAGCATTTAACAACAGGGGCTGTGCAGGCTGAGGTAGAGCTCACCGCGACCGACGGCGCCACTCTGCATCAGGGAAACATTCGCAGCGTCGATGGCAAGCGCTGGTGGGCCTCCACCGGCGTAACGCTGTATGGCAATTATCTGCCCCAGAAATCGTGCGCCGGTCAGCGCTGGACCATGACGCTCAGGCTCAGGCCTGCCCATGGCGAACTGAACGAAGGAGGATATGATTCTCAGCGCAGCGCTTTTGCCCAACATCAAACCCTAAGCGGGCGCTTCACCCGCGCTGAACTCGTCGATGGCCGCTGCAGCCTGCGAGCGCAATACCTGATGTCACTGCAGAACCGACTTTCGGCTTACCGCTGGGGGGCGGTTATCCTCGGACTGGGAATGGGGGAACGTCTGGATGTTCCCCGGGAAATAAAAGACCTGATGCGTGAAACCGGCACGCTGCATTTGATGGCGATTTCGGGTCTGCATATCGCGCTGGCGGCATCCCTCGTCTGGTTACTCGCACGTGGGCTCCAGTTTTTATTACCCAGCCACCGGGTCCACTGGCAGAGGCCTCTCCTGGCCGGGTTGTGCTTTGCCGCTTTCTACGCCTGGCTTACCGGTCTGCAACCTCCTGCGCTACGAACGGCCATCGCGCTTGCTGTGCTTGCCATATTGCGGATCGCGGCCCGTCAATGGTCTCCCTGGCAGGTATGGGTGTGCTGTATCGCGGCGATCCTCATAAGCGATCCTTTAGCCGTACTTTCGCAGAGTCTGGCCCTGTCCGCATTTGCCGTCGCCGCGCTGATTTTCTGGTTCCAGTGGCTGCCTCTTCCTGACTGGCACCGGGCACGACGTATACGGCCGCTACTAAACCTGATCCATCTGCAGGTCGGCATGCTGATGCTGCTCATGCCGTTACAGGTCCTGATTTTTCATGGCTTCAGTATCTCCTCCCTGGTCGCGAATCTCTTTGCCGTTCCCCTGGTGACGTTTGTCTCCGTGCCGCTGATCCTGCTCGGTATGCTGCTTCATCTGCTGCCGCTGGCGGCACTGGAAAGCGTCGTCTGGTTCGCAGCAGATAAGTCACTAGCGGGGTTGTTCTGGCTCCTCATGCGCCTGCCTGACGGCTGGCAGAATGTCGACCAACGCTGGCAATACATGACATTACTGCCGTGGTTGAGCATCATTGCCTGGCGTTTTCGCGCATGGAAAACCCTTCCTGCCGTTTGTCTTGCAGGAAGCGTCTTACTGGCATTTCCTCTCTGGCGAACGGCAAAAAGCGAGAGCTGGACGCTGCATATGCTGGACGTGGGGCAGGGGCTGGCCATGGTCATTGAACGACAGGGAAAAGCCATTCTTTATGATACCGGACTCGCCTGGCCGGGCGGGGATAGCGCGCAGCGGTTAATTATTCCCTGGCTGCGCTGGCATCACCTGCGGCCTGAAGGCGTAATTCTCAGTCATGAACACCTCGACCATGCGGGAGGCCTCGCATCGTTGCAAAAAACGTGGCCTGACGTGTGGGTAAGAAGCCCCTTGCGCCAGGCGGGACATCGCCCCTGTTTTCGCGGGCAGAGATGGCAATGGCAGGGACTTACCTTCAGCGTCCACTGGCCCCCTGAAAATTACCCGGCTCAGGGAAACAACCGTTCCTGCGTGGTAAAGGTGGGCGACGGCAAGCAGAGCGTGCTGCTAACAGGGGACATTGAAGCACAAGCGGAACAGGCTATGCTTAGCCATTACTGGCGTTATCTGACGTCCACGCTAATCCAGGTGCCTCATCATGGCAGCAACACTTCGTCTTCATTGCCGCTGGTCCAGCGGGTAGAAGGTCAGATCGCCCTGGATTCAGCAGCCCGCTATAACGCATGGCGATTCCCGTCGACAAAAGTTGTCCGACGTTATCGAAAAGAGGGGTATATCTGGCATGATACTCCTCATTCTGGACAAATATCGGTGACATTCTCGCAACATCACTGGCAAATCCGGCGCTTGCGAGAACAATATTTACCCGTTTGGTATCATCAGTGGTTTGGCGCGCCCGTCGATAACGGGTAGAATATGCGGCTATTTCAACGAATGCTGGTTTTTTGAATGCATAACGACAAAGATCTCTCCACGTGGCAAACCTTCCGCCGACTCTGGCCGATGATTGCGCCCTTTAAAACAGGCCTGATCGTGGCGGGAGTAGCGTTAATCCTCAACGCAGCCAGCGATACTTTTATGCTATCGCTTCTCAAACCGTTACTGGACGACGGTTTTGGTAAAACGGATCGCTCAGTGTTGCTATGGATGCCTCTGGTGGTTATCGGACTGATGATCTTGCGCGGCATCACCAGCTATATCTCCAGCTACTGTATTTCCTGGGTATCCGGGAAAGTGGTGATGACCATGCGCCGTCGCCTGTTCAGTCACATGATGGGGATGCCGGTCTCATTCTTTGATAAGCAGTCTACCGGGACGCTGCTGTCCCGTATTACCTACGACTCAGAGCAGGTTGCCTCCTCGTCATCAAGCGCACTGATCACCGTCGTGCGTGAGGGCGCGTCGATCATTGGCCTGTTCGCAATGATGTTCTATTACAGCTGGCAGCTGTCAATCATCCTTATCGTGCTGGCGCCGGTGGTTTCTATTGCCATCCGTGTCGTTTCAAAGCGCTTCCGCAATATCAGTAAGAATATGCAGAACACGATGGGACAGGTAACGACCAGCGCGGAACAGATGCTGAAAGGACACAAAGAAGTCCTGATTTTTGGCGGTCAGGAAGTCGAAACCCACCGCTTTGACAAAGTCAGCAACAAAATGCGTCTGCAGGGGATGAAAATGGTCTCGGCCTCTTCCATCTCAGATCCGATTATTCAGCTGATTGCCTCCCTGGCACTGGCATTCGTCCTGTATGCAGCAAGCTTCCCGAGCGTCATGGAGACGCTGACGGCGGGTACCATCACAGTGGTCTTCTCCTCTATGATTGCCCTGATGCGTCCGCTGAAATCACTGACGAACGTCAACGCCCAGTTCCAGCGCGGGATGGCCGCCTGCCAGACGTTGTTCAGCATTCTGGATTCCGAGCAGGAAAAAGACGAAGGTACACGCGAAATTGAGCGCGCCCGTGGCGATGTCGAATTCCGCAACGTTACCTTCGCCTACCCTGGTCGTGAAACGCCGGCGCTGCGTAATATCAATCTGTCCATTCCGGCGGGTAAAACTGTGGCGCTGGTGGGGCGTTCCGGCTCGGGTAAATCGACCATTGCCAGCCTGATCACCCGTTTCTACGATATTAACGAAGGTGAGATCCTGTTAGACGGTCATGACCTGCGGGAATATACCCTGCAGTCGCTGCGTAATCAGGTGGCGCTGGTTTCCCAGAACGTGCACCTGTTCAACGATACCGTGGCTAACAACATTGCCTATGCGCGCACGGATGAGTACAGCCGCGAGCAGATTGAGAACGCTGCGCGGATGGCCTACGCAATGGACTTTATCAACAAGATGGATAACGGTCTGGATACGATAATCGGTGAGAATGGGGTACTGCTCTCCGGTGGTCAGCGTCAGCGTATCGCCATTGCGCGTGCGCTGCTGCGTGACAGCCCGATCCTGATCCTGGACGAAGCGACTTCGGCGCTGGATACGGAATCTGAACGCGCTATTCAGTCGGCACTGGATGAACTGCAAAAGAACCGTACCTCGCTGGTGATTGCGCACCGCCTGTCGACTATCGAGCAGGCTGACGAAATCGTCGTGGTTGAGGACGGCATCATTGTTGAACGCGGAAGCCATGCTGACCTGCTGGAACACCGCGGCGTTTACGCCCAGCTTCATAAGATGCAGTTTGGCGAATGATTGCACGCATCTGGTCCGGTGAATCCCCGCTGTGGCTGCTGCTTTTGCCGCTCTCCTGGCTATACGGCCTGGTGAGCGGCACAATCCGTCTGCTTTACCGTCTGGGGCTGAAGCGTGCCTGGCGCGCGCCGGTTCCGGTTGTGGTTGTCGGTAATCTTACGGCGGGTGGCAACGGTAAAACGCCGGTGGTGATCTGGCTGGTGGAGCAATTGCAAAAACGCGGCATCCGCCCGGGGGTGGTATCGCGCGGATATGGTGGCAAAGCGGCGCGTTATCCGCTGCTGCTGATGGCGGAAACCACGACCGCCGAAGCGGGTGATGAACCGGTATTGATTTTCCAGCGTACCGGCGCACCGGTTGCGGTCTCCCCGGTGCGCAGCGACGCCGTTCAGGCACTGCTTGCCGAACACGCGGTGCAAATCATTATCACTGACGATGGCCTGCAGCATTACGCCCTGGCGCGTGATAAAGAGATTGTGGTTATCGACGGCGTTCGCCGTTTTGGTAACGGCTGGTGGTTACCTGCAGGACCCATGCGCGAACGCGCTTCGCGTCTTAAGTCCGTTGATGCGGTGATTGTGAACGGTGGTGAGGCAAATGCGGGTGAAATCCCGATGCATCTTCAGCCGGGTCTGGCGATCAACCTGGTGACGGAGGAACGCCGGTCGGTTGCGGAGCTGCCTTCACTGGTGGCGATGGCGGGGATTGGCCATCCGCCACGCTTCTTCGCGACGCTGGAACAGTGTGGTGCCCGGCTGGAAAAACGCGTTCCGCTGGCCGACCATCAGGCGCTGGTGGAAGGGCAGGTAGACGCCCTGACCGTACCCGGACAAGCGCTGATCATGACCGAAAAAGATGCGGTGAAATGCCGTGCCTTTGCGAAAGATAACTGGTGGTATCTGCCGGTTGACGCTGAACTCAGCGGCGAGCAGCCGGAACAATTGCTCAAGGAACTGATTGCGTTGGTGCAGTAAAGGCTTACGCGGTTCTGGTGGCGCTTTGACTGACAGGAAAACGCATGTCTTTACCGCAACTCTCGCTTTCAGCCGCACGTCATTTACACCTTGCCGCGCAGGGGCTGCTCAAAAAGCCCCGCCGCCGCGCGCAGCCTGCCGATATTCTCTCGACCGTTCAGCGCATGTCGCTACTGCAAATCGACACCATTAACATTGTGGCCCGCAGCCCTTACCTTGTCCTGTTTAGCCGCCTGGGGAGTTATCCTTCTCAGTGGCTGGATGAGGCGCTCAGCAAGGGGGAGTTAATGGAGTACTGGGCGCACGAAGCCTGCTTTCTGCCCCGCAGCGATTTTGCCCTGGTTCGCCACCGTATGCTTGCCCCTGAAAAGATGGGCTGGAAATACCGACAGGCGTGGATGCTGGAACATGCGGCCGAAATTGAGCAGCTTATCGCGCATATTCAGGAAAACGGTCCCGTACGCTCCGCCGATTTTGAACACCCGCGTAAGGGTACAAGCGGCTGGTGGGAGTGGAAGCCGCACAAACGTCATCTCGAAGGGCTGTTTACCTCTGGCAAAGTCATGGTGATTGAACGGCGTAATTTTCAGCGCGTCTACGACCTGACGCATCGCGTGATGCCGCACTGGGACGACGAGCGCGACCTGCTTACCCAGGAGGCGGCCGAGGCCGTTATGCTGGAGAACAGCGCCCGTAGCCTGGGGATTTTTCGCGCGCAGTGGCTGGCAGATTATTATCGCCTGCGTCAGCCCGCGCTAAAACCGCTGCTGGACATGTGGCAACGCGAACAGCGCGTCATTCCCGTTACCGTGGAAACGCTGGGGGAAATGTGGCTGCATGCGGATCTCCTCCCGTTATTGCCTCAGGCTCTGGAGGGGAAACTTCAGGCAACCCACAGCGCGGTATTGTCGCCTTTCGACCCGGTTGTCTGGGACAGAAAACGCGCCGAGCAGCTCTTTGATTTCAGCTACCGGCTGGAATGTTATACCCCGGCCCCAAAGCGCCAGTATGGTTACTTTGTTTTACCGCTGCTGCATAAGGGACAGCTGGTCGGGCGCATGGACGCCAAAATGCACCGCAAGACCGGCACGCTTGAAATCATTGCGCTTTATCTGCAAGAGGGCGTCAGGGTGACGGCGAGCCTGGGAAAAGGATTAACGTCCGCCATTAGCGAATTCGCGCGCTGGCAGGGTGCCGACGACGTGACGCTGGGCCGGGTACCCGACGGACTGTTTACATCCTGTCGAAGTGGCTGGGAAACAGGCACGCCCTGAAAAGGGAATGTGTTAAGCTTTAGCGATTACCCATACGGAGGAACTATGGATCACCGTTTACTTGAAATTATTGCCTGCCCGGTATGCAACGGCAAACTCTACTACAGCCAGGACAAACAGGAGCTGATTTGCAAGCTGGACAGCCTGGCTTTCCCGCTGCGTGACGGCATTCCGGTACTGCTGGAAAATGAAGCGCGTTCCCTGGTGGTAGAAGAGAGCAAACCATGAGTTTTGTTGTCATTATTCCTGCGCGCTACGCGTCTACGCGTCTGCCGGGTAAACCGCTGGTGGATATCAACGGCAAGCCAATGATTGTGCATGTCCTTGAGCGTGCAAGAGAATCCGGTGCCGACCGTGTGATTGTTGCTACCGATCATCCCGACGTCGCCCGTGCGGTTGAGGCGGCAGGCGGTGAGGTATGCATGACCCGCGCCGATCACCAGTCCGGCACCGAGCGTCTGGCGGAAGTGGTTGAGAAATGTGGTTTTAGTGATGATACGGTCATCGTTAACGTGCAGGGTGACGAGCCGATGATCCCGGCGGTGATTATCCGTCAGGTGGCAGAAAACCTGGCGCAGCGCCAGGTCGGTATGGCGACGCTCGCGGTGCCCATTCACCACGCTGAAGAGGCATTCAATCCGAATGCGGTGAAGGTGGTCATGGATGCCGAAGGCTATGCGCTCTATTTCTCCCGCGCCACGATCCCGTGGGACCGCGATCGCTTTGCGCTCTCTAAAGAGACCATCGGTGATACCTTCCTGCGTCATATTGGGATCTACGGCTATCGGGCCGGTTTTATTCGTCGATATGTGACCTGGGCGCCGAGTCCGCTGGAGCATATCGAAATGCTGGAGCAGCTTCGCGTGCTCTGGTATGGCGAAAAAATTCACGTTGCCGTTGCCAGCGAAGTGCCTGGTACGGGCGTTGACACGCCGGAAGATCTTGAGCGCGTTCGCGCCGAGCTGCGCTAATACCGCCTGCATCCCTCCTGACGGGGGGATGTTCCTCTCCCCGTTAATTTCCCTTTCTTTTCCCTAATTGATCTCTTCCGGGTGACATCTTCCTTCAGGACGCTCATTATAAAAGCAGTAGTCTTAATGGGGGTAATCTCATATGGAACAGCTGCGTGCCGAACTTAGCCATCTGCTGGGTGAGAAATTAAGCCGTGTCGAATGCGTGAGTGAAAAGGTCGATACCGCGCTTTGGTCGTTGTATGACAGTCAGGGCAACCCAATGCCGCTGATGGCCAGAAGTTTCACCTCACCGGGTGTGGCCAGGCAGCTTGCCTGGAAAATGTCGATGCTGGCGCGGGAGGGAACCGTCCGTATGCCGACGGTGTACGGCGTGATGACCCATGAGGAACATCCCGGCCCGGACGTGCTGCTGATTGAGCGCTTGCGCGGCGTGCCCGTTGAAGCGCCCGCGCGCACGCCGGAGCGCTGGGAGCAGTTAAAAGATCAGATTGTCGAGGCGCTGCTCGCCTGGCACCGTCAGGATAGCCGCGGACTTGTCGGTCCGGTCGACAGCACTCAGGAAAACCTGTGGCCGCTGTGGTATCGCCAGCGGGTTGAGGTTCTGTGGGGGACGCTTAACCAGTTCAACAATACCGGTTTGACCATGCAGGATAAGCGAATTCTGTTTCGTACCCGCGAGTGCTTACCGGCGCTGTTCGACGGTTTTAATGATAACTGCGTGCTGATCCACGGTAATTTCACCCTGCGCAGCATGCTCAAAGACTCCCGCAGCGATCAGCTTCTGGCGATGCTGGGGCCGGGGATCATGCTCTGGGCTCCGCGCGAATACGAGCTGTTCAGGCTCAGCGACAGCGGGGCGGCGGAAGGTTTACTGTGGCATTACCTTCAACGCGCGCCCGTTGCAGAAGCGTTTCTCTGGCGGCGCTGGCTTTATCTGCTCTGGGACGAAGTTGCGCAGCTGGTCAATACCGGACGTTTTAATCGCGCAAACTTCGATCTGGCAACAAAATCACTCCTGCCCTGGCTCGCCTGACGATCCTTTCAGCCACTGCCAGAGGCGTCCGAGCGTCTCATAACCGACGCGATCGCTATGCATCAGCCACGCCGGGGACGGTATCGCCCGTTCCCACGGGTTGAGCGGCGCGTCGATAGCCATCTGGTTTGCCGGTGCGGGAAGCGGGTGCAGGCCTTGCTTCTCAAAGAAAATCATCGCGCGTGGCAGGTGTGAGGCGGAGGTCACCAGCAAGAACGGGACATCGCCAATCGCCTGCTTCACTGCGGCAGCCTCTTCTTCGGTATCTTTTGGGCTGTCCAGGGTGATAATGGAGGAACGCGGTACGCCGAGCGATTCCGCGACTCTGGCACCCGCTTCAGCCGTACTCACCGGGTTCGTTTTGGCCGCCGCGCCGGTGAAGATCATTTTTGATCCCGGATTCGCCAGCCACAGGCGAATGCCTTCGTTTAGCCGTGGCAGGCTGTTGTTGATCAGGTTTGAACTGGGGGCCCAGTCAGGATCCCAGGTATATCCGCCTCCCAGTACCACGATGTACGCCACTTTCTGATTTCCCTGCCATGTCGGGTACTTGTTTTCGATGGGGCGTAACAAACCATCCGCGACCGGTTGCAGGCTCAACAGCAGCAGGATAAACCAGCCGAGCGTGATAAGCGTTTTGCCACTCTTCTGAAAGCGACTGAACCACACCAGCGCCAGCCCCAGTGCGATGATGATGAGCAGCAGCGGAAGGGGAAGCATCATCCCTCCAATGTATTTCTTAAGGGTAAAAAGCATCCTTTTTGGTTCCTTTTTTGACCATATAGCAGGTGATTACCGGTGATATTACACCAGAGAGGTTCATTCTCCGCGCGGGTGTGACAAAATAGCGGTTTTGCAGTTAGCGAGTGGAACTCTCCCAATGCGGGATCGCAATTTTGATGACATCGCGGAAAAGTTTTCGCGCAACATTTATGGCACCACGAAAGGGCAGCTCCGTCAGACGATCCTCTGGCAGGATCTGGACACCATTCTGGCTACCTTTGGCGGTCAAACGTTGCGCGTGCTGGACGCCGGTGGCGGTGAAGGGCAGACGGCGATAAAAATGGCCGAGCGCGGCCATCACGTCACGCTTTGCGATCTTTCTGCTGAAATGGTCGCCCGCGCGACGCGTGCGGCAGAAGAGAAAGGTGTGAGCGACAACATGCATTTTATACAATGCGCCGCTCAGGACATCGCGCAGCATTTGGAAACCCAGGTTGATCTGATATTGTTTCATGCGGTGCTGGAGTGGGTTGCCGATCCGCAAAGCGTGTTACAAACCCTGTGGTCGATGTTGCGCCCGGGCGGCACGCTGTCGCTGATGTTCTACAATGCTAACGGCTTCCTGATGCACAACATGGTTGCGGGAAACTTCGACTATGTTCAGGTCGGGATGCCCAAAAAGAAAAAGCGCACGCTTTCCCCGGACTATCCGCGCGATCCACAGCAGGTTTATGGCTGGCTGGAAGCGATTGGCTGGCAGATTGTCGGGAAGACGGGCGTCAGGGTGTTTCATGATTATCTGCGTGAAAAACACAAACAGCGTGACTGTTTTGACACCTTAACAGAATTGGAAACGCGGTATTGCCGTCAGGAGCCTTTTGTCAGCCTTGGCCGCTATATTCACGTCACCGCGCACAAGCCGCAGATGCAAGGATAACCTATGAGTGAATTTTCCCAGACAGTCCCCGAACTGGTTGCCTGGGCCAGGAAAAACGATTTCTCCATCTCGCTGCCGGTAGACAGACTCTCTTTCCTGCTGGCGGTCGCCACGCTGAACGGCGAGCGGCTGGATGGTGAAATGAGCGAGGGTGAACTGGTGGATGCGTTCCGCCATGTCAGTGATGCGTTTGAGCAAACCAGCGAAACCATTAGCGTGCGTGCCAACAACGCGATCAACGATATGGTGCGTCAACGTCTGCTGAACCGCTTTACCAGCGAGCAGGCGGAAGGAAACGCCATCTATCGCCTGACGCCACTGGGCATCGGCATCACCGATTATTATATCCGCCAGCGTGAATTTTCCACGCTGCGTCTTTCCATGCAGCTGTCGATCGTGGCGGGTGAGCTTAAGCGCGCCGCCGATGCGGCAGATGAAGACGGTGACGAATTCCACTGGCACCGTAACGTCTACGCGCCGCTGAAATATTCGGTGGCCGAAATCTTCGACAGTATCGATCTCACCCAGCGCCTGATGGACGAACAGCAGCAGCAGGTGAAAGACGATATCGCGCAGTTGCTGAATAAAGACTGGCGAGCGGCTATCTCCAGCTGTGAACTTCTGCTGTCAGAAACCTCCGGCACGCTGCGCGAACTCCAGGATACGCTGGAAGCCGCAGGGGACAAGCTGCAGGCTAACCTGCTGCGCATCCAGGACGCGACGCTGGCGCATGACGATCTGCATTTTATCGACCGTCTGGTATTCGATCTGCAGAGCAAACTAGACCGCATTATCAGCTGGGGCCAGCAGTCGATCGACCTGTGGATCGGCTACGACCGACACGTGCATAAATTTATCCGTACCGCGATTGATATGGATAAAAACCGCGTCTTTGCCCAGCGTCTGCGTCAGTCGGTGCAGACCTATTTCGATGCGCCGTGGGCGCTGACCTACGCCAATGCCGATCGTCTGCTGGATATGCGCGACGAAGAGATGGCGCTGCGCGATGAAGAGGTGACCGGTGAACTGCCACCGGATCTGGAATACGAAGAATTTAACGAAATTCGCGAGCAGCTTGCGGCGATGATCGAAGAACAGCTCGCTGTCTACAAAACCAGACAAGTGCCGCTGGATCTTGGGCTCGTGGTGCGCGACTATCTGGCGCAATATCCGCGCGCGCGCCACTTCGACGTTGCCCGCATTGTGGTAGACCAGGCGGTGCGCCTGGGCGTCGCACAAGCAGATTTCACCGGACTGCCGCCGAAGTGGCAGCCAATTAACGATTACGGAGCCAAGGTACAGGCGCATGTCATTGACAAATATTGAACAAGTGATGCCAGTTAAGCTGGCACAGGCGCTGGCGAATCCGTTATTTCCGGCGCTGGACAGCCAGCTGCGTGCCGGTCGTCACATTGGCTTAGACGAGCTGGATAATCACGCCTTTTTGATGGACTTTCAGGAGTACCTGGAAGAGTTTTACGCACGCTACAACGTGGAGCTTATTCGCGCGCCGGAAGGGTTTTTCTACCTGCGTCCACGCTCCACGACGCTGATTCCGCGTTCCGTGCTCTCGGAGCTGGATATGATGGTCGGCAAAATTCTTTGCTACCTCTATCTCAGTCCGGAACGTCTGGCGAATGAAGGGATCTTCACCCAGCAGGAACTTTACGACGAGCTGTTGACGCTGGCAGATGAGAGCAAACTGCTCAAGCTGGTGAACAACCGCTCCACGGGGTCGGATCTTGACCGTCAGAAATTACAGGAAAAGGTTCGCTCTTCCCTGAACCGTCTGCGTCGTCTGGGGATGGTCTGGTTTATGGGCCACGACAGCAGCAAATTCCGCATCACGGAATCTGTCTTCCGCTTTGGCGCCGACGTGCGTGCGGGCGATGACGCGCGTGAAGCGCAGCTTCGCATGATCCGCGACGGTGAAGCGATGCCGGTGGAGAACCATTTGCAGCTCAATGATGAGCATGAAGAGAATCTGCCGGATAGCGGGGAGGAAGAGTAATGATTGAACGCGGTAAATTTCGCTCACTGACGCTGATTAACTGGAACGGCTTCTTTGCCCGAACGTTCGATCTGGATGAGCTGGTCACGACGCTCTCCGGCGGTAACGGAGCGGGTAAATCCACCACCATGGCGGCCTTTGTCACGGCGCTGATCCCTGACCTGACGCTGCTTCACTTCCGTAACACCACCGAAGCGGGGGCCACAAGCGGTTCCCGTGATAAAGGTTTGCACGGGAAGCTGAAGGCCGGCGTCTGTTATTCGGTTCTGGACGTCATTAACTCCCGTCATCAGCGTGTGGTGGTGGGCGTACGCCTGCAGCAGGTTGCCGGTCGCGACCGTAAAGTGGATATCAAACCGTTTGCGATCCAGGGGCTGCCAACGTCCGTGCAGCCAACGGCGCTGCTGACGGAAACCCTGAACGAACGTCAGGCGCGTGTGCTGACGCTGCAGGAGCTGAAAGATAAGCTCGAAGCGATCGAAGGCGTACAGTTCAAACAGTTCAACTCGATTACCGACTACCATGCGCTGATGTTCGATCTGGGCGTGGTGGCGCGTCGTCTGCGCTCGGCATCAGACCGTAGCAAATACTATCGCCTGATCGAAGCGTCCCTTTATGGCGGTATCTCCAGCGCCATCACCCGCTCCCTGCGCGACTACCTGCTGCCGGAAAACAGCGGCGTACGTAAGGCTTTCCAGGATATGGAAGCGGCGCTGCGTGAAAACCGCATGACGCTGGAAGCGATTCGCGTTACCCAGTCCGACCGCGACCTGTTTAAACACCTGATCAGCGAAGCCACCAACTACGTGGCGGCGGACTACATGCGCCACGCCAACGAGCGACGCGTGCATCTCGATCAGGCATTAGAATATCGCCGCGAGCTGTTTACCTCCCGTAAACAGCTGGTGGCCGAGCAGTACAAGCACGTCGAAATGGCGCGCGAGCTGGGTGAGCACAACGGTGCCGAAGGCGACCTGGAAGCCGATTACCAGGCCGCCAGCGATCACCTGAATCTGGTGCAAACCGCGCTGCGTCAGCAGGAAAAAATCGAGCGCTATGAAGCGGATCTCGACGAGCTGCAAATTCGTCTCGAAGAGCAAAATGAAGTGGTGGCCGAAGCCGCCGACATGCAGGAAGAGAACGAAGCCCGCGCCGAAGCGGCCGAGCTGGAAGTGGATGAGCTGAAAAGTCAGCTTGCCGATTACCAGCAGGCACTTGACGTGCAGCAGACGCGAGCGATTCAGTACACCCAGGCATTGCAGGCATTACAGCGCGCGAAAGAACTGTGTCATCTGCCTGACCTGACGCCGGATAGCGCCGACGAGTGGCTGGATACCTTCCAGGCCAAAGAGCAGGAAGCCACCGAGAAGCTGCTGTCCCTCGAACAGAAAATGAGCGTCGCGCAAACGGCGCACAGCCAGTTTGAGCAGGCTTATCAGCTGGTCGTCGCGATTAACGGTCCGCTGGCGCGTAACGAAGCCTGGGACGTTGCCCGTGAACTGCTGCGCGACGGTGTGAACCAGCGCCATCTGGCCGAACAGGTTCAGCCGCTGCGGATGCGTCTGAACGAGCTGGAACAGCGCCTGCGCGAGCAGCAGGAGGCCGAGCGTCTTCTGGCGGAATTCTGCAAGCGTCAGGGAAAAAATTACGATTTCGACGAGCTTGAGGCCCTGCATCAGGAGCTGGAAGCGCGTATCGCGGCCCTGTCCGATACCGTATCAAACGCCAGCGAACAGCGTATGACGCTGCGTCAGGAGCTGGAGCAGATTCAGTCCCGTTCGAAGACGCTCTTGCAACGAGCGCCGGTCTGGCTGGCGGCTCAAAGCAGCCTGAATCAGCTCAGCGAACAGTGCGGCGAGCAGTTCGAATCCAGCCAGGAAGTGACCGAATACCTGCAGCAGCTGCTGGAGCGCGAGCGCGAAGCCATTGTTGAGCGTGACGAAGTCGGTACGCGCAAGCGTGAAGTCGACGAAGAAATTGAACGCCTAAGCCAGCCGGGCGGTTCAGAAGATCCGCGCCTGAATGCCCTGGCGGAGCGTTTTGGCGGCGTGCTGCTGTCCGAGATTTATGACGACGTTGGCCTTGACGATGCCCCGTACTTCTCCGCGCTGTACGGTCCATCCCGTAACGCGATTGTGGTCCCGGATCTGTCACTGATTTCTGAGCAGCTTGCCGGCCTTGAAGATTGCCCGGAAGATCTCTACCTGATCGAAGGGGATCCGCAGTCGTTCGATGACAGCGTCTTCAGCGTCGACGAGCTGGAAAAAGCGGTGGTGGTGAAAATCGCCGATCGCCAGTGGCGTTATTCCCGCTTCCCTGAACTGCCGCTGTTTGGCCGCGCCGCGCGCGAAAGCCGCATCGAAAGCCTGCACGCCGAGCGTGAAACGCTGTCTGAACGTTTCGCGACCCTGTCGTTTGACGTGCAGAAAACCCAGCGCCTGCATCAGGCGTTTAGCCGCTTTATCGGCAGCCATCTGGCCGTGGCCTTTGAAGCTGACCCGGAAGCGGAAATTCGCAAGCTCAATACCCGCCGTGGCGAGCTGGAGCGGGCGATTGCCAGTCATGAAAGCGACAACCAGCAGAGCCGCGTCCAGTTCGAGCAGGCGAAAGAGGGCGTTGCGGCCCTTAACCGCATTCTGCCGCGCCTGAATCTGCTGGCGGATGACACGCTGGCCGATCGCGTGGACGAGATCCAGGAGCGTCTGGATGAAGCGCAGGAAGCCGCGCGTTTCGTTCAGCAGCACGGCAATCATCTGGCGAAGCTGGAGCCCGTCGTGTCTGTACTGCAGAGCGACCCGGAACAGTTCGAGCAGTTAAAAGAAGATTATGCCTGGTCACAGCAGGTGCAGCGCGAGGCGCGTCAGCAGGCGTTTGCCCTGACGGAAGTGGTGCAGCGTCGCGCCCACTTCGGCTACTCCGATTCGGCTGAAATGCTGAGCGGTAACAGCGACCTGAACGAAAAACTGCGTCAGCGCCTTGAGCAGGCGGAAGCTGAACGTACTCGCGCCCGTGAAGCAATGCGCAGCCACTCCGCTCAACTGAACCAGTACAACCAGGTGCTGGCCTCGCTGAAAAGCTCCTTCGACACCAAGAAAGAGCTGTTAAACGATCTGCAGAAAGAGCTTCAGGACATCGGCGTGCGTGCCGACAGTGGGGCAGAAGAGCGCGCGCGTATTCGTCGTGACGAGCTGCATTCTCAGCTCAGCAATAACCGCGCGCGTCGTAATCAGCTGGAAAAAGCGCTGACCTTCTGCGAAGCGGAAATGGATAACCTGACCCGTCGCCTGCGCAAGCTGGAGCGCGACTACTTTGAGATGCGTGAGCAGGTTGTGACCGCGAAGGCGGGCTGGTGCGCGGTGATGCGCATGGTGAAAGACAATAACGTTGAGCGTCGTCTGCACCGCCGTGAACTGGCATATCTCTCAGCCGACGAGCTGCGTTCCATGTCGGATAAGGCGTTGGGTGCGCTGCGTCTGGCGGTGGCGGATAACGAACACCTGCGCGACGTGCTGCGTATGTCGGAAGATCCAAAACGTCCGGAACGTAAAATCCAGTTCTTCGTGGCGGTTTACCAGCACCTGCGCGAACGTATTCGTCAGGACATCATCCGTACTGACGATCCGGTCGAGGCTATCGAACAGATGGAAATCGAGCTGGGTCGCCTGACGGAGGAGCTGACCTCCCGCGAGCAGAAGCTGGCTATCAGCTCCCGCAGCGTGGCGAACATCATTCGTAAAACCATTCAGCGCGAGCAGAACCGTATCCGCCAGCTGAACCAGGGTCTGCAGAGCGTGTCGTTTGGCCAGGTGAACAGCGTGCGCCTCAACGTCAACGTGCGCGAAGCCCACGCGACGCTGCTGGAAGTGCTGTCTGAGCAGCACGAGCAGCATCAGGATCTGTTCAACAGCAACCGTCTGACCTTCTCCGAAGCGCTGGCGAAGCTGTATCAGCGCCTGAACCCGCAGATTGATATGGGCCAGCGTACGCCGCAAACCATCGGTGAAGAGCTGCTGGATTACCGTAACTACCTGGAAATGGAGGTTGAGGTAAACCGTGGCTCAGACGGCTGGCTGCGTGCGGAATCCGGGGCGCTCTCAACCGGTGAAGCGATCGGTACCGGGATGTCAATTCTGGTGATGGTTGTCCAGAGCTGGGAAGATGAAGCGCGCCGTCTGCGCGGCAAAGACATCTCGCCATGCCGACTGCTGTTCCTGGATGAGGCCGCGCGTCTTGATGCCCGCTCCATTGCCACGCTGTTCGAGCTTTGCGAACGTCTCGATATGCAGCTCATTATTGCGGCGCCGGAGAACATCAGCCCCGAGAAAGGCACTACCTACAAGCTGGTGCGTAAAGTGTTCCAGAACAGCGAACACGTTCACGTTGTGGGGCTGCGTGGCTTTGCGCCGCAGCCGCCAGAGTCATTGCCGGAAACCACAGCCGACGCTTCCTGAAGCGTCTTCTGACCCGAAGCGGCGCCCTGGCGCCGCTTTTTTTTTAAACTTAACTTGTGCTTAGGGCTGCGTTATCTTTAAACTTCTTTACATAAGGTAAGGCAACAGCTTAGCCGTCTACCTATAATGAAAGAAAGCCCCAACGTGATGGGCATGTCGTGAAAACAGGGGGCAAGGGATGTTGCTTAAGAAAGAATGTGGTCGTCAGCTGTCTGCGCTGAGTTTGTGCCTGGCAGTGATGTTTGCTCCGCTGTTAACCGCCCAGGCCGACGAGCCTGAAATTGTGCCGACTGACAGCTCGGCAACGACAGGCGCGCAGCCAACGTCGTTGTCCCAGCCGCTGGACCAGTCTCCTGCGACGGCTGTCATGGCCGGTATTAAACCGCTGCCGGAAGGCATCGACGCCGAATCGCTCAGTCAGCAGCTGCAGTTGGGGCTACCGTCAGGCTACACGCCTGTCTATATCAATCAGCTCACGCTCCTCTATGCTGCCCGCGATATGAAACCGATGTGGGAAAACCGCGATGCCGTGCGCGCCTTCCAGCAACAGCTGGCGGAGGTCGCGATTGCAGGGTTTCAGCCGCAGTTTACAAAATGGGTTGAGCTGTTAACCGATCCTGCTGTCACCGGGCAGGCGCGGGACGTGGTGCTTTCCGATGCCATGATGGGCTACCTGCAGTTCGTGGCGGGTATTCCTGTCAATGGCAACCGCTGGCTGTACAGCGATAAACCTTACAAACTGGCGACGCCAGCGCTGTCGGTGATTAATCAATGGCAGCTAGCGCTGGATAATGGCGAACTGCCGCGCTTTATCGCCAGCCTGGCACCGACGCACCCACAATATGCCACTCTGCACCAGTCGCTCCTCGCGCTGGTGGGGGACACGCGTCCGTGGCCGCAAATGCGCGGTACCGCGACGCTGCGTCCGGGGCAGTGGAGCAGCGATGTGCCCGCCCTGCGCGAGATCCTGGTGCGTTCCGGTATTCTGGAAGGCGGGCCAAAGATTGCTCTCCCGGGTGATGATCCACAAAACGTCGCCGTCAGCCCGTCAGCTCCCGTGAAAGAGAAGAAAGCCGTTGTCCTGAGCGACAAACCCGCGGCTTACGATCGCGAGCTGGTTGCGGCCGTTAAGCAATTCCAGGCCGCTCAGGGGCTGGGGGCCGATGGCGTCATTGGCCAGACGACGCGTGACTGGCTGAACGTATCGCCTGCGCAGCGGGCAGGGGTGCTGGCGCTCAATATCCAGCGTTTGCGCTTGCTGCCGGGAACGCTCTCTACCGGGATTATGGTTAACATCCCGGCGTATTCCCTGGTCTATTACCAGGACGGTAGCGAAAAACTGGCGTCGCGCGTGATTGTCGGGCGTCCGGATCGTAAAACACCGATGATGAGCAGCGCGCTGAATAACGTGGTGGTAAACCCGCCGTGGAACGTGCCGCCGACTCTGGCGCGAAAAGACATTCTGCCGAAGGTCTGGAACGACCCGGGTTATCTGGAACGTCATGGCTATACGGTGATGCGTGGATGGAACAGTAAAGAGGCCATCGATCCTTATATGGTCGACTGGTCGACGATCACAGCGTCAAATCTGCCGTTCCGTTTCCAGCAGGCTCCCGGGGCGCATAACTCTTTAGGGCGCTACAAATTCAATATGCCGAGTTCAGAAGCTATCTATCTGCACGATACGCCGAACCACAACCTGTTCCAGAAAGATACCCGCGCGCTGAGTTCTGGCTGCGTGCGCGTGAACAAAGCCTCGGAGCTGGCCAATATGCTGCTTCAGGATGCGGGCTGGAACGATACGCGTATTTCGGATGCCCTGAAGCAGGGGGATACGCGTTACGTTAATATTCGCCACAATATTCCGGTCAATCTTTACTATCTGACGGCGTTTGTGGGCGAGGACGGGCGTACCCAGTATCGTACAGATATTTACAATTATGATCTCACCGCGCGATCCGGCGCACAAATTTTGCCAAAAGCGGAACAATTAATCAGGTAAATGAAGCAGTTCGGGAAAAATGATTGTCGTAAGTTATGGTGAATAAGGGGCTATATCGCTGCAAGCCGCGTATTCACTGGGGTTGGGCGCCTTGACGTACCTGGTTTTGCCAGTTATGGTGCCCTTCGTGCGCTAAGCATATTACGATTTCTTTTACCTGTAGACCTGATTATCATGGACAAATTTGACGCTAATCGCCGCAAACTGCTGGCGTTAGGTGGCGTTGCGCTCGGCGCAGCGGCCATCCTGCCGACGCCAGCATTTGCCACCCTCTCGACACCTCGTCCGCGAGTTTTAACGCTCAACAATCTTCATACCGGTGAGTCGCTAAAAGCGGAGTTTTTCGATGGCAGAGGCTATATTCAGGATGAATTAGCAAGACTTAACCATTTTTTCCGTGATTTCCGCGCGAATAAAATAAAAGCCATCGATCCAGGACTGTTTGATCAGATTTTCCGCCTTCAGGGCCTGCTGGGCACCAGCAAGCCGGTGCAGCTCATTTCTGGCTATCGCTCGATTGATACCAACAATGAACTGCGCGCCCACAGTCGCGGGGTAGCGAAAAAAAGCTATCACACGAAGGGACAGGCAATGGATTTCCATATTGAAGGCGTTTCGTTAGCCAATATTCGCAAAGCTGCGTTATCTATGCGCGCAGGTGGTGTAGGATATTACCCCAGCAGCAACTTTGTACATATTGATACCGGTCCGGTTCGGCACTGGTAATAACGAAACACAGGAGCAGTATGAACTATCGTATTATTCCGGTTACCGCGTTCTCCCAGAATTGTTCACTCATCTGGTGCGAACAAACTAAACTGGCCGCGCTTGTCGATCCCGGTGGCGACGCTGAGAAAATCAAGCAGGAAGTCGCTGACAGCGGTGTCACGCTGATGCAAATATTGCTGACGCATGGTCACCTTGACCATGTGGGCGCAGCGGCAGAACTGGCACAACATTATGGTGTGCCGGTGATTGGTCCGGAAAAAGAAGATGAGTTCTGGCTGCAGGGATTACCTGCCCAAAGCCGCATGTTTGGCCTTGATGAGTGTCTGCCCCTGACGCCCGATCGCTGGCTGAATGAAGGAGAGCGCGTTAACGTAGGGAATGTGACTTTACAGGTGTTGCATTGTCCTGGACATACGCCAGGCCATATTGCCTTCTTTGATGACCAGTCTCGTCTGCTGATTTCCGGCGATGTGATTTTCAAAGGTGGCGTAGGACGCAGCGATTTTCCGCGCGGCGATCACGGGCAGCTGATTCAGTCGATTAAACAGAAGCTATTGCCGCTGGGTGATGATGTGACGTTTATTCCTGGACACGGTCCGATGTCGACGCTGGGCTATGAACGGCTCCATAACCCGTTCCTTCAGGATGAAATGCCTGTCTGGTAACCCGAATAAAAAAAAGCCTGCATAACGCAGGCTTTTTTTATGGGCGCAAATTACAGTACGGCGACAATCGCTTCGCACAGTGGCGCCATGTTGTCAGGCGTCATGCCTGCAACGTTCACGCGGCCAGAGGCCACAGCGTACACGCCAAACTCTTCACGCAGACGCAGAACCTGCTCTTTGGTCAGGCCGCTGAACGAGAACATGCCGTTCTGTTTGATGATAAAGCTGAAGTCGCGGTCCGCGCCTTTCTCAGCCAGGGTGTTCACAAACAGCAGGCGCATGCGCTGAATACGCTGGCGCATATCGTTCAGCTCTTGTTCCCAGATAGCGCGCAGCGCATCGTTGCTCAGGATAGTGGCAACAACAGACGCACCGTGTGCCGGTGGGTTAGAGTAGTTAGCGCGGATAACCGATTTCATCTGGCTGAACGCACGATCGACGGTCTCTTCGTTAGCAGCAACCAGCGTACAGGCACCCACACGCTCATTGTACAGACCGAAGTTCTTGGAATAGGAGCTAGCGACAATCAGCTCCTGATGCACGGCTGCGAACGCGCGCAGGCCTTCGGCATCTTCTTCCAGACCACGGGCGAAGCCCTGGTAGGCAAAGTCAAACAGCGGCAGCCAGCCTTTTTCTACGGACAGCTTCGCGAGGTGTTGCCACTGCTCAAGCGTCGGATCGATACCGGTTGGGTTGTGGCAGCAGCCGTGGAACAGCACCACGTCACCCGCCTGCGCTTCGCTCAGGCTCGCCAGCAGGCCGTCAAAGTCGAGAGAGTGGTTTGCCGCGTCGTAGTAGGCGTATTCACGCACTTCCAGACCCGCAGAGTTAAACACGCTCTTGTGGTTAGGCCAGCTTGGGTTGCTTACCCATACGCGCTTAACAGAGGTGTTTTTCGCAAGGAAATCCGCCGCCACGCGCAGCGCACCGGTACCGCCCGGAGTCTGTGCTGTACGGGCACGTTTGTCACTCACAATTGCGCTGCCTTTACCGAACAGCAGCTCCTGGGTACAGCGACCAAATTCAGGGATACCATCAATACCGAGGTAGTTTTTGGTGGTTTCGTTTTCCAGCAGATACTGCTCAGCTTTCTTGACGCTGGTCAGTACCGGAGTTTTGCCGGTTTCATCTTTATATACACCAATACCCAGGTTGATTTTGCCAGGGCGGTCGTCGGCACGAAACAGATCGGCCAGGCCCAGAATAGGGTCGGCAGGAGCGGCGGTAATGTTCTCAAACATGACGAAGTTCCATTGTGATTACAGAAGTGAAATCCGCTATCAGGTTAACGGTAGATTTACAAAATGCCAACCGTTTGCGACGAAAAGCGTGCGGCTTTTCAAAAGTCGCCATTATTTTCTATCACACATAAAAAAACAGGGCCGAAGCCCTGTTCATTAAGCATATAACAAAGTGGTGTTCTGATTAGAACTGGTAAACGATACCAACACCAGCCTGGTCGTCGGTAGACAGAGCTGTTGCACGGGTGTAATCATTCTCATCCAGCAAGTTGAACTTGTACGCAGCATAAACGTTCATGTTCTTGTTGAAGTAGTACCAGGTACCCACTTCGATGTATTTAACCAGATCAGCATCGCCACCTGCGAAAGTAGAACCGTTAGCAGTACGGCCTGTCAGGTCTTTACCCTTAGACTGCACATAGCCAATGGATGGACGCAGACCAAAGTCGAACTGGTATTGAACCACAGCTTCGAAGTTCTGCGTTTTGTTCGCGAATTCGTCATCGTTTTCACGAGTCATGTTACGGGATTCACCGTACATAACAGATGCGTATACGCTGTTCGCATCATATTTCAGTGACGTTGCCCAACCTTCAGCACGTTCACCTTTACCATCGGCAGTCTGCTTAGTGGAACGGTCAGAGTTGGTGTATGCCGCGGTTACGTTGAAGCCGTCTGCGAAGTCATAACCCAGAGAGTAGCTGCCGCCATCGCCGTTCTGGCGAGAAGTGGTGTGGCCGTTTTCATTTTTACCCTGGTACTGCAGGCCCAGTGCCAGACCATCAACCAGACCGAAGAAGTTAGAGTTACGGTAGGTAGCTAAACCGGTGCTACGTGAGGTCATGAAGTTATCAGTTGCGGCCAGAGAGTCGCCACCCCAGATAACCAGCATATCGGTTGAAGCCAGCGCATCATAGAACACACCGTAGTTACGGCCGTAATCAAATGAACCGTATTCACCCGCTTTCAGACCCGCGAAAGCCAGACGGGTTTTGGTACCCTGAGCACCTTCCTGAGAGGAAGCGTCCATGTTGTATTCCCACTGGCCGTAACCTACCAGTTGGTCGTTAACCTGGGTTTCACCTTTGAAACCGATACGGGCATAGGTGGTATCGTTGTTATTAGATGCACCGTTAGTAGTCCATTGATGCTCACCTACAGCTTTACCGTAGAAGTCCAGCTTGTTAGCGTTTTTGTTATAGATTTCTGCAGCGTTAGCTGCACCAGCTACCAGCAGAGCAGGGATAACCACTGCCAGAATATTGCGCTTCATCATTATTTATTACCCTCATTGGTTTTTTTATGACACTCGCCACTGCCGTCAATAAATTCTGTCAATAAATATTTCCGGAACTATTGATGAGAGTTTGGTGTCTTTATGTATCTGACAGGCATCTTTCCATTCGGCGAAGCGTTTCGCTAGCCTGAAAGTGCTACAATTCTCAAGATTAAGTAACCAAAAGAAAATATGTGTAACTAAATATGTATTTTTGGGAACTTTGTGAACCACCTCAAACTTCAGAGTGCCCTGGCGAATTAAGCGACAGGACATATCCTATATATATGAATTCCTTATGATTAATTGAGATAACGGCGATTCATATAAACAGAGGCTAAACGACTCAGTTTTTCTTATGACCCCAGAAAGCCTTCTGGATGGCTGTAAAAGTGGTTGAAATTTGTGCTAACGCTTGAGGATGTAATAATCGCAATAAGAATGGGGTTTATTTTTTGTGGCTGAATATTTCGCGGAAACAAAACGTAACAGGTAGTGGTTGTGACGGGGTGAAGGTTTAAAGATGCTGACTTTGCGCTGACGAAAACTGACAATGCAGAATAAAATAATGGCCAGCACAGGCTGGCCATTTTAGTTTTTTACCGATTAGAAGCTGGCGTTACGTGGTGTACGTGGGAATGGAATCACGTCGCGAACGTTCTGAACTCCGGTAACGTAGGCGATCAGACGCTCGAAGCCGAGACCAAAACCGGCGTGCGGTACGGTACCGTAACGACGCAAATCGCGGTACCAGCTGTAGTCCGCTGGGTTGAGCCCCATCTCTTCCATACGCGCGTCCAGCACGTCAAGACGCTCTTCACGCTGAGAGCCACCGATGATTTCACCGATGCCCGGCGCCAGTACGTCCATCGCTGCCACGGTTTTACCGTCTTCGTTAAGGCGCATATAGAAGGCCTTAATGTCTTTCGGGTAGTTTTTAACGACAACCGGCGCTTTGAAATGTTTCTCGGCCAGATAGCGTTCGTGCTCAGACGCCAGGTCAACGCCCCAGTAAACCGGGTTCTCGAACGTCTCACCGCATTTCTCGAGGATCGCCACCGCGTCGGTATAGTCCACCTGCGCAAAGTCGGCAGACACAAAACGCTCCAGACGCGCCACAGCATCGCTGTCTACGCGCTCGGCGAAGAATTTCATGTCGTCAGGACGCTCTTCCAGCACCGCTTTGAACACGTACTTCAGCATCGCTTCCGCCAGACCCGCAACATCGTCCAGGTCGGCGAACGCCACTTCCGGCTCCAGCATCCAGAATTCCGCCAGGTGACGGCTGGTGTTGGAGTTTTCGGCACGGAAGGTTGGGCCAAAGGTGTAGATCTTAGACAGCGCACAGGCGTACGTTTCGCCGTTGAGCTGACCGGATACCGTCAGGAAAGCTTCTTTACCAAAGAAGTCTTTGTCATAGTCCACTTTACCTTCCGGCGTGCGCGGCAGGTTTTCCATGTCCAGCGTCGAGACGCGGAACATCTCACCCGCACCTTCTGTGTCGGACGCGGTGATCAGCGGGGTAGACACCCAGAAGTAACCCTGCTCGTCGAAGAAACGATGCAGCGCCTGCGCCAGCGTATGACGCACGCGCGCCACCGCACCAATCAGGTTGGTACGTGGACGCAGGTGCGCCACTTCACGCAGGTATTCAATGCTGTGACGTTTTGCTGCCATCGGGTAGGTATCCGGATCTTCAACCCAGCCGGTGACTTCAATGGCTGAGGCCTGAATTTCGAAACTCTGGCCCTGGCCCGGGGATGCCACAACCACGCCGGTGACAATAACGGAACAGCCCGTCGTCAGGCGCAGAACGTCATCATTGTAATTGGGCAGAGAATTATTAATGACGGCCTGTACAGGATCAAAGCAGGAACCGTCATAGACGGCAAGGAAGGAGATGCCAGCTTTAGAATCTCGGCGGGTACGCACCCATCCGCGCACGGTGACCTGTTGGTCAACGGCGACACGGCCCTGGAGTACGTCGGCTACAGGCACAACGCTCATAATATTCTCTCTGTTAATAGTCGGAAAAAATAAACACTTGTCCACCCTTATGGGGGGATATCTATGTTACCTGCCATCCGCTATCAGACAAGTAAATTTCGCAGTCAAAAGAGAAGAATTAAGAAATAAATAAGAAGAGGGGAGCCATAAAGGCTCCCGTAAGCGCTTAACTGGCTTTTTTGATCTGAGGAAGATCGAAGGCTTTGCGCAACGCGCGAACAAACGCTTTGTCATGGCAGATGGTTTTGCCCGGGCTGTCGGAGAGCTTCGCTACCGGCTTGCCGTTACATTCCACCAGTTTGATGACAATATTCAGAGGTTTTACCTGAGGAATATCGCAGGTCAGACGGGTTCCGATCCCGAAGCTCAGGTTCACCCGGGTGTTGAAATGGCGATAGAGTTCGACCGCTTTCGCCAGGTCGAGGTTATCGGAGAAGACCAGCACCTTGCTCATCGGATCAATGCCGAGTTTCTCGTAATGGGCAATGGCCTTCTCGCCCCATTCAACCGGATCCCCGGAGTCGTGGCGTAATCCCTGGTAACGTTCAGCGAACTCGGGACCAAAGTCGCGCAGGAAGGCATCCATCGTAATACAGTCGGTGAGGGCGATCCCGAGTTGATTCGGGTACTCCTCAAGCCATGCGGCCAGTGCCGCGCGCTGGCTGTTAGCCAGATCGGGGCTGATCTGCTGATGCGCCTGGAACCACTCGTGCGCCTGGGTACCCATTGGCGTCAGGCTAAGGCGACGTGCCAGATCGTAGTTACTGGTGCCTACAAACCACGGCTCCTGCTGAAGACGTTTAACGATGGCCTCCTGAACGTCGCGCGAGAAACGACGACGGGTGCCAAAGTCCATCAGGCGGAAGCGGGACATGTCTAACCCTTCGGTCAGCGTGGAGAAGGCAGCGAGCTTGTTTTCAAGCGCGGCGACCGCCTGCTCGACGCCCGTTTCCGGCGAACGGTAGCGGTGAGCCAGTTCGCTGATCACCGCCAGAAGCGGCACTTCCCACATGATCACTTCCCGCCACGGACCTTCAAGGCGAATATCCAGCTTGCCGTTATCGTTAAGCACGGTGACCTGCTCCGGCTTATAGCGGAAATCGCGCAGCCAGTTCAGGTAGTCGGCTTTGAAGAAAGGCAGGCCAGAAAGCCACTGATATTCCTCGTCCTGCAGCGTCAGATGCTGCATAGCATTGACCTGTTCACGAATGGCGTCTGCGTAGATACCGAGCAAGTCGTCGCCACGGCAGCGGAATTCCGCCGCGACATGAACGTCATAGTAATGGTGGAAAACGGCTTGCTGCATATGCAGTTTATACGCGTCGGTATCCAGCAACGTATGCAGAACTGGAGAAGCGAATTGAGTCATAGGTGCGCAGTAGCATCCTCTCACAGGAGCGTTTAGTACAATAAACAACTCCGGAGTATACCTTGTTTAGTGATTTATTGAACCCCGATCACAACATAAGCGCGTTTTATGGTCGAGGGCATTTTGTGCCCCGTGTTATACAAATGTAGCAAAAAAAGGTTTTGACCCTGAAAAGATGAACATTCTGCATAGCGCGTTTTGCGCAACAGGAATATATTGAAACGTTACTCGACAAACGATGCATAAGGTTTTCTATGACACAACAGCCACAAGCCAAATACCGCCACGACTACCGTGCGCCGGATTATCTGATTAGCGAAATCGATCTGACTTTTGACCTGGATGCCACTAAAACCGTTGTCACGGCGGTGAGTCAGGTGACGCGCCACAGCGCAACTGCGGTGCCGCTGCGTCTGGATGGCGAAGACCTGACGCTGGTCTCCCTGCAGATTAATGATGAAGCCTGGTCAGACTATAAAGAAGAAAACAACCAGCTGGTCATCGACAACCTGCCGGAACAGTTTACGCTGCGCATCGTGAATGAAATCAGCCCGGCTGCCAACACCGCGCTGGAAGGGCTTTATCAGTCAGGCGTGGCGCTGTGTACCCAGTGTGAAGCGGAAGGGTTCCGCCACATTACGTGGTATCTCGACCGTCCGGACGTCCTGGCGCGCTTCACCACCAAAATCATCGCCGATAAAACCCTTTATCCCTTCCTGCTCTCCAACGGTAACCGCGTAGGTGAAGGCGAGCTGGAGAATGGCCGTCACTGGGTACAGTGGCAGGATCCCTTCCCGAAACCGTGCTACCTGTTTGCGCTGGTGGCGGGGGACTTCGACGTGCTGCGTGACACCTTCAAAACGCGCTCAGGCCGCGAAGTGGCGCTGGAGCTGTTTGTTGACCGCGGCAACCTTGACCGCGCGCCGTGGGCGATGACTTCCCTCATCAACTCCATGAAGTGGGACGAGGAGCGCTTCGGCCTCGAATATGACCTCGACATCTATATGATCGTCGCCGTCGATTTCTTCAACATGGGCGCAATGGAGAATAAAGGCCTGAACGTCTTTAACTCCAAATACGTTCTGGCGCGTACCGATACCGCAACGGACAAAGACTACCTCGATATCGAACGCGTCATCGGCCACGAATATTTTCACAACTGGACCGGCAACCGCGTCACCTGCCGCGACTGGTTCCAGCTCAGCCTGAAAGAGGGCCTGACCGTCTTCCGTGACCAGGAGTTCAGCTCCGATCTGGGTTCACGCGCGGTAAACCGCATCAACAACGTGCGTACCATGCGCGGCCTGCAGTTTGCGGAAGATGCCAGCCCAATGGCGCACCCGATCCGTCCGGATAAAGTCATCGAGATGAACAACTTCTACACCCTGACGGTGTACGAGAAGGGCGCCGAAATTATCCGCATGATCCACACCCTGCTGGGGGAAGAGAACTTCCAGAAAGGGATGCAGCTGTACTTTGAGCGTCATGACGGCAGCGCGGCCACCTGCGACGATTTTGTGCAGGCAATGGAAGATGCCTCTAATGTCGATCTCTCTCACTTCCGCCGCTGGTACAGCCAGGCCGGTACGCCGATTGTTACCGTCAAAGACGACTACAATCCGGAAACCGAGCAGTACACGCTGACCATCAGCCAGCGCACGCCGCCGACGGCAGAGCAGGAAGAGAAATACCCGCTGCATATTCCGTTCAGCATTGAGCTGTACGATAACGAAGGCAAAGTCATCCCGCTGCAGAAGGGCGGACACCCGGTACACCACGTGCTGAACGTGACCCAGGCCGAGCAGACCTTTATCTTCGATAACGTCTACTTCCAGCCGGTGCCTGCGCTGCTGTGTGAATTCTCCGCGCCGGTGAAGCTGGAGTACAAGTGGAGCGATCAGCAGCTGACGTTCCTGATGCGTCACGCGCGTAACGATTTCTCCCGCTGGGATGCGGCGCAAAGTCTGCTGGCGACCTACATCAAGCTCAACGTAAACCGCCATCAGCAGGGCCAGCCGCTGTCGCTGCCTGTTCACGTAGCTGACGCGTTCCGCGCGATCCTGCTGGATGAGAAGATTGACCCTGCATTGGCCGCTGAAATTCTGACCCTGCCGTCAGCGACTGAAATCGCCGAGTTGTTCGAGATTATCGATCCGATCGCGATCGTGGCGGTGCGTGAAGCGCTGACCCGTACGCTGGCTGCTGAACTGGCGGACGAGTTCCTCGCCATTTATAACGCCAACAAGCTTGACGCTTATCGCGTTGAGCACGCGGACATTGGTAAACGTTCTCTGCGCAACACCTGCCTGCGCTATCTGGCGTTTGGTGAAACCGAGCTGGCGAACACCCTGGTGAGCAAGCAGTATCACGAGGCGGATAACATGACCGACGCCCTGGCCGCGCTGGGCGCAAGCGTTGCCGCCGAACTGCCGTGCCGCGATGCGCTGATGCAGGAGTACGACGACAAGTGGCATCAGGATGGCCTGGTGATGGACAAGTGGTTCATCCTGCAGGCGACCAGCCCGGCGGCCGATGCACTCAGCAACGTACGCAGCCTGCTGAAGCATCGTTCTTTCACCCTGAGCAACCCAAACCGCGTGCGTTCGCTGATTGGCGCGTTTGCCAGCAGCAACCCGGCGGCGTTCCACGCCGAAGACGGTAGCGGTTATCAGTTCATGGTGGAAATGCTGACCGAGCTGAACAGCCGTAACCCGCAGGTGGCGTCGCGTCTGATTGAGCCGCTGATCCGTCTGAAGCGTTACGATGCGAAGCGTCAGGCGAAGATGCGTGCCGCGCTTGAGCAGCTGAAAGGGCTGGAAAATCTGTCTGGTGATTTGTACGAGAAGATCGCCAAAGCGTTAGCGTAAAATAAGTTAACCCTCCCTCTCCCCGTGGGAGAGGGCCGGGTGAGGGCATCAGGCATTAGCCTTAGCTCGCTGTAACTCTATGCTCCCGCGCTTCATCACTCGATCTAATACCTCAGCTTCGAGCTCCGCCAGTCTTGCTGAGCCCACGCGACGAGGCCGCGGAAGATCCACCGTCAGATCCAGACCTATTTTCCCGTCCTCTATTAACAGCACCCGGTCCGCCATCGCGACGGCTTCGCTCACGTCATGCGTCACCAGCAGTACCGTAAAACCGTGTGCCTGCCAGAGGGATCCAATCAAATCCTGCATTTCAATCCGCGTCAGGGCGTCGAGCGCGCCGAGCGGTTCATCAAGCAACAGCAGGCCAGGACGGTGAATCAACGCCCGCGCCAGCGCCACGCGCTGCTTCTGCCCACCCGAGAGGGCGGCAGGCCATTCATCGGCTCGATTTTCCAGCCCAACGGCGGCCAGCGCCTGGCGGGCTTCATCCCGCCAGCTGCCCTTAAGACCGAGCCCGACATTGTCGATAACCGTTTTCCACGGCAGCAGCCGCGCGTCCTGAAACATCATGCGGGTATCGTCCTGAATATTCGAAAGCGGCGTTGTTCCTGCCAGAATGTCGCCGCCGTTAGGGGCTTCCAGTCCGGCCAGCAGCCTTAGCAGGGTACTCTTGCCGCCGCCGCTGCGCCCGACAACGGCCACAAATTGTCCGGCGGGAATATGCAGATCCAGCCCGTTAAGAATGGTGTTTTCGCCGTAGCGTTTGGTCACGCCGTTCAGCAGTAACGGTGTTCCCTGGTTCAGTCGTGCAGTATTCATGCTTTCGCCTCCTGAAGGGTGTAGGCCGGGTTCCAGCGCAGCCAGCTGCGCTCCAGCCACTGGGCGCTAACGTCGGCGAGTTTGCCGAGCAGGGCATACAGAATGATGGCAACCACCACCACGTCCGTTTGCAGGAATTCGCGGGCGTTCATCGCCAGATAGCCAATGCCAGAGTTGGCCGAGATAGTCTCTGCTACAATCAGCGTCAGCCACATCAGGCCGAGCGCGAAACGCACCCCGACCATAATGGAGGGCAGGGCGCCCGGCAGGATCACGTGTATAAAGAGAGAAAAACCCGATAAGCCGTAGCTGCGCGCCATCTCCACCAGACCGCGATCGATATTGCGGATCCCGTGCCAGGTGTTGATGTAGATCGGGAACAATGTGCCCAGCGCCACGAGGAAGATCTTGGCGCTCTCATCAATCCCAAACCACAGGATAACCAGCGGGATCAGCGCCAGATGCGGCACGTTGCGCAGCATCTGAATTGAGGTATCCAGCAGCCGCTCGCCCCAGCGGGAAAGGCCACTGATCAGGCCCAGAACCAGACCGATACTGCCGCCGATGGAAAACCCAATCACGGCGCGCCAGGAGCTGATCGCCAGATGCTGCCACAGCTCGCCGCTCACGCTCAGCGACCAGAACGCTTCTACGACGCCCTCCGGGGAGGGCAGAATGCGGCTCGACAGCCAGCCGGTGGACGACGCGAGCTGCCAGAGTGCCACAATGCCGACGGGTAAAAACCACGGCGCGGCGCGCAGCAGCCATTTTTGTGAGGTGGCAGACATGGTCACTCCTTAGCTCTGCGCGGCTTTGCGTGGAATAAACTCGTTCGCCACGGCTTCACCCTGAAGCTGAAGCCGCTGCGGCTGTGGAATTTCCGGAATGGCGACATCCAGATGCGGGAATAACAGCTCGCCCACCTTGTACGCCTCTTCCAGATGCGGATAGCCGGAGAGAATAAAGCTGTCGATGCCCAGCTCGGCGTATTCATTAATTCGCGCGGCCACGGTGGGGCCGTCGCCAACCAGCGCCGTACCCGCACCGCCGCGCACCAGACCGACGCCTGCCCACAGGTTCGGGCTGATCTCCAGGTTCTCGCGCTTGCCGTTGTGCAGGGACGCCATTCGGTGCTGCCCGACGGAGTCGGTTTTGGCAAATGCGGCCTGGGCTCTGGCGATCGTTTCATCATCCAGATGCGAAATCAGGCGGTCCGCCGCCTGCCAGGCTTCTTCATTGGTTTCGCGAACAATCACATGCAGGCGAATGCCGAAGCGCACCTTGCGGCCATGGGCGGCCGCCTTAGCGCGGACCTGGGCAATTTTTTCTTTCACCAGCGCAGGCGGTTCGCCCCAGGTCAGATAGAGATCGACCTGCTCTGCCGCCAGATCCTGAGCCACATCCGACGATCCGCCAAAATAGAGCGGCGGGCGCGGCTGCTGCACCGGCGGGAAGTAGAGTTTCGCGTCACGAACGTGGATATGCTTGCCTTCAAAGGTAACGGTTTCACCTTCCAGCAGACGTCGCCAGACGCGGGTGAACTCGGCGGAGGCTTCATAGCGCTCGGTATGGTCGAGAAATACCCCATCGCCCGCCAGCTCCTGCGGATCGCTGCCCGTCACCAGGTTAAACAGGGCGCGGCCGTTGGACAGTCTGTCCAGCGTTGCCGCCTGACGCGCCGCCACGGTGGGGGAGACGACGCTCGGGCGTAACGCAACCAGGAACTTCAGACGCTGGGTGACCGGGATCATCGACGCGGCCACGAGCCAGGCATCTTCACATGAACGTCCGGTCGGGATCAGCACCCCGGTGAAACCGATTCGGTCTGCTGCCTGAGCAATCTGCTGCAGGTAGCCGTGGTCAACCGGGCGCGAACCCTCTTCTGTACCAAGATAGTGTCCATCACCGTGGGTGGGTAAAAACCAGAAAAGATTCAGACTCATGATTTAGCTCCTTCTTTGCCTGCGGGCTGCCAGATGCGTTCGCGAATAGTGACCTGTTTCGGCACCAGGTGGTTTTGATAGAAAAGGTCAGCCGTTTGTTGCTGAAGCGCGGCGACGTGGGCGTCCACGGGCGTGATGGTGGTCGGTGGACGGTGGTTGAGATAGCTCGCGATCACCGGTTCAGGTAAGCCCATGGTTTTCGCCAGCAGGGTAATGCTCTCCTGGCGCTGGGTCTGGGTCAGCGCATCGGCCTGGGTAAAGGTATCCAGTACGCCCTGAATAAATGCGCCGTTCTTTTCCGCATAAGGACGCGCGGCCAGATAGAACGAACCGGTCTGCTTCAGCGTGGTGCCGTCTTTCAGCACGCGAACGCCGCCCTGCAGCAATGCGGCGGAGTAGTACGGATCCCAGATGGCCCAGGCATCAACGTTCTTCTGCTGGAACGCGGCGCGCGCGTCGGCAGGCGTCAGGTAAACAGGTTGAATGTCAGTGAACTTGAGTCCGGCTTCTTGCAGGGCACGCAGCAGCAGGTTGTGTGAGCTGGAACCCTTCTGGAATGCGACCTTATGCCCTTTAAGATCGGCGACGCTTTTGATATCGCTGTTTTCAGGCACCAGGATCACCTCGGCCTTCGGCTTGGGCGGCTCAACGCCAACATAGACGAGATCCGCTCCCGCCGCCTGGGCGAATATCGGCGGAATATCACCCGTACTGCCGAGATCGATACTGCCGACGTTCAGGGCCTCCAGCATCTGCGGGCCAGCCGGGAACTCCACCCAGGAGAATTTGGTGTCCGGGAAGCGTTTTTCCAGAAGCTGGTGGCTTTTCGCCAGCACCATGCTGACGCTGCCTTTCTGATAGCCAATGCGTAAACTTTCCGGAGCCGTTTCTGCGGCATGGGCCAGCGAGGAAAGCGCCATCAGACCTGCCAGGCCGATACGGGTTAATGTTTTAAACATGTGCGACTCCTTGAGCCTGACCAAACGCCGGCGCCTGGATATCCCTGCGGTGCAGAGCATGCCAGAAGGTTTCCAGGGCAGTATCGAGGCGGGTTTGCAGGTTCGGCGTAAAATGAGGTTTATGTTGATAATCGATAACCTGGGAGTCATCGGCGAAAACGCCGTGGAGGATCTCCTGCGCTTTCAGCGCGTTCAGCACCGGCTTCAGGGCATAATCCACGGCCAGTAGATGGGCAACCGTACCGCCCGTTGCCAGCGGCAGTACGACTTTGCCGTCCAGGGCACGTTCCGGAAGCAGATCGAGCAGGGTTTTCAGCGCCCCGGAAAAAGAGGCTTTATAAATGGGCGTTGCCACAATTAGGCCGTCAGCGCCGTTAAGCTGCTCGATGAGCGTTTTAAGCGCAGGGCTGTCGAAACGGGCATAAAGCAGATCTTCAGGTTCGAAGTTATGCAGGTTCCAGTGGCACACTTCCACATCCAGGGCATTGAGTTTTTCGCGGGCATATTCCAGCAGGGCGCTGGAGCGCGAAGGGAATCGTGGACTTCCGGCCAGGGTAATGACGCGCATACTTCCTCCTTATAACTAATTGTTTGCTTTTATCTAACATTCATAACAATTTTCAGGAGTGTGACACCGCGCGGTTATTCCACTAAATGATTTATCTGCAATTAAAATGCGAAAAAGTGCATAAGAAATAGACAGGGAGGTAAACGATTGCGTTTTACGCTGATTTTTTGCCGCAGGTCAATTCCCTTTCGCGCGTGGATCGCCCATAATCCCCTCCCGGTTTGCACACCGGGAATCCAGGAGAGTTCATGTACTACCCCTTCGTTCGTAAAGCTCTTTTCCAGCTCGACCCTGAGCGCGCTCATGAATTTACAATGCAGCAATTACGTCGTATTACCGGAACGCCGCTGGCCGCGCTGGTGCGTCAGAATGTCCCGGTAAAACCTGTGCAGTGCATGGGTCTGACCTTTAAAAACCCGCTGGGTCTGGCGGCTGGTCTGGACAAAAATGGCGAGTGTATTGATGCCCTGGGCGCGATGGGCTTTGGCTCTATTGAAATCGGGACCGTCACGCCGCGCCCGCAGCCGGGAAATGACAAGCCGCGCCTGTTCCGCCTGGTTGAAGCCGAAGGGCTGATCAACCGCATGGGCTTTAATAACCTTGGCGTTGATCACCTTGTTGAGAACGTTAAAAAAGCCCACTTTGACGGAATTCTGGGCATCAATATCGGCAAAAATAAAGACACACCGGTCGAGCAGGGTAAAGATGACTATCTGATTTGTATGGAAAAAGTCTACGCCTATGCCGGTTATATTGCGGTGAATATTTCTTCACCCAATACTCCGGGGTTGCGCTCCTTACAATATGGCGAAGCGCTGGACGATCTTCTGAGCGCCATTAAAAATAAGCAAAATGAACTCCAGACGGTCCACCATAAATATGTTCCGGTCGCGGTTAAGATCGCCCCGGATCTTTCTGTCGAAGAATTGATCCAGGTTGCCGACAGTTTAGTTCGCCATAATATTGATGGTGTGATTGCAACCAATACCACCCTCGATCGCTCCCTCGTGCAGGGAATGAAAAACTGTGACGAAGCGGGTGGGTTAAGCGGACGTCCGGTACAATTAAAAAGCACCGAGATTATTCGCGCCCTGTCTGCGGAATTAAAAGGACGCCTGCCGATTATTGGCGTCGGTGGCATCGACTCCGTGATTGCTGCGCGCGAGAAGATGGCGGCGGGTGCGTCACTGGTGCAAATCTATTCCGGCTTTATTTTTAAAGGACCACCGCTGATTAAAGAAATCGTTACTCATATCTAATCTTTTCTCTTAATCAGACAACCAGGGCTTTATTTCCAGCCCTGGTTGTTTTATATTCCGTCACTGTTGCTTATTTAGACATTATAGTCTTTTATTAATGGTGTTATAAACGAAGCGGCGATCAGGACATTTTTAGTACAGGACGTTTCGGGGACGGGAGAGAAACATGCGAATTAAACCTGACGATAACTGGCGCTGGTATTTTTGCGACGAGCATGATCGAATGATGCTCGATTTAGCCAATGGCATGTTGTTTCGCTCTCGTTTCGCCCGCCGAATGTTAACCCCGGACGCGTTTTCCCCGTCGGGCTTTTGCGTTGACGATGCGGCGCTTTATTTCTCTTTCGAAGAAAAATGCCGCGATCTGGTGCTTTCTAAAGAGCAGCGTGCCGAGCTGGTATTAAATGCGCTGGTGGCTATCCGCTTCCTGAAACCGCAAATGCCGAAAAGCTGGCATTTCCTGCCGCACGGTATGAACTGGACCCCGGCAACGGGTGACGCGGCGAGCGTCAATCTGAGCGATACCGCAGAAGAGGTAAGCCTGCTGGTGGTTGAGCCTGGTGAAAATGCTGCGCTCTGCCTGCTGGCCCAGCCCGGCGTAACCATTGCCGGGCGGACGATGCAGCTTGGCGATGCCATTAAAGTGATGAACGACAGGCTGAAGCCACAGCTGCGCGTAGATTCTTTCAGCCTCGAACAGGCGGTTTAAGCTTCCAGCTGTACGGACGTTTTCGGTATGCAGCTACAGCACAGAATTGTGCCATCATTTCCAATTGCCGATTTTTTCAACGCACTTACTTCGCCATCCACCAGCCTGATGCGGCAGCATCCGCAAATGCCTGCGCGACAGGAATAGGGGACGCGAATACCTGCCTGCTCCAGTTGCTCCAGTAATACCTGCTGGTTGTTGCCACGGATGACGTTGCCCTGCCAGTGAATATCTACCCCAGAGGCGACATTCGTCACAACGTCGACCATTTCTTCTTCCTGACCTGAGCCGTACACTCTTGCAGGCCCTCGGGCAAGGATCTCTACCTCATCACCGACGCGGATTGCACCGCTGGAGCGCGGGATCAGGTTCTGGCCGAAATCCACATCGCCGTTGTCCTGCGCGGTGCGGAATGACTGCAGCGTCTTCAGCGGTTCGCCGGAAGGGTGCTTCTGGCCTTTCTCCGGGCTCACCGTGGTGAAAATGCAGCGGCTACAGGGTTTTACGACATCAAAGATGACGCTGCCAATGCGGATCACTTTCCAGGTGTCTTCGTCCCAGGCGTCAACACCGGTCACCACCAGGTTCGGACGAAACTGTTCCATCTGAACGCTGGCTTTGCAGCGGCGTTGTAAATCACGCAGCGAGGCTTCGTTAGTCAGCAGGAACGGGAAGCCATCGGCGAAGGAGAGGGGAACGGCGTCGTGGCGCTTCACGCGACGCGTCAGCTCAGGCCCAACCCAGCGCAGCTGCACGTCACGGGAAAAGAAGCCGCTCAGCCAGCGGTTAATCTCATCCGGGGCGATGCGCGCGGTAAAATGGTTACCCCACACTTCCGTTGGCGCATCGACGGGCGCAAAATCCGCAAAGCGAATCACCGCGCTGGAACCGTCCGGCGCGGTAAGGTGCAAACCGTCGTGAAGCGGGGAAGGGGTAAAGCGAACCATCTGCGGGAACTGGCGTGCGGTAATAAACGTGCCGTCAGGCTCGGTGACCATAAAAATACGATCGAAGGCGAATCCGCTCATGTCGGCCAGCGCGTGAGAGACGCCGATTCCGCGCATGGATTTCACCGGATGAATAAAAAGCCTGGATAACGTCGCCACTGCACACTCCCACAAATGAAAATAAGCCTTCAACTTTATGACATACACGCCATATTAGCTATAATGCGCGACAATTTTCTAAGAGTAAAAGTGACGATATGAATTCTCTGTTTGCCAGTACGGCCCGTGGGCTGGAAGAGCTGTTAAAAACTGAACTGGAAAGCCTGGGCGCACAAGAGTGCCAGGTGGTTCAGGGTGGTGTCCATTTTGAGGGCGACACGCGGCTTATTTACCAGAGCCTGATGTGGAGTCGCCTGGCGTCGCGCATCATGCTGCCGATGAAGGAGTGCAAGGTTTATAGCGACCTTGACCTCTATACCGGCGTACAGATGATCGACTGGACAGAGATCTTCACCCCGAATGCCACCTTTGCGGTGCATTTCAACGGCGTGAACGACGAGATCCGCAACAGCCAGTACGGTGCCCTGCGCGTAAAAGACGCCATTGTGGACTGCTTCACGCGTAAAAATAAGGAACGTCCGAACGTCGATCGTGAAAACCCCGATCTGCGTATTAACGTCTGGCTGAACGGTGACACGGCGAGCATCTCTCTCGATCTAAGCGGTGCAGGTCTGCATCTGCGCGGCTACCGCGATCGTACCGGTATGGCGCCAATTAAAGAAACGCTGGCGGCTGCCATTGTCATGCGCTCCGGCTGGCAGCCGGGCACGCCGCTGCTCGATCCGATGTGTGGTTCCGGTACGTTGCTGATTGAGGCGGCCATGCTGGCAACCGATCGCGCGCCGGGCCTGCATCGCGGTCACTGGGGCTTTAAAGGCTGGGCACAGCACGATGAAGCGCTCTGGAAAGAGGTCAAAGACGACGCGCAAACCCGCGCACGCAAAGGCCTGGCAGAGTACACCTCCCACTTTTATGGTTCGGACAGCGACCCGCGCGTCATTGAACGCGCGCGCAGCAACGCCCGTCGCGCTGGTATCGGCGAGCTGGTCACCTTCGAAGTGAAAGACGTGGCGAACCTGACCAACCCGTTGCCAAAAGGCCCGTACGGTACCGTGATCAGCAACCCGCCATACGGCGAGCGTCTGGACAGCGAGCCTGCGCTGATTGCCCTGCACAGCCTGCTGGGCCGCAATATGAAGGACCACTTCGGCGGCTGGAACCTGTCTCTGTTTAGCGCCTCGCCGGAGCTGCTGAGCTGCCTCCAGCTGCGCGCCGATCGCCAGTTTAAGGCCAAAAACGGCCCGCTGGACTGCGTGCAGAAGAACTACCATCTGGCGGAGAAAGCGGCCGACAGCAAGCCGTCCGGCGTGGCGGAAGATTACGCCAACCGCCTTCGCAAAAACCTGAAGAAATTTGAGAAGTGGGCGAAGCAGGAGGGCATTGAATGCTATCGCCTGTACGATGCCGACCTGCCGGAATACAACGTGGCGGTTGACCGCTACGCGGACTGGGTGGTGATTCAGGAATATGCGCCACCGAAAACCATTGATGCGCAAAAAGCGCGTCAGCGCATGCTGGACGTCATTGCCGCCACCATCGCCGTGCTCGGCATTGCGCCGAACAAGCTGGTGCTGAAAACCCGCGAGCGTCAGAAAGGAAAAAATCAGTATCAGAAGATGGGCGAGAAGGGCGACTTTATCGAAGTGAGCGAATACAACGCGCGCCTGTGGGTCAACCTGACCGACTATCTGGATACCGGTCTGTTCCTCGACCACCGTATCGCCCGACGCATGCTGGGCCAGATGAGTAAAGGCAAAGATTTCCTCAACCTGTTCTCCTATACCGGCAGCGCCAGCGTGCATGCGGGTCTGGGCGGGGCGCGGAGCACCACCACGGTGGATATGTCCCGCACCTATCTGGAATGGGCGGAGCGCAACCTTCGTCTTAACGGCTTAACCGGACGTCAGCATCGCCTGATGCAGGCTGACGTGCTGGGCTGGCTGCGCGACACCGACGAGCAGTTTGACCTGATCTTTATCGATCCGCCGACCTTCTCCAACTCCAAGCGTATGGAAGATAGCTTTGATGTACAACGCGATCACCTGCGCCTGATGACCGACCTGAAGCGCCTGCTGCGCAAAGGCGGCACCATTATGTTCTCGAACAACAAACGCGGCTTCCGTATGGATCATGACGGCTTAGCAGCCCTGGGACTGAAAGCACAAGAAATCAGCCAAAAAACGCTGTCTCAGGACTTTGCCCGTAACCGTCAAATCCATAACTGCTGGTTGATTACCGCGGTCTGAAAGGAAAAATAAATGTCTTTAATTAGTATGCACGGCGCGTGGCTCTCTTTCAGCGACTCACCGCTTCTCGACAATGCAGAACTGCACATCGAAGATAACGAGCGCGTCTGTCTGGTGGGCCGTAACGGCGCGGGTAAATCCACGCTGATGAAAATCCTCAACCGTGAACAGGGTCTGGATGACGGGCGTATTGTTTACGAGCAGGATCTGATTGTCTCCCGCCTGCAGCAGGATCCACCGCGTCACGTGACCGGCAGCGTTTACGATTTCGTGGCGGAAGGGATCTCCGAGCAGGCTGAATACCTGAAGCGCTATCACGAGATTTCGCATCTGGTGATGACCGATCCGAGCGACAAAAACCTCAACGAACTGGCGAAAGTGCAGGAGATGCTCGATCACCACGGTCTGTGGCAGCTTGAAAACCGCATTAATGAAGTACTGGCGCAGCTCGGTCTGGAACCCGATATGGAACTGTCGGCGCTCTCCGGCGGCTGGCTGCGTAAAGCGGCTCTGGGCCGCGCGCTGGTCAGCGGGCCGAAGGTGCTGCTGCTGGACGAACCGACCAACCACCTGGATATCGAAGCGATTGACTGGCTGGAAGGTTTCCTGAAAACCTTCAGCGGCACCATCATCTTTATCTCGCATGACCGTTCGTTTATTCGCAACATGGCGACGCGCATTGTCGACCTCGACCGCGGCAAGCTGGTGACCTATCCCGGCGATTACGATACGTATCTGCTGGAGAAAGAAGAAAACCTGCGCGTGGAAGAATTGCAGAATGCCGAGTTCGACCGCAAGCTGGCGCAGGAAGAGGTCTGGATCCGCCAGGGCATCAAAGCCCGTCGTACCCGTAACGAAGGCCGCGTACGTGCCCTGAAGGCGATGCGTCGCGAGCGCAGTGAACGCCGTGAAGTGATGGGCAGCGCCAAAATGCAGGTGGAAGAGGCGTCCCGTTCCGGCAAGATTGTCTTCGAAATGGAAAACGTCAACTATCAGGTTGACGGTAAAGTGCTGGTGAACGATTTTTCCGCGCAGGTGCAGCGCGGCGATAAAATTGCGCTCATCGGCCCGAACGGCTGCGGTAAAACCACGCTGCTGAAACTGATGCTGGGCCAGCTGCAGGCCGACAGCGGACGTATTCACTGCGGGACCAAGCTGGAGGTCGCCTACTTCGACCAGCACCGCGCGGAGCTGGATCCGGACCGTACGGTGATGGACAACCTCGCCGAAGGTAAGCAGGAGGTGATGGTAAACGGTAAGCCGCGCCACGTGCTGGGCTACCTGCAGGACTTCCTGTTCCATCCGAAACGCGCCATGACGCCGGTGCGCGCGCTGTCCGGCGGTGAGCGAAATCGTCTGCTGCTGGCTCGCCTGTTCCTTAAGCCAAGCAACCTGCTGATCCTCGATGAACCGACGAACGACCTCGATGTCGAAACGCTGGAATTGCTCGAAGAACTGATTGACGGCTATCAGGGTACCGTGATGCTGGTCAGCCACGATCGCCAGTTCGTGGATAACACCGTGACCGAGTGCTGGATCTTCGAAGGTGAAGGGCGAATTGGGCAATACGTAGGCGGTTATCATGATGCAAAAGGGCAGCAATTGCAGTCTCTGGCGCAGAAACAGTCAAAGTCCAAAATAAGTTCTGAACCTGCTGTAACAAAAGCAGAAACTGTCAAGAAAACCTCGGCTAAACTAAGCTATAACCTGCAGCGCGAACTGGAGGGGCTACCGCAGCGTCTTGAAGAGCTGGAAGCCGCGCTTGAGGATTTGCAAAAACAGGTTGCTGATGCGTCATTCTTTACTCAATCGCATGACTATACTCAGAAAGTACTGTCAGAAATGTCCGCGGCTGAAAAAGCCCTGGAAGAAGCATTTGAGCGCTGGGAGTACCTTGAGTCTCTGAAAAACGGCGCATAAACAGGGATAACATATGTGTGACCAGCACCATGCCGACAGGCATATTTTATGCTCGCAATGCGATATGCTCGTGGCGTTGCCAGAGCTTGGTCACGGACATAAAGCCCTGTGTCCACGTTGCGGTGCGACGTTGACAACCGAGTGGGACGCGCCGCGGCAGCGTCCCACTGCTTATGCTTTGGCAGCATTGTTTATGCTGCTGCTCTCCAATCTCTTCCCCTTCATCTATATGAAGGTGGGGGGGATCACCAGCCAGGTAGATTTGCTTGAAATTCCGGGCGTGATGTTCTCGGAAGATTACGCCAGCCTGGGGACCTTTTTTCTCCTGTTTGTCCAGATAGTCCCGGCTTTTTGTCTGGTCGTCATCCTTTTGCTGGTGAACCGCGTCAGGATGCCGGCACCGCTGAAAATCCGACTGGCGCGTATCCTTTTTCAGCTCAAAAGCTGGGGGATGGCCGAGATCTTTCTGGCGGGGATTCTGGTCAGCTTCGTGAAGCTCATGGCATACGGCGACGTGGGGATTGGCAGCAGCTTTATTCCCTGGTGTCTGTACTGCGTTCTGCAGCTGCGCGCCTTCCAGTGCGTGGACAGGCGCTGGGCGTGGGACGATATCGCGCCAGCGCCGACGCTTGCACAGACGGTGAAGGTCGGCGTACCCGGTATTCGTCAGGGGCTGCGTTCTTGCCCATGCTGCACCGCCGTGCTGCCCGCCGATCTCGACGTTTGTCCGCGCTGCGAAACGAAAGGGCACGTACGCCGTAAAAATAGCCTTCAGTGGACGATGGCGCTGCTGGTCACATCCATCATGCTGTATCTGCCAGCCAATATTCTGCCGATCATGATCACCGATTTGCTCGGTGACAAAATGCCCTCGACGATCCTCGCCGGGGTGATACTGCTCTGGGGCGAAGGTTCTTATCCGGTCGCCGGCGTCATCTTTATCGCCAGTATTATGGTGCCCACCTTAAAAATGATTGCCATTGCCTGGCTCTGTTGGGATGCGAAAGGGCATGGAAAACGCGATAGCGAACGCATGCACCTGATTTATGAAGTGGTCGAGTTTGTCGGACGCTGGTCAATGATTGACGTGTTTGTCATCGCCGTTCTCTCTGCACTGGTGCGGATGGGCGGTTTGATGAGTATTTATCCCGCGATGGGGGCTTTAATGTTTGCACTGGTCGTGATTATGACCATGTTTGCGGCCATGACCTTCGACCCTCGTTTATCGTGGGATCGTGAGCCTGAATCAAGCCATGAGGAAGAGTAAGAGCATGGAAAATAAGAGTGGAGAGGCGAAAGTGCAGAAGGTCAAAAACTGGTCGCCGGTGTGGATTTTTCCCATCGTGACTGCGCTGATCGGTGCATGGATCCTGTTTTATCATTACAGCCATCAGGGACCGGAAGTCACGCTGATAACCACCAATGCCGAGGGGATTGAGGGCGGTAAAACGACTATCAAAAGCCGAAGCGTGGATGTGGGAGTGGTGGAAAGTGCAACCCTGACCGACGATTTAACCCATGTGGAGATCAAGGCGCGCCTTAATGCCGGCATGGAAAAACTGCTGCACGGCGATTCCGTTTTCTGGGTCGTTAAGCCGCAGGTGGGGCGTGAGGGAATCAGCGGCTTAGGGACGCTGCTTTCGGGCGCTTACATTGAGCTGCAGCCCGGCGCTAAGGGTAACCAGCCAGCCAAATACCAGCTCCTGGACTCACCGCCGCTTGCACCGCCTGATGCCAAGGGTATCCGCGTGATCCTCGACAGTAAAAAAGCAGGTCAGCTCACGGCGGGCGACCCGGTTCTGTTCCGCGGCTACCGGGTCGGGTCGGTTGAGAAAAGCACGTTTGATCCGCAGAAACGCGCGATCAGCTATCAGCTCTTTATCAATGCGCCAAACGATCGGCTGGTCACCAGCAATGTCCGTTTCTGGAAAGACAGCGGGATCGCGGTGGATCTGACCTCGGCAGGTATGCGCGTTGAAATGGGGTCGCTGACCACGCTGTTTGGCGGCGGCGTAAGTTTTGACGTGCCGGAAGGCCTGGATTTAGGGCAGCCGGTCGCAGAGAACACCGCTTTCCGTCTCTTTGACGATCAAAAAAGTATTCAGGATGCGCTCTATACCGATCACGTCGACTTCCTGATGTTCTTCAAAGATTCTGTCCGCGGTCTGCAGCCGGGGGCACCTGTTGAGTTCCGCGGTATTCGTCTCGGTACGGTTGGACAAGTTCCGTTCTTCGTCCCGGGCCTGAGCCAGATGCTGGATGATGACTATCGTATTCCGGTGCTGATCCGCATCGAACCGGAGCGTCTGCTAAACCAGATTGGCGAAAATCAGGATATTGCTGCCCATATCTCTCAACTGATGGAACGCGGCCTGCGTGGATCGTTGAAGACGGGTAACCTGGTGACCGGTGCGCTGTATGTGGATATGGACTTCTACCCGAAAGCGCCGCCGATTACCGGTATCCGTGAATTCGGTGGATATAAGATCATCCCAACGGTGAGTAGCGGCCTGGCGCAGATCCAGCAGCGTCTGATGGAGACGCTGGATAAGATCAACAATCTGCCACTGAATCCGATGATTGAAGCGGCGACGAACTCTTTGAGCGAAAGCCAGGCAACGATGCGTCGTCTGCAAACCACGCTGGATAACATCAACAAGATTACGGCGAGCCAGAGCATGCAGCAGCTTCCGCAGGACATGCAGAAAACGCTGCGTGAGCTGAACCGCAGTATGCAGGGCTTCCAGCCGGGTTCAGCGGCCTACAACAAGATGGTGGCAGATATGCAGCGTCTTGATCAGGTCTTACGTGAACTGCAGCCGGTGCTGAAAACGCTCAACGAGAAGAGCAATGCGCTAGTGTTCGAAGCGAAAGATAAAAAGGATCCTGAGCCGAAGAGGGCAAAAGAATGAAAAAGTGGCTATTGATGGTTGGTGCTCTGCTGTTAACGGCGTGCAGTTCAGGAGTAGATAATAAAAGCTACTATCAGCTGCCTGTGGCGACCCACAGCGGTGGGCAAAGCACGGCCAGTCAGGGAAACCGTCAGCTGTGGGTTGAGCAGGTTGCGGTGCCGGATTATCTGGCAGGAAACGGCGTGGTCTATCAGACCAGCGACGTTAAATACGTGATTGCGACGAACAACCTGTGGGCCAGCCCGTTGGATCAACAGCTGCGCAACACGCTGGTGGCCAATCTGGGCAGTCAGCTACCGGGTTGGGTTGTCGCGTCGCAGCCGTTGGGTAACGACCAGGATACGCTGAACGTCACCGTAACGGGCTTCCACGGCCGTTATGATGGTGCGGTGGTGATCAGCGGGGAGTGGTTGCTGAATCATCAGGGGCAGCTGATTAAGCGTCCTTTCCATCTGGAGCTCAAGCAGCAGAAAGATGGCTATGACGAAATGGTGAAAGTCCTGGCTCAGGGTTGGGCACAGGAGTCGGCCAGCATCGCGAGGGAAATCTCCCGGCTGCCATAAGTAAAATTCATCATCAAAAACCGCAGTTGGCCTCTCGCTGATTGCGGTTTTTTTTTCGTTTTCACTTCAGTTTGTTACTTGTGCTGCGTCACAATTTTTGTACAAATGAACTTCCAGGTAGCTCACAAATATGACACCCGTATGAATTTTGAACATTGACGATGGGGCTAATTCGGGGTATTCGTTATCTGTGCCTGTACATTGAGTGCAGACACTGTTTTCTTTCCACCAGACAAAAGAATGAGGGAAACGAGGCATGAAGAGACAGAAACGAGATCGCCTGGAACGGGCTCATCAACGTGGTTATCAGGCCGGCATCGCTGGACGTTCTAAAGAAATGTGTCCTTATCAGACGATAAATCAAAGGTCACAATGGCTTGGAGGTTGGCGAGAAGCCATCGGCGACAGGGCACTCATAGCCTGATAACGTCTCTTTCAAAAAAGAAACCTCCGCAATGCGGAGGTTTCGCCTTTCCGGGAGTGCGAAAAGCACGATCAGAACGCAGAAGTATCCTGGAACAGGCCAACTTTCAGGTCGCTTGCGCTATAGATCAGACGCCCGTCTACCAGCACTTCGCCATCTGCCAGGCCCATAATCAGGCGGCGGTTAACGATGCGCTTGAAGTGAATACGATAGGTCACTTTCTTCGCTGTAGGCAGAACCTGGCCAGTGAATTTGACTTCGCCCACGCCCAGTGCGCGGCCTTTACCTTCACCGCCCAGCCAGCCCAGATAGAAGCCAACCAGCTGCCACATCGCATCCAGGCCCAGACAGCCAGGCATTACCGGATCGCCAATAAAGTGGCAACCGAAGAACCACAGGTCCGGGTTGATATCGAGTTCTGCTTCTACGTAACCCTTATCGAAGTTGCCGCCGGTTTCGGTCATTTTCACGACACGGTCCATCATCAGCATGTTCGGGGCCGGTAACTGTGGGCCTTTCGCGCCAAACAGTTCACCGCGACCAGAGGCAAGAAGATCTTCTTTTGTATAGGATTCGCGTTTATCTACCATGTTCTCAGTAAGCCTTATTTTAGTGAAGGACGCAGGATAGCTAACACGTGTACGCTGAACAAGTCCGATCAGTTCGAACTAAACCAGCCCAGCCAGCGTAACGGCCATGGATAACGATGACGAGCATCCTGCTGTGTCGCCTGAGCAATGCGCTCCTGGATAGTCTGCATCAGAGTGGTTTGCCCTTCGCCGTCCCATACCAGGTTTGTCAGTAAGGGTAGTGCATCCTCAATCCCTTCGATGGCCCAGATAGCGAACTGCTCTTGTTCCACCGCATCCAGAATCTCCTGACTGAGGCTTAAATGGCGTGCGTTGGGAGCCGGGATAATCACACCCTGCTTGCCGTTTAAACCGCGCTGCTGACAGATAGAGAAGAAGCCTTCAATTTTCTCGTTGAGGCCTCCCACTGGCTGGGCGCGGCCGAACTGGTCCACCGAACCGGTGATCGCGATGTTCTGATTGATGGGCACTTCCGCCAGGGCGCTGATTAAGGCGCACAGCTCGGCCATAGAGGCGCTGTCGCCATCCACTTCGCTGTAGGACTGCTCAAACGTCAGCGAGGCGGAGAAGGGGATCTGTTGCTCAAGCTGCAGCTCTGACATCAAAAACGCCTGCATGATCATCATGCCTTTGGCGTGTATGTTGCCGCCCAGCTCGGCTTTCCGTTCAATATCGGTAAACTCGCCATCGCCAATGTGCACAACGCAGCTGATACGGGACGGCTCCCCGAATGCGCGCGGATGGCCTGGAAATTCAATCACCGACAGGGCGTTAATCTGCCCGACGCGTTCGCCTTCGGTTTCCACCAGAATTTGTTCGAGCAGAATTTCATCCTGCATGCGGTCAGCAAGATAGCCTTCTCGCCACTCACGCTGAGCCAGCATCTGAGTGAGCTGTTCGCCGGTGAACGCCCCGTCACCACTGATCACACCCACTTCACGCAGCTGTTTGCCGATCCAGAGCGGGCAAAGCGGCAGCGTTTCCTGGTCACCGGTGTAGCGTACCGCTTCGCGGATTAAGCCCGGCCATGCGTCAGCCGCAGGGGTTGGCAGCGCAGAACGTTCTGCTACAGCCATCACCCACTGGCACCACTGCGCCATATCGTCGGCATCAGCAATCTGGATGTTGTCTTCGTATTCGCTATACACGGCCTGCTCAGCCAGTTCCGGCTCCATTTCCTGGAAGTCCGCCAGCGATTCACGGTCGCCCGTCAGCACGACGGTCAGCGACAGCGGCATAGACGGAACAGAGACGGGCAGAGGACGAGACTCATCGTAGCCGACCCAGTCGAAACGCTGCTGGTGCACGATGGTTTTCAGACGCATCCACAGCAGCGGCTGCGAGAGCAGGGTGCGCAGTGAGATGATCAGAACACCGCCATTTGCGCGATGTACCAGCCCAGGCTGCAGCGAAAGCTCGCCGTTAAACTGGCGCAGACAACCAAAGAGTTGTTCAGCCTCAACCCAGTTAGCGGTAATCACCTCGCCCTTAGCGGCAAAATGGTCGTCGGCCTGTGCCGCCGGTTCGAAAGTGACATCATGTCCCGCGATACGATACTGGCCGCCAAAAACGGCGTTCGCTTCCGGCTTTAACTGACGCACGGCATCCCCGAACAACGTCAGGTATTCCGCTTCTTCCGGGGCTTTGAGCAGCATGAAAGGCGCAGTTGCCCATGGGCTTAAGACCTGCTCCAGCGCATAATGCAAACGGGGCTGCGTATCGCTAAGGATGAATTCGTGTTCTTTTGCGAGTTCGGGCTGTGCAAACAGTTCCTGATAACTTTCGGTATCCGGAACAAGGTCACGCCATGCAAGTTTCGTAATGGTCAAAGTTGATGTTTTTTAGTCAGATGTAAAAGCGTGGAGTATACCGTAAGCGGGGGGCTGTACCCAAGCAGGATTGGGGATTTCGACAGGGTGATTGGCTGCATTCACTCACAGGATATGATTTCTTTTCAGCAGATTGCTAAAAAACTGATATTCTGAACAGAGTTACGTGGTAACACTGAGATCGCAATGAAATATCAACAACTGGAAAATCTCGAAAGCGGCTGGAAATGGAAGTACCTGGTCAAAAAGCACCGTGAAGGGGAGCTGATCACCTGCTACATCGAAGCCAGCGCTGCACAAGAAGCCGTGGATATTTTGCTGACCCTCGAAAATGAACCGGTACAGGTTAACGGCTGGATTGAGAAACACATCAATCCTGCCTTGTTAAACCGGATGAAGCAAACTATCCGTGCGCGACGCAAACGGCATTTTAATGCTGAGCATCAGCACACTCGCAAAAAATCAATCGACCTGGAATTTGTTGTCTGGCAGCGCCTGGCCGGACTGGCACAACGACGGGGCAAAACGCTGTCGGAAACCATCGTGCAGCTGATTGAGGATGCAGAACATAAAGAGAAATACGCCAACCAGATGTCGACACTGAAGAACGACCTTCAGGCGTTGTTGGGTAAAAAGTAGATTTTTTACTTTTCTTCAGACAATAAAAAACCCCGCATGGCGGGGTTTTTTTATAAGACGATAACTTATGCCGCTGGCTGAGTTACAACGTCTTTGATGCCTTTAACTTCGATCTCTACGCGACGATCTGGAGCCAGGCAGTCGATCAGTGCAGCGCGAGCTTTCACGTTGTCACAGGTGTTGCCAGTAACTGGGTTAGATTCGCCCATACCACGTGGGGAGATCTTGTTAGCTGGGATACCTTTAGAGATCAGGTAATCAACAACAGACTGAGCACGTTTCTCAGACAGTTTCTGGTTGTAAGCGTCAGAACCGATACGGTCGGTGAAGCCCAGAACCACTACAGAACCGTCTTTAGGATCCAAGTTGCTCAGCTGAGAGTACAGCTGATCCAGTGCCTGCTGACCTTCTGGTTTCAGAGTTGCTTTGTTGAAGTTGAACAGAACGTCAGACTTCAGAGTGAAGTGCTTGGTCTGTACTTCTGGAGCTGGAGCCGGCGCTGGAGCAACAACTGGTGCTGCTTCTTCCTGCTGGCCGAAACGGTAGGAAACACCTACGCTCAGCATGCCGTTGTCTGGACGAACACCAACGGTGTTGCCGTCGCCGATGTTGTTAACCCACTGGTATTCCAGACGGGTAGCGATGTCACGGGTCATAGCCCACTCAACGCCACCAGCGAATACTGGGGAAACACCGGTGTCATGGTCGCTACCAACCTGGTTGTTGCTGGAGTCAGCGCGCCATACCATGCCGCCCAGACGGGTGTACACGTCCAGATCGTCAGTTACTGGGTAACCCAGTTTAGCGGTCAGCTGAACGCCCTGTGCTTTGAAAGCGCCGTTTACGGTGTCGCCTTTGTATGGCATACGACCTAACCAGTCGTAACCCATTTCAAAACCAACATACGGGTTAACCTGATAGCCACCGAACGCACCTGCACCAAGCTGGCTCTCGTGAGTCGGGCCATCGTTGTTCAGGTCTTTGTTGTACCAGCCGGTGTCGTGGAACTGAGACCAGCCCAGTTTACCACCTGCATACCAGGTATTATCTTTCGGAGCGGCCTGCGCTACGGTAGCGAAGCCAGCCAGTGCCACTGCAATCGCGATAGCTGTCTTTTTCATTTTTTGCGCCTCGTTATCATCCAAAATTCGCCATGAAAGTCTCAAGAGAGAATCACGGTTAAATCCTTCACCGGGGGGCGTGGTCAAATATAAATCTACCGATATCTTCGGCTTAGGCCGAGCACCCCTGGCGATGTAAAGTCTACAACGTAGCTGAAAACTTACAAGTGTGAAGTCTGTCAGGCATATGAAAAAAAAAGTTCCGTATACCGATTATTTAACATTTTTAGAACGAATTTTGTGCAATAAAATGAAGGAGAACCGCACCAGACAAGCCTTGCCGCAATTTTCAGACCGGGAACTTTAATGCCATCTTGTGGTCGAAAAAAATTCCAGGAAAAATCTTAATTTCACTCAATGATACAAATTTGAGTGAATTTTTAGCCCAGAAAGTTGTCCTCTGCGGTAAGAATCCGATCGAACCGGACGCATAATGAACCCGATCGCACTCCCTTCTTCAGCGGCTTCAGTCAGACGGAAATGTTCCTCTTCCGTCAATTCTTCGGGTAACCATCCAATTACCACGCTGTAATTTCCGGTGCGTAACGCGCGGATCATCGACTCAACGGTATCGCACGGTGAGAGCTGATTAATCTGCATGACCTTGGTCAGCGGAAGGCCAGCGGACTGAACCCACTCACGGCTCAGTTTTTGCTGAGGCGTGAGCCAAAGCTGCCAGCGCGATTGCTGACCAAGCTGTTGTAATAACGGCAACAACAGAAGTTGCGTCAACAGGGGCTGGTCTTCACGATAAACCACTTCACTGATAAGCCCTGTGGAAACACGCTCGACGGAATTCTGCGCGACATTGCCTGCGGCAGAAGAGAGAGAGATTGCGCGATTTGCATAGCCTGAAGTGTGCATATTCATTCCAGCCCTGTAGTTACTGTATGGATATACAGTAACCCCTGTATGCATAAAGATCAACCTCATTTTCGGAAAGCGACTCGCAAAATTCATTCAATCTTGATGCCCCTGGAAAAATCATCTTGCTCAACGGCGATAAGTTGCCTATTTTCCTGCTAACGGATCCGCTAGTAAGAAATTTCGTTGTTATTTTATGATTTTGAAGGGAAATATCATGAAAAAGATATCTTATGAACGGATTTATAAATCCCAGGAATACCTCTCCCCGTTGGGCGAGATTCATCATCGCGCGCTGTTTGGCGGCTACACCCTGGCGGTGGATGATGCGGTTTTTGCCATGGTGTCTGATGGCGAGCTTTATCTTCGGGCTTGTGAGGAGAGTGCGAAATACTGTGTAAAGAATGCCTCCTCATTTTTGACATTGATGAAGCGAGGCCGCCCGGTGCTGCTCAACTATTATCGTGTGGATGACGGATTATGGCAGGACAGGGAGCGGTTGCTTCAGCTCTCCTCGTTTGCGCTCAGTGCGGCAAGAAAAGAGCGCTATCAGCGCCATCAACGAAACCGACTCAAGGATCTGCCAAACCTGACCTTTCAGCTTGAAGTCTTGCTTTTTGAAGCCGGTATTACCAATGAAGAAACACTCCGGGCGCTGGGCGCCAGAGCCAGCTGGCTGAAGATGCGGGCGAAAAATAAAGCGCTCAGTATTAAAGTCCTCTTCGCGCTCGAAGGGGCTATTGAAGGGCTGCATGAGGCGGCACTCCCGGCAGGCATTCGCCGGGAGCTGACGGAGTGGTTTAATGCGCTGCCTGAGCCACAGGAGAATCACTCCTCCAGGTAGCGATTTGCTGTTGCAGCCGGCAAATTTCAGGCAGCAGAGCGATAAGCAGGCCTATCTGCTGAAGAACCAGCGGCGCTTTGCTGTCGTTTCCCGGGTCAAGATGCGCAATGCGTTGCGCCAGTTCATTCAGCGCCTGTTGCACGCGTGGCTCATCGGCTGGGCGGTGATGAAGCGCGTCATCGACATAACAGACGGCGTCATCGAGCAGGTTGAGAATACCCGGGTTGGTGAGCTTCTCACGGTGGGCACCCAGCGTCGAAATATAGCTGGTAAACGTATGGTTCAGGCAGAGCAGGCGGAACGCAGTCTCACGAATTTCCGCCGTGGCGCGAGGCTCCGTTGACATGTTAGAGACAACGGAGGCCAGTTCTGCATCACTGTTGTGCGCATCACGACGTGCTATCCGGTAAGCCAGGCGGTTATCGCGCCCCTGGTGGTACTGCTCCAGGATAGCGTCAAGGTATCGACAGTTGGCATTCATCGCCCTGTCGACCACGCGCGGTAAATTACGGAAACGCCAGTCCGGCCAGATAAAGCTGACCGCGGCCCAGGCGATCGCGCAGCCAATCAGGGTATCGATCACGCGGGGCAGGGCGACTTCAAACCCTTCACCCAGCAGGTTAAAGCAGAGCAGCACCAGCAGCGTGATGAACATGGTGGCGTGGGCATACTGCACGTTGCGAAACGCGAAGAACAGCACGCCGGTGATGACGATCAGAATCAATTGACCTTCGACGGAAGGCACGAAATAGAGCACCGGAAGGCCGATCGCGACGCCAACCAGCGTACCGATAATACGCAGCGCAAGTCGGTGTCGGGTGGCGTTATAGTTCGGCTGGCAGACAAACAGGCTGGTGAGCAGGATCCAGTAGCCGTGGTGCAGTCCGGTTATCTGAATAAAGGCATACCCCACGCACAGCACCAGCGACATTCTCACCGCGTGGCGAAAGAGAGCCGACTCCGGCGTAAAGTTGCGGCTCAGGCGTAGCCACATATCGCTAACGCTGTGCACGCTGTCATCAGCAAGCTGGTTTTCCACCTCACTGCCCGGCAGTGCCATCGCCTGTTCGGACTCAATGGTTGCCAGCTGTGCATCAATCGCCCGCAGGTTGTTCAGCAGAAAGCCCAGCGCTTTGATGTGTTCCGGTGACGTTCCGCTGGCCTGAACGCGGTCGAGCGCCGCATCAAGGTGGCTGAATACGCGTTCAAAGCGGGGATCATGCTGATAGGGCGTGCGCAGCAGAATGGAGCGCGAGAGCCGCTGACACGCCTGAGACTGCATGGAGAGCAGGCGCTGGAAGCGGAACATCACGTCGCTGTAGCGGAATCTCTCGCGCAGTGCGGCATACTGAACGTGCGATGAGCTGGCGCGTTCATGAATATCCTGGGCGGCAAAATAGTAGTGTAAGGTCCTTCGCGTTCCGCGCTGACCGCGATCGCCGCGCAGACGGGTCAGCAGAGAGGCTTTTGTCTGGTTAAGGGTGGCAACCAGCTGGCCGTTTGCCAGCGCCAGATCGTAGAGCGGCGCCTGGCTTTCTTCCTCGATATCCGGGTCGAACAGCCGGGATTTCAGTTCCAGATAGTGGGCTAACTGCTCAAAGCTGCGGGCAAGGTTATCCTGTAGAGGGCGAACCGGGAAGATCAGATGACCGGTTAGCGTCAGCAGGTTATACCAGATGGCACCCAGCAACAGCAGAACCGGCTGCTGGTACCACTGGTCGTACAGGGAAACGCCCAGCATAGTGTAGATGGCGATCAGCAATGCACCAAAAGCGATGGTGGCATAGCGCTGCCCAAGGCCACCGAGCAAAATAAACCCGCTGGTTGAGAGGGTAAGACCCAGGGCAAACAGCCAGGGCCACGGGAAAAGCAGCTCAACGGACGCTGACGCAATAAAAAAGCAGACAAGCGTAATGACCAGATTACGCAAACGCCCGGCCAGACGATCGTCCAGGTCCGCCAGCGCCCCGGCCACCACTCCTAGCGTGAGCGGAATAGTGAGTTTGACATCATTCAGCCACCAGGGCAGAGCAACCGTGCCGCAAAGCGCGATGAATATCCTGACGTTATAAAGCCAGGTGCTGTTCCAGGTATAACGGCGAAGCAGTGGGCTTAGCATAAACGCGGCCGGTCCTTATTTACTGAAAACGACGACGAGCGTTTGCTTCACGCGCCGCCTGGGCCACTTCTACCGGAACAACCCTGCGGCCGACGGGCCAAAGGGCGATGGCGGCGATCTTAAAGTTCGCGATCCCCACCGGAATGCCAATAATCGTGATGCACTGTGCAATACCGGCAAAAATATGCATGATGCACAGCCACCAGCCGAAGAAAATCAGCCACAGAATGTTCAGCAGGGTTCCGCCCGTATTCATCAGGGCGTTTTTGCTCTCCGGATTCAGCTCGTCAACGTGGATGGCTTCATTCCCGTAGGGGATTAAGGAGAGTTTTGTGATTTCCCAGCAGGAACGGGTCAGGGGAAGCGTGAAAATCAGGACGATGCTCACCAGCGTGGCAAAAAGCCAGGAAAGGGTGGTGGCAAAACCGCCCAGCACAAAATTCAACACATTCAGAACGGTACGCATAAACCCTCACTTCCTTTCGATAAAATTAACGCCCAATGATTGTAACGTTTTTTTAGGCTGGAGCACCTTAAAACTGGCAGTTAAACTGTCAGGTAAATTATCTCTTCGTGGATTTGGCGGAACATGGAACTGAAAGCAACGTCGTTAGGCAAACGCCTGGCGCAACACCCTTACGACAGGGTTGTTCTCCTTAATGCCGGGGTGAAAGTCTCCGGGGAACGCCACGAATACCTTATTCCGTTTAATCAGCTTCTGGCTATCCACTGCAAACGCGGGCTGGTGTGGGGCGAGCTGGAGTTCGTTCTCCCTGACGATAAAGTCGTGCGTCTTCACGGCACCGAGTGGGCGGAAACTCAGCGTTTCCACCATCACCTGAACGCGCTCTGGCAGCAGTGGAGCCAGGATATGAGCGTGATTGCCGCCCAGGTGCTCCAGCAGGTGCTGGACGATATCGCGCAAAGCAACGCGCAACACGCGTGGCTGACCCGTCAGCAGACCGCCGGGCTGCAGCAAAAGATCCGACAGGCACTCTCGGCGCTGCCGCTCTCCGTGACGCGTCTCGACGAGTTTGACAACTGTCGCGACGCCTGGCGCCAGTGTCAGGCCTGGCTGAATGATAAGGATAAAAGCCGTCTCGCCCATAATCACGCCTGGACGGACGCCATGCTCACCCAATATGCCGACTTTTTCAGTACGGTGGAATCGTCACCGCTCAATCCGGCCCAGGCGCGCGCGGTGGTCAACGGCGAGCAGTCGCTGCTGGTGCTGGCGGGGGCCGGTAGCGGTAAAACGTCGGTGCTGGTGGCGCGTGCCGGCTGGCTGCTGACGACCGGGGAAGCGGTAGCCGATCAAATTCTGCTTCTGGCTTTTGGCCGCAAGGCTGCCCAGGAGATGGACGAACGTATCCAGGAACGCCTGCACACCCGGGATATCACGGCCAGAACCTTTCATGCCCTTGCGCTGCATATTATTCAGCAGGGCAGTAAAAAAGTACCTTCCATCAGTAAGCTGGAAAACGACGCGCAGGCGCGTCAGGCGCTGTTCATCAAAACGTGGCGCCAGCAGTGCAGTGAGAAAAAGGCGCAGGCAAAAGGGTGGCGTCAGTGGCTGGAGGAGGAGCTCAGCTGGGACGTGCCAGAGGGTAGCTTCTGGCAGGATGATAAGCTGGCGCGTCGGCTGGGTTCGCGACTTGACCGCTGGGTCAGCCTGATGCGAATGCACGGTGGATCGCAGGCAGAGATGATTGAAAGCGTGCCGGAGGCGATCCGCGATCTGTTTTCGAAGCGGGTCAAGCTGATGGCTCCGCTACTGAAAGCCTGGAAAACCGCGCTGAAAGAGGAAAATGCCGTTGATTTCTCCGGCCTGATCCATCAGGCCATCATCATTCTTGAGAAGGGGCGTTTTGTCAGCCCGTGGAAGCATATTCTGGTGGATGAGTTCCAGGACATCTCTCCGCAGCGTGCAGCGTTGCTCTCAGCGCTGCGGGCGCAAAATAAGCATACCTCGCTGTTTGCGGTGGGGGACGACTGGCAGGCCATCTATCGCTTCAGCGGGGCGCAGCTCTCCCTGACAACCGCATTCCACCACTATTTTGGCGAAGGCGATCGCAGCGATCTGGACACGACCTACCGCTTCAATTCACGGATTGGTGAAATCGCCAACCGCTTTATCCAGCAGAACCCGCATCAGCTGGCAAAACCGCTCAATAGCCTGCGGGCAGGGGATAAAAAAGCCGTGACCCTGCTGGCGGACGATCAGCTGGAACCGCTGCTGGACAAGCTCAGCGGCTATGCGAAGCCCGATGAGCGTATCCTGGTGCTGGCGCGTTACCATCACCTCAAACCCGAGGCGCTGGAAAAGGCGGCCACCCGCTGGCCGAAGCTGCAGCTTGAATTTATGACGATTCACGCCAGCAAAGGGCAGCAGGCCGACTATGTGATTGTCATGGGGCTGAAAGAGGGCAGCGACGGTTTCCCGGCTCCGGCCCGCGAGTCGGTAATGGAACAGGCCTTGCTGCCGGTGCCGGAAGACTTCCCGGATGCCGAAGAGCGGCGTTTGCTGTATGTGGCTATCACCCGCGCGCGCCATCGCGTGTGGCTGCTGTTCAATAAAGAGGAGCCATCCGTGTTTGTCGATATCCTGAAGAGTATTGATGTGCCGGTAGCGCGTAAACCATAACGACGTCAGGGAAGGTTTTGTAGGCCGGGTAAGGCGTAGCCGCCACCCGGCAAAAAAGCTACTTCAATCTGTCGGAAAGATAACGCTGATAGTCCGGAATGAGGATATCAACCGGCGAATTAAACTGCGGCGATTCGATGATGAAATCCGCCGTCGACAGGTTTGTCGCCACCGGAATATTCCACACCGTCGCCAGACGCAGCAGGGCTTTGACATCCGGGTCGTGCGGAACCGCGTTCAGCGGGTCCCAGAAGAAGATCAGCACATCAATCTTCCCTTCGGAGATCTGCGCGCCGACCTGCTGATCGCCGCCCATCGGGCCGCTCAGCATGGCATTCACCTGCAGACCCGTTTCGCGCTGGATCAGGTTACCGGTAGTACCGGTCGCCGACAGATCGTGCTTTTCCAGCGAAGACTGATGGTGGCGAACCCAGTTAAGCAGCATTTGTTTACAGTGATCGTGCGCCACCAGCGCAATGTGTTTGCGTTCAGGTAGCGTGCGTGTTGTCAGTTCCATAATCATATCCATCAGGTTAACTGCCTACACGATGACGGGAACCGTCTGACGCTGCAAGAGAAAGGCGTAAAAAATGTGGCTTATGATGAAGGTTGTTGTTTTGCCCACTGTAAAAACCGGGCCCGCGTGTCGGGATCGGCCTGCTGGAACCAGAATTTTAGGCGCTGTTCCGTCAGGGTCTGGGACTGGGGAGGAATAACGTCCAGTTCCGAGACGCCGGATAGCAGCGTACTGTCGTCAGCCATCATGGTGGCAAACTGAGGAAGCGACGCGCGTTTACCCGCTTTGTTATAGGTCTGGGTCGCGGCCTCGTAATCCGGACCTTTTGGTGAGGTCGTCAGCGCCAGAATATCCAGCTTCACCGGAATCGGCATCGCATCTCCGTCCAGCAGTTCAATGCGGGGAGACGCGTCGAAGGCCGCCGATTCTTTCTCCGTTTCAAGACGAGGCAGGGTAATGTTGACCTGACTGATTTGCCGGGTATTAAAGCTGACGATCAGCGGCGGCGAGATGTACATCCTTTGCTCGTGATTCGCCAGACCGATCGATTTTTCCACCCGGAATACCAGCTGATGCGGCCCGTTATCCAGCTCGATGCTGTCCGCACCGCGCAATAACGAACTGGAAACCTTTTTTCCGTCCAGTACCAGGAGATCAATATCGGTAGAGAGCCGGAGCGTGGTCGCAAAAACGCAGACCGGCATCACTAACGCAATCAGAGCAGTGGCAATACCGGTTTTCATAGAAGGCTCCCGTCAGAAATCCTCTCGCCGCATTAATGTATCTAAATTTTTCGAGAATCATGTTTACTAACATATAGACATATTTCGCCGTTTTGCCCTCATGCGTCGGTATGGGATGGATGGTTGAGATGTGCGGTTTGGCGTACACTTTTAAAAAAGCCAGGAGAAAAACCATGAAAGAGAACGATATTGCCGAGATTCTGACATCCACGCGTACCATTGCGCTGGTGGGCGCGAGCGATAAACCCGATCGTCCAAGCTATCGGGTGATGAAATACCTTCTCGATCAGGGCTATCACGTCATCCCGGTCTCGCCAAAAGTGGCGGGGAAAACCTTACTGGGCCAGCAGGGCTATGCCACGCTCGCTGACGTGCCGGAAAAAATTGATATGGTCGACGTCTTCCGAAATTCCGAGGCGGCGTGGGAAGTGGCGCAGGACGCTATCGCCGTCGGGGCGAAAACGCTGTGGATGCAGCTGGGCGTGATTAACGAGCAGGCTGCGGTGCTGGCGCGGGATGCGGGGTTAAACGTCGTCATGGATCGCTGTCCGGCGATCGACATCCCCCGCCTGGGGCTGGCGAAGTAATAAAAAAAAGCCCGTTCATCGGGCTTTTTTTACACGCTTAGTTCCGCAGGCGCGGAGCCTGTAACTGTTTGCGGATAGTCTGAGCAAGTTCATCCATAGTGGGTTGCTCCGGATGCTCTTCCTGCAGCTCGCTGCTCAGCTGCGCTTCAGCAAGATAGGTGTGAACGGGTTGTCCATCATCACCTTCCATCACCACATGGTACCAGGGCGCGGCGCGAAGCTCTGCATTCACCGCCAGCTCGTCTGCTGACGGTTCATCAAGTGAATACTCCGGGTCGATATCCACGACCACACCCAAATACCCGAGCAAAGTGTGGCGGACCTGCTGGCCGATACCGAATTTGCTGGCAATCATAGTCACCTCCCGGGAAATACGACTTACACGTTATGTGCGGGCAATATTTCTCTTTTCAAGTTACATGACGCGACAGGCAAACCCTTTCAGATACAGTCCTTCCGGGTAGGTAGCAATCACGGGGTGATCGGCTGCCTGACGGAACTGCTCTATAAATTGTACATCACGGCCAGCATCTATTGCGGCATCGGCGATGATTTTCTGAAATAAATCTGTGGTCATCAGGCCTGAGCAAGAGAAGGTGAGCAGAACCCCGCCCGGGTTCAGCAGCTGGATAGCCAGCATGTTGATATCTTTATATCCACGGCACGCGCCCATCAGCTGGCTTTTGTTTTCCACAAACTTGGGTGGATCCATCACGATGACGTCGAACTTTTCGCCCTGATCGCGATATTTACGCAGCAGCTTGAACACGTCATCGCGTACAAACTCCGCTTTGCTCAGATCCAGCTTATTCAGCTCGACGTTCTGTTTTGCCACGTCGAGCGCTTCCTGTGAGGTGTCCACGCTCACCACCTGGGCACAGCCGCCCATCAGTGCCGAAACGGCAAAACCGCCGGTATAGGAGAAGCAGTTCAGCACGCGTTTGTCGGCAACGTACTGACGCGTAGCCAGACGGCTGTCGCGCTGGTCGAGGTAGTAACCGGTTTTGTGCCCGCCCTGAATATCCACCAGCAGCTTCATGCCGTGCTCTTCAATCGGCAGCAGGGCAGGCGGCAGTTCACCCGTGACCGGACCCTGCGTCAGCTCCATGCCCTCTTTTTTGCGCACCGCAACGTCGCTGCGGTCATAGATGGCGCACTGCGGGAACAGCGTTTGCAGCGCGCTAATCAGCGCGGCACGCTGGTATTCCGCTCCGGCGCTCAGGAGCTGCAGCACAAGGAAGTTACCGAAGCGATCGATGGTCACGCCCGGCAGGCCGTCGGACTCACCGGCAATCAGACGGTAGCTGTCCAGCCCGTCGCGTTTTGCCAGCCAGTCGCGCCACTGCTGCGCCTGCTGCAGACGATGCACAAAGAAGTCGATGTCGATGGTTTCATCTTTATCAAACGTCCAGACGCGCGCGCGGATCTGGGAGGCTGGCGAGTAAGCACCTCGCGCTAACCATTTCCCCTGATGGTCCACGATATCAATGGTTTCACCGAGGCTGGCTTTGCCTTCCATACGGGCAACCGCGCCGGAAAAGACCCAGGGATGACGGCGCAGTAATGATTTCTCGCGCCCTTTGGCTAACACTAAACGTACACTCATAATTTGCTGTTCTGTCGATTCCAAGGAAATGGCGCGTAGAGTAGCACATCAAAACGGATCAGAGCTTGTTGAAATCATTTTCTGTTGTTCCTGATCGCGTCGCACGTAAAATAATCAAAGCGATGGAGTAATTAAGCTCGTTACCGTTAAAAAGCCGGAGGGAATCAAAATGGATATTGCGTTACTAAATAAGGGAAGAAACAGGGCATGGTCTGAGACCATGGTTAATCTGGAGGCGCATAAGCTCGTTGATACAGCCAACCAGTTATCAGCCTTCTACCTTCAGGACGGGCTTTGTCGTATCAAGTTTGTAGAAGAAATAAAACAGGTCGTTGAAAAGGAGTTTGCAACAGCGCGTCGTGCCAGAACAGATGAAGAATGTATGGTTTGCATCAAGAATCTTCGAGCTGAAACGGAAAATCTTCGTGAGCAAGAGCATCTGCTAAGAACCCGCGCCGCGCAGCTTTATGCAAAAGTCGAGATTGTCAGGGAAAATAATAAAATTGTCGGATATGTCATTTCGGCAGTGAATGTTGTGCTATCAGGCGTCGTTTTGTTTGGTGGATTTGTGATGTTATCCACTATGGGGCCGATAGGCATGTTTGCAGGAGCTGTCCTTATTGCTGATGGAATTAACGGGTTGACCCGGGAAGTACTCAACTTTGATCTACCAGCAGGACAAAAACCTTCACAGGGAATGATTGCTGATACCGTTATGGAAACAGCTCAGTTTATGGGGTTCAGTCCCAACTCAGGATTGGCTTTTTATAACGGTGTTACTCTTGGTGCAAGTGTCTATAGTATCGCTGGACTAGCCCGAAAAACGGGAGCGTGGAGATTGTTTCGATGGCTTCCACACGATTACTATCGCAAAGTCAGTACGATGGGCGCGCCTAAACTCACGATGAAGATTGTCGGATATGGCGTTAAAGCCAAGGTCATTTTTGATCTGATAACAACAGATAACGGAATCCGTTAATCTCTGGTGCTTTTTCGGTAACGCCAGGATTTATACGACAGTACAGGAGGCTGTGCGAGAGTCATAATGCTTACCCCTATGATAATCGCCAGCCCCCACGCCAATGCTTTGAGAGGTGAACTGAAAACGACAAGTATAATCAGGATCGTGAAGCATACACTGGCTACCCAAAGTAAGGTATTAAATCGACGGGCGAGATCGTAAATCGCCTCTTCAAGCGTTCCACCGTATCTCTCAACGTTATTTTTTATCTTCTGCAAGTCAGACAGTGTGAAACCAGAACGCAACAGAGCTTCATCAGTGACATTCATATCGTTTTCCTTTCACGCAAAAAATCCCATTTACTGTTTGTACACGTACATACTCACGGTGCGTAGAGTAGCACATTCAGCAAGGTGCAATCATCTGTGGATGCCGTTGAGCGTTTCGGCACAAAATCGAATCGCTTAGGCACATTACGGCATTGCAGCAGGCTTTACAGTAGGGCCTCCAGTTCAGCAGAGGAAGCACCCATGAAAAAGCGCAGTGTCATCACAATAGCCGCTCTGACGGCAATGAGTTTTCAGGTTTTCGCAGCAACGTCTTTCAGCATGACCAGCCGGGATATTTCCGGCGATCGGCGGCTGGCGCAGCAGCAGGTATTTGAGGGATTTGGCTGCCATGGTGGGAATACCTCTCCCCAGCTGGCATGGAAAAATCCGCCCGCCGGTACAAAAAGTTTTGCCGTTACGGTCTATGACCCTGATGCGCCCACCGGCAGTGGCTGGTGGCACTGGACCGTAGCCAATATACCGGCGAATACAATGACGCTGCCCGCTGATGCCGGTAACCCGAACGGCGAGAAATTACCTGCCGGCGTGGTGCAGGGGCGCAATGATTTCGGCTATTCTGGATTCGGCGGCGCATGTCCACCTGCCGGGGACAAGCCTCACCGCTATCAGGTTACCGTCTGGGCGCTGGACGTAGATACACTGCCCGTCGACAAAAATGCCAGCGGCGCGCTGGTCGGTTTTATGATTAATAGTCACACTCTGGCAAAGGCTCAGTTAACAGCAACCTACAGCAGATAAGGATGACAGGGTGCAGGAGTTCCATTTTCGACATAAACATCTTACTGCGGATGAAGTGACTGCCAGCAAAATGCATCGCCTGCACCAGGTTAAACTCTTCTTTCCGGCTATTTGTCACATCACTCACGGCAGTAAGGTGATTGTTCAGGACGATAACCGCCTGGAGGCGACACGGGATCAACTCATCATTATCCCTGCCAATACGGTGATGGAGATTATCAATCAGCCCGCGAACGGCATGTTTCGATCGGACTTGCTCATGTTATCTCCGGAGATCGTTGCCGAGTTTAAAGCGCATTACCTGAAATCCTGGCCGCGCACGACGTTGCATTCGCTCTGCGCGCCGCTGAGCGAGGGGCTGGCGTTTATGTGGGATAATCTGCTGCACGCCGTGCGTCAGGATTTACCGGAGGCGCTACAAAAGCATCAGGCTTTCGGTCTGTTGCTGGCCTTGCTGCATGACGGTGTGGCAGGTCCGCTGCTTATTGAGCGACACAGTAACCTGACCGAGCAGGTGCGGCAGTTCATTATGCTGTCGCCCGCCAGAGCCTGGAGCGCGCAGGACGTCGCCAGCCGTCTGGCCTTAAGCGTACCGACGCTGCGCAGGCGGTTACGCGAGGAGTCACAGAGTTTTCGCCAGATTGTGGAGGAGGTGAGGATGGCCGTTGCTTTATCACAGCTACAGTCAACCCGATTACCGATCGGCGAAATCGCATTACAATGTGGGTATCTTTCCAGCTCTCGTTTCACCGCCCGTTTCCGGCAGCACTACGGCTGTTTGCCGAAAACGCTACGTTAAGGAGAAAAAGAATGTCTAAAGTCTGCACCATTGCCTGGGTTCACGGCGTTGTTCAGGGCGTGGGGTTCCGCTACAGCACCCAGCGCGAGGCCGTTCAGCTTGGGCTAACGGGATACGCGCGAAACATGGACGACGGCAGCGTTGAGGTGGTCGCCTGCGGCGAAGCGGAGCAGGTCGACAAGCTGGTGGCGTGGCTGAAAGCGGGTGGGCCGCGTAGCGCACGGGTTGATAAGGTCTTAACAGAACCGCATCAGCCCGGGCGGGAATATATGAACTTCGGTATTCGCTACTAAATGCACTTCACCGGTTTTGGCAGGCCGGCAATTTTGGTGGCCTGTTTTGCCGGGCCTTTCGGGAACAGACGATACAGATAGCGGCTGTTGCCTTTCTCTTCACCGAACTTATTGGCCATCGCCTTGACCAGCATGCGGATGGCCGGAGAGGTGTTGAATTCAAGGTAAAACTCGCGGACAAAACGCACCACCTCCCAGTGTTCGGGGGAGAGGGTAATCCCTTCGTTTTCCGCAATTTTCTCCGCCAGCGGTTCGCTCCAGAGCGTCGTATCTTTCAGATAGCCTTCGCTATCGGTCTCAATTTCCTGGCCTGCAAAAATGAACATAATCTTCTGTCGTAGGTAAAAAATCAGCGACAGTGTAGCAAAAAAGCGGGCTCAGGATAAACCGTGACCTACAGGAGCAGCTGAAGCAGGTTGTTGGCATTGAGCTTCTTCAGCGCGTTGCATTTATGGCTTGAAACCTGTTTCTCCGACATGTGCGTCACGATGGCAATGTGGCGGACCGGCAACCCGGCCAGCATCAGATCGAGCACGTTGAATTCAGGAACGGTCAGGCAACAGTCAAGGCTTCGAACGCGACGCGGCTCTTTTGCCAGCAAATATGCCGCATCGGCAACGGCGATCCTGTCGTCGATGATATAAAGCGTTAGCGTACCGAAACGCTTGCGTAAATGCGTCGCCAGCGCCCATCCCTTTTCGTTGCAGACCAGATAAAGACTGCCTTTCCAGCGGGCGGCTTCAAGCCTGAGCAAAATGTTGATCAGCGCCTGATGCGTCGCCGCCACGGAAAAACGGCAGCGGACGACCACAACGCGGCGGGTAAGCAGCGTTGGCTGCCATTGTACGGTATCGCTTATGACCTCTGGCTGGACGCCCCGACGCAGCAGCGCATAGCGCAACCCTTCGGCGTAAAATCGATTATTGTCGAGAATGGCGTAACTCACGGTGACCTCGTTATAACGTGCTGGGCGTATAGATAACGCGCAGCGTGCCGGTATAGTCGCCTGCGTTTTTGCTGCTGGCAGCAAACGCAGGCGTTTTCAGGATAATCGGCGCAGGAATGCACAGTACGCTCTCGCGTCCGCCCGGCAGCACGACCTGACGCAGATGCTGCGGATCGTTTGTGCCTTGCCAGACCAGGGTTTTACCGTTCGCGACCGTTTCGGTTGCGCCTGTGATTGGATTGGTGACGGAGACCCGATAATCGAGACGGTCCCGCGCATCGGTCTGGCTACCGCCGCGCCGCCGGATAGAAAACGCCCCTTCGGCACGCCCATCTGAGGGAAGCCCGTCGTCCTCAAAGCGAAGATAGGCGCGGGTGCTGGTACTGTTTTTGCCGTCGTACAGGCACATATCCAGCGTGTTTTCCCCCTGGATCTCGCTGCCCCCGGGGCGCCCCGGGAAGTTGGTCAGGTTGAGGTTAACGATGGGCGTGGAGTGCGGAAAGGCCGGCAGATAAATCTGCTGGTTTCCCGGGTCGACCACCTCAATGCGAATATTGGCCTGCCATTTGGCGAGGGTGAGATAGCCCGGACAGCCGACATTCACGTCATTGAAGTTCCCGCCGCAGTCGGCGCTTCCCCACTGGCGCAGGTTCTGCTTCAGCGTGGCGGTCCAGATCCCCGGCAGGGCGAGCTTATCCAGTTCGCTTTTTACGATGTAGAAATCGAAGTAAGGCTCTCTGTTCCACGCTGGGAGGTCGACAGTTCCTCCAGTCACGAAGCTGGCGAAAGTAAACACTCTGTTATTGATAAACATGTAATGATCGCCATACACCTTGATATCCACCGTCTTGCTGGTGAGGGCATGCGTAAAACGCAAGTTGATGGCATAAGGCGCGGCCGGGTTCGCCGAGAACCAGACCGGGGCGTTCATGCAGGCGCCGTTCGTGGTGTCAGTCCGGGACTCACAGGTCAGGGTATTACGCCCCCACTTTTGCGGATCGGCGGGGTCATAACCGCCCGATTCATGAAACCAGATGTCAAAGCGCGCAGGCGGTGCCATACGATCGAAGCTGATCCCAACGCTGGAGTTACGTCCCGCGGGGGCGCCCGCCAGCGTCTGGCCGGCCCACAGGCTTAACAGCAGTAAAATAAAGAGGCGTTTAATCACATCATTTCCCTTTAGTGAGGCTATCGGTATTCATGGCAGTCGGGCCAGCAGGGACCGACCGTCCGGCCAGCATCAGCTGCGCCTGCTGCTGGACTGCATCCGGCAGGGCGGAGAAGGTTAATTCCTTACAGGGAATCGAACCGACGTAACGCACAACGTCGCGCATGCTCTTCACGTTCAGCGCGCACTGATAAAATTGCTGCTGACGCACCAGGTAGAGGTTATGCAGCAGGGCGTCGCTTTGCGCGCTAAACCCGCCATTGCCAAGGTCGCTCCAGCCGTTCACGTTCAGCGGCACGCCGCCGATAAACGGCGAATGGCGCTCGTCGGTTAACTGGCCAAGCCAGGTGTAGCTTGCGGTAGTTTGCACGTCCCGGCGCAGCAGTTTGCCTGGCACCATAAACAGCGTTCTGCTGCCTGACCCTTGCGTGATTTCACTGCTGGCTCCCCGGGAGACGTCCAGCGATTCGTTAATCGTCAACGTCGTCTGCTGATAGCCCGGTACCGCGAAGAGGGCGCGGCTATTGCCCGGAATGTCTGCGCTACCGCTATTATCCAGCGACACGGCGACGCGCGGATCCTGAGCATCTTCCGGCGTGGCCACGTTCACCGCGACGGCGGAAGCAGGGCGACCGTCGCTCCAGCGGCCCAGCCACAGGCCAGAACGGGACAGCGCGAGCGTTGAGCTGTAGTTACCGCTGCTGCTCAGCGTATGGCGGCGGTCCTGACGATCCCAGGCGTCGCTGACCGTCAGGCTTCCGTTGCCATATCGTCCGCCCTGGCGCGTATAGGCTGAGGTATTCAGCGAGTCGCTGTTAATGCCCGACGCGCTGAGGCCATACTCATTTTCACCGCGGGCATCGGCATACCAGTTATGCGCCACGCTGTAGCTCAGCTGGTTTTTTTCACGCTGCTGGTGCTGCCACGTTGCGCCCAGAGAGGTGTAGCTTGACGCATCACCCTGACGGTTATGCGCCATGGACAGGCTCACGCTCAGGTAGCCGCCTTTATCCCTGCCGTCGCGGGCGTCATCGTTACGCATAAACAGGTTAATGCTGCTGTTAATGTTCAGCCCATGGGTACTGAAGGCGTTGCTCAGGCCTCCCTGCCAGGCCCGCGTGCGCGTGCGGGTCATATAGACCGATTCCCACGGCAGACCCGCATCGTGGCGATCGTCGCTGTCCGGGAGCTCACGGCGTGAAACGTACCGGCCTTCGTTGCGGTTATCCGAATATCCCAGGCTCGCATACCAGGCGCCGACCGGGACGGAGAACATCACCGAGAGGGTGCGATAACAGCCGTTCACGGCGTCAAATCCCGCGCTTTGGGTGGTGCAGTTTTCAGCGGACAACGCGTTGCGATAGATGCTCAAAGAAAAACCGTCGTTGTAGCTGATTTGCTGAATATTGCCGCGCTGACCTTCGCTGCCGTAGAGGTAGCTAAACCGGGTACTCAGCACGCCATCGATCGGGCCCGCGTTGAAGCCCCGGCTCCAGTCGATCGCATTTTCCAGGAAACGCTGGTTTTTCTTGAACGTTGCGCCGCTGGTCAGCGCCAGCGTCGGGGTCACGGGCAGACGAACGCCCGCCTGCGCAACCGCGCTACGTTCTTCGTTTTGATCGCTATTATCGGTTTCGCCCGCCTGCAGGAACCACTCGACGCGGTCGAATGGCGTAATGCCGGTTCGGGTAAACGGCACCTGCTCGGTGCGCGTCAGCCGGTTATTTTCATAGATGGAGAGCGTCACGGTGTAGCTCCCGTCCGGGAACGAACGCGTGTCCAGGGTTTGCGCCCCGGCATTCAGATAAAAGCTCGCCAGCAGCTGATTGCCCCGGCGGGCGTCGATACGCGCGTCATGGGAAAGCAGCACGGTCACTGGGGTTCCCTTCGACTGCTGAACCGGGTTCATCCATGCCCTTGTTGAACCCGTGCGCAGGCCGCGAATTTTGCCCAGCGGCAGCTGGCTGAGGTTGATATTCCCACCGGCGTTGCTGAACAGATCGCGGGTATCCATCTCGCCCAGCTGAACATAGTACTGACGCAGGATATCCTGGCGAAACCAGGCGTTGTTGACGGTGACCTCCTGCAGCTGCTTCTGCCGTGAACGCTGCCCCAGCCAGGTCCAGTCGAGATTCGCATAGCCGTCCTGCGTGAGCGCCAGCGCGCCGTTGCCCTGCACGGTTGCCGACTGATAATCCCTGTCGGCAACGAAGTTAATGTTTTGCTGATGGATCAGCGCATTTTCGGTGCCCTGAGTAGGCTGATACCATTGATTCTCTGCCGTCTGCTTAGGCAGAAATTTCTTGTCCAGGAACAGGTTAATGCGGGCGTTATTCTCGTCATAAATAATGGCCGCGCGGTCGGTATCGATGTAATCACAGCCCGTTGCGGAGCCGTTGCTGTTACAGGCCAGGTTGCCGTTACGGGCAAGCGGAACAGCCAGCGCGGCAGACACGGTGGCAACAAGCGATGGGTCGTCATTAAACCGGCGTTTGATGGCCGCTACCACGGTTTCAGGTGCGACAAAGCTGACCGTTTCAAGCGTGATATCCGTTTCAAAAAGGCCAAGCGCCTCGCCATAGAGGTTCACCTCTGTCCACAGGCGCTGCGTCTTCGCCAGATCTTCAAAACCTGGCGGGACGGCCATCCCGGCGCAGGCGAGTTGGATGGAAGCGGGTAACAAAGCAACAAAGAGGAGGGTATTTCTGTGAAACGCCATGAACGAGCCTCGACATCATCCTGACGTCAGAGGGTGAACACCCTCTGACGTTATTCCTTAGGTGCAGTGGTGTTACGCACCGCCTTCCGTGGTCGTCGCCTGCGTCAGCATCAGGCTGACAACGCCGCTGTACTGACCGGTTTTCAGAATGCCTTTGGTGGTCTGGGAAATGGTCAGCGGCAGTACCGCTGAACCGTTTTCAATGCTCCCCGGGAACAGTTCGGCGCCTGTATATTCCACATCTGCGGTAGAGAGGGTTTTATCACCCAGAATCACCGTCATTGGGATGGTCTCAGCACCGTCAGCATTCGCCAGCTTCGCGGCGCTAACCAGACGGACTTTTACGTTGCTGGTCGCGGAGTTAGACCACACCTTGGTATTCAGGCGGTAGCTTTCCAGGCCACGGCCAGGCAGGTACTGCATATCGATGCTTGCCGGCAGCGGTGTGTTATCGGCCTGGGTCATATCCAGCTGTGAATCAACGCTGGCGTTGACGGTAATATCTTTTTGAATCGCCAGCGCGCTAACGGACGTGGTCATCGCGGCAACAATCATCAGAGGTTTAAAATACTTACGCATTGATATCTCCATATTTACAAATGAGCACCCTGGCTCTTTAAACAAACCCTTTGGGTCTTTACGGTAACGTCGTGTTATTGCACGACGGGTAAATCAGCTTCTTCAGCGGTTTTATTCAGCCAGTTGAAGTAGCGGAATTTATATTTCTGGCCTTGTACCTTCGAGAGCGTTTTTAATTTCCGTTCGGTGTCCGGATAAATCGTCGCGTCTTCTTTAATCCATCTGCACGACGAATCCGCATCACAAATACCGATCTCTCTGAGCGGCACGCGCAACGTGCCGCTGTTTTTTAACGTTCCCCTCTGAGGGTCAATTGACAGCGCAACCACGCTTTTTTTCGGTGCGAGATGGATCAGGGCACCCCAGATCACATTGACGCCCAGTCTTGCCGTCGCAGCAGGGCTTTCTGCCTTGCCCGGAATAATGCTGTCAGGCTGCTTGACCCCTTCAAAATAGACGCGCCAGGTCGTCTCTTTTTCCGGGGGCGTAAGCGATACCAGGCGAACCACGCGCATTGCGCCTGCCGCAAGGGCGAATTTTTCCGGCGTGACAACAACGCCACCCTCTTTCCACGACGCCACATCAATTTCTTTTTCCAGGGCCGTGCCGGGATTAAGAATTTTCTTTTGCCTCACCCGAATGAACTGAATATCATCCGTTTTTGACGCCACCTTAATTTGCGCCGCACCGGACTTATCTACGTTAAGTTCCATGGGATACACGCTCATATTGGCCAGTGCCATTTCCGGGAAAAATGGCAGTGACAGCGCGGCGACATAAAGGGCGGTTGTGACGCTCACTCTTTTTTTCTGTTTCACAATCAAGTCTGCCTGCTCTGAGTTTAAAGGCGGCGCGTTAACACCAGGACACCGTCTGCTTTCGTATCGCTTCAGGGCAGGGAAACTTTAACCAGAACAGCGGTTTGTGAAAATTTGTATTAATTAACTCGTTATATACAGTTTTTTATCCTGATTTTCTGGCTTTAAGGTTGTATAGTTAAGCGAAAATACCGCGACCAGGGATGGGGAGAAAATTCCTTCTGATGAGAAAATAAGCAAGTCAGGAGAGGGTTTTCATGTCGATGTACCAGGGATTAAAAAGCATGCGGTAACAGCCGAGAATAAAAGATGTTTTTTATATGCAATAATTCGTTGTTATTTGATCCTGAAGCACATGCAATAAGTCTTGTTGGACAACCGGAATCTGTATTAACGCTTTCGGCACCCGCCGTTCGCCTCTTACAGGAATTTATTAAACACAAAGGGCATGACCTGAGTCGGGAGGAATTGATTACCCGCGTGTGGGAGGAGTTTGGCTTTACGCCATCGGGAAATAATCTCAATAAAGCGGTGAGCGAATTACGTAAAAGCTTCCAGGCACTGGGAGAGGGGTACGAATTTATCGTAACCGTACCCCGTTATGGGTTTCGTTTTGAGGCCGATGTGATTTTTCAGCCCGGAGAGAGTATTCAACCCGCTGATCCGCAGCCTCCGTCTGCACCGCAAGTGGAAAAGCCTCAGCGCGCTTCCCTGAAAAGGTGGGGGATTCCGGCCATATTGATTATTGCTGCATTGGGGGCGAGCTTCTACTTTAGCCGGCAGCAGGGGATATTCGTCCCGGCGAAACTCATGCCGGTTAAGGAGAAAATCGCGCGTTGTCGTCTCTGGATTATCAACGATCACGGAAGACCGCTGGTGTTATCGAAATTAGCGGCGCAGCTGGCGGCCAATAACGTGGCGTGCGAACGTGAGGAGTACGACATTTATTATTTCAGCGCCCGTTTTTCTATTGCCGCCGCAGATGAGGTGTTCATTGGCGCCTGCCCGGTCAGTAAATCCAGCCTGTGCAAAACCATCCGTTATAAAAGCGGGGCCCAAATATGAAAATAAAACTTCTCTTTGGTCTGGGTGGTGTGTTGGTCGGCAGTGCCCTGGCGCTGTTTTACTATTCCGGCTGTGTGTTTAAAAAGGATGTGCTGGCCTGTAGCACCGAATTTAACTTTACGCGCAATGAGGGAAAAACCAGCGAAGTGAAGGTCAATACCGTTGCCCAGTTCTATTTTCATCGGGACGGTACCGGAGTGACCACCTATAAAGGCGCGGCAAGGGCTGACGGGCAAAATCTGATCGTTGACAGGGACGTGGACTTTACCTGGCAGCAGCGGGACGATGATAACGTCATTGTATTGAGCTACACTGAAACCTGGCGTCGACACAACGACAATACGCCTGACGCCCAGTGGGGGAGCTTTGCCAGTCCGACTGCACGCTACTACCTCACGATCTCTGAACTCTCGCCTTCCGTGTGGCTGATTCAGGACCGGCGCTATCCGACCTATATTTGCCGGGGTGAGTAGGGCATAAAAAAAGGAGAATGCCGGGGCATTCTCCTTTTTCATATCCGTTGTGCTTAATCCCGACTGGCGAAGCCCAGGATGCTCAACAGGCTGACGAAGATGTTGTACAGCGACACATACAGGCTCACGGTGGCGCGAATATAGTTCGTCTCACCGCCGCGAATGATGTTGCTGGTTTCAAACAGGATCGCGCCGGAAGAAATCAGAATAAACACGGCGCTGATCGCCAGATGCAGGGCAGGCAGTTGCAGGAAGATGTTGGCCACCATACCCACCAGCACCACCACAACACCCGCCATCAGCATGCCGCCGAGGAAGGACATGTCCTTACGGGTGGTCAGCACGTAGGCCGAACAGCAGAAGAACACCAGTGCAGTACCGCCCAGCGCCATGCCGATAAGATCGCCCATACCGGCAGACAGATATGCGTTCAGCATCGGCCCCAGGATGTAGCCCAGGAAGCCGGTGAAGGCAAACGCGGACAGAATACCGACCGGTTTGTCAGCGGTTTTGTAGGTCAGGAACATCAAACCATACATACCCACCAGGGTCAGGATCAGCCCCGGAGACGGCAGCATCAGCACGGTGCTGGCGGTGGCGGTGATCGCGGAAAACGCCAGCGTCAGGCTGAGCATGAAATAGGTATTGCGCAGCACCTTGTGGGTGCTGAGTAGCGATGTGCGGTCGCGTGAGGAAGTAATTATACGATCCATGAGTCACTCTCTTATGACAGATGTAATTAACGGAAAGAATAGGAAACGGCGCGTCACTCTCAAAGTGGTTTTACCCATCTTTACTCAGCAGGTTAGCGCGGGAGCTGGTTGTTTCTTCTGCATAAATACGTTTCACCAGTATGAACAGCGGTTTGACGCGATTAATCAGATCAACCTCTTATAGGTTACTGAAAATTATTGCGTTATTACCATAAGGCCGCTAAGAGTTATTTCCGGATCGTCACAAAAACAGACAATAAGGCGAAGGAAATGAAACCACAAACACGCACGCGCTTTACGCTCTCTTTGTTAACCGCCGGGATCCTGTGCGCCAGCACGACAGCCTGGGCGGCTAACGTGCCGGCAGGAACGCAGCTGGCCGATAAGCAGGAACTGGTCAGGAACAACGGTAATGAGCCCGCTTCGCTCGACCCGCATAAAGTCGAAAGCGACGTCGAATTCAATATTATCAGTGATTTATTCGACGGACTGGTCAGCGTTTCCCCGTCGGGGGACATTCAGCCACGGCTGGCGGAAAAATGGGAGAACAAGGACAACACCGTCTGGACGTTCCATTTGCGTCCGGGCATCACCTGGAGCGACGGCACTGCCATTACCGCGGAAGATGTGGTCTGGAGCTGGCAGCGTCTGGTTGATCCTAAAACCGCTTCACCGTATGCCAGCTATCCAGGCAACATGCACATCGTAAATGGTGCGGACATCGCGCAGGGGAAAAAAGCCCCCGATACGCTGGGCGTGAAAGCCATTAACGACACCACCCTGGAAGTGACATTGACGCAGCCTAACGCGGCGTTCCTCGCGATGCTGGCGCACCCGTCGCTGGTGCCAGTGGATAAAGTGCTGATTGGCCGCTTTGGCGACAAGTGGACCAAGCCTGAACATATCGTCACCAGCGGGGCGTATAAGCTGTCGCAGTGGGTGGTCAACGAACGCATTGTGGCGGAGCGCAACCCGCGCTACTGGGATAATGACCATACCGTGATTAACAAGGTGACGTATCTGCCTATCACCTCCGAGGCCGCAGATGTGAACCGCTATAAAGCGGGCGAAATTGACATTGTCTACACGGTGCCGATTAACCAGTTTGCCCAGCTCAAGAAAACCCTGGGCAGCCAGCTGGACGTTTCACCTCAGCTTGCGACCTATTACTACGAATTCAATACCACCCGTCCGCCGTTCAACGACGCGCGCGTGCGCAAGGCGCTGAACATGGCGCTCGATAAAGACATCATTGCCGGAAAAGTATTAGGGCAGGGGCAGCGCCCGGCGTGGCTCATCAGCCAGCCGGATATTGGCGGCGTTAAGCTCCAGAACCCGGATTACGCCAGTTGGCCGCTGGACAAGCGCATCGCGGAGGCGAAAAAGCTGCTGAACGAGGCCGGATATAATGCCAGCCATCCTCTGAGCTTCAACCTGCTCTATAACACCTCTGAATCGCACCAGCGCATCGCGATTGCGGCCAGTTCCATGTGGAAAAAGAACCTCGGCGTGGAGGCGAAGCTGCAAAATCAGGAGTGGAAAACCATGCTGGATACCATGCACACCCACAACTTTGACGCGGTGCGTTACGCGTGGATTGCCGATTACGACGATGCGGCGACCTTCCTGAACACCTTCCGCACCGGCGACAGCGAAAACACCAGCCAGTACAGCAATCCGGAATACGACCAGGCGCTGCTCAATGCCGCAAAAGCCAAAACAGCGGAAGAGCGGGGTAAGTACTACCAGCAGGCGGAAGATCTGCTGGGGCGCGATGTGCCCGCCATTCCGATTTATCACTATGTCCGCACGCACCTGGTTAAACCGTGGGTCGGTGGATTTACGCCGGATAAGCTCGGGTACTATTACACGAAAGACATGTACATCAAAAAACACTAAGCCTGTGCTGATAAAATCGTCGATGTGTCGTCAGTTCAACCGATTAAACACGTTTTGACTATTTTTACAGCGAACGAGTGCCACCACTCTTTACAGCACGCGGTGAGGTGTTTATAGTTCGCCTCACTTAGGAAGTGTGGCCGAGCGGTTGAAGGCACCGGTCTTGAAAACCGGCGACCCGAAAGGGTTCCAGAGTTCGAATCTCTGCGCTTCCGCCAGATATAAACCCCAGGTTACTCGTTAACCTGGGGTTTTTCTTTTTGTCTTAACGCGGATTTGCCCTTCACCAGTCTCTGGCCATCCCTTCGCTTGCCGGGCGAACGAGCGTAAAACCAAATTTTGCATAAAGCTCAGGAACATCGGCCATTAAGCAAACGTACGCTCCTTTACAGGCGTGGTTATCCAGCCAGGCAACAAGCGTTTCCATAATGATTCTGCCCAGCCCTTTCCCCTGATGAAGCGGATCAACCGCGACGTCGACAATATCAAAATTCAACGCACCATCCCCCACGATGCGCCCCATACCGACCGGTTTTCCCTGAAACACTATATGCATGCCATAGCAGCTGCCGGGCAGCGCTTTTTGTGCCGCTTCCAGCGGGCGAGGGCTAAGACCCGAGATTTCGCGCAGCCGGCAAAACGCTTCTGCAGTGGGGACGGTTTCAACCACGGTATAGTTATCAGGCATAAGAGGAGCTCCAGTCGGTGTTCAGTAAAGGGTTTCAGTCTGGCAGTAAAATTGACGAAAGACGATTTTACGGACCGATCCCGTTCACACTTTTAACTTCCCGCTATTCCCCTGTAAAAAACAGGCGTTATCATTCACCCCGTAAATACCTTTTTATCTCTTACCGAGGCTTTGATGCTGGAGAATGTTTTCATCAGATAATCAGCTTCCCGCCCTTTTCAGGACGGACTGGTTATCGCTGCGCTTAAACCTTACGCACGCACCTGCGGGTGTGGGCTCGTTTTTACGCATGATGATTACACAGGTTTTCCAGTATGAATTTATCCCGTCAGGAACAACGTACCTTACACGTTCTCGCCAAAGGTGGACGTATTGTGCACGTCCGCGACAGTTCTGGCCGCGTCACGTCCGTTGAGTGCTACACCCGCGAAGGGCTGGTGCTGAGCGACTGTACGCTCAGCGTCTTTAAAAAACTCCGCACCAAAAAGCTGATCCGTTCCGTGAACGGGCAGCCTTACCGAATCAACACCACCGGGCTGAACAACGTTCGCGCCCAGCTGGATAATCGCTAAGCGGAATAAACAACGCCACCCTCGGGTGGCGTTCATGCATTGAACGGGATATCGTGGCGGAATGTAGGCCGGGTAAGCGCAGCGCCACCCGGCAAGAAACGCGGCGTTATGAGCGAATAAAAGCCAGAATGTCCGCGTTGATGGTATCCGCATGAGTGGTATGCATCCCGTGCGGGAAGCCCGGATAAATTTTCAGCACGCTGTTCGCCAGCAGCTTGTCCTGCAGCAGGGCAGCATTTTTATAAGGCACGACCTGATCGTCATCGCCCTGCAACACCAGAACGGGAACCGTGATGGTTTTTAAATCTTCCGTCTGGTCGGTCTCTGAAAACGCCTTAATCCCCTCGTAGTGGGCCTTGGCGCTTCCGATCATCCCCTGACGCCACCAGTTCTGGATCGTGCCCTGTGAAACGTCCGCGCCATCGCGATTAAAGCCGTAGAAAGGACCGCTGGCAACGTCGAGGTAAAACTGGGCGCGGTTAGCCGCCAGCGCTTTGCGGAAGCCGTCGAAAACCTCAATGGGCGTGCCGCCGGGGTTAGTTTCGGTTTTTACCATCAGAGGGGGAACGGCGCTGACGAGCACTGCTTTGGCGACGCGCCCCTGCGGTTGGCCATACCGCGCAACATAGCGGGCGACCTGGCCGCCGCCGGTGGAGTGACCGACGTGCACGGCATTACGCAGATCCAGGCTTTCAACCACGGCTGACGCATCGGCCGCATAATGATCCATATCGTGGCCTTCACTCACCTGGTCCGATCGTCCATGTCCGCGGCGATCGATAGCGATAACGCGATAGCCTTCTGCAAGGAAGAAGAGCATCTGGTTATCCCAGTCATCGGCACTCAACGGCCAGCCGTGGTGGAAGACAATGGGCTGGGCCTCTTTTGGGCCCCAGTCTTTGTAGTAAATATTGACGCCGTCTTTCGTGGTTACGAATGCCATACCGCAGACTCCTCTGTTAAGAACAACACGACCCCTAAAGTGTAGGAGAAATCACAAAAGCGGTTGGTTTAATTCCGGTGATGGATATTCATTTTGCGTCTGGGCTCTGGCGCGATGCGCCAGAGCCTTCAGGACAGGATTAACAGCAGGGGCGTTTAGCGGTTTTCTTCAATATAACGGGCCAGGTCCGCCGGGGTTTTCAGCACCGTCGCCACGTCAGTTGGCGGGATCATGCAGCCATAAACGTCCTGCACTTCCAGCACCATATCGACTGCCAGGATGGAGTCGAGAATGTCGGATTCAATCAGTTCATCGTGAAAGCCCACCTTACGGGATAACACTTTTTCGAACAGGGCGAGAATTTCTTGTTCCATAATTTTTCCTGGAGTCATTAATTTGTGCGGGCGTAAGCGTCCAGCAGCTTGCGGTCAATTTTGCCGTTAGGATTCAGCGGCAAAGCGTCTTTTACGATAATTTGTGAAGGCACCATATAGTGCGGAACCACCTTCGACAGCGACGTTTTGATGGTATCCGGCGCCATATCCGTCACGCAGAACGCGGCAATGCGCAGCACGCTGCCGCAGGATTTCATCAGCGGCAGAACCACCGCTTCATTGATGCCGGACATGGCCAGAAGGCGGTTTTCAATCTCATTGATTTCAATACGGTAGCCATTCAGTTTGACCTGGCTATCGTTGCGGCCCTGGCAATAGATAAGCCCCGCTTCATAGCCCAGATCGCCGGTCCGGTAGCCGCGAAATGCTTCATTTTCCCGACGGAGTAATTTTTCTGCGTTCTCCTGCGGCAGGCCGAGGTAGCCGCGCATGACGTTTTTACCCCAGATAATCAGCTCGCCCTCAGCGGAAATTTCCATTCTGCTCTCAGGCATCATGACCCCCACCGGCAGCACGGCGCTGTCGCTGTTCAGGATCTCATCCGTGATTTCAACCACGGTCGTCGCGATGGTCGCTTCCGTTGGGCCATAGGAGTTGATGATTTTGGCCTGCGGGAAACGGCGGCGGAGCTGTTTAACCAGCGCCTTATTTAACACTTCACCAATGAAGATAAAGACGTTGAGCGCAGGCAAATACTCGCTGTTGAACTGCGGGGAAAGCAGCTGCTGGTATGCAAAAGAGGGGGTGGAAACCCAGGCGGAGACCGCATTACTTTTCAGTCGCTCCAGCCAGTTCTCTTTCTGAATATCGTCTTTGGCGTTCAGCACAATGTGTCCGCCCATCGCCAGATTCGCCAGCAAAGGGATCAGGGAGAGGTCAAAACTGAACACCGCGTGGTTCATCAGCACCGGTTTTTCCGGCAGCGAAAAGTCCTGGCTGACCCATTTCATGAAGTGCCATACGCTTTCACGCCCAATCTGCACCCCTTTAGGCTTGCCGGTGCTGCCTGAGGTAAACATGATATAGGCCAGATCCTTCTCCTCCAGCACCTTGCCCGGTTCACCCGTGGCGATGAACTGCCGGGTCGCGACGTCGTAATAGTAAGGGGCATTGGCCAGATGGCAGATCTCCCGCAGGCGCTCCTGTGGGTAGATGCAGTCCACCGGGATGTACGGAATGTTGTGCAGCAGACAGCTATAAATCGCCACGGCGAACTCGGCCTGCTGGTGTCCGTACAAGACGACCGGCGTACCGGCAACAGGCTGGCAACGCTGATAGCGCTGTGCCCAGTCCGTCACGGCAGCAGAAAGCTGTAGCCAGCTTAAGGCTTCGTCGCTGCCGCTGATGGCCAGTTGCTGCGGGGAGGCGGGATCGCATAATGCCGCACGTAAGAAATCCTGCAGTTCCTGAAGATCGGAGTGATTTTTCATAGAGGTGACATTCCACTAAAGATGTAAAGGGATCCCGCGGCGCTTCCCAGCGTCAGAATTCTCCCTAAAAACGCAACGGCCGGATACTGCAAACCGCGGTGCAATGCCGGGCTGCGCTTGGCTGACCACAGCAGCATGTTATGAGTAACGGAAATCGCGCCAAACAGCGCGCCGCTGATGACGTAATGGCGTTCCAGGCCATTCCATGCCCCCATGCAGAACAGGGTGCAAAAAATACCGATATTTTGCGCCAGCGTTTTGTTCTGACGGAAAAAGTTGAACTTCATCAGGTTCATATAGACGGGCATAAAGACCACATCGCGCAGCCATTCAGACAAACTGATGTGGAAGCGGCGCCAGAAGTCCTGCGGGTTCTTTGCCAGAAGGGGCATATTGAAGTTTGCCGGAATGTTCAACCCAAACAGGCGGCCCGCACCGATGGCCATATTGCTGTAGCCCGCAAAATCAAAGTAGAGGTAGGCGCTATAGGCAATAGACATCACCACGCCCACGGTCAGCGTAAACGGCTTATGGCTCCAGGGCTGCACGACAAGTGAATCAACCAGCATGGCAAACAGGAACTTCTGGATAATGCCGGTAACGATTTGCTCTAACGCGACCAAAAACTGTTCACGGTTAAGGGCAAACACGGGCTTGCTGACGTCACTCATCCATGTCCGCCAGCGGTACATGGGGCCTGCCAGGATGATAAAGGGCATAAACAGATAGCAGAAATAGTGCAGGAAATTCTGGCCTTCTTTTTTACTGCGATAGAGCAGCACGTCCACTGCGCGGAACGTCATAAAAGAGAGGCCGATCATGCCGAGATGATGATTAACGTGTAATTTCACTAAAAATAAAGGAAGCAGCGTTAATACAATAGCTTGCCAGGTTTTTAACCATCCTTTTTCTTTTAACGCGGCGACAAGGTAAAAACTGATAAAAACGACCGCGGGAACACGGTAATCACCCTGAAAAATATAGCCCCAGCCTAATGCAGCCAGGACAGATAAGGCCGATAAATAAGTCAGGCGATGACGTAATACGCGATTGACCAGCGCAAACACCAGAGCGGATGAAAACAAATAGACAAAAAACATTCCTGAGCTATACATCATTCGGCCTCAGAACTTTTGATATTCAAAATGCAGCTGCATACTCATGCTGTCATCGACAGAGGTCCACGCGACGATAGTGATCGCCAGCAGGAGATAAAGGAAAAAAAGACGGATCGCGATTTTCATTATTTAAAGCTCTGTGCAATAAAGCGAATCATAGGAACCCAGGCCAGTTCGGAAGGGTGCAAACGATCCCAGTTCCAGCCATTCTGATAAGGCATGGCGTACATATCTAAATAAGGGATCTGGTTCTTTTCCAGAATGGTTTTAATTTGCTTATCAACCGGGCGGAAGGTATCGGTATTGTAAAGCGCCCAGGGGTTAACCGGGTCGACGATAGCAATTACCTGCACGTGACGTTCCTTCAGCAGCTGGACGGTTTTACTGAACGCGGCGATTTGCGCAGGCACGACCGGCGTGTCATCCCACTGTTGCGGCTTACCGTCCTCTTCGTAAATCGTTTTGTCCATCCACAGCGTGGCCGCGCTCTGCTGGCGTTTTTTATTTAACTCGCGCGCGTTCGCCAGCTCTTTATCCCAGTCAGGGGTAATGTGGGCGGTGGGCTGCTGCGGCCACGGTTGTACCGTCTGGGGCGTGACGTTGAGCAGCGCCAGCCAGTCGTTTTTTATCATTGTGCAGACGTTCGCAAACTGGAAGCTCAGCTCGTCCCACATCAGATCGGGGTGCCAGCCAAAGACGCGCATTTGGCCAAAGGTTAAATGGCTTATCTCTTTACTATTAATATGCTTTAAATAATTAACCAGCAGCGGGCGCGCCTGCGGGTCCTTCATCAGCGGATTAAAAATAGAACCGGGGAAATTATCGGCATAGATAGCCGGTGGCAGCCCTTTTGAGTAAAAGCTGTCAGGTGCCAGAAGTAAAACAACTTTACTGTTTGCGTTAAGGCTATTTTTAAAACGCGAGAACAGTAAAAACTGCGTTTCGTCATCGACAAACGCATCGCCATACGCCACAACGGGTGTGTGCAATTGCTTATTAAAGTAATTATATACAGCGTAATGTTCATCTTCTGAGGTGGCAACCTCAGACGCGCCAATGAAGAAAATCGCATTACCTTGTAAGGCATGGGAAATAGTCGCAATTTTTTCCGCTTGTTCTTTCGGCGTGCCCTCCATTGATTTAATCAGCGGCTGGAAGGTGAGGGGCGGATCGAAGCTCGTCACCAGCGGGTGAACACACAGGAACAAAATGGCCAGGGTCGCCATCAGGATATGTAAGCAAAGCGTATTTTTGATTTTCATCATCAACCAGTAACACTGCATGGCAGTAATTTCTAAAATCTGTCGGTACTCAGATTTATAACAATTACACAACAAATGGCCGTCTATTTTTGTGGCATTCTATACCAGAGCGATTTAAAAGGATGAGCGTTGCTGTGTAACGGTATGTACAAGGGAGCAGAGACCGATGCGCGGTAAGCGTCTGGGTGATTTTTGCGCAGTCAAACGCCGGTGGCTAAAAATAGAAAAATTCCTGCTTTACAAGGCGCTAATAGATGTTTATAGTGCGCCTCACTTTGGAAGCGTGGCCGAGCGGTTGAAGGCACCGGTCTTGAAAACCGGCGACCCGAAAGGGTTCTAGAGTTCGAATCTCTACGCTTCCGCCAAATTCGAAACCCAGATCGTTATGCGATCTGGGTTTTTTGTTTTGAGCCGGTTTCTGCTTGCGTGCTGAAGAGGCGCTGGAACGGTGCTCTGGCATCCGTCACGCGGGTGCGCCGCTGATCAAAAGACGTACACAGAACCCTGCTCTATTTTTAGCACAACGTTTTGTTTTATATTTTTTAACGTCCAGCCCTATGCTATTCCTGTTTTTAATGGCCATATGATTTTTCATATAATAAGACGCTGTCTCCATTACACGAGGCACAAAAGAGAACAGGTTCTTAATAATCTTTCATGTTTCATTTCATTTTCTGCAAGTAGTTTGGCCTGACGCGCAAAACTGATTAAATCATGGTGTGGATCACTGCCGACAGAGCATAACTAAAATATAATGGCGGTATCGTTCTGAAGCAGGGTTTATTCGCTTCAAAAAATTACTGTTACCCACCATGAATGGAAGACATGATGAGAGGAAAAATCCCCAAGAGCGAGTTGCTGGTGACGTTCGAAGTTGTGGCGCGTCACGAAAGCTATACCCGCGCGGCAGAAGAGCTGGCGTTAACGCAGAGTGCAGTGTTCAGACAGGTGACGGCCCTGGAGGAGTTTTTACACACCTCATTATTCAATCATGCCAAAAAGCGGATTTTTCTGAATGCAGCAGGCAAGCATTATTTGAATATCGTCAAAGAGACGCTTAATAAGCTGGAACGCGATACAAATATGATAATGTCCTGGCAGCCTGCCGTTCAGGTTGTGGAGCTGGCGGTAAATCCCACCTTCAGTACGCATTGGCTGATCCCTAATTTATGGGAGTTTAATAAATTAAATCCTGATATTATTGTTAACATTCACTCGCTGGCCAATATCGGCGATTTTTTAAATCGCGAATACGATGCAGCTATTATGCGTGCCGATTTTTGTCCCCCGTGGTCGGAAGTCGATTATTTATTTGAAGAGGAGATCCTGCCGGTCTGCAGCCGAAGCTTGCTCCCCAGCGCGGAGCAGAAGCTGGGGGTTGAGGAGCTGCTCAGTGAGTTTCCGCTGTTACACCAAAGCACTCGCATCAATGGCTGGCAGGAGTGGTTTGCGCTGTCCGGTATCACCAGTCCGGACGTGAATCTTGGCCCGCGTTTTGACCTCCTCTCGATGCTGATTGCCGCAGTACGATCGAATCTTGGGGTCGCGCTGCTTCCCCGCTTCGCCATCCAGCATGACCTGGACTGCGGCGAGATGGTGATCCCCTGTGATGTTCCTATCCGCACCGGCAACCGCTTCATCATGACGTGGCGGGAGGAAAAGGCTCAGTCCCTGCCGTTACAAACCTTCCGCGAGTGGCTATTACAAAAATCAGTGGTATCGCCGGCCGCGTAATAACACCGGATGGCGGCAGTGCGGCGCGCCATCCGGTACCGACACGCTTACCAGTCAATGCCCTCCTGCGCCTGAATACCGCTGTCAAATGCGTGTTTTACCGGGCGCATTTCGCTGACCGTGTCGGCAAGCGCCAGTAACTGCGAGTGACAGCCGCGTCCGGTGACGATCACAGTCTGCTGCACCGGACGGTTCTCAACTGCCGCGATCACCTCCTGAGTATCCAGATAGTGATAAGCCAGCATATAGGTGAGCTCATCCAGAACCACCAGGTCGTAGCTCGGGTCAGCCAGCATGCGCTTGCTCTCCTGCCACACCGCCGCTGCGGCCTGAATATCCGTCTCCCGGTTTTGTGTCTCCCAGGTAAAGCCGGTGCCCATAATGTGAAACTCGACGCCGAGCGGATGCAGGGTGTTGTATTCACCATTATCCCACTGGCCTTTAATAAACTGCGCGACGCCAACGGTTTTACCGTGGCCGACGGCACGCGTCGCCGTACCGAAGGCGGCGGTGGACTTGCCTTTTCCGTTGCCGGTGAAGACGATCAGAATGCCTTTCTTCTCTGTTGCCGCCGCCACGCGGATATCAACCTGCTCTTTGCGCTTTTGCTGTCGTTGGCGGTGTTTTTCTGCGTTAGCTCGCGCTTCCATAGTGGCTCCTTAATGTCCGGCAGGGCAGGATGCACAGCGATGCTGCTGCTCAAACTGGCTGAAGAAATTATTCCCTTTGTCGTCAACCAGCACAAAGGCGGGCAGATTCTCGACCTCCATCATCCATACCGCCTCCATGCCCTGTTCGGGATACTCAAGGCAGCGCAGGCTTTTCACATACTGCTGCGCCAGCAGCGCCGCCGCACCGCCGATGCTGCCGAGGTTGAAGCCGCCGTGCTTATGGCAGGCATCGGTAACCTGCTGGCTGCGGTTGCCCTTGGAAAGCATGATCAGGCTTCCGCCCGCGGCCTGGAAAGCATCGACGTAGCCGTCCATGCGCCCGCCGGTGGTCGGACCGAGGGAGCCGCAGGCCTGATTCTCCGGTGTTTTCGCCGGACCGGCGTAATAGACGATATGGTTTTTCATGTACTCCGGCATCGGCTCGCCGTTATCCAGCCGGGCTTTGATTTTTGCGTGAACAATATCGCGTGCGACCACGATCGGACCGCTTAACGACAGCCGGGTGCCGATCGGCAGGGCAGACATATCGCGCAGGATCTCGCGCAGCGGGCGGTTCAGGTTGATCTGTACGGTTCGGGCGTCGTATTCCTCACGGCTGGCGTCGGGGATGTATTTCCCTGGGTTATGTTCCAGCTTCTCCAGCCAGATACCGTGCTTGTTGATTTTTGCTTTGATATTGCGGTCGGCGGAGCAGGAGAGCGCCATGGCGACAGGGCAGGAGCCGCCGTGACGCGGCAGGCGGATGACGCGAATATCGTGCGCGAAATACTTGCCGCCAAACTGGGCACCGATGCCGAATTCGCGGCTGGCGTTGAGCAGCGTGGCTTCCAGCGCCGTATCGCGGAACGCCTGGCCCAGCTCGTTCCCGCTGGTGGGCAGGTTGTCATAATATTTTGTTGAGGCCAGCTTCGCCACCTTCAGCGCCTGGTCGGCAGAGAGGCCGCCGACCACAAAGGCAATGTGATACGGTGGACAGGCCGCGGTACCGAGCGACTTCATCTTCTCGATCAGGAACGCGGTGAGCTTCTCCGGCTGCAGAATCGATTTCGTTTCCTGGAACAGCGCGGCTTTGTTAGCCGATCCGCCGCCTTTATTGACAAACAGGAAGCGATATTCGCTCCCCGGCGTCGCGCTGATGTCTATCTGCGCCGGCAGGTTGGTTTGGGTATTAACCTCGGTATACATGTCCAGCGGTGCGTTTTGCGAGTAGCGCAGGTTACACTCGCTAAAGGTGGTATAAATCCCTTTGCTCAGCGCTTCGGCATCATCACCGCCGGTCCAGACGTGCTGGCCTTTGCTCGCCACAACGGTGGCCGTGCCGGTATCCTGACAGTTTGGCAGGACGCCTTTTGCCGACACTTCGGCGTTGCGCAGCAGCTGCAGGGCGACATACTTATCGTTACTGCTGGCCTGCGGGTCGTGCAGGATGCTGGCTATCTGCGTTAAATGTCCGGCGCGCAGGAAAAATGAGGCTTCATAAAAGGCCTGCTGGGCCAACAGGGTCAATGCCTCAGGCGCCACCTTAATGACCTCTTCGCCCTCAAGCTCCGTCACCGTAACGTGCTGTGTGCTGAGGAGTTCATATTCCGTCGTATCGTTACTCTGAACAAACAGTTCCTGCCAGACAAATGGTTTAGACATAGTACTTCTCACTTTGTGGTTGTTTTTGCCGGGCGCTGGCGCAGCTGCCGCGCCCGGCTGACAAAATCACAGTCAATGGGCTAAAAAGAGGCTGGCCTGCGTCGCCCCGGCAACATACGCAATCGTCTGCTGGGCGCGGACGCTATTCCCGGCGGCATCCAGCGGTGGCGAGTAGACCGCGATGGCGTATTGACCGGGCACGATGGCAACCATGCCGCCGCCGACGCCGCTCTTCGCCGGGATCCCAACGGTGTACAGCCATTTGCCGCTGCCGTCGTACAGCCCGGCAATCGCCATTTCCGCCAGAACCTGCGGCACGTAGCGTTCATTCAGCAGTTGCTTACCGTTGAAAGGCGATTTGCCCTTGTTCGCCAGCACCGCGCCCATTTTGGCGAGCTGCTCAACGGTGATGTCTACGGAACACTGGCGGGTGTAGATTTCGACGGCTTCACGGGTATCGCCATAAAAGCTGTTGTAGGAGGCCATCAGCATCGCCAGCGCCTGGTTATGCTGATTGGTCTCCATTTCCGATTTGAACACCGGCTCGTTGACGGTCAGCGAGGCATCGGCCCACGCGTTCAGGTTATTGAGGATCGTGTTCCAGCGGTCGGTCTTATCTTTCGCCTCAATCAGGCTAACCGTGCTCATCGCCCCCGCATTCACCAGCGGGTTTTCCGGCGCACCTTTGGTCAGCTCAATGGCTAAACCGGAGTTGAAGGGCAGACCGGTCGCACTGGCGCCGAGTTTATCCAGCACCTCCTGCGGACCGCGCTGCTCCATCGCCAGCGCCAGGGTGAAAACCTTGCTCAGCGACTCCATTGGAAACGCTTTTTTCACGTCGCCAACCTGGTAAATCTTGCCGTCGACCGTGGCGAGGGTGATGGCGAAATTGTCGGGGCTATAGGTCGCCAGGGCAGGGATGTAGTCGGCGACCTTCCCCTCATGATTACCTTTGAATTTTTGGTGAGCCTGTTCAAGCAGCTGCGCATAGTCCGGCGCGGTTTGCGCCAGTGTGGCAGCGCTAAACATCAGGCTGACGGATAAGAGGCTGACGCCGAAAATGTTTATCTTCATGGGGCTTTCCTGTACATCGGAAGACGAAAGGCCAACCACGGTTGGCCTTTGTAATCAATACATGGCGATTTCAGTTTCTGAAGCAGTGCTTTCTTTGGCCGGAACCTTGCCGCGGCAGCCGGCGCCGAAGTGCTCGCCTTCCCAGCGACCGACGATAGCGGCACCCATTGCGTTACTCATCACGTTGGTAGCGGAACGGCCCATGTCGAGGAACGGATCGACGCCCATCAGCAGAATCAGACCCGCTTCCGGAATGTTGAACTGGTTGAGCGTGGCGGCAATAACCACCATCGATGCGCGCGGCACGCCCGCCATCCCTTTAGAGGTCAGCATCAGGATCAGCAGCATAGTGATCTGCTCGCCAATGCTCAGTTCGATGTTGCACGCCTGGGCGATAAACACGGTCGCAAACGAGCAGTAGGCCATTGAGCCGACCAGGTTAAAGGAGTAGCCGATGGGCAGGACAAAGCTGGCAATCCTGGAGGAGACGCCGAATTTTTCCAGTTTGTTCAGCGTGCCCGGGAAAGCCGCTTCTGAACTTGAGGTCGTAAAGGCCAGCAGCGCAGGTTCGAGAATCGCTTTAGTCAGACGACTGATGCACGGACCGACAATCATCGTGGACAGGCCAATCAGAATCGCCCACAGCAGACCGAGCGTCATGTAGAACTCACCCATGAAAATACCGGCGCTGACCATCACGCCCAGACCGCGTTCGGCAATCAGTCCGGAGATCGCGGCAAATACGGTCAGCGGGGCAAACAGCATGACGTAACCCGTCAGCTTCAGCATCACATGCACCAGAGAGTCGAGCACCTTAATGATGGGGTCGGCTTTCTCACCAATGGCTGCCAGGCTGCAGCCGAGGAAAATCGAGAACACCACGATTTGCAGAATCTCGTTGCGGGCCATCGCATCAACGATGCTGGTCGGTACCGCGTGAGAAATAAACACTTTCAGCGTGAACGGCTCGGACTGAACGGCCGCAACGGCCCCGGCGTCATGGGGAACAAAGTTAATGCCTGCGCCAGGCTGGAAGATATTGACGATAACCAGCCCCAGGGCGATGGACAGCAGCGAGGCGCAAATAAAGAGGAAAAAGGTTTTGGAGAATATACGGCCAAGCGTTTTAGCATCACCCATTTTGGCTATGCCGACCACCAGGGTGGAAATGACCAGCGGGGCGATAATCATTTTCACCATGCGTAAGAATATGGTAGTGAAAATAGAGATATCCTGTGCGTACGTTTTTGCTGTATCTGCTGATGCCATATTATTAATGACCACCCCGGCAATCATGCCGAGTATCAAACCTAATATGATCATTTTCGTTAAGCTTATTTTTTTCATGTTTACTCCATCGGATAAAGGTTGGTTAATGTGTAGGGTCGCGTGCGCCTGAGCCCTGATGAACCGCTCAGACGCACGTTTGTTGTGACCAACCGCATGAATTATCTGGAATACAGTGATACAGCAAATATCTATATCCCAATGGACGTTGTTGTATTTGTAGTGTTACAGATCAAACTCGATACTTAATAACGGTGCATGCTGCTGGGCACCATAGACATCATTGTCACCGACGTTGCCGGAGATAATATCGCGAGGCATGACGATTTTGACCGCATTGGCCGGATCGAACCAGATAATGCGATGAATAAAGTCAGGCTTAACGTTATATAAACGGGCAATAAGCTGCGGCGTTAATTGCTCCGAGGCTTTTACCCGCTGATAGTCTTCACGCGTTTTAAATAAAATATCCAGAACCAGCTCATACGGTCCGGCGTTTTTAGAACGAATGACCTGCGCCAGTGAGCAAATACCCTGTTTCATAACTGAACTCCTTCTGGCGTGACCTGCTCGAGGTGGAAATCAAAACGCAGCGCGTCGCTCGCTTCGATCAGGTGGTAGATTGAGAACTCATACACCGGGCCGCTCTGAATGTCGGAAGGGGAGAACGGGAACGCGAGGTTGCCCGCTGTTGCGATCCGGTTTTCATAGCCGTAGTGCAGCAGGGTAGAGCGCACCAGCGAACAGACGCTGTTGGCGATATCCTGGGTGGGGGCCACTACGTCCAGCAAAATACCCAGTTCGTGCCCGGCGGACTGCATCGGCTCATGGTTGCCCATCACGCCATTCTTTCCGTACAGGTGGAACGTCATGCGGATGCTGTCGTCATTCAGCGAGAGGTTGCGCTTCACGCTGACCTGCACTTCTTCGAGGATATTATCGATCCCGGCAATCATGATCGGATCGCGCGTACCGGCAATGGTCAGGCAGCGGAAGCCGACCCGGCGGGCGCCTTCCAGCTTCAGCGCGTACGGCGTTTCTTCGTGGCGGGAACCGCTGACGTACACTTCGCCCTCGTTGACCGCTTTGAAGCTGCACCCTTTCAGGTTCAGAACGCCGCCCGGCCCCGGCAGGAAGTACGGGTCAGATTTCTCGTACAGGGTGTGCGCGGCCGCCGATGTTTCGGTGAATTTACGCTTCGGATTAAACGTTTTCAGCGTAAAGCCGTTATCGTCAATGATGCCCATCGCGCAGTCGGAGCCGGACCCCGGCGTAGCGGCAATCGCCGCGCACTCGAGGATCTTACCGCAGTGCAGCGCCAGACCTTCATCGAAGCCCTGCATGATGGGCAGCGCGGCAAAGCAGGCCGGATCGTACGCCCGTCCGCCCAGCACCACCTGCGCCCCGGCCGCCAGCGCCCGCTGGAAAGGCTCGATACCCATCTGCGCTACGATATAGGTGCTCTCTTCGATAGCCTCGTGGGTCAGTTCCGGAACGAAATCCAGGGCGGTGATTTTCCCGTCATCCAGCGCCTGATGCACGGTGGCTTTATCGACATCCGACGGGATCAGCGCCATGGAGAATGAGAGTTTCTCTTCCTGAGCAATCTCAAGGATTATCTGGCGGCACCACTCCAGATGAGGCGCGGCGCCGGACCCACCGGCGGTACCGATCACCACCGGAATGTTGTGCTTAACGCCGGCCACGATCATATAGCGCAGATCGCGTTTTACCCCCGCCCGGTCGGTGAAAGGCTTACCTGCCCCCAGGTAGTGGGGGCCAGGGTCGGAAGAGCCTGCGTCGACCGCAATAAGATCCGGCGATGCTTCCATGGCCTTCCGAAAGCTCTCTTCCGGGAAGCCATAGCCCAGGATAGCCGTTGGCGATAAGATCTTAAATGTACGTGCCATCTTTTAATCCTTAGTCTGCAACAGTGCGATGGTGCGGTTCATTTCGTTAAACACGATGTTAAGACCTTCATCGAAGCCCATGCCCGGTTTGATCAGCATGCGCATCGGGCGAGCGGCGAGGGCCACGTGCACGCAGGTGCGGGCGCTGATTTCCGTTTCGTTACAGGTACCGCCCTGATAGGCTTCCATGCCGTGCTTGTTGCAATACAGCACCGCATCAACGATGTTGTGAATACCGCCCAGGTCCGGGGTTTTAATCTGCACCATGTGGCAGCTGCCCGCATCGGTGAAGTCCACAATGTCCTGATAGGTGTTACACCACTCATCGGCAACGATTTTCACGCCGGAACCCAGACGCATCAGCTCGTGGGTGATGGCGGTCAGCAGGCGGATCTGATCCGGCTTGTTACCCGCATCCACCGGCCCTTCAATGTACAGCGGCAGGCCCTGGGCCTCTTTTTCGAGGCTGGCGATATAGGCGGCGCAACGTACCGGATCCATATCGAAAATCAGACCGATGGTGCCGTACACGTCAATGTGCAGCGTCGGGCGATAGCGCGGGCTGGTACGCAGGCTCAGGATGCGGTCGGATAACCAGCGCACATACTCCCGCAGTTTTTCCCCTTTCAGGCCCAGCTTCTCTTCCACGTTGTTGATAAGCGCGTGTGGCAGTACGTCAACGCCTTTGAGGATCATCTTGTCGACGGCGATATAGCGGTCGTCGCCGCTCTGACCAAATAACGGAATGGCCTCCGGAACGCACGGCAGCTGCCATTCATCACACACGACTTCCGTTTTCAGGCGGCCGGTCGCCAGTGCCGCCGCGTCGAGCAGCGCCTGCGACAGACCATAGCGTACGGCGGTATGCAGCAGATGGCCGTCTATACGCAGTTCGTCAAAGAAACGGGCATTCGTCAGGAACCGGTCAACGTCACGGCCTTCCAGCAGCGGCTTGATGTGATCGTTGAGGAACGGAATGAAGTGTTCAGCCAGGAACAGCGGATCACGACCGCCTGCCCCTGAATATTGCACCGCTGCACAATCGCCCACCGCCACCGCGCCGCTTTCCAGAATCAGCTGTACGGATACGCATTCACCCGCCTGACGAACGGACGTAAATCCAGGCGTTACCGGATTGCCGGTATAGATAAACCCGTCATGACCGGCGCCGTTTTTGATGGCCTGCTGATCGTCGAAATAGAACGAGGAGTAGCCTGCGGTGAAAAGGGCCTGCTTAATTTTCATTATGGTCTTCCTATTAATTTACTGTGGGATACCGCGTTGATGTCATCAACAACCATCTGGAATGAGGGCTTACGGCCTTCAAAACGCGCGCGCTCGGCGACGTAATCGTGATGCAGGGCGAGGATATCTTTCGGCAGCGGAACCGCACCGGCTTCCAGCACGCGAATGGCACCGGCGTTATCACGCACCGGCAGAATTTTGCCTGCGTTGCAGGAGGCAGGGGCGAACGGTACGTCCAGCACGCCCGCTTCAAACGCCAGCACCGTCCCGCGCGCGACATCGCCGTTGCCCAGTTCGAAGACTTTCTTCAGCACGGCGCGGACTTCGCTCTTAATGAGCTCGACTTCCTGCTCGACGGCGGCGCACGGCGGGAATTTCTGATCGCTGACCATGTTGAGCATCTGACGCGAGGCCTTCAGCCCCTGGGCATTTGCGGCGGCGGTCGGAATACCGAACGCCTCGTGCGGGCTCTTGGTGATCACTTTGGTCGCCCCGGACATACCGGCAACCGCTGCGCCCCAGGAGATAATGGCAAACGCTTTCGACTCATCTTCCGGGAAGCCGCCCATCCACTGGTGGAAGACGGTACTCAGCTCGTAATCGTCAAAGCCGTGGTTATGGAAATATTCGTGGGACAGCTCGCGCAGAGCCTGAATCGCGGCGATATCCTGCGTCAGGCTACCGACCTGGCCGTAGCCGACGGTAATTGACTTCACGCCCTGCTCCAGCGCCAGCAGACCTTCGATAATCGCCACCGAGTGGGACACAAACGGCGGGATCAGGGTGCCGGTCAGCGGGCCAAACGGTTCACGGTTAATGCGAATGCCGTTCTCCTCGTACAGGCCCATCAGGCGGTCGCAGTACTGCCAGTCGCGGATAGATTTTTCCAGAGTGACGCGCTTGGCGTACGGAATGTTGTAGGAGATACCGCCGCCTTCATAGCTGGTAAAGCCGCTGGCCATCGCGATCTCCGCCAGCAGGCGCGCATCCGGCGTGCCGTGACGTACCTGAATCGGTTTCTCCAGCGCTTCAGTCATGCGGCGGCAGGCGGCGACGCCGTGGTTGACGACCGGTAAGCCGTTAAGTTTGGAGGTGCCCGCTTCGATGGATTTTTGGATCCCTACCGCCGCCTCTTCATAGCGATTCAGACGGGTGTAGGCATCGATGGTACTGGGCAGCAAATCGCAATCTTCCTGCAGCGTTTTGAGCAGGGCGATATGTTCATCCATCAGCGCTACGCCTGCGCGCGGCTGGCTCAGGGTTTTACCTTCCTGGTCCGCCTTCAGTAGGGCGTGAGAAAAGCGTTTTTGCTCAGGAATGGTTTGCTGGTACTTCACGCCATCTTCGAAGTTCTCAACGTCCTTGCCGGTTTGCCAGGTCTGCAAGACCTGTTGCCGCTCAGTCATGAATTCGTCATGGGTTAGCTTTTTATTTCGAAGTTCCATTCGTTGCTGCCTTAGGTTTTATAGGGTTAAACATTGAATACTGGTGCGAGCCGCCGCCTGCGGGTCCAGCCTGGCGACGTTCGCCAGCAGAGGAAGCAGACCTTTTGCATCGCGGTAATAGTCAAACTGCCCGGGTAAAAGAACGCGTCTGCTGCTGTCGTCCAGCTCGCGGTACTTCAGCCAGCGGTGAATATCGAACTGGCTGGCGCGGGAGAGCCATCCCCCGGAACCCACCACTTTGCGCACGGTGGTCAGATCGCGCCCCATCTGCAAATCGACGTTGCCTACGCAGGTACAGACCTGTTTTTTGGTGCCGGCATGGCGCTCGCTGGCGTACCCCACGCACAGCCCGGCCAGCAGCGTGTCGAAATGCTTTTCTTCTTCGGTAGCAGGGAGGTAGTCCGGATGCGCGACCAGATGGCGCAGATAGCCATAGAACGCTTCCCTGCGCTGAGGCTGGTGGGCGAACACCGCGTTCACCAGTTCCTGCGTACTTTCGCCAACCACCACCGCCGAGACGCGCATGCCGAGGTCGCCCTCTACGGTGCGTTTCACAAACGGCTCAGGCACGCCGTGCAGGACGGTATCCGGGGAGAGCATGTTAGCGCTGGCGGAATAGACGTCGGTGGTGGCTCCGCCCATGTCGATCAGCATGAATTCTTTCCACGCGCTGTCGATGTCGCTTATCGCTTTCACCAGCTCGTAGACGGTCCACGGCGTAGGCATCGGCTCTTCGCCGGTTTCCCCGACGATAACGTCCAGGCCTTTCCCCTTCACGATGCGGGAGAGAAAGACATCGCAGATAGCCTTGCGGGCGGCATACGGATTCGGGTGATCGAGGTCAGGCAAAACGTTGTCGACCACGATCAGATCTTTGTGGCCAAGAATGGCCTGCACGTCGTCCTGAATATCGCGATTTCCGGCGTAAATAATGGCGCAGTCCAGCGTTGACGCTGCCAGCGTGCGGGCATTGGCCAGTCCGTAGCTCTCTTCGCCGCCGTCCGTACCGCCCGTGAACAGCAGAATGTCCGGCGGGGAGTCCTCCAGCGCCTGGATATCGTGACGGTTCAGTTTGTACGAGTAGTACTGGGCGATTTTGGCACCCGCTGAATGGGCGGTGACTTTGGCTGATTCCAGGGTTATTGACGGCACCAGACCCATTGCGGCAACGGCGAGCCCGCCTTTTGCCGACGACGAGTATTTCAGCGTAACGTCCCCGCTGTTCAGCAACGGTCGCGCATCGGCAACGTTTAGCACCTGGTTCAGGCTGGTAAAGAAACCCTCCGCCAGATGGTGGGTCGTCGTCGGGGTCAGAACGTGGTTGACCAACGTTAACGCATCACCCTCCGGCGTGAAGAGTGCGGCTTTGGTCCACGTCGAACCAATGTCGACTGAGACGATTTGCATCAGAAGCCCTCTTCAAGACAGAGCTCTTCAACGCGCTGACGCTGCTGTATATCGTTCGCCATCAGCTGACAGACGTCCTCCAGGTCGTGGCTCGGAGCGAACACGCGGTTGAAACCCATCTCTTTGAATTTGGCTTCGACATCGGCGAAATCGTGCTTACCCACGACCAGGTTACCGCCAACAAAAAGCAGAATGTCGCCGATACCGCGTTCGATGCAGCGCTCGCGCAGCCCCAGGCAGTCGATGTCGCCATGGCCGTAGATGGATGAAACGACAATAGCATCAGCACCCGTTTCGATGGCCGCATCAATATATTCATCCTGGCTCACCATCACACCAAGATTGATGACGTGAAAATCATGGGAAGTAAAAACACGATCCAGAACTTTATTGCCTACCGCATGGCAGTCAGCACCAATGACGCCAATAACAAGTGTTGATTTCTTCATGGGTAATCCTCTGTAGGGCTGATAGTGAAAATAAAATGGGTATTAAAAACGGTTAATGTACATTGGGTCTGTTAATGGTGTTGGAGTGTGTTTTGAAGACGAAAGGGATGCAATTGATCTATTTTCAAAAAATCCTTCCAAAAATGATGATGGTAATGATGTTGCATTGAAAAATGATTTATATCAGTTACTTGTGCGCGCTTTATTTTAGGGTTGATATTTATCTGTAAACGTCGCTGACAAAACCATTTTAATATTTGTGATCGCGCGCCTGTTTTATTGCTGAAGGCGATTTATATGTTTTTTTAAGCATGATGTCCAAAGCAATAATGTCGTAATGGCAGAGGGAAGGCGGTATTCACTGTTTTATTGATATTGGTCATAAACGCCATTCGTAAAATTAAGAAAGAGTGATAAATACATCAAATTTTTGACGTGTGGAGGGGATGTATAATTCAGCACTAATTTTAATTACCCGCTTTCTTGCGTCTTTAAATATTTAATCTGAGGATATAACGATGAGTAAAGGGAAGGTTTGGCTTGTAGGGGCAGGGCCTGGCGATGCGTCTTTGATTACGGTAAAAGGTTTGCACTGTATCCGCCATGCGGAGGTGATTGTTCACGATCGCCTGGTAAACCCTGAACTTCTGGCTCAGGCTCCGGCAGGCTGTCTGATTATTGATGTCGGTAAAACCCCAAGCCATCATCCGGTGCCTCAGGAACAAATCAATGCCCTGCTGGTCAAGCATGCCGGGGAAGGGCGCCAGGTGGTGCGCCTGAAAGGCGGGGACCCCTACGTTTTTGGCCGCGGGGGCGAAGAGGCCGAGCAGCTGGCGAAAGCCGGCCTGACGTTCGAAATTGTGCCGGGGATCAGTTCCGCGATTGGCGGACTGGCCTATGCCGGGATCCCGGTCACGCACCGTCATTACGCCTCCAGCTTTCATATTGTGACCGGTCATATGTGCCAGGGGAACGATCCGCAAAACTGGCATGCCCTGGCGCAAATCAACGGAACGCTGATCGTTCTGATGGGAATGACGCGGCTGACGGAAATCTGCCAGCAGCTCATCGAGGGAGGCATGTCCGCTGAAACGCCGGTGGCGGTGGTGATGTATGCCAGCCAGTCTCGTCAGCAGATCGCCAAAGGTACGCTGACCGATATCCATCTCGAGGTTGAACGTCAAAAACTGCATGCCCCGGCGCTTATCGTCATTGGTGAGGTGGTCAGCCTGCAGGAGATACTGGCGTTTACCGCATCACATATCGCGCTGAATCAGGTTGTGGTCTGATGTTATCCTGACATTTTCGAAATGGACGAGTGAAACGAATGAGTGAGCATGGTGGTAACGTTCTGGAAACGGGGCTGCAGTTGGGGATCGATCCCGAGCTGCTGGTGGACTTTAGCGCGAACATCAATCCGTTAGGGCTGCCCGAGCGCGTCAGGTCGCTCATTGTGTCCCATCTGGATATCATCATGCAGTACCCGGACGTTGAATACCGCCATCTTCATCAGGCGCTGGCCAGCGCCAGCCGGTGCGACTATGACCAGACGATTGCCGGGAATGGCGAAACGGAGCTGATCTATGGCCTGGTGCGAACGCTTGCCCCTCGCCGGGCGATGCTGCTGGTACCGGGCTTCGCCGAATATCGCCGGGCATTACAGCAGCAGGGTTGCGAGATAATTGACCATGCGCTGAGTGAGCAGAACGGGTTCCAGGTGGATGTTTCCATACTGGACGCCGTTCGCGCGCACAGTCCCGATTGCCTGTTCATCGCGACGCCAAACAACCCTACCGGACTCATGCCTGATGCCGGTCTTCTCGACCGGCTGGCCTCGCTGTGCGAATCGCTGCAGATTGCGCTGATTGTGGATGAGGCGTTCATCGATTTTCTGCCGCAGGGCTCCACGCTGGCGCCGCGGCTGGCGGAGTCACGCTATCTTTACCTGCTGCGATCCCTGACCAAGTTTTTTGCTATTCCCGGGCTGCGCCTTGGGTATCTGCTGAGCGGCAATACGCAAACCATTCACCAGCTGAAACGCACCCGTGAGCCCTGGTCCGTGAATGCCTTCTCGGCGCTTGTGGGGCAACATTTGCTGTCGGATGAGGACTATATTGCTCGCAGCCACGCCTTTATCGCCCGGGAGCGGGATTTCCTGTGGCAGGCGATGGCGCGCTTTTCATCGCTGGCGGTCTGGAAGCCGCAGGCCAACTTTATTTTCTTCCGCTGTCTGCGTCCGGGTTTCGACCTGAAGGCGGCGCTACTCGGCCATCACATTCTTATCCGCCACTGCGAAAACTATCCAGGGCTCGATCGCGACTACTACCGGATTGCCGTGCGTACCGAGGCGGAGAACCGCCGGTTTATTGCCGCGCTGACTCACGTTTTACAAGGCTAAGGCGATGGACTATTTCCCGATTTTTTGCAACCTGAAGGGGAAACGCTGCCTGATCGTCGGTGGCGGGCAGGTGGCGACGCATAAGGCGAAGGGGCTGCTGGCGGCCGGGGCGATGCTGCATCTGGTTGCGCCCACCCTGACGCCGGAACTCGCCAGCCTGCACGCGAGCGGTGACATCGAGTGGTTTCCGGCGACGTTTTCGCCGCAGTATCTGCAGTCGTGCTGGCTGGTCATTGCCGCGACCAGCGATCCGCAGGTGAACCGTCAGGTCGCCGCAGCCGCCAGCGCGGAGCGTATCTTTTGCAATGTCACGGACGATCCTTCGACTGCCACCTTTATCTCACCGGCCATTATCGACCATTCGCCGGTCATTATTGCGCTGAGCTGCGGGGGCAACGCGCCGGTGTACAGCAAGATCCTCAAAGCGCATGTCGCCGCCCACCTTCCTCCGGGCATGCGGGAAAGCGTGCGGCTGGCGGGGACGCTGCGTGAACGGATTAATCGCGCATGCGGTGACCGGGAGCGCAAGCGTGCATTTTGGGGCGCGTTCTTCCGGCATGCTCCGCTGCAGCAGGCTTTAGCGCAGGAGCACGAGCAAGAGGTCAGACAGCAGGTCGAGTGGCTCATTCAGCACAGGCTGCTGTCAGAGTAGCGTCACGCCGCCTTTTACCATCCGCAGCAGGTGTTGTTCAGGCCAGTGGCGGGTGAGCTGTTTTTTTACCAGCAGCCATTTCACATAATCGACATCGTCTTTATTTCTGTCCAGCATCAGACCCACGACGCTGCCGCTGTGCGCCACGTTTACCCCGTAAATACCGCACTCCTCCACCAGTGAGAGCAGTGCGTCAAAATCCGGTTTAGGCAACAGCGTCTGGCTGGCGATGGCGCTGAGGGTGGCCGCTTCGCCCATCCGATAAGGGTTTTGCGTTATGCAGGACTCCTGGACTTTTTCCCACGCGCGTTCCAGCGCTGGCGCACCGGCCAGTAGCCCCGCCTGACGCGGGATGCGGTGGTAATCTGCCGTACGCAGCGTTTGCGGACTTTCCAGAACGAGCAGGTCGAGAGCGGGCTGGGCGTGGCAGGCGATCTGCGTGGAAGCGTCGTTATGATCGAAAAGGGTCAACTGGCGAAACACGGTGCTGTCGGTGGGTTCGAGCGAAACGCAAAGCGTTGCCAGCGTGCTTTCGTCGAGCTGACGCCCCAGATGGTGGGCGGTGGCGACGGCGGTGGCGGCGATATCCGCGGTGCTGCTGGCCATCCCTTTGGCAACCGGGATGGTCGAGTGCACGTCAATGCGGATATCCTGGCTTAGCTGCGCTGGATAATGCCAGTGCTGCAACAATCGCTCGACCATCGCGCGCGACAGCGGGCGTTCATCCGCCAGGGGTGAGCCGTGGCTCACCTCAACGGTGCTGTACCATTCGACAGGGCAGGAGACCAGCTTCTCACTGCCCAAAATCCAGCCCTGGATAAGCTCACCGCACGACGCGGGGCATTGCGCAACAGCCACGTTTCCACCTTACTGGTCAGAAATTTCTGGAGCATAGTGTCATGAGGATATTCCTCTTACCTTGATATACCGCAAATTCCGACCTGGATAGTCTCCATATTATTTTGCGATCCTGCTGAACGCGTAATGCATCAATGAAATCACACTGACTTACGTTGAACAGCAATATTATGTTTTTACCGGGCTTTAATATCCTGATGAATTTTGATCACAATAAAATGAAAAAATATCAAGTAGTGCAATAACTTGTCATAGAACAATAAATATTGAGATTTTAAGCGTGATTATCTTTGCTTTTTATTTTTTGTGATAAAACGTTGAGTTATTGAGAAAGGTGTCAATTATTCTGGCGCCACGTTTTACTCAGCATGGTTTTCATTTGTGGTTAAGTATTTGCCTAAGGTGAATTGAAGCGCCGCAAATAGCATTGCTGTTTTGAGAACGAACTCTTTCTCATAATGTAAGCCGACAGGTTTTGCCACATTTGTGGCAGGGAAGGGGGTGACAATCCCCCGCAGCCCCCGCTGCTGTGATGCTGACGACCCCGTAATGACCACTGATCGCGAGATTGGGAAGGACGGGCGAGGAGGACGCTAAGCCAGAAGACCTGCCTGTCGGGAACGTTCAACAACTTCGGTGGGAAGTGGGTTGTACTGATGCATCATACAGTCGAAAGACTGGGACGACGTGTATCTATACCTCCCAACCACCCTGGACAGGATCGGGGTCATGGCGGCAAAGCAGTACGCGTTTGTTCTGGCAGGTACCGGAAGCGGTTGTGGTAAAACCACGGTGACGCTTGGCCTGTTGAGTCTGTTAAAACAGCGTGGATTACGCGTCCAGCCGTATAAAGTGGGCCCTGACTATCTTGATACCGGCTGGCATACCAAAGTCAGCGGCACCTCCTCCCGCAACCTCGACAGCTTCATGCTTCCTGAGCCAATACTCAATGCGCTGTTTTGCGAGCATATGCAGCAGGCGGATATCGCGGTCATTGAAGGCGTGATGGGGCTGTATGACGGCTACGGCACCGATCCGAACTATTGCAGCACCGCCGCGATGGCAAAACAGCTGGGCTGTCCGGTGGTTCTGCTGGTGGACGGCAAGGCGGTATCTACGTCGATTGCCGCGACCGTAATGGGCTTTCAGCGGTTCGATCCTACCCTCAATATTGCCGGGGTGATTGTCAATCGCGTCAACAGCGAATCACATTATCAGCTGCTCAAAACGGCCATTGAGCACTACTGCACGCTACCCGTCCTGGGCTATGTGCCGCACGTTGAGGGCGTCGGTTTGCCCGAGCGCCATCTTGGGTTGGTCACCGCCCGGGAGTCGGCCGCGGACCCGCAGACCTGGCAAAATTTTGCCGCCATTCTCGAACGTACGCTGGATATCGAACAACTTCTCGCGCTCAGCCAGATGGCGTCGCTACCGCAGGGCGCCTGGCCCGCGCGCCCTGACGGGGACGCCGGGCGCGGGTTAACGCTCGCGATGGCCGATGACGAGGCCTTCAACTTCTATTACCCGGATAACATCACGCTGCTTGAACGTTCCGGGGTCGACATTATCCGCTTTAGCCCGCTGCGCGATAGCCGCTTACCTGACTGCCAGATGGTCTGGCTCGGGGGCGGTTACCCGGAGCTGCATGCGGCACGGCTTGCGGAAAACACCGCGATGCTCGCCAGCCTGCGGGAGGCGCATCGGCGCGGGGTGGCGATCTACGCCGAATGCGGTGGGTTGATGTACCTCGGCAGCACGCTGGAAGATAGCGAGGGGGTCACCCACCGGATGGCCAATATTATCCCCGGCCACAGCAGGATGGGTAAACGGCTGACCCGTTTTGGCTATTGTGAGGCGCAGGCGCGCCAGCCCACGCTGCTGGCCGATAGCGGGGAGGTGCTGCGTGGGCATGAGTTTCACTATTCCGACTTCTCCCCCCAAACCCCTGCGGTACTGGCGTGCCGCAAAGTGCGTGATGGCGTGACGATGCAGGAATGGGCGGGTGGCTGGCAGGTTGGCAACACGTTCGCAAGCTACCTGCACCTCCACTTCGCCCAACGCCCCACGATGCTCAGCCGCTGGCTGACGGCGGCGAGGGGGGCGCTATGACCCTGATGGCATGGTGCGTCGCGTGGTTGCTCGATGTCATCATCGGCGACCCGCAACGCTGGCCGCATCCGGTGCGCTGGATAGGCAACCTGATCAATGCGGTGCAGCGGGGTGTTCGCCGCTGCTGCCATAGCGACGCGGCGTTACGCATTGGCGGCGGCGTCATGTGGCTGGCCGTCGTGGGGCTGACCTGGGGCATAGCCTGGGGCGTGCTGGCGCTCGGACGATGGGTGCATCCCTGGCTGGGCTGGGCGATTGAGGTGTGGATGATATTTACCGTGCTGGCCGGGCGCAGTCTGGCAAACGCCGCGCGGGACGTTGAACGCCCGCTGCGGGCAGGCGACCTTGATGAAAGCCGCGAAAAGCTCTCCTGGATAGTGGGGCGCGATACCTCTCAACTTCAGCCGGAACAGATCAACCGGGCGGTGGTGGAGACCGTCGCGGAGAACACGGTTGACGGCGTTATCGCCCCGCTGTTCTTCCTCCTGCTGGGCGGTGCGCCGCTGGCGATGGCCTATAAGGCGGTGAATACCCTCGATTCAATGGTGGGCTACAAGCATGAAAAATACCGCGCGATCGGCATGGTCAGCGCCCGTATGGATGACGCGGCGAATGCTATCCCCGCGCGCCTGAGCTGGCTCTTGCTGAGCGTTGCGGCGTGGCTATGCCGCGAGGATCCCTCCCGCGCGCTGCGCGTCGGCTGGCGCGACCGCTATAACCACAGCAGCCCCAACTGCGCGTGGGCTGAAGCGACGGTTGCCGGTGCGCTGGGCATCCGGCTTGGCGGACCCAACACCTATTTTGGCCAGCGCGTGGAAAAGCCGTGGATCGGCGACGCGCTGCGCCCGATTGCGGTAGACGACATTTCCCGAACGATTCGACTGATGTGGGTTTCCTCCACCCTGGCGCTGGCGCTGTTTATCGCAGCACGCTGGCTGATGGCTGGCGCGGCCTGAGGACAAAAGACAATGCAATACATCCAGCAACCCCAGGCGATTGAAGCCAAAAGTTTCGACATCATTGGCGAAATCATTCGCGAAACGCGGCCGGAGTACCGGTTCGTCAGCCCGCTGCATGAGGCGATCGTCAAGCGGGTGATCCATACCACCGCAGATTTCGACTGGCTGGATATTCTCTGGTTTTCAGATGACGCGCTGGAGCAGCTTTGCGCGGCGCTCCGTCGCCCGTCCGTTATCTATACCGATACCACGATGGCGCTCTCCGGGATCAACAAAACGCTGCTGGCCACGTTCGGGGGCGAATGCCGCTGCTATATCAGCGACCCGCGGGTGGTGGCACAGGCAAAGGCCCAGGGAATCACCCGCTCGATGGCGGCCGTGGATATCGCCGTGACGGAAGAGAGCGAGAAGATCTTTGTCTTTGGCAATGCGCCCACGGCGCTGTTTCGCCTGCTTGAGCATGATGTTGCCGTCAGCGGCGTGGTGGGCGTCCCGGTGGGGTTTGTGGGGGCGGCGGAATCGAAAGAGGCGCTGACGCACAGCCATTTGCCCGCGATTGCGGCACTCGGGCGCAAAGGCGGCAGCAATGTGGCGGCGGCGATTGTAAACGCCATGCTCTATTACCTGCAGGGGGCGCGATGAGCGATTCCACCTTCGATGCCCCGGTATGGCATAACGGGAAGGCATTACGTAAAGGCTACACCACCGGCTCCTGCGCGACCGCGGCAGCGAAAGTCGCCGCACTGATGGTGCTGCGCCAGCACCTGATTCATCAGGTCTCCATTGTGACACCCTCCGGCGTCACGCTGTGTCTGAACGTGGAATCGCCGCACATTGAAGGGCAGCAGGCGATTGCGGCCATCCGCAAAGACGGCGGTGATGACGTCGACGCCACCCACGGCATGCTGATTTTCGCCCGCGTGACGCTCAACGACAGCGGCGAGATTACGCTGGCGGGCGGCGAGGGCGTGGGGACCGTGACGCGCAAAGGCATCGGCCTGCCCATCGGCAGCGCGGCGATCAACCGCACGCCGCGTCACACCATTGAGTCCGCCGTGCGCGAGGCGATTGGCCCGACGCGCGGGGCCAACGTGGAAATCTTCGCCCCTGAAGGCGAAGAGCGGGCGCAGAAAACCTACAACTCACGCCTCGGGATCCTGGGCGGTATTTCGATCATCGGCACCACCGGCATTGTCACGCCGATGTCAGAGGAGAGCTGGAAACGCTCGCTTTCTCTGGAGCTGGAGATTAAACGCGCGGCCGGGCTGGAGCGGGTCGTGCTGGTGCCGGGCAATCATGGCGAGCGCTTTGTGCGCGAGCAGATGGGCATTGATCAAGATGTCGTGGTCACCATGAGCAACTTTGTCGGCTACATGATCGAAGAGGCGGTGCGGCTGGGGTTTCGCCAGATAGTGCTGGTCGGCCATCCCGGCAAGCTCATCAAAATTGCCGCCGGGATATTCCACACCCACAGCCATATCGCCGATGCGCGCATGGAAACGCTGGTGGCGCATCTGGCGCTGCTCGGTGCGCCGCTGGAATTACTCACCGTCGTCAGCGAGTGCGATACCACCGAAGCGGCGATGGAACACATCGAAACCTGGGGTTTTCAGGCGCTTTACAGCCATCTCGCCGAACGGATCTGCCTGCGCGTAATGCAGATGCTGCGCTTTACCAAAAATCCGCCGACCTGTGACGCCATTCTGTTTTCCTTTGATAACCAGGTGCTGGGCAGCAACCGCCCGGTCGAGGCGATTGCCCGGGCGCTGCAATGTTAACGGTCGTGGGAATGGGGCCTGCGGGATTGCGCCTGATGACGCCCGCCGCGCGTGAAGCTATCGATCGCGCCGATGCGCTGGTCGGCGGAAAACGCCATCTGCTGCAGTTCCCGGCGTTTTGCGGCGAGACGTTTGTCCTGGGGGCCAACATTCCGGCGCTGCTGGCCTGGGTTGAGGCGCGTCAGGAGAAAAAGGTGGTGATTGTGGCCTCCGGCGATCCGCTCTTTTACGGCATCGGATCGCGGATGGTGGCGCATTTCGGTATGGCGCGCGTGCGCATTATTCCCGGTATCAGCGCGGTGCAGTACCTGTGCGCGCAGGCGGGCATTGATATGAATGAGATGTGGCTCACCAGCAGCCATGGCCGCAGCGTGAACGTCGACGAGCTGGCACGGCATCGCAAAGTGGCGATGGTCACCGATAGCCAGTGCGGGCCGAAAGAGATTGCCGCGCAGCTGGTGGCGCGCGGGAAGGGCCATCGCTGGATGGTGATTGGTGAAAACCTGGCGATGGAAAATGAACGGATCCACTGGCTGCCCGTCAGTGAGGTCAGTGCCGACTATGAGATGAATGCTGTGGTGATCCTCGATGAAAGATGAACTGTTTCTGCGCGGCGAAACGGTGCCGATGACCAAAGAGGCGGTACGCGCGCTGGCCCTCGCGAAGCTCGAGCTGCATCGCGCCAGCCACCTGATTGACGTCGGTGCGGGAACCGGGAGCGTGTCGATAGAGGCGGCGCTGCTGTTTCCCTCGCTGCACGTGACGGCCATAGAGCGTAACCCTGCAGCTCTGCAGCTGCTTGCGGAAAATCGCCAGCATTTTGCCTGTCGCAATATCGCGATTTTGCCGGGCGTTGCGCCCTTACCCGTGGCGGATAAGGCCGATGCGGTCTTTATGGGCGGCAGCGGCGGCCATCTGACCTCGCTTATCGACTGGTCCCTGCGCCAGCTACATCCGGGTGGACGTCTGGTGATGACGTTTATCCTGCAGGAAAACCTCACTACCGCACTGGCCCATCTGCAGCAGATCGGCGTCCAGAACATTGATTGCCTGCAAATGCAGGTCTCCGCGCTGACCCCGCTCGGCAGCGGTCACTATTTCAAACCGAATAATCCCGTTTTTGTTATCGCCTGTCAGAAGGAAGAACACCATGTCTGAGACGTTTGATTCCCGTTGCGTGTGGTTTGTCGGTGCCGGTCCCGGTGACCGTGAGCTTATCACGCTCAAGGGCTACCGGCTGCTGCAGCAGGCGCAGGTGGTTATCTATGCCGGTTCGCTGATCAATACCGAGCTGCTGGCGTATTGCCCGCAGGGAGCCGAATGCCACGACAGCGCGGAACTCCATTTAGAACAGATAATCGACCTGATGGCGGCGGGCGTGAAGGCCGGAAAAACGGTGGTACGTTTACAGACCGGCGATGTCTCGCTCTACGGCTCCGTTCGTGAGCAGGGCGAAGAGCTGACCAAACGGGGCATTGCCTGGCAGGTGGTGCCCGGCGTCAGCGCTTTCCTCGGCGCCGCGGCGGAGCTTGGGGTGGAATACACCGTGCCTGAAGTCTCGCAGAGCCTGATTATTACCCGCCTCGAAGGCCGCACGCCGGTGCCGGAACGTGAACAGCTGGAGTCATTTGCCAGCCATCAGACCTCCATGGCGATTTATCTCTCGGTCCAGCGTATTCACCGGGTGGCGGAACGCCTGATTGAAGGCGGTTATCCGGCCACCACGCCCGTTGCCGTCATTTATAAAGCGACCTGGCCGGAAAGCCACACCGTCCGCGGCACGCTGGCGGATATCGCCGACAAAGTACGCGAGGCGGGGATCCGCAAAACGGCGCTCATTCTGGTCGGGAAGTTCCTGGGCGAGGAGTATCACTACTCAAAACTCTATGCCGCGGATTTTAGCCATGAATACCGTAAAGCCTGAGCCCATCGCGCTGTTTTGCCTGACGCCGGGCGGCGTGCGGCTGGCGAAGCGTCTGGCGGCAATGCTGCCGGTCACCTGCTTTACCAGCGAGGGCCTGCGGGAAGAGGGCTTTATCTCCTTCGACGGCGGCTTTGCCCCGGCGGTGCGCGAGGCGTTCACGCGCTATCCGGCGCTGATTTTTATCGGCGCCACCGGCATTGCGGTGCGCGTTCTGGCGCCACTCATCCACGACAAGCTGAGCGACCCGGCGGTGGTGGTGATCGACGAGCGTGGGCAGCACGTGATTAGCCTGCTTTCCGGCCATGCTGGCGGGGCGAATGCGCTGACCCGCTATCTGGCGGAAATGCTGGGGGCGGACCCGGTGATTACCACCGCCACGGACGTCAACGAGATGGCCGCGCTGGATACCCTTGCCTTCCAGCTGAATGCCCGAATGCGCGATTTCCGAACGACGGTGAAAATCGTCAACCAGATGCTGGTGAGCCATCAGCGGGTAGGGCTGTGGTGGGATGCGGAACTCGACGACGACGTCAGCCGGTGCGATCGGCGCGGGTTTATCACCGTGAGCGACCTGCAGCACCTCCCGGAACTGGATGCGCTGGTGTGCATTACGCTGCGCAACGCGCTGCCGGAACTGCCGTTACCGCACTGGACGCTGGTTCCCCAGCGGGTCGTGGCGGGCATCGGCTGTCGACGCGACACGCCGTATCCGCTGCTGGCGACCCTGTTGATGCGCCAGCTTGCGGCGCAGCAGTTCGATCCGCTGGCGCTGAAAGCGATTGGCAGCGTCTCCCTTAAAAAAGACGAAGCGGGCCTGCTTCAGCTTGCCGCCTGCTGGGGTGTGCCGTTTGAAACCTTTACCGCTGATGCGCTGCGTGAGCACGAACACCGCTTTCCGACTTCACCGTTTGTACGCCAGACGGTTGGGGTGGGGAGCGTCTCGGGACCGGCAGCGTGGCTGCTGAGCCATGGGCAACTACGAGGAGAAACCCTGCGCGAACAGGGCGTCACTATCACTTTGGGAGTTTCACACTGATGTTAACCGTAATTGGAATCGGCCCGGGCTCGCAGGCCATGATGACCATGGAAGCCGTAGACGCGCTGCAGGCGGCAGAAATCATCGTTGGCTACAAAACCTATACCCATCTGGTGAAGGCCTTCACCGGCGACAAACAGGTGATCAAAACCGGGATGTGCAAAGAGATTGAACGCTGTCAGGCGGCGATCGAGCTGGCGCAGGCCGGGCATAACGTCGCGCTTATCAGCAGCGGCGACGCCGGTATTTATGGCATGGCGGGGCTGGTGCTGGAACTGGTCAGCAAACAGAAGCTGGACGTTGAGGTTCGCCTGATCCCCGGGATGACGGCCAGTATTGCCGCCGCGTCTCTGCTTGGCGCGCCGCTGATGCACGATTTTTGCCACATCAGCTTAAGCGATCTGCTGACGCCGTGGCCGGTCATTGAAAAACGCATTGTTGCTGCGGGAGAAGCGGACTTCGTCATCTGCTTCTATAACCCGCGCAGCCGGGGTCGCGAGGGCCATCTGGCACGGGCGTTTGAGCTGCTGTCCGCCAGCAAAAGCCCGCAAACGCCGGTAGGGGTAGTGAAGTCTGCCGGGCGCAAAAAGCAGGAGAAGTGGCTGACCACGCTGGGCGACATGGACTTTGAGCCGGTCGATATGACAAGCCTGGTGATCGTCGGAAATAAGGCCACTTACGTTCAGGAGGGGCTGATGATCACACCCCGGGGCTATGTGCTGTGAACTATGGCGACGTGCTGGTCATGGGCGGCACCAGCGATGCCCGCGCGATCTGCCAGCAGCTGGATGCGGCCGGCGTGGCCTACACCCTGTCGGTGGCGACGGCCACCGGGCAGCGGCTGGCGGGCGACATTAATGGCCGGGTGCGCTGTGGCCGCCTGGAGCCGCAGCAGATGGTTGACTGGCTTGCGCAAAACAGGACCCGCTGGGTGATTGACGCATCGCATCCCTACGCTGAGGTGGTCAGCCGCAACATCCTGGCGGCCTGTGAAACGGTGGGCGTGTTGCTTAGCCGCTATCAGCGCCCCGAACAGCTCAGCGAGCTGACGCATCCGCTGCTCTACAGCGTGCCGGGCATAGAAGAGGCCTGCGACATCGCGCGGCGGCTGGGCGAACGCGTGCTGTTGACCACCGGCAGTAAAGATCTGGCGCGCTGGCGCGCCGGGCTGCCAGAGAAAACGCTGCTGGCCCGGGTGCTGCCGGTGCCCGAGGTCCTTGAGCAATGCGCCGGGCTTGGCTTTGGCGTTACCGAGATCTTCGCGATGTGCGGGCCATTCAGCGCTGAGTTTAACGCGGCGTTTTATCGCCAGTGCCGGGCTGACGTGATGATCACCAAAGCGTCCGGTGCGGAAGGCGGCTATCGGGAAAAGGTTCAACCCTGTCTGGATGCGGGCATCCCCTGCATCGTGATTACACGCCCGGCGCCGCTGGTGACGGGAGACGAGTTACTGGAAAGTCAGGCCGCATTCGCCGGGCGCTTAGCCCGCTGGCTGGCCGCTGCTTAAGGAGTTAGAGATGAAAAAGGCGCTTCTGGTGGTCAGCTTTGGTACCAGCTACCACGATACCTGCGAGAAAAACATTGTGGTCTGCGAGCGTGCGCTGGCGGAAAGCTGCCCTGACCGCGAGCTGTTTCGGGCATTCACCTCCGGGATGATCATTCGCAAGCTCAAACAGCGTGACGGCATTGAGATCGATACGCCGCTGCAGGCGCTGAAAAAGCTTGCGGCTCAGGGATATCAGGACGTGGCGATCCAGTCCCTGCACATCATCAACGGCGATGAGTACGAGAAAATCGTCCGTGAAGTGCAGAGCCTGCGCCCGCTCTTTACCCGCCTGACGCTGGGGGTACCGCTGCTGAGCAGCCACGACGATTACGCGCAGCTGATGTGCGCCTTGCAACAGCAGATGCCGACGCTTGGGGCCACGGAAAAAGTGGTATTTATGGGCCACGGCGCCAGCCATCACGCCTTTGCGGCCTATGCCTGTCTCGACCACATGATGATGGCCCAGGGCTTCCCGGCCCGCGTCGGCGCGGTGGAGAGCTATCCGGAAGTCGACATCCTGATTGAGAGCCTTGATAAAGAAGGGGTCACCGCCGTGCATCTGATGCCGCTGATGCTGGTGGCGGGCGATCACGCCATTAACGATATGGCCTCTGATGACGAGGACTCCTGGAAGACGCTGTTTAACGCTGCCGGGATCCCGGCAACGCCGTGGCTGAGCGGGCTGGGCGAAAACCCGGCGGTGCGCGCGATGTTCGTCGCCCATTTACAGCAGGCGCTGAGCGTGGCGATGGAGGAGGCAGCATGAGCGGCAAACTGTACGCCCTCAGTACCGGGCCGGGCGCGTCTGACCTTATCACCGTGCGCGCCTCACGGATCCTCGGTTCGCTGGATATTCTCTACGCCCCGGCGGGACGAAAAGGGGGCGACAGTCTGGCGCTTTCTATCGTTCGTGAATATGTCGGTGAGCAGACTGAAATCCGCTGCTGCCACTTTCCCATGAGCGCCGACAGCGCTGAAAAGGAGGCGGTGTGGGATGCGGTGGCCGACGCGTTAGTAACGGAGGTGAACGACGGAAAACAGGTTGGCTTTATCACCCTGGGCGACGCCATGCTGTTCAGTACCTGGGTGTTCTTACTTCAGCGCATCGGCAGCCCGGACTGGCTGGAAATTGTGCCCGGCGTGACGTCGTTTGCCGCGATTGCCGCGCGGTCCAAAACGCCGCTGGCGATGGAACAGCAGTCGCTGGCGGTGATCGCATGCACCGCGCCGGAAGCGGAGATTGCGCAGGCGCTGCAGCAGCACGACAGCCTGGTGCTGATGAAGGTCTATGGCCGGTTTGCGCGCATCAAAGCGCTGCTGACGCAGGCCGGGCTGCTGAACTGCGCGCTGATGATGTCAGAAGCCACGCTCCCCGGCGAGCAGTGCTGGCGGCATCTGGATGAGGTTGCTGACGACCAGCCGTTACCCTATTTCTCGACCATTCTGGTCAACAAACAGTGGGAGTATGCGCAATGAAACTCGAACAACAGCTTAAACAGCTGTCATTAAGTGGCCTGGCGGCGGCGCTATTGCTGATGGTGGTGCCGGAGCAGGCGTTCGCGATGCACATCATGGAAGGCTTTTTACCGCCCATGTGGGCGCTGGCGTGGTGGCTGATCTTCTTACCGTGTCTGTGGTATGGACTGGTGCGCCTGCGCCGTATCGTGCAGGAGGATAGCCACCAGAAAGTCCTGCTGGCGCTGTGCGGGGCGTTTATTTTCGTGCTGTCGGCGCTGAAGATCCCCTCGGTGACCGGCAGTTGCTCGCATCCGACCGGCGTGGGGCTCGCCGTGATTCTGTTCGGGCCGGGCGTCGTCGCCATTCTCGGCGCCATCGTGCTGCTGTTTCAGGCGCTGCTGCTGGCGCACGGCGGGTTAACCACGCTTGGCGCGAACGGCATGTCGATGGCGGTGATTGGGCCGGTTGTCGGGTACATGGTGTGGAAAATGGCCTGCCGTGCCGGGCTCCGTCGTGACGTCGGGGTATTTTTGTGCGCGATGCTGGCGGATCTGGTGACCTATTTTGTCACCTCAGTCCAGCTTGGCGCGGCGTTCCCGGACCCGGCGACGGGTGCCGCGGGCTCGATTGTGAAATTCATGGGCATTTTCTGCCTGACGCAGATCCCCATCGCCATCGCGGAGGGACTGTTAACCGTCATGATTTATGACCAGTTGACCAAACGTCAGCTGATTACCGCACAAGGACACTGAGATGAAAAAGACGCTGATGCTGTTGGCGATGGTGCTTGCTCTGATCGTACTGCCATTTTTTATCGATCACGGGGGGGAGTTTGGCGGCTCGGATGGTGAAGCCGAAAATCAAATTCAGGTTGTGGCGCCGCATTACACGCCGTGGTTCACGCCGCTCTATGAACCCGCCAGCGGCGAAATTGAAAGCCTGCTGTTTACGCTCCAGGGCTCCATTGGCGCAGCGGTGATTTTCTATATTTTGGGCTACACCAAAGGCAGACAGCGCCGTGATGACCGGGCTTGACAGGCTTAGCTATCAGAGCCGCTGGGCTCACGTGGCGCCGGAACGCAAGTTTCTGCTCTGGCTGGCGCTGATGACGCTGGCGTTTGCGCTGCCGCCGCTGGGGCAGGGGATCGTCCTGGCGTTGACGGCGGGACTGACCTGCTGGCTGCTGCGGATGACCTTCTGGCGCTGGTGCCGCTGGATGGCGCTGCCGTTTGGCTTTCTGCTGGTCGGCGTGCTGACGATCCTCTTTAGCGTCACCCGTGACCCGCACACGCTGGCGGCAGGCGTCCCGGTGGGGCACTACTGGCTGGGGATAACCGCGTCCGGGCTGACTGCCGCCAATGAAACCTTCTGGCGCAGCCTTGCCGCGCTGGCGGCGACCTTCTGGCTGGTGCTGAACCTGCCGTTTCCGCAGCTGATTGTGCTGCTTAAGCGGGCGCGCGTGCCGCGCCTGCTTACCGAGCAGATCCTGCTGACCTGGCGCTTTATTTTTATTCTGTTAGACGAAGCGCTGGCAATTCACCGCGCGCAGACGCTGCGTTTTGGCTATCGTAGTCTGCCAAAAGGCTATCGCTCGCTGGCGATGCTGGTGGGTTTGCTGTTTACCCGGGTGCTGATTCGCTATCAGCAGATGGCGACCACGCTGGATATTAAACTCTACCAGGGTGATTTTCCCCTGTAAGGAATCGCACCATGCTTACCACCGCCGATCTCTGGTTTCGCTATCAGGAGGCGCAGGTGCTCAAAGGGCTGACGCTGGATTTTTCGACCCATCCCGTCACCGGGCTGGTCGGAGCTAACGGCTGCGGAAAGTCGACGTTATTTATGAATCTGAGCGGCCTTCTGAAGCCGCAGCAGGGTGCGGTGCTGTGGCAGGGGAAGCCGCTGGACTACAGCAAGCGCGGACTGCTGGCGCTCCGTCAGCAGGTGGCAACGGTGTTTCAGGATCCCGATCAGCAGATCTTTTATACCGATATTGATAGCGACATCGCCTTCAGCCTGCGCAATCTGGGCGTGGCGGAACCGGAGATTGCACGGCGCGTCGACGATGCGCTGACGCTGGTTGACGCGCAGCGTTTTCGCCAGCAGCCGATCCAGTGCCTGAGCCACGGGCAAAAGAAGCGCGTCGCCATTGCCGGGGCGCTGGTGCTGGGCGCCCGCTATCTTCTGCTGGACGAGCCCACGGCCGGGCTTGATCCTTCAGGACGCACGCAGATGATCGAGATTATCAGGCGCATTGTGGCGCAGGGGAACCACGTGGTGATCTCCAGTCATGATATTGACCTGATATACGAAGTGAGCGATGCCGTCTACGTGCTGCGTCAGGGAGAAGTGCTGGCGCACGGCGCGCCGGGTGAGGTCTTTGCCCGCGGCGAACTTATTGAACGGGCCGGATTAACGCAGCCCTGGCTCGTCAAGCTGCACGCGCAGCTTGGCCTGCCGTTATGTAAAACCGAAGATGAATTTTTCAGCCGTATGCGACAAAAAAACGTAATGAAGGAGGCCTCATGACGCAGGCAATTATGTTGCAGGGCACCGCTTCTGACGTGGGTAAAAGCGTCCTGGTGGCGGGGCTGTGCCGGATTTTTTATCAGGATGGCCTGCGTACCGCACCGTTTAAGTCGCAGAATATGGCGCTCAACTCCGGTATTACGCCGGAGGGAAAAGAGATGGGCCGCGCGCAGATATTTCAGGCTCAGGCGGCGGGGATAACGCCGGACGTACGGATGAATCCGGTGCTGTTAAAGCCGACCAGCGATCGTAAAGCGCAGGTGGTGCTGATGGGGCAGGTGGCAACCGATATGGATGCGGTCAGCTACCACGAGTACAAACCGCGCCTGCGGGAGCAGATCCGCGACGTCTATAACAGCCTGGCCGGAGAGTATGACGTGGTGGTGCTGGAAGGCGCGGGCAGCCCGGCGGAGATTAACCTGCGCGATCGCGATATCGTCAACATGGGGATGGCGGAAATGGCGCAGTGCCCGGTGATCCTCGTGGCGGACATTGACAGAGGCGGCGTGTTTGCCGCCATCTACGGCACGCTGGCGCTTTTGCACGATCGCGAGCGGGCGCGGGTGAAAGGGGTCATCATCAATAAATTTCGTGGCGATGTTGCGCTGCTTTACTCGGGTATTGAGCAGATAGAAAACCTGACCGGCGTGCCGGTGCTGGGCGTGATGCCATGGCTGGATGTGGATCTGGAAGATGAAGACGGTGTGGCGCTGCAAAAGGGAAAATACCTGCGAACCGCCCAGCGCGATATCGACATTGCCGTGGTGCAGGTACCGCATATCTCCAACTTCACCGATTTTAACGCCCTGGCGGCGCAGCCCGATGTTCGCGTGCGCTATGTCCGTTATCCCCAGGAGCTGGCGGGGGCCGATCTCGTGATTCTCCCCGGCAGTAAAAATACGCTGGGCGATCTGGCCTGGCTGCGGGAAAGCGGCATGGCGCACGCGGTGCTCCAGACCCACCAGCAGAACGTGCCCGTCATGGGCATTTGCGGCGGCTACCAGATGCTTGGCGATACCATCATTGATGAGGTGGAGTCGGGGCTGGGAACCCAGCCGGGGCTGGGTCTGCTCCATACCGTGACCCGCTTCGCGCAGCGAAAAACCACGACGCAGGTCTCGGCGCAGATGGCGTCGGCGCTCCCGGCGTGGCTTAAGTCGGCAGCGGGCATTAAGGTGCAGGGCTACGAGATCCATATGGGAGAGACCCAACTGACATCCGACGGTAGCCCGGCGCTGTTTCTGGAAAAAGAGGGCGAGCGCATCGCGGACGGTGCCATCAGCGCTGACGGGCAGGTGATAGGGACCTATCTCCACGGGTTATTCGATAACGATGCCTTCACGCGCGCGATGGTGGACGGCTTGCGCCAGCGCAAAGGACTGGCGCCCTTAGACGTTGCGGTAGATTACGCCGCCTGGAAAGCGCAACAGTTTGATATCCTGGCGAGCGCGATGAGAGAACATATTGATATTAAAAAGATCTATCAAATAATGCGGGAGCATCAGGAGGAAGGCGCATGATTTTGGTCACCGGAGGCGCGCGCAGCGGGAAAAGTGCGCACGTCGAACAGCTGGCGGCGCAGCAGTGCGAGCGCGTGCTGTATATCGCGACGTCGGTGATTACCGATGAAGAGATGGCGCTGCGCGTTGATAAGCACCGCGCCCAGCGTCCTGCGCACTGGCGAACCTGGGAAGGGTATCGCGATCTGGGCGACGTGATTCGCCACCAGGTGCAGCCGGGCGAAGGCGTGGTTCTGGAATGCGTCACCACCCTGCTGTCGAACCTGCTCTATGACGCCAGCGGCGGCGCGTCGCCGGAGACCCTCGATTTTTCCGCGCTTGAGGCGGTGCTGCAACAGCAGGTGGACGACCTGATTGCGGCCTGCCAGCAGTCGGCGGCGCCGGTTTATATTGTGACCAATGAGCTGGGCATGAGCATCACGCCAGAGAATCGGCTGGCGCGTCATTTTGTTGATATTGCCGGGCGCGCGAACCAAAGGCTGGCGCAGGCGGCGCAGGAAGTGTGGCTGGTTGTCTCGGGAATTGGAGTAAAGATTAAATGCCGTTAAAAATGTTGTGGGCGACGCTGGGATTCATTACCCGCATTCCGGTGCCGCAAAAGTGGAGCGACGGCGTTGAATTTTCGCAGTATGGCCGTGGCGTCCCCTGGTTCCCGGTAGTGGGTCTGATCGTTGGCGTGCTGGCTGCCCTGGGCTATCTGGCGGTGAGCCAGACCGGCGGGGGGATCTATATCGGCGCGGTCGCCTGGGTTCTGGCGCTGGTGCTGCTGACCGGCGGGTTTCATCTGGACGGTCTGGCGGACACCTGCGATGGCGTCTTTTCTGCCCGCACCCGCGAACGGATGCTGGAGATTATGCGCGATAGCCGGTTGGGAACCTATGGCGGTCTGGCCATCGTATTCTGCATCCTTATCAAAGTCGCTGCGGTAATTTCCCTGGCCCACCTTCCGGTTAATACCCTGTTTGCGCTGCTGGTCTGCGCGCCGATCGTCGGGCGAACGGCAATGGTGTTGGCCATGTACCGGCAGCGCTATGCGCGCGAAGGGGCTGGAATGGCAAACGCCTATCTTGGCCATATCAGCGGCAAAGAGACGGTCATCACCCTCTGCATCGGCGTGGCGCTCGTGGGGCTATTGGCCGGGGCGCACGGGCTTATCGCCAGCGTCATCACCTGGATTGTCGTCAACGCGGTAAAGACCTTTTTAAGCCGCCGACTGAACGGGCTGACGGGGGATACCCTGGGCGCGATGGAGGAGATCGGTGAAATGGTCTTCCTGCTGTCGCTACTGTGGGTCTGATGTATGCGTCTTTTTCTGGTTCGTCACGGTCAAACAGCCGCTAACATCAGCGGCGTATTTTACGGGAGTACCGATCTGGCGCTCTCACCGCAGGGCATTGCCCAAAGCCAGCGTGTTGCCGGGTACCTGTCCGGGGTCGCGTTCGGGCACGCGCGCGTCAGCGCGCTGCAGCGTTCGCAGCAAACGGCGCGGCTTATCGTGCCGACAGCCCATGATGTCCACGTCGATGCGCGGCTTAACGAGCTGGATTTTGGCGAATGGGAAATGCGTCACTTCAGCGACATCGAAAAAGAAAGTCCCGCGTCGTGGCAGCACTGGATGGATGACTGGCAAAACGCAACGCCAGACGGCGGCGAAGCCTTCCCGCATTTCGCCGCGCGCGTCAGGGCGGCGGCGGATGAGATGAGTCAGCTGCAGCAGCGCGAAGACATGCTCATTGTGGCGCATCAGGGCGTGTTGAGCCTGCTGCTGGCAACCTGGTTAGGGATGCCCGTGGCGGCGATGTGGCATTTCCCGTTCAGTCACGATGCCTACACGGTCGTTGAAAATCGGGGCGGGCATTGGGTGTTACGGGTATTTAATGGCGGAAGCGTTTGGCAAACAGAAGAGTGAGGGTGATGAGGATGGGGACAGTGAAGGCGCTGGCGGCGGCCATCAGACCGCTTGATAAACAGAAGATTCAGGCGGCCTCAAGGCATGTTGATGGCTTAATAAAGCCGACAAACAGCCTGGGTCGGCTGGAAAGTCTGGCAATACAGCTTTCGGGAATGTGGGGCATCGACAGGCTCGATAATCTGCAAAAAGAGATTATCGTCATGTGCGCCGACCATGGCGTGTTTGATGAAGGCGTGGCCGTGACGCCGAAAGTGGTGACCTGGCTTCAGGCCGTCAATATGCAAAAGGGGTTGACCGGAGTGTGCGTGCTGGCCCGCAATAGCCAGACGTCTGTACTGCCCGTTGACATCGGTATTGACGGCGAGCCTATCGACAATATGCTCAGCCTTAAACTCTCGCGTGGCTGCGGGAATATCGCTCAGGGTCCGGCGATGAGCCGTCAGGATGCCGAGCACCTGCTGCTGGCGAGTGCCAGCCTCGTTAAAAAACGCGCGCAGGAGGGGATCTCCGTCTTTGGCGTAGGCGAGCTGGGTATTGCCAATACCACGCCAGCCTCGGCAATCATCAGCGTGCTGACCGACAGCGATCCGCATGATGTGGTGGGGATTGGAGCCAATTTGCCGCAGGACCGGGTGCAGCATAAGGAAACCATAGTCCGGCAGGCGATACGCATAAACCAGCCGGATGCGCGCGATGCGGTTGATGTGCTGGCCAAAGTCGGCGGCTATGACCTGGTGGGCATGACCGGGGTGATATTGGGCGCTGGCGCATGCGGACTGCCCGTTGTGTTAGACGGTTTTCTCTCGTATGCCGCCGCCATCGCCGCCTGTCAGATTGCGCCAGAAGTGAAGAACTACTGTATTCCCTCTCATTTTTCCGCCGAAAAGGGGGCCAGGCGCGCGCTGGAGCACCTTGGGCTGGCGCCGTTTATCCATCTTGACATGCGTCTTGGCGAAGGGAGCGGTGCCGCGCTGGCAATGTCTATCGTCAGCGCGGCCTGCGCAATGTACTGCGAGATGGGGCAACTGGCGCAAAGCGGCATTGAGTTGCCCGTTCCGGCATGACGAAAAGGCAAAAACCACCAGCCAGGCTGGACGCCGGAAAGCGTCCAGCTTTGGGCCAGCGGTCAACCCCCCCTTAACAGGGCATTCTGGTGCAGCGGATACTGCGCCGATACTGCAGCGGCGTCTGACGCATCATCTTTTTAAAGCAGGTAATGAAATAGGTCACCTCGCTAAACCCGACTGCCAGCGCAATAGCGTCAATTGGCTCATCGCTGTACCGCAACAGCTCGCAACTGTTTTTTATCCGCCGGGTCAGCAAATATTCGTGGATGGTACCGCCGGTCTGCTGGCGGAAAATGCGTGAGGTATAGCTGCGCGAAAGCCCCAGGTCGTGGGCTAGCTGGTCGAGCGAAAACTTGCTGGCATAGTGGGCTTCGACCCAGCTCATGATCCGCGAGGCGACGGTCTGCTGGCGCGGCGGGTAGGGCTGCGGCTGCTCGGGCAGAAACGTCATGAGCTGCATCATCAGAAAGGCCACCTCGCAGGCCTCGGTCTGCTCGTTGCCCTCCAGGCGCTGAAACTGTTCAAGGATCCTCTCAATAAACGCCGCGTGATTGCTGAGATCGTAAATCTGTGCTGGCAGATTGCTGGCGGCCAGCGCGGCGAACCGGGCCTGATGGCGCGGGAAGGCGCCGAGCGCACTTTCGACCACCGATTGCTCAATGTGCATGGTGGTGCGGTGATAGGGATTCTTATCGCTATGATCGACCTGCACTTTGTGCAAACGGAAGGGCGGGAAGATAAATAATCGCCCCGGACGGGCGGTGTAGTGCTGATTATCCACCACCACGATGCCGTAGCCGCTGGATATATAGAGCAATTCAACGCATTGATGCCAGTGGTAGTAAATCGCGCTGGTGGTGGACATGCGGTTAAAAGAAATGGCCTGCCGATCGAGCGTAATCCGTTCCAGCAGCTGCGTTTCACCCATATTACCTCCAGGACAACAGATTTAAATTTTTAGGCCATCATTTGTAATTTATCCCCCTCGCGTTCGACAAAATCCAGCAGAAATGAAATGGCGGTTTAATTTTGTGAGTCTGCTCACTCAGCGCCGGGAATAAAAGCAGTTACTCTTCATTCAGACGTCGCACTCGTGGCTTTAAAAAGCCTAATAACAATAACTTATCTCTACCCTCGTGTAATGCGGGAGGACCCTGTGCAACCTGAAAATATTCATCTGGATAACCCACTGACAAGCCGGGAAGAGGTGCTACGGCTGGTTAACGACATGCTGAACGCGGTGTCGCCCTGGTTTAAAAAAGACGCCAGCCGCATTGATTTAGCGAACTTTACCGCTCACTACGGCCAGCAGGTGGCGTGCATGGAAACGTTTTCCCGCCTGCTGTGGGGCGTGACGCCGCTGTTAGCTGGCGGCAGCGAGCCGCAGCATTTCTCATTCTATTTACAGGCGATAAAAAACGGCACCGATCCGCAGCATGCGGATTACTGGGGCGACGTCGGGCCTTACGATCAGCGAATCGTCGAGATGGCGGCCTACGGGCTGCTGCTGGCGCTGGCGGGTGAAACCGTACTGGCACACTTCACTGAGACGGAGAAAGAGAATTTATGGCGCTGGCTAAAGCAGTGCGAGACCCAGGAAATCCCCGATAACAACTGGCACTTCTTTCCGGTGCTGGTGCAGGTCGGTTTCCATTATTGCGGCATGCCGACCAACCCGCAGGCGCTGGAAGATCATTTTGCTGCCATGGAGCACTACTACCTCGGCGATGGCTGGTACGCCGATGGTCCGGGACGGCCGCGCGACTATTACATCTCGATGGGCTTCCATTTCTATGGCCTGATTTACGCGAAGCTCATGGCCGGGGTCTATCCACAGCGCTGTGCAACGCTGCGTGACCGGGCCGCGCGTTTCTCCTCTGACTTCATCCATTTCTTTGCCGAAGACGGCGCGGCGATCCCGTTTGGCCGTAGCCTGACCTACCGCTTTGCCGAGGCGGCGTTCTGGAGTGCGGCGGCCTTCGCCGGGCTGGAGGTCTTTTCGCCCGGCGTGATGAAGGGCATCGTTCTGCGTCATCTGCGCTGGTGGCTAAAGCAGCCGATATTCGACCGCGACGGCGTGCTGAGCGTCGGTTACAGCTACCCGAATCTGGCGATGGCGGAAGACTACAACGCGCCGGGGTCGCCGTACTGGGGCCTGAAGACCCTGCTGGTGCTGGCATTAGATGAGGGCGATGCTTTCTGGCAGGCGGCCGAGCTGCCGCTGCCGCCGTTGCCCGCCCGGCACACGATAGCCCACGCGGATCAGGTGGTGGTGCATCAGGACGATCACCTGTGGATGCTGACGTCCGGCCAGCTGGAGCTGAACAACTTCGTGAACACCGAAGCGAAATACTGCAAATTTGCCTATTCCACCCGCTTTGGCTTCACCATCGAACGCGGGCGCTACGGCCTGAACCATGCCTCGCCCGATTCGATGCTGCTGCTGGCCGAAAAGGATAACTACTGGCGTGGCCGCCGCGAATGCCAGCACGTGGTCACCGCTGACGGCACCATTTACAGCCGCTGGCTGCCGTGGCGCGACGTGGAGATTGAGAGCTGGCTGCTGGCGCTGGGCGACTGGCAGCTACGCGTCCATCGCATCAATACCCGGCGCGCGCTGGACTGCGCGGAGGGTGGCTTTAGCCTGGCGAACCGCCCGCAGCCGCAGGTACACGAGAGTGACGGTGCCTGCTGGTTACGCAGTGCCCGGGATGTCTCCTCCATTTTCTGTCTACACCCGCACGCCCGCCGCGGCGAGACGGTGGTGACGCCGCCAAACAGTAATCTGCTGTTCGCCGAGCGCGCGGCGGTGCCGGTGCTGCGCGGCGAGCTTGACCCCGGCACGCATATGTTAATCAGCGCGGTGTGGGCGGGAAATGCCGCCGACTTCGATCCGCAACGCTGCCCGCAGGCCTTCATTAGCGATGACGCGGTACGCTTCGTGACGGCACGACAAGAAACGACGCTCGTTCTGGCTCCGGAGGCATCGCTATGAGCACATCATCGTCCGTACGCGCCGCGCAGTACAAAATGAGTACCTTTATTTTCCTTTACTTCTTCACGTGGTCATCCAGCTTTGGCCTGTACGCCCTGTGGCTGAGCCAGAAAGTGGGCCTCGATAGCGTCACCATCGGCAGCGTGTTCGCCATCAACGGTGTCTTCGCGGTGGTTCTGAAGCCGGTGTACGGCTACATCATGGACAAAATAGGTATGAGCAAATGGCTGCTCTATTTTGTCTGCGCCATTTCCGCGCTGATGGCGCCGTTCTTCGCGCTGGTGTACCAGCCGCTGCTGCAAAGCCATGCGATGGCGGGGATTATCATCGGCGCGCTGTATCTGAGCCTGGGCTGGTACGCCGGCGTGGCGGCGTCTGAATCTTACGCCGACCGCTTTAGCCGCCTGTACGGGCTGGAGTTTGGCCGCATCAGAATGTGGGGTTCGCTTGGCTGGGCGATGGCGGCGTCGGTCTCCGGGCTGTTGTTTAACGTCACCCCGCTGGCCAATTTTCTGCTCAGCAGCGGGACCTCGGTACTGATGCTGCTGGTGCTGATTAGCCTCAAAATCGGCGATGAGCAGCTGCGCAACAACAGCGTTATTTCCGCCAATAAGATCGTTTTTGCCGACGTGCTGATGCTGCTGAAAAACCGCAAGTTCTGGATGTTCAGCCTCTACGTCGCCGGGGTGGCGTGGATGATGTTTATCGCCGAACAGCAGTTCCCGCGCTACTTCGTGTCGTTCTTCGCCACCAAAGAGCAGGGTAATGCCTGGTACGGCTACCTGAGTACCGTCCAGTCGGGGATGGAGTTCGTGATGATGATGTTTATCCCGTGGCTGGTGAATCACTATGGCGCCAAGCGCGGCCTGCTGTTCTGCGGCTGCGTGGTCGGAGCGCGGCTGATCGCCTCCGGGCTGACCAGCGACCCGATTGTTATCTCCATCATCAAACCGTTTTATGGCGTCGAGATCGCGCTGCTGCTCATCTCGGTCTTCAAATACATTGCCGAACATTTCCATCGTCGGGTTAACGCCACGATGTACCTGCTGGGCTACCAGGCGATGATTTACGTGGGTTCGATTGTGGTCGCCCCACCTGCCGGCTATCTGTACGACAGGATTGGCTTTGAGCATACCTATCTGCTGATGGGCTGCTGCGCCCTGGTATTTACGCTGATTTCCGCCTTTACGCTGTCGCGCTGCCAGTCGACGCGCGATGACTCACGATCCTTTGCTCCGGCTTTAGATACCGCCCCGGTTGAACCGGCCAAACATTAATTCAGGAGTTGTTATGACCAAATCTGTTATCACCGAAGCGCTGCGGCCAATCGAACTGCATCAGGTCGATCGCCTGGCACTGAGCCAGAAGCTGGAGGCGGCGTTAACCCGCGTCACGCGCAAGCTCGACAAAAATATTGTCGCCTTCGGCGATAAGTTCCCCGGAGAGGCCTGTGAGAAGGGGGTCTGGCCGCGCACCGATAACGTGGAGTGGACCACCAGCTTCTGGCCTGGCCAGCTGTGGCTGGCGTGGGAGATGACCGGCAAAGCGCACTATCGCGAAGCCGCCGAACGCTATTTACCGTCGTTCGCCCGGCGTATTGAGCAGCGCATCGACACCGCAACGCACGATCTCGGGTTCCTCTATTCGCTCTCCTGCATCAGCGCTTGGCGCCTCACAGGCAACGAAGGCGCTCGCCAGTCGGCGCTGCTGGCTGCCGATCGCCTGATGGAGCGCTTTAATCCGACGGCCAACATTATTCAGGCGTGGGGTGATTTAAACGACCCGGAGCAGCAGGGGAGAATGATCATCGACTGCAATATGAACCTGCCGCTGCTGTACTGGGCCAGCGAACAGACCGGGGATCCGCGCTATGCGCAGGCGGCGACGGCGCACGCAGGACAGGCAGCAAATTATATCGTGCGTGAAGATGCCTCGACTTATCACACTTACTATATGGACGTGCAGACGGGCGAGCCGCGCTTTGGCAACACCCATCAGGGCTACAGCGATACCTCGTGCTGGTCGCGCGGCCAGGCATGGGGCATTTACGGCTTCCTGCTCAGCTATCAGCACACCGGCGATAAGCAGATGGTTGAGCTGTCGCGCAGCCTGGCGCATTACTTCCTCAACCGTCTGCCGGAAGATGATGTTTGCCACTGGGATCTGGCGCTGCTCGGTACCGACGCCGTGCGCGACAGTTCAGCGGCGGCGATTGCCGCCTGTGGCCTGCTGGAGCTGGTTAAGGCGCTGCCGACGCTCGACGCAAACCGTGCATATTATGAAGAGATGGCGCTGCGTATCGCGCTGTCGCTGACCGATAACTACCTTGCTCATGACGACGATCCGACCGAAGGGCTGCTGCAGCACTCGGTTTATCATATGGGCAGCGGTAAGGGGGTCGATCAGTGCTGTAGCTGGGGGGACTATTTCTATCTTGAGCTGCTGGCGCGGCTGCGACAGATTTGGCACCCGTACTGGTAATCCATAAGCTCTTGTGCGATTTGCACAATGTAGGCCGGGTAAGCGCAGCGCCACCCGGCAAAAAAGACTGTGCAGGTGGTTTACAGCCCAATCACCAACTCCCCGGAATGGCTCCGCGAACAGCACAGCGCCACCTGCTGGTCCGCTGCGCTTTTTTCCGCCTCCGACTGCACGCTGTCCCGGTGATCCACCACGCCGTCAATCACCGGCGTCAGGCAGGCGCCGCAGATCCCCATTTCGCAGGACAGCGGAACGTCCACGCCGTTTGCCTGCAGCACCTGGGCAATGGTTTTGTCCGCAGGCACCGGCCAGCGCTCCCCGGTGGAGGCCAGCTTGACCGTAAAGATCTCGCCCGCGACGTCGCCTGTGGCAGGGGATGCGGGCTGAAACGCCTCGCTGTGAAGATGGGCGTCATCCCATCCCTTTGCCGTGGCGACCTCACGCACTTTTTCCATGAACCCCGCAGGTCCGCAGACCCAGGCTCGCAAACCCGCTTCAGGCATGGGGAGATGCTCTGCCAGCGCTGTGCGCGGGCTGATAGTATGAATGATGCACTCACCGCACTGCGAAAGTTCGCGCGCAAACGCCGCGCTTTCGCGCTTCCTGACGTAATAGTGCAGCGAAAACGACATGCCGGCGGCCTTCAGCTGCAGGGCCATCGCATACAGCGGCGTAATGCCAATCCCCGCCGCCAGCAATAAAACCCGTTCTGCCTGAACCAGCGGAAACAGATTGCGTGGGGCTGAAATTAGCAGCTTCTGCCCCGGACGCAGCGTCTCGTGAACGTAGCGCGATCCGCCGCGCGAGGCGGTTTCCCGCCCCACGCAGATCAGATAGCCCTCTTCCTCACAGGCCCCGGTCAGGGAATACTGGCGCACCACGCCGCAGGGCAGGTGGACATCAATGTGCGCGCCGGGCTGCCACGGCGGCAGCGCTTCGCCGTCTTCAGCCACCAGCCTGACGGCGAGGCTTTTGTCGCCCTCACGCCACAGCCCGTCAACAATTACGCTCAGCATAGCGGCCTCCGTCATACCAGGAAAAACTCGCCAAAGCCCATCTTCTTCAGTCCCCGACGGTAGGCAATCGAGCTTTTATCTGCGGGGATATGCGCTTCCAGGGTCAGGTCCAGCGGCAGGCTTTCCGGGCGCTGGGTTTCCACCATCAGACGGTCCTCTTCAAAAATCCGCAGATTGAAGGCATGCACGTCCTCCACCGGAATATGCAGGTCAAAATTGCGGGCGATAGGGGCGAACATGCGGGTCACGCGCGATGACACGGGCGACGCGGCGTTCATAATGACCAGTCTCGATTCACCCGGAAAATGAATCGTCAGGGTGGCGGTGAACGGCAGGTGCATCTCAAAATGGCGCAACCACTGGAACCCTTCCGGAGCCTGCACGGGGGAACTGGCGGGATAGTTGCTCACGGAGCTCCAGTAATCCGCCACGAAGCCAAACGGCGTCTCCTGCGGCTGATAGTGGGGCACCAGCGGGTTATTGGGGTCCGCAAAGGTATCGGTGTGGATCCAGGCGAAGTGCGCCACGTCCAGAAACCCCTCTACCTGACGTCCGGCAAAGCCGTTGACCTCAAACGCCGGGCAGTTAATCTGCTGAAATCCGGCGTCATCCCAGTGCGGCATGGTGGGCAGCGGCGCGGGGTTTTCCGGATCAAACGCCAGGCAGGTCCAGATGAGCCCGAACCGCTCCTCCACGGCGTAGTTAATCAGGTTAAGCTTCGCCGGAACGGGCTGGTCGGGGCTGGAGGGAATGCGGTTGCAGCGCCCGTCCTCCCCAAAGCGTAAGCCATGGTAGGGGCAGACGATCCCGTGCTCGTCGTGATAGCCGAGCGTCAGCGGCACGCCGCGGTGCGGACAGACGTCACGGGCGACCACGACCTGGTCGTTTATGCGGTAAATCACCAGCTGTTCATCCAGCAACGTCGCCTTGAACGGCGCCGGGCCGACGTCGCAGGCGCGCGCGACCGGATGCCAACATTTCGCCAGGCGCAGCCAGTCCTCGGGCTCAAACGTGCAGTGGGCGGGTGGAGTCGGTTCTCTTTTCATCGTTGTCCCTCTTACGTTCAGCCTAACGGGCCGCCCTGAATGGTCTCGCACAGACCGTTGATGATGCGCTCTCCGGTCTCCTCTCGAAGCTCCTGATACCAGGCCTGCGTCAACGCCATGTCTTTGCCGTGGGTGACGTCGCAGCGCTTACGCGCCTTCAGCACCAGGTCGCGCACCCGGTCGCAGCGCAGCGCCTCGTACTGCCGCAGCGCCAGCGTGATGCTGTGGTTTTCACGCAGGCATTCCCCCAGCACTACCGCATCTTCCATGGCCGCACAGCCGCCCTGGCCGATATCCGGCGTGGTGCTGTGAGCGGCATCGCCGAGCAGCGCGACGTTGCCGCGCACCAGGCTGTCGAATGGCTCGATGTCGTGGATCTCAATGCGATTGGTGGTGTCAGGATCCAGCGCCGCGATAAGCGTCTGCACAGGCGGCGCCCAGCCGCGGAAGTAGCCCGTGAGATCGGCGCGCAGGCTGGTGCGATCCTCCGCCAGGCCCGCAGGGAGCGGCACGTCAAAAAAGAAGTAAAAGCGTCCGCCGGAGACGGGCATCAGCGACACGCGCTTGCCTTCGCCAACGAAGGTGGTCCACTGGTGCGCCGGGGCGATCTCTTCGTCAATCTTCACCAGTCCGTTCCAGTTCACATAGCCCGCGTAGCGGCGCTCGGGGGTATACCCCAGCACGTACGGGCGAACCGCCGAGTGGCTGCCGTCGGCGGCAATCAGGAAATCGCCGGATGCCGTGGTGCCGTCGGTGAAGGTCACGCTTACGCCCGAGTCGTCTTCATTTACGCGTTCGACGCGCTTGCCGAACTGCACTTTGTCGCGCCCCCAGAAGTCCAGCATTTCGCGCTGAAGCTCAGCGCGCGAGACGGGGCAGGGACGCCCGCCGGTACGCTCAACCAGCGGAGCAAGGCTAAAGCGGGTCAGGGTATCGCCGCGCCGGTAATCCTTATAGGCCATAAAACGCATCGGTCCGCCGTAGGTCTCGATGATGTCGCCCATGCCGAGGTGCTGCATGCATTTCACGCCGTTAGGCCAGATGGAGATGGCCGCCCCGACGGGCCTGATCTCCTTTACGGCTTCAAACACGGTACAGTCGATGCCCGCTTTCTTCAGCGCGACGGCGGCGCTCAGGCCGCCAATACCCGCGCCAATAACGATTGCTCTCATGCTTCTCTCCTTTTGCAGGGTGTAAAGACGTTCAGCAATTTGCGTACCAGGCTGCAGAGTGGCGAAAACGGCGTTGTGAGTGAGAGGTTTGCACTGCTAAGGTGCGCAAACGCGGTGAGCGTGCCTTTTTTTGAATCAAAAATTTCCTGGTCAGCCATCCGGAATCGACTGTTTCACATCTGCCTCAAGAGTGGCGTGGTTTGTGCAATAAGCCGGAGGAGGATAATCAAGGAGAACCTATGATCGCACTGCACGACTTCAATCAGCTTCCTGAGAAAGACGCTCTTACGCTGCTTCAGCCCTGCGTGGCGATGCCCGGCTGGGCCGACGCGTTGGTTGACGGGCGGCCTTATTCGAGCCGGGAAGCCTTGTTCATTGCGGCGCAGGCCCTGACGCAACGCTGGGACGAAGCGGCATTAACGCAAGCATTGAGCGCCCATCCGCGCATCGGGGAAAAGCCCGCGGGCGCGCAGGCGGAGGCGGCGCTGTCGCGCCAGGAGCAGGGAGCGGTGAACGATCGCGATGCCGCCCTTGCGCAGGCGCTGCGTGAAGGCAATGCCCGCTACGAGGCCCGCTTTGGGCGCGTCTTTCTGATCCGCGCGAAGGGCCGCAGCGGCGAGGAGATATTACAGGCCCTGCACGCGCGGCTGGAGAACAGCGACGCGCAGGAAATCCGTGCCGCGCTGGAACAGCTGCGGGAAATTACGCTGCTACGGCTGGAAGGAGTCATTAGCGAATGAGCACACTCAGCACCCATATTCTTGATATTTCGGCGGGCAAACCCGCAGAGGGCGTAACGGTTCATCTGCAACAGGGCGGGAAGACGCTGGCCACGGGGGTGACCAACGCCCAGGGGCGCATCGCCGCGTTCGTTCCCTCTCTGCCCGCGGGCCGTTACCAACTGGTGGCGGAGATCGGCGCGTGGTTTCGCGAAACCGGTCGCGACACGCTCTACCCCTGTGCGCAAATTGATTTTGTGACGGGAGAAACGGCAGACGAGCATTTCCATCTGCCGTTTGTGATTGCGCCCGGCGGGTGGTCAACCTACCGGGGCAGTTGACCACACCCGCTCGCCGTTGACCCAGGTCTCACTGATGTTGCGCTCGTCGCCCAGGGTCATCAGCACAAAGAGCTGCTCGTAGATATCCTGGCAGCGGCGATTGCGCAGGCGCTGCAGCGGCGTTACGTCGGGGTCGATAACCACGAAATCCGCCTCTTTGCCGGGCGCGAAGTTGCCAATCTTATCGTCCAGCCGGAGGGCGTGCGCGCCGCCCAGCGTGGCGTGATAAAACGCCTCGCTGGCGCGCAGGCGGTAGCTCTGAAGCTGGCCCACCTTGTAGGCTTCCCCCAGCGTGCGCAGCATGCTGAAGGTCGTGCCCGCCCCGACGTCGGTGCCGATGCCCATCCGCACCCTGTGCTGCCAGCAGGCGGGCAGGCGAAACAGCCCGCTGCCGAGAAACAGGTTAGAGGTGGGGCAAAACGCCACCGCCGAGCCGGTGTCATACAGGCACTGCCACTCGCTGTGGTGAAGATGAATCGCGTGGGCAAACACGCTGCGCTCGCCGGTCAGGCCGTAGTGGTGATACACGTCCAGATAGCGCTCGTGCTCCGGCCAGAGGTCGCTTACCCAGGCCACTTCGTTGGGGTTTTCGCTCAGGTGGGTCTGCAGCCAGGTATCCGGAAACTCCTCTCTGAGCAGGCTGACCGCCGCAAGCAGCTCGGGGGATGAGGTCGGGGCAAAGCGCGGCGTAATGGCGTAGCCCAGGCGTCCACGGTGATGCCAGCGCTGGATCAGCGCCCGCGTCTGTCGGTAGCTCTGCTTCGCGTCTTCGCTCAGGTAGTCCGGCGTGTGTCTGTCCATCATCACCTTTCCGGCGATAAGGCGCATGTTCAGGCGCAGGGCCTCGGTAAACAGCGCCTCGACCGATTCCGGATGCAGCGTGCAAAACACCAGCGCGGTGGTGGTGCCGTTGCTCACCAGCTGCTGTATGAAAAATTCGGCGATCTCTTTCGCGTAGGCCTCATCGGAAAACTGGCTCTCCACCGGGAAGGTGTAGGTGGTCAGCCACTCCAGCAGCTGTTCGCCGAAGGCGCCGATCATCTCCGTTTGCGGGTAATGGACGTGGGTATCGACAAAACCGGGCAGCAGCAGCCTGCCGCGCAGGTCGGTATAGCCTTTGTGCGGGTCAAGATACTGCTCGCCCTCATGCCACGGCATCTGTGCCAGAATTTTTCCGTTCTGGATAAACAGCAGGCCGTCCTCAAGGTAGCGCGCGTGTTGGGCAATGGCGTCTGCGCTGTCGCAGACCCGGGCAATATCAAAAAAAGCACCGCGTATCGCAGTCTGGTATTCCATCATGGTTCCTGCCTTCGTGTTTGCGTAGCGGGGGTAAGAAGGCTCAGCAAGAACGGTGCCAGAATGAACGGGCCGCAGATACGCTGCGGCCGGAGGGAGGGGTTACTCTTTTTGCGTCGCCACGCGGGAACCGAACGACGTCGCGCCTGCCGTCTCGCGCTCTTCCCGCGCCAGCCAGCGGTAGGTCACGCCGCCGAGGAAGACGCCGATAAACCAGCTGAAGTTTGCCACCTCATGCAGGGCCGGGATAAAGCTGATGATCAGGCCCACGGCAACGGACGGGATCAGCGCCCCAATGGCTTTCGGGTTAAAGCCGTTGCGGTACCAGTATTTGCCCTTTGGCGTGTCGTCGAACAGATCGTCGACCGACACCTTGCCGCGCTTAATCAGATAGAAATCGGCGATCAGGATGCCGAACAGCGGGCCGATAAACGCCCCGAGCACGTCCAGGGTGTAGTGGATAAGCTCCGGCGAGTTGAACAGGTTCCACGGGGTGAGCAGGATCGAGCCGACGGCGGCAATCATGCCTCCGGTGCGGAAGCTGATTTTCTGCGGCGAGCAGTTAGAGAAATCAAATGCCGGCGAGACGAAGTTCGCCACGATGTTGATCCCGATGGTGGCGGTGATCATCGTCAGCAGGCCAATCGCCACGGCCAGATCGTTGCCCACGCGGCTGACGGTCTCAATCGGGTCGGTGATCATGCGGCCAAACAGCGACTGGGTGCCGGAGACAATCACCACGGTGACGATGGAGAACAGCAGGAAGTTAAACGGCAGCCCCCAGCGGTTGCCGCGGCGGATCTCACCCATGCTTTTGCCGTAGCGGGAGAAATCGCCAAAGTTGAGCAGCGGGCCGGAGAAGTAGGAGACCACCAGCGCCGTGGCGGTGATCATCTGCCAGGTCTGCTCGCCCGCGCTCAGGGATTTGCTGGCGAGGGTGAAGGAAATGCCGTCAAAGCCGGTCTTGTATACAATCCAGCCGGCGAGGGCCAGCATCACCACATAGACCGCCGGACCGGCGATATCAATAAAGCGCTTGATGGCGCTCATGCCGTGCCAGAAGACCATCGCCTGCAGGACCCACATAATGGCAAAGCAGATCCAGCCCAGATGCGACAGGCCCAGAAACGCGCCGGTAGTGAGCGAAGAGAGAGACGGCCAGAACTTCAGCGCCACCAGCATCAGCGCGTTGGCGGCGAGATAGGTCTGAATGCCGTACCACGCAAAGGCGATAAGCCCGCGGATCACCGCTGGAATATTGGCCCCGAAGACGCCAAACGCCTGACGGCTGATCACCGCATAGGGCACGCCCGCCATCTGGCTCGGTTTGGCCACCAGGTTGGCGCACAGCTGCACGATGCAAATCCCCACCAGCAGGCAGAGCAGCACCTGCCAGCTTGCCAGCCCGAGCGTAAAGAAGCTCGCGGCGACAACATAACCCCCCATGCTGTGAACGTCCGACATCCAGAACGAAAAGATGTTGTACCAGCTCCAGTTCTGGTCACGCGTCGGTGCCAGATCCTCATTGCAAAGACGTGGGCTGTAAACCGCACCGGAATCAGCGGCCGTACCCTGCTGCGCGTTTTGACTGTTTGGCATGAAACCTGCTCCTGTGAATGAAAACCCGTTGAGTGGGAGTGCAAACGGTGTTGCAGGATTCAGGCCAAAATAATAAATCTTGTATGCAAAATTTTATTTTTATGTATACGATTCGATAACGGAAAGTAAAATTCGGAGTGGTAAATGAACAACATAAACGCCCTGCAGACCGCGCCAGACCTGCATGACAAAGACGAATCCATCTTTCAGGCGCTGATGACCGCAATTGTCGAACATCAACTGCTGCCGGGGAGCAAACTGCCGGAAGAGGCGCTGGCCGAGGTCTTTGGCGTGAGCCGCACGGGCATACGCAAGGTGCTTCAACGACTCGCCGCTGTGCAAATGGTCACCCTGACGCCCAAGCGTGGTGCACACGTTGCCAGCCCGACGGTGGAAGAGGCGAGGCACATCTTCCGCACCCGCGCCCTGCTGGAGGTCGCCAACCTGCCGGACGTGCTGGCGCACTGCCAGCCGCCGCATCTTGTCGCGCTGGAGACCATTATTCGCCAGGAGCAGCAGGCGCACGAGGCCTATGACGGCCCGGCGGCGATTCGCCACTCCGCCAATTTCCACATTCAGCTGCAGGCCATCTCCGGCAACCAGGTGCTCACTGAGATGGTTACCGGCCTGAGCCAGCGCTCGTCGCTGGTGATTGCCACCTGGGGAGCGCCGTGGCGTCAGGGCTGCCGCTGCAACGATCACGAGCAGCTGGTGGATCTGCTGCGCCAGAAGGCGCTTGAGCCGCTCAGCGATGCCTTAATGCACCATTTTGAACATATCGTCGCCAGCCTCTGCTTCGAGCGGGCGGGCGAGTGCCTGCCTGATTTTGCCCGGCTGTTTGCCGGCCACAAGGAGTCGTAATGTCTGTCTGTATACAAGTGATCAACCCCAACACCAGCCTCGCCATGACGGAAACCATCGGCGCGGCGGCCCGCGCGGTGGCGGCACCCGGGACGGAGATCCTCGCGGTCTGCCCGAGCGCGGGCGTGCCGTCTATAGAAGGCCACTTTGATGAGGCCATCGCCGCCGTCGGTGTCCTGGAGCAGATCAAAAAAGGCAGGGAGCAGGGCGTGGACGGTCACGTGATCGCCTGCTTTGGCGATCCGGGCCTGCTGGCGGCGCGCGAGCTGGCGCAGGGGCCGGTTATCGGCATCGCCGAAGCCGCTATGCATATGGCGACGCTGGTCGCGACGCGCTTTTCGGTGGTCACCACGCTGCCGCGCACGCTGATTATTGCCCGTCATCTGCTGCACCAGTATGGCTTTCAGGATCATTGCGCGGCGCTGCACGCCATCGACCTTCCGGTGCTGGCGCTGGAAGACGGCAGCGGTCTGGCGCAGGAAAAAGTGCGCGCGCGCTGTATACAGACGCTGAAAGAGGACGGCTGCGGCGCCATCGTGCTGGGCTGCGGCGGCATGGCGACGCTGGCGCAGGAGCTGACCCGCGAGCTGCGCGTGCCGGTGATCGACGGCGTCAGCGCGGCGGTGAAGATGGTGGAATCGCTGGTGGCGCTGGGGCTGTCGACCAGCAAGCACGGGGATCTGGCGTTCCCGGAGAACAAAGCGTTAAGCGGGCATTTTCAGGCACTGAATCCATTTTAATTTTTGGGGGTGGCAATGGGGCTTTTCGAACAGGATTATCCGCGGGATCTGCGCGGCTACGCGGGCAACCCGCCGCACGCGCGGTGGCCGAATCAGGCGCGCATCGCCGTGCAGTTTGTGCTCAATTACGAAGAAGGGGCGGAAAACCACGTTCTGCACGGCGATGCCGGTTCCGAGCAGTTCCTGTCGGACATCATCGGCGCGGCCAGCTACCCGGACAGACACATGTCGATGGACTCCCTCTACGAATACGGCAGCCGCGCCGGGTTCTGGCGGATCCACAATGAATTTCAGAAACGCGGCCTGCCGCTGACGGTCTTCGGCGTGGCGATGGCGCTGGCGCGTCACCCGGAGATCGTCGAGGCAATCAAGGCGGCGGATTACGACGTGGTCAGCCACGGCTGGCGCTGGATCCACTATCAGCACATGGATATCCAACAGGAGCGCGAACACCTGCACAAAGCGGTGCAGGTGCTGACCGACCTGTTCGGCAAGCCGCCGACGGGCTGGTACACCGGGCGCGACAGTCCCAACACCCGCCAGCTGGTGGTGGAGCACGGCGGCTTCGACTACGACAGCGACTACTACGGCGACGATTTGCCCTTCTGGACGGAAGTGGCCTGCGGCGACGGCGCCCGCAAACCGCACCTGATTGTGCCCTATACGCTGGATGCGAACGACATGCGCTTCGCCACCGCGCAGGGGTTTAACACCGCCGAGCAGTTTTATACGTATCTGAAGGACAGTTTTGACGTGCTGTACGAAGAGGGGGAAAGCGCGCCGAAGATGATGTCCATCGGCATGCACTGCCGCCTGCTGGGGCGACCGGGGCGTTTTCGCGCGCTGCAGCGGTTCCTGGATTATGTGCAGCAGCACGAGCGGGTGTGGGTCTGTACCCGCCAGCAGATTGCCGACCACTGGCGGGAGGTGCATCCGTTTCAGAAGTAAGTGTGCGATGTTTTGCCGGGTGGCGGCTGCGCCTTACCCGGCCTACGACATCAAACTCACCTGCGCCGCCACGATGCGCCATCCGTAGGCAAACCGTACCCACGTCTGCTGCTGGCGGCCAATGCGTTCCGTGCTCTCCCGTGTAAACTCGGTGCTGCACACGGCATAATCCTCTCCGAAGGTGGTGATGACGGTGTGGCGCAGCGTCCGCTGCAGCCCGGCGGCGGGGCGCGCCGCACGAAAGGCGCGGATTTCATCAATCCCGTACAGGTTTTCACCCGCCCCCAGCCGCACCGTGTTTTTGTCGTGCCAGAACAGCTCGTCCAGCACCGCAACGTTGTTGCTCACCAGCGCGTCCTCATAGCGGTAAAACGCGGCCGTCACCTCGGCAACCACCCACGGGAGGTTAATATCATCGTGATTCATCATGCTGCTATCTCCGCCGGACGGGCATCGGTGATGCCGCTCTCCTCCAGAACCCGCGCGACGCGCAGGCAGGCCTGCTCGTTAAACGGCGCGGCAATCAGCTGCAGGCCGATAGGCGCACCCTGCGCGGTACGCAGCGGAACGGTGGTCACGGGCAGGCCCAAAAATGATATCGGCTGAGTCAGCATCCCCATGCTGGCGCGAATGGGAAGTGGCTGACCGTTAATCTCCATGGTCTGCTCGCCCGCCAGCGTGGCGCTGCGCGGGGTGGCCGGGGCGATCAGCACGTCGGCCTGCGCGAACAGGGTTTTAAACGCCTGCCGGGCGTGCGCGCGGAACCGCTGGGCCTGAATATACCAGGCGGAGGGGATCATCGCCCCGGCCAGCAGGCGTTCGCGGGAGTGCGGCTCAAAGCGCTCGGGCTCGCGGCGAAGCGCGGGCAGGTACTGGTTTCCCCCTTCCGAGGCGCTGATGATAAACGCCGCAGAGCGCGCCAGCTCGGCGTCCGGGAACTGCAGCTCCTCCTGCACATCGAGCGCCTTCGCCACCCGCGCCACGGCGTCTCTGGCGTCCGTGTCGCACCAGGTGGTGAAGTAGCCGCCGAGCACCGCGCAGCGCAGGCCGTCAAGCCCGCGATCGAGCAGGGGGCGCGTCTGCTCGCGGGAGCTCTCTGCCTGAGAACCGTCGCTGCTGTCCCGCCCCTGCAGCGCGTCGTACACGGACGCCAGGTCGCACACGCGGCGGGCAAAGGGGCCGATATGATCCAGGCTTGCGACGAACGGATGGCTGCCGGATCGCGACAGGCGGCCAAAGGTGGGCTTCAGGCCATAGATGCCGCACAGGGAGGCCGGAACGCGAATTGAGCCGTTGGTGTCGGTGCCGAGCGAGAAGTGCACCAGCCCGGCGGCCACGGCGGCGGCTGAGCCGCCGGACGAACCGCCCGCAATCCGCGCCAGGTCGTGCGGGTTACGCGTCGTGCCGTAGTGGCTGTTTTCGGTGGTAAAGCCGTAGGCGTAGGCGTCCATATTGACCATCCCGGTCAGCAGCCCGCCCGCGCTGCGCAGCTGGCGCACCGCGAAGCTGTCAGCGGCGGCGGCAGGACGCTGGCTGAACAGCTCGGCCCCGGCGAGGGTGGTATGGCCGGCAACGTCGAACAGGTTTTTCACCGCATAAGGCACGCCCGCCAGCGGCGGCAGGGGACGCTTTTCCCGTCGCAGGGTATCTATATTGTTGGCTTCGGCGAGCATGCGTGCTTCCGTCACGGCGGTCCAGGCATTGATCTGTGGGTTCACGCGCGCAATCGCCTCCAGCGTCTGGCGGGCAATCTCACGAGCGCTCAGCTCTCCCGCGTTCAGCGCATGCTGGATCGCGCCGATACTCATCTCGTGTAGCCTCATGCTTTATACACTCCTGCGATCTCCAGACGGTCGTCGAGCGGCAGCGCCATCAGCGGAGCGGCCATGCTGGCAATGCGGCTGAACTGCAGCTGCAGCTCGGCGCGGCGGGCGTCGTCCAGCTCAACGCCGAGCACGGTTTCCATTTGCGCCAGATAGGCCTGCCAGTCGGGTTGGTGTGTCGTCATTTTTTTCTCCTCAGAATCCGGCTGTCGCGCCGTTGCTGCGCGGGTCAAATGCCCCTTCGAACAGCCCGTTGGGGTGGCGAACAATGGCGCCCGCGTGGCCCATGGCTTCACTAAAGTCAGGAAAAAGCTCCACCTCGTGACCGAGGGCCTGCAGGCGCGCGACCGTCTCGGGTGAAAAACGCCCTTCAAGCTTTAAGGTATCCGAGGTTTGTCCCCAGGTACGTCCCAGCAGCCAGCGCGGGCGGGTGATGCTCTCCTGCAGGGGGACGCCCTGAACAACGTAGCGGGTAAAGAGCGCGGCCTGGGTTTGCGGCTGCCCGTCGCCGCCCATCGATCCGTAGACCATCACGCGACCGTCCTTCAGACGCGCCGCCGCCGGGTTCAGGGTGTGGAACGGCTGTTTGCCCGGCGCGAGGGCCAGAAGATGAGCCGGATCGAGGCTGAACGATGCGCCCCGGTTCTGCCAGACGATGCCTGTATCGGGCAGCACCACGCCGCTGCCGAACTCGTGATAGATACTCTGGATAAACGACACGGCGAGCCCGCTTTTATCCATTACCCCCATCCACACCGTATCGCCGGGGCCTTTGCCGGCTCCCCACGGCGCGGCGCGGCCGTCGTCAACCCTGTCGGCAAGCGCCTGCAGAGCGGCGGGATCCAGCAGACCCTGAATATCGGTTTTCAGCGCGCGCGGGTCGGTGATGTGGGCATCGCGCAGGCCAAAGGCCAGCTTGGTGGCTTCAACGATGCGGTGAAGGGTTTCGGCGTCGTCGGCTTCCGCCATGTTCAGGCGGTCGGTAATGCCGAGTATCGCCAGCGAGACCAGCCCCTGCGTCGGCGGGGCGTGGTTAAAGATCTCCCCCTGCTGATGCTGCAGCTTCAGCGGCGCGGTGCGTCGGGCGGCGTGAGCGTTGAGATCGGCCAGCGTCACGGGGAGATCCAGCGTCTCCATGCCGTGCGCCAGGACTTCCGCCAGCGGGCCACGATAAAAGCTGTCCAGACCGTCTTCCGCCAGGCGCGTCAGGGTCGTGGCCATGGCGGGCTGATAAAAACGGCTCCCGACCTGCGGCGGCTTGCCGTCCACCAGCCAGGTTTCCGCGAAGCCGGGAACGTCCTTCAGCTCGTCGAATTTACTGGCCGTGGCATGGGCCTGAGAGGCTGTGACCGGCGTGCCGTTTTGCGCATAGTCAATGGCGTCGGCCAGCAGGCGAGCCAGCGGCAGCGCCCTGTCGGTCATCTCGCGTGAGACCTTCAGCGCCTCGTCCCAGCCGCTCACCGTGCCAGCGACGGTTAGCGCCGCACGGGGGCCGCGATGGGGGATCTGCGTGAGCCCGTCGTAGGCGGCCAGCGTCGCGCGCGATCCCGCCGCGCCGCTGGCATCGATGGCGACAGGTTCGCCTTCCGGGGGCACAATAAGCCAGAAGCCATCGCCGCCCAGCCCGTTCATGTGCGGATAAACCACGGCAATGGTGGCCGCCGCGGCGACCATTGCCTCTATCGCGCTGCCGCCTTCGCGCAGCACGGCCAGCGCGCTCTGGCTGGCGAGGTGGTGGGGCGCAACCGCCATACCGTGTGTGGAGACATTACTTTGCATGAGGAGTCCTCGTAACCCTGAAGGTCACAAGGTGCTGCAAAAGCTGTTCCAGTTCTGAAAGAAAAGTTTCAGTAAACTGGCACGTATAATGAAAGGTAGAATGAAAGGCAAAATGTGATGAAACAAAAGTTACAGAGGCGCTATGGAACAACTGGATGAACGTCTGAAAGCACAGTACCCGTCGCTGTCGCCGCAGGAGCAGCGGGTGGCGGACTTTATTTTCGACCATTTTGACGATCTCATTAGCTACAACAGCGCCGAGCTGGCGCAGCTGAGCGGGGTGTCGAAAGCCACGGTGAGCCGTCTGTTTAAGCGTCTGGGCTATGAGAAATATAAGGATATGCGCGACGAGCTGCGCACCCTGCGCCAGAGCGGGATGCCGCTCACCGATAACCGCGATGCGGTGCAGGGCAATACGCTGCTGGCCCGTCACTATAAGCAGGAGATGGCGAACCTGACCCAGTGGGTCAATGCCCTCGACGCGCAGCAGTTTGCCGACGCCATGGCCTGCATGGTTAAGGCGCGGCGCATCGTCATTATCGGCATGCGTAACGCCTATCCGGCGGCGCTGCACCTGCGCCAGCAGCTGCTGCAGGCGCGCGGTCAGGTGCTGGTCCTGCCGCAGCCGGGGCAGAGCCTGGGCGAGGAGCTGGTGGATTTAACGCCGGACGATCTGGTGGTGGTGATGGCCTTCCGCCGTCGCCCGCGCATTATCCGCCCGCTGATGCAGCAGCTTCAGAGTAGCGGTATTCCGGTGCTGCTGATGTGCGAGCCGCAGGCGCACAGCCTGTTCCCGCTGGCGAGCTGGCAGCTCTGCGCCCCGCTGGACAGCGTCTCGGCCTATGACAGCTATTCCTCGGTCAACAGCCTGATCAACCTGCTGGCGAATGCCTTCCTGCATGAAATTCTCGATAAAGGCCGTCCGCGCATTCACGAAATTGCCTCCCTCTACCAGCAGCTGGACGAACTCGAACAGCGATAATGGGGCATCAGGCTGGTGCTTTGCATTGAAATGGTGCAGGTGACGGGGCGGAGAAACGCACGTTTTTTCGACCCGCCCGCGTTTTATCAGGCTTCTCAACAATATTCCCCGCTTCGCCTTATCTGGCACATTAGTTGCAAAATCACACTCAAAGAATCTTTTGTTTCATGTTAACGTTACGGGGAAGCACCATGAAAAAATTGTTGATTGCACTGGCCGGGGCCGCATGCCTCTTCACACAGCTGCCGGCAAAGGCTGACCAGCTTCAGGATATCGAGAAGCGCGGCACCATTCGCATTGCCGTGCCGCAGGACTTCCCGCCGTTTGGCTCGGTGGGGACCGATCTGCAGCCGCAGGGCTACGACATCGACATGGCGCGCTACCTGGCTAAACAGATGAAGCTCAAGCTGCAGCTGGTGCCGGTGACCAGCGCCAACCGCGTGCCGTACCTGCAAACCGACAAGGTGGACCTGGTCATTTCCAGCCTCGGTAAAAACCCGGAGCGCGAGAAGGTAATCGACTTCAGCCGCGCCTATGCCCCGTTCTTCCTCGGCGTGTTTGGTCCGAAAGGGGCTGAACTGAAGGATGCCGCCGCGCTCAGCGGAAAAACCATCGGCGTGACGCGCGGGGCGGTGGAGGACATGGTGCTGACCGGCCTGGCGCCGAAAGACGCGGACGTGAAGCGCTACGAAGACAACAACACCACGCTCTCCGCCTACCTCTCCGGACAGGTGCAGTACGTGGCAACCGGCAACCTCGTGGTGGCGGCCATTTCGCGCCAGAACGCGGCGAAAGCCCCGGTGCCGAGCTTTATGCTGAAAGACTCGCCGTGCTTTATTGGCCTGAAGAAGAACGAACCGGCCCTGAAGGCAAAAGTGGATGCGCTGATTGAGCAGGGCATCAAGGACGGCACGCTGAACGGCCTGTCTGAGCAATGGCTGAAGGCTCCGCTGCCGGCAAACCTTGGCGCCTGAGCCGATGACTGAGCAACTTGATTTTTCAGCCCTCTGGCCGCACTGGCCGGAGCTGCTGGCCGGGCTGTGGGTCACCGTTCAACTGACGGTGATGGCCACCGTCGGCGGGCTGGCAACGGGGATTGTCGGGGCGGCGATCCGCAGCGGACGCACGACCTGGTTCAGCCGGATCTGGGGCGCGTACGTGGAAATCATCCGCAACACGCCGTTTGTGGTGCAGCTGTTTTTCATCGTCTTCGGCCTGCCGAATCTGGGGCTGAAGATGACGGCGGGGGAAGCGGCGCTGCTGGCCATGGTGGTGAACCTGGGCGCCTACAGCACCGAGATTATTCGCGCGGGCATTCAGGTCACGCCGAAAGGGCAATGGGAGGCCGGTCGCGTGCTGGGGCTGACCCGCCTGCAGACCTTTATTCGCGTGGTGCTGCCGCCCGCGCTGCAGCGCATTTACCCGGCGCTGGTGAGCCAGTGCATCATCGTGATGCTCGGCTCGTCGGTGGTATCGCAGGTCTCCTATGAAGAGCTGACCTTCGCCGCCAACCTGATCCAGTCCAGAACGTTTTTAAGCTTTGAGGTTTATCTGGTGACCACCGGGATTTACTTAGCGCTGTCGATTACCCTGCGCCAGCTGATGATGGCGGCGGGACGCAAATGGCTGGGGGTGCAGGCATGATGACCACCTTTACCGACTGGGACATTATTCGCAATCTGCTGCTGGCCGGGCGCTGGACGGTACTGCTGTCGCTGGTGGCGTTTGTCGGCGGGGCGGCGGTGACGCTGCCGCTCCTGCTGCTGCGCCTGACGGGCGGGCGCACGGTGAAGCGCATTATCCGCGGCTATATTGAGCTGTTTCAGGGCACGCCGCTGCTGATGCAGCTGTTCCTGGCCTTCTTCGGCGTGGCGCTGTTCGGCATCGACGTCTCGCCGTGGACCGCCGCGTCGCTGGCGCTGACGTTCTACACCAGCGCGTTTCTGCTCGACATCTGGTTTGGCAGTATTCGCGCCCTGCCGAAAGGGCAGTGGGAAGCGTCGCGCTGTCTGGGGCTGACCTTCGGCCAGACCCTGTTTCGCGTGGTCGCCCCGCAGGCGCTGCGCATCGGCATCGCCCCGACGGTCGGCTTTGCCGTGCAGGTGATCAAGGGCACCGCGCTGGCGTCGATTATCGGCTTTATCGAGCTGACCAAGGCCGGGACTATGCTGACCAACGTAACCTATCAGCCGTTTAAGGTCTTTGCGCTGGTGGCGCTCGGCTACTTTATTCTGTGCTATCCGCTGTCGCGCTACAGCCGCTATCTGGAGACGAAATTCAATGCCTCTCATCACCATTAATCAGGTGCAGAAGTACTACGGCGATAACCACGTGCTCAAGGGCGTCGATCTGGATATCGACATGGGCCAGGTGATTTCCATTATCGGGCGCAGCGGATCGGGCAAAAGCACGCTGCTGCGCTGCATCAACGGACTGGAAGGCTATCAGGACGGCAGCATCAAGCTGGGCGGCATGACCATTACCGATCGGGATTCCCAGGCGCGTGAAATCAGCCGCTCGGTCGGGATGGTGTTCCAGAGCTTCAACCTGTTCCCGCACATGACGGCGCTGGAGAACGTGATGCTGGCCCCACGTCGGGTGCTGAAGAAAAGCGCCGCTGAATGCCGCGAGCTGGCGCAGCGCATGCTGGAAAAAGTCGGCCTCGGCGATCGTCTGGATTACTACCCGTCGAGCCTCTCCGGCGGCCAGCAGCAGCGCGTGGCGATTGCCCGGGCGCTGGCCATGTCGCCGAAAGTTTTACTCTGTGACGAGATCACCTCCGCGCTTGACCCGGAGCTGGTGGGCGAAGTGCTCAAAGTGCTGGAGCAACTGGCGGCCGAGGGGATGACGCTGATACTTGTTACCCATGAAATGAATTTTGCCCGCGAAGTGGGCGACCGCGTGGTGTTTATGCACCAGGGGAAAGTCTGGGAGCAGGGCGACAGCAAAACGCTGTTCGCCAACCCGCAGACCACGGAACTGAAGCAGTTCATCTCCTCCGTGCGCGGCCTCAACTGATAAGGACTGAACAATGGATATCGCACGCTTTCCGCAAATCAACCCGCCCCAGCGCCTGCTGATGGGGCCGGGCCCGATCAACGCCGACCCGCGCGTGCTGCGCGCCATGTCGAGCCAGCTGATCGGCCAGTACGATCCGGCCATGACCCACTATATGAACGAGGTGATGGCGCTCTACCGCGGGGTGTTCCGCACCGAAAACCGCTGGACGATGCTGGTGGACGGCACCTCCCGCGCGGGAATTGAGGCTATTCTGGTCTCCGCCATTCGCCCGGGAGATAAGGTGCTGGTGCCGGTCTTTGGCCGCTTTGGCCACTTGCTGTGCGAAATTGCCCGCCGCTGCCGCGCGGAGGTGCATACCATCGAGGTGCCGTGGGGCGAGGTGTTTACCCCGGACCAGGTCGAGGATGCGGTTAAGCGTATTCGTCCGCGCCTGCTGCTGACCGTGCAGGGCGACACCTCCACCACCATGCTGCAACCGCTCGCGGAGCTGGGCGCGATCTGCCGCCGCTACGACGTACTGTTTTATACCGACGCCACCGCGTCGCTCGGCGGTAACGCGCTGGAGACCGACGTCTGGGGGCTGGACGCCGTCTCGGCCGGGATGCAGAAATGCCTCGGCGGCCCGTCGGGCACGTCGCCGATCACGCTGAGCGCGCGGATGGAAGAGGCGATCCGCCGCCGCAAGTGCGTGGAAGAGGGCATTCGCACCGACGCCCACCGCGACGGCGACGAGGAGATGATCTACTCCAACTACTTCGATCTCGGCATGGTGATGGACTACTGGGGGCCGGAACGCCTGAACCACCACACCGAAGCCACGACCGCGCTGTTTGGTGCCCGCGAATGCGCGCGGCTGATCCTGCAGGAAGGGCTGGATAACGGCATCGCCCGCCACAGGCTGCACGGCGATGCGCTGCTGAAGGGCATTCAGGCGATGGGGCTGGAGACCTTCGGCGACCTGAAGCACAAGATGAACAACGTGCTGGGCGTGGTCATTCCGCAGGGGATCAACGGCGACCAGGTGCGTAAGCTGATGCTGGAGGATTTTGGGATTGAAATCGGCACCTCGTTTGGCCCGCTGCACGGTAAAGTGTGGCGCATTGGCACCATGGGCTATAACGCGCGCAAGGACTGCGTGATGACCACCCTGAGCGCGCTGGAGTCGGTGCTGAACTACCTCAAATTCACCACCACGCAGGGGGCCGCCATGCAGGCCGCGTGGGACCACTATAGCCGCGAGACGCCGCAATGAGCCCGGCGGCAGAGCGGGTGATGGCGCGCGCCGACGCGCTGGCCGCCATCAGCGAAACCCCGGATGCGCTGACACGGGTCTATCTCTCCACGCAGCATCTGCAGGCCAACCAGCTGGTCGGGGAGTGGATGCGCCAGGCGGGCATGACCGTCTGGCAGGACAGCGTGGGCAACATTTGCGGACGCTATGAAGGTGCGCAGGAAGGGGCGCAGGCGGTGCTGCTCGGCTCGCATCTGGATACCGTGCGCAACGCCGGGCGCTACGACGGCATGCTCGGGGTGCTTACCGCCATCGAAGTGGTGGATAGCCTGCACCAGCAGGGTGTGCATCTGGCGCAGGCCATAGAAATTGTCGGCTTTGGCGACGAAGAGGGAACCCGTTTTGGGATCACCCTGTTAGGCAGCCGGGGTATTACGGGCTCCTGGCCGCAGGGCTGGCTGGAGACGTGCGATGCTCAGGGCATCAGCGTGGCGCAGGCGATGGTGCAGGCGGGGCTCGATCCTGCCCGCGTGGCGCTCGCGGCACGTCATCAGGCCGATTTCAGCGCCTGTCTGGAACTGCACATCGAACAGGGGCCGTGTCTGGAGCAGGAAGGGCTGGCGCTGGGCGTGGTGGAAGCCATTAACGGCGCGCGCCGCCTCAGCTGCCGCTTCACCGGCGAGGCCGGACACGCGGGTACCGTGCCGATGAGTCACCGTAAGGATGCCCTGGCCGCCGCCGCCGAATGGATGGTGCTGATCGAAAACATCACCCGACAGCAGGGCGGCAACCGGGTGGCGACGGTCGGTGAGCTGCGCTGCCTGCCCGGCGCGGTCAACGTGATCCCGGGCGAGGTTGCGCTCTCGCTGGATATTCGCGGCCCGCAGGATGCCCCGCTTGACGCGCTGCTCGCTGAACTGCTGGCGCAGGCGCAGGCGATTGCCGCGCGTCGCGGGTTGAGCTTCAGCGCCGAGGAGTTTTACCGTATCGCCGCCACGCCGTGCGATGCGCGTTTGCAGGATCTGCTGGGGCAGGCCGTTGAATCGGTGCAGGGGTGCTCGTTATCCCTGCCCAGCGGCGCCGGGCATGACACCATCGCGCTGGCGGAGCGCTGGCCGGTCGGGATGCTGTTTGTACGCTGCAGGGGGGGCGTCAGCCACCATCCGGCGGAATCGGTGATGGCTGAGGATGTTGCCCTGGCGATTGAGGCGTTTGGGCGGGCGGTGAGAAAGCTGGCTGACGGTGGCGCGCGTTAAGCCACCGAACGCACCGCATCTTCGATATCCGCGCTCACCCGGACATCCTGCTCGTCAAAGACCATGCAGTGGCGATCGTCGAAGGCCACGTCTATCTTCTGCCAGGGCGCGAACTTCACGTCGCCCGGCAGCAAGATCTTCACGTTGTCATGGCCGTAGCATTGTCCAAACAGGTAAGTATTGTTCCCCAGCCGCTCCACTACTTCACAGCTAAATTCCAGCCGCGTGCCGCGGTGAAGGTCAGTGGTTAAATGTTCCGGACGGATGCCCAGCGTAACCTGGCTGCCCGGCTGCAGCGGTGTGGTGGTTATCGCGAGCGTGAGCGACTTCTGCTGCGACAACCTGACGGTGAGCTTGCCCGGCTGCCAGGCCTCAACGGTCGCCGGCAGAAAGTTCATCTTCGGAGAGCCGATAAACCCGGCGACAAACTTATTCGCCGGTTTGTAATAGAGCTCCATCGGCGCGCCCATCTGCTCCACTTTGCCGTAGTTCATCACCACAATTTTATCGGCCAGCGTCATGGCCTCAATCTGATCGTGGGTGACATACACCATGGTGGTTTTCAGCTCCTGGTGCAGGCGAGCGAGGTGCAGGCGCATCTCCACGCGCAGTTCGGCATCCAGGTTGGAAAGCGGCTCATCGAACATAAAGACGCGCGGGTTACGCACGATAGCGCGGCCAATCGCGACGCGCTGGCGCTGGCCGCCGGAGAGCTGTTTGGGTTTGCGGTCCAGCAGGTGGGAGAGCTGCAGCGTTTTGGCGACCATCTCGACCTGATGGCGGATCTGATCTTTCGGCACTTTATTCACCTTCAGCCCGTAGCCCATGTTTTCGGCCACCGTCATGTGCGGATAGAGCGCGTAGGACTGAAAGACCATCGCCACCCCCCGGTGGGAAGGGGCGATGTCGTTCATCACCTCGTTACCGATCAGCACTTCACCCTCGCTTATCTCCTCCAGCCCGGCAATCATGCGCAGCATCGTGGATTTGCCACAGCCGGAAGGCCCGACGAATACGGCAAACTCACCGTCCTCTATATCAAGATTAACGTTGTGGAGCGTGACGGTGTCGCCAAAGCGCTTGGTGACATTCCTCAATTGTATGTTCGACATCAGTGTTCCCCAGGTAAACCGCCGGGTATGTTTTACGTATAACAATCACGTTCAACGTGGCCGGACGGTGCAATTTGTCTGCCTTGACTATAACTTCCAGCATTCATGCGCCCTATACAGATATTCCATTAATGTTATGACGATCACACAACTTGCAGTTTTATGTAGAGTTATCATGATGTGAAGGGTAGCGTATAGCCAACCAAAGGCATTTGATGTCATACGTACAGCGCCAGTTTTAACAGGATGTATAGCGGGGTTTGTAGGGCGTCAGATGCAATAACAACCATAAAATTGTTATACCTTCACATGAGGTTGATAATGAAAAAGAACATACTCGCTGCTCTGATCCTCTCTACGCTCGCGGTTCAGGCTCACGCTACCGCGCAGCTTAACGTCTGGGAAGACATCAAGAAGTCGTCCGGTATTAAAGATGCGGTCGCGGACTTTGAAAAACAGTACGACGTTAAGGTCAACGTGCAGGAAACCCCTTACGCACAGCAGCTGGAAAAACTGCGCCTGGACGGCCCGGCAGGCATTGGCCCGGACGTGCTGGTCATTCCTAACGATCAGCTGGGCGGCGCCGTCGTACAAGGGTTATTGACCCCCCTGAATCTGGACAATAAGCAGACCGAACAGTACACCCCGGCCTCGATTAACGCCTTCAAAATGGATAACGCCCTCTACGGCGTGCCGAAAGCGGTTGAGACGCTGGTGCTGATCTACAACAAAGATCTCATCGACAAGCCGCTCAACTCGCTGCAGGACTGGTATGACTTTTCTAAACAGCAGCGCGCAAAAAACCAGTACGGTCTGCTCGCCAAGTTCGATCAGATTTACTACAGCTGGGGCGCGATCTCCCCGATGGGAGGCTACATCTTCGGTCAAAACGATAAAGGCGGCTATAACGCCAGCGACGTCGGCCTGAACAAGCCGGGCGCGGTAGAAGCCGTGACGTACCTGAAAAAATTCTACGCTGACGAGATTTTCCCTGCCGGGATAGTCGGCGACAACGGCCTGAACGCAATCGACTCCCTGTTTACCGAAAAGAAAGCGGCAGCCGTCATCAACGGCCCGTGGGCGTTCCAGCCTTATGAAGCGGCAGGCATCAACTACGGCGTGGCGCCGCTGCCCACGCTGCCGGACGGCAAGCCAATGAGCTCCTTCCTCGGCGTGAAAGGCTACGTCGTTTCCACCTGGAGCAAGGACAAAGCGCTGGCGCAGAAATTTATCGAATTCATCAACAAGCCGCAGTACGTGAAAACCCGCTACGTGGCCACGCGGGAGATCCCGCCGCTGACCGCAATGATCGACGATCCGGTAATCAAGAACGACGAGAAGGCGAGCGCCGTTGCGGTGCAGGCCGCGCGAGCCACCGCCATGCCGGGTATCCCTGAAATGGGCGAAGTCTGGGGGCCGGCCAACGCCGCGCTGGAGCTGAGCCTGACCGGCAAACAGGATCCCAAAGCCGCGCTGGACGGCGCAGAGAAACAGGTCCAGATGCAAATCGAAGCCATGCAGGCCAGCAACCAGTAATTTTCTGACGTCGCAGAACGGGAGGCCACTCTCCCGTTTTATTGAAAGGAGTTGTCTGTGAGTATCATCCCGGAAAATTTTGCCAGACCGCACGGGGCCGGGCGTCACGCCTGGACCGGCCTGCTGCTGGCGGTCATCCCCGGCTTCGGCCAGTTCTATCACCGCCAGTGGCTGAAGGGCGTTATCTTCCTGGTGCTGCTGGCCAGTTTTATCGGCGTTTTTGCCGATTTCCTGCGCGAAGGGCTTTGGGGGCTGGTGACGCTGGGGGAGGAAGTGCCGCGGGATAACTCCATCTTCCTGCTGGCAGAAGGGATCATTAGCGTACTGATCGCCGCCTTTGGCGTGATGGTGTATTACCTGTCGATGCGCGATGCCTGGGTTAACGGTCGAAAACGTGATGAAGGGCTGGGGCTAAACAGCGTGCGTAAGCAGTATCAGATGCTGCTAAGCGACGGCTTTCCGTATCTGATGATCACGCCGGGCTTTATTCTGCTGGTGTTTGTGGTGGTTTTCCCGATCCTGTTCGGTTTTGCCATCGCCTTTACTAACTACAATCTTTACCACACGCCGCCGGCTAAGCTGGTGGATTGGGTTGGGTTTAAGAACTTCGTCAATATTTTCACGCTCTCCATCTGGCGCTCAACCTTCTTCGACGTCCTGCAGTGGACGGTGGTTTGGACGCTGCTCGCCACCACGCTGCAATGTACCGTGGGCGTGCTGCTGGCTATCCTGGTGAACCAGAAAGACCTGCGCTTTAAGCCGCTTATCCGCACCATTTTCATTCTGCCGTGGGCGGTGCCGGGTTTTGTCACCATTCTGGTGTTTGCCGGAATGTTCAATGACTCTTTCGGTGTGATAAACAACGCCATTCTGGCCTTCTTCGGCATTGCGCCGAAAGCCTGGATGACCGATCCGTTCTGGACCAAAACGGCGCTGATCCTGATGCAGACCTGGCTCGGCTTCCCGTTTGTTTTTGCTATGACCACCGGCGTGCTGCAGGCGATCCCTGACGATCTGTACGAAGCCGCCACCATGGACGGGGCCAGCAGTGCGACCAAGCTGCGCACCATCACGCTGCCGCTGGTGCTTTATTCCATTGCGCCAATACTGATTACCCAATACACCTTCAACTTCAATAACTTCAACATCATCTACCTGTTCAATAACGGCGGACCAGCGGTGGTGGGGTCCAATGCGGGTGGGACAGATATCCTGGTGTCGTGGATCTACAAGCTCACCATGTCGTCGTCGCAGTACGCGATTGCGGCGACCATCACTATCCTGCTGTCGATCTTTGTCGTCGGTCTGGCGCTGTGGCAGTTCCGCGCCACCAAATCTTTCAAAAACGACGACATGGCGTAAGGGACGTAACAATGGCTCAATCACAAAGTATTAAACGTGAGAAGTGGGTACGCCTCTCGCTCTCCTGGCTGGTTATCGTGCTGGTGTCGACGATTATCATCTACCCGCTGGTGTGGACGGTCGGCGCGTCGTTTAACGCGGGTAATAGCCTGCTCAGCTCCTCAATTATTCCTGAGAACTTTTCGGTGCAGCACTATGCCGACCTGTTTAACGGCCAGGTGAACTACATGACCTGGTACTGGAACTCGATGAAAATCAGCTTCCTGACCATGGTACTGACCCTCATCAGCGTCAGCTTTACCGCCTATGCCTTTTCGCGCTTTCGCTTTAAGGGACGCCAGAACGGGCTGATGCTGTTCCTGCTCCTGCAGATGATCCCCCAGTTCTCGGCGCTGATTGCCATTTTCGTGCTGTCGCAGCTTTTGGGCCTCATCAACAGCCATCTGGCGCTGGTGCTGATCTACGTGGGCGGCATGATCCCGATGAATACCTACCTGATGAAAGGTTACCTCGACGCCATCCCGAAAGATCTGGATGAATCCGCGCGCATGGACGGGGCCAGTAATTTCCGGATTTTCATCGAAATTATCATGCCGCTTTCGAAGCCGATTGTGGCGGTGGTGGCGCTGTTCTCCTTCACCGGGCCGCTGGGGGATTTCATCCTCTCCAGCACGATTCTGCGCACCCCGGACAAATACACCTTACCCATCGGGCTCTATAACCTGGTGGCGCAAAAAATGGGTGCCAGCTACACCACCTACGCGGCAGGCGCGGTGTTGATTGCGGTGCCGGTAGCGATCCTCTATCTGGCATTACAAAAATACTTCGTCTCCGGCCTGACCTCCGGGAGTACCAAAGGATAATCATGAAAAGACTCAAACCTGCTTTACTTGCCGTTTGCCTCTCCTGCGGCCTTGCCGCGAGCGCGTTTGCGGCGGACGGGGTGAAAACGCGTCCTTTTAACGCCATGCCCGCGGACTTTATCAAGGGCGCGGATATTTCGACGCTGCTGGAAGCGGAACAGCACGGCGCCAAATTTTATAACAACAGCGGCCAGCAGCAGGACGCGATTGCGATCCTGAAGGCTAACGGGGTGAACACCGTGCGCCTGCGCCTGTGGGTTGACCCGCAGGATGCCGACGGCAACACCTACGGCGGCGGCAGTAATAATCTCGAAAACACCCTCGCGCTGGCGAAGCGCGTAAAGGCGCAGGGCCTCAAGCTGCTGCTCGATTTCCACTACAGCGACTTCTGGACCGATCCGGGCAAACAGTTTAAGCCAAAAGCCTGGGAGAAGATGGGCTACCCGCAGCTGAAAACGGCAATTCATGACTACACCCGCGACACGATTGCCCGCTTTAAGAAAGAGGGCGTATTGCCGGACATGGTGCAGATAGGAAACGAAATTAACGGCGGCATGCTGTGGCCGGAAGGGAAAAGCTGGGGGCAGGGCGGCGGCGAATTCGACCGCCTGGCCGGGCTGCTCAACGCCGCGATTGGTGGACTGAAGGAGAACCTGACCGACGGCGAGCAGGTGAAAATCATGCTGCATCTGGCTGAAGGCACCAAAAATGACACCTTCCGCTGGTGGTTTGATGAAATCACGAAGCGCGGCGTGCCGTTCGATATCATCGGCCTGTCGATGTACACCTACTGGAACGGCCCGATTAGCGCGCTGAAGACCAACATGGATGACATCAGCAGGCGCTATAACAAAGACGTGATTGTGGTGGAAGCGGCCTATGGCTATACGCTGGAGAACTGCGATAACGCCGAGAACAGCTTCCAGGCTAAAGAGGAAAAGGACGGCGGCTATCCCGGCACCGTTCAGGGTCAGTACGACTATATTCACGATTTAATGCAGTCCGTGATTGATGTGCCTGACCGTCGCGGCAAGGGCATCTTTTACTGGGAACCGACCTGGATTGCCGTTCCGGGCACCACGTGGGCCACCAAAACCGGCATGAAATATATCCATGACGAGTGGAAAGAGGGTAATGCCCGTGAGAATCAGGCGTTATTTGATTGCCAGGGCAAAGTGCTGCCGTCAATCACGGTATTTAACTAGTTTTTATCTTCATTCAGGACGTTTTAAATATGAATAAATTTGCGCCTTTAAGTCCAAAGGTCGCGGCGTTATTGCATGGCGCCGACTATAACCCGGAGCAATGGGAGAATTACCCCGGTATTATTGAAAAAGATATCGCCATGATGCAGCAGGCGAAATGTAATGTCATGTCGGTGGGGATATTTAGCTGGGCGAAACTGGAGCCTCAGGAAGGGGAATATGATTTTGCCTGGCTGGACAGCATTATTGAAAAACTCTATGCGGCGGGCATTCATATATTTCTCGCTACGCCGAGCGGCGCGCGTCCGGCATGGATGTCGCAAAAATATCCTGAAGTGCTGCGCGTCGGACGCAACCGCGTCCCCGCGCTGCACGGCGGGCGTCACAACCACTGCATGTCGTCTCCGGTTTACCGCGAAAAGACGATGAAAATTAACAGCCTGCTGGCGGCGCGTTATTCGCATCATCCGGCGGTGCTGGGCTGGCATATCTCCAATGAGTACGGCGGCGAATGCCACTGTAGCCTGTGCCAGGAACGCTTCCGCGACTGGCTAAAGGCGCGCTACAAAACCCTCGACGCGCTGAACCATGCGTGGTGGAGCACCTTCTGGAGCCATACCTACACCGACTGGTCGCAAATTGAGTCCCCCGCGCCGCAGGGGGAAGTGTCGATTCACGGCCTGAATCTCGACTGGCGCCGCTTCAATACCGCGCAGGTCACCGATTTTTGCCAGCATGAAGTGGCGCCGCTGAAGGCCGCCAATGCCGACCTGCCGGTAACGACCAACTTTATGGAGTATTTCTACGATTATGACTACTGGCAGCTGGCGAAAGCGATCGACTTCATCTCCTGGGACAGCTACCCGATGTGGCACAGGGAGAAAGACGAAACGCAGCTGGCCTGCTATACCGCCATGTACCACGACATGATGCGCAGCCTGAAGGGCGGTAAACCCTTTGTGCTGATGGAGTCCACGCCGAGCACCACCAACTGGCAGCCGACCAGCAAGCTGAAAAAGCCGGGGATGCATATTCTCTCCTCTGTTCAGGCGGTGGCGCACGGGGCGGATTCGGTGCAGTACTTCCAGTGGCGTAAGAGCCGCGGGTCGGTGGAGAAATTCCACGGTGCGATTATCGATCACGTGGGGCATCTTGATACCCGCGTCGGGCGCGAAGTGACGCGTCTGGGGGAGATGCTGGCCCGTCTGCCTGAGGTGGTGGGGTGCCGCACCGACGCGCGCGTGGCCATTATCTTTGACCAGCAAAACCGCTGGGCGCTGGACGATGCCGAAGGCCCGCGCAACATGGGGCTGGAGTACGAAAAAACCGTCAACGAACACTATCGTCCGTTCTGGGAAAAGGGCATCGCGGTCGACGTCATCGACGCTGACGGCGATCTGAGCCGCTACGCGCTGGTGATTGCCCCCATGCTCTACATGGTGCGCGAAGGTTTCGCCGAGCGGGCGGAAGCCTTTGTGGCCGCGGGCGGGCATCTGGTGACGACCTACTGGAGCGGGGTAGTGGATGAGACCGATCTCTGCCACCTCGGCGGTTTCCCGGGCCCGCTGCGCAAGCTCCTCGGCATCTGGGCGGAAGAGATTGACTGCCTGGGCGAGGGGGAGCGAAACCTGGTTCAGGGGCTGGTGGGCAATGCGGCGGGCCTGCAGGGGCCGTATCAGGTCAGGCATCTGTGCGAGCTGATCCATACTGAATCCGCGCAGGCGCTGGCGACCTACCGGGATGATTTCTACGCCGGTCGCCCTGCGGTGACGGTCAACCGCTTTGGCAAAGGCAAGGCGTGGCACGTGGCGTCGCGTAACGATCTGCCGTTCCAGCGCGATTTCTTTGCCGGGATTATCGACGAGCTGGCGCTGCCGCGCGCGGTCGAGGGGGATTTCCCGCCGGGCGTGGTCACGACGGCGCGCACGGATGGCGAAACCGCCTGGGTGTTTGTGCAGAACTACACGGCCCAGCAGCAGCTCATCACGCTGCCGCAGGGGTATACCGACTGCATGACCGATGCCGCCGCTGCGGGCGATATCGTGCTGCTTCCCTGGGACTGTCGGGTGCTCAGGCGTAAAGCGTAAGAACCGCCCGGCGGCGCTGCGCTTGCACGGGCCTACAAAACCCGTAGGCCGGGTAAGCGCAGCGCCACCCGGCAACAAGGCACAAAACGCCTGCTCCCCGAGCAGGCATTTTTTTATCTGCATACAGAGAGGCGTATTATGGACAGTCAAATTACTCAGCGTTTAATTCCGGCATTTGGCGGCGACGATAATATCGAGCACGTCGAAGCCTGTATTACCCGCCTGCGCGTGACGGTAAAAGATTTAAATAAGGTCGATTCCCAGGCGATACAGAATGAGGGGGCGCTGGGGGTGATTATTATCGGCCAGCAGGTGCACGCTATATTCGGCAGGCAGTCTGATACATTACGGAAATTATTAGACGAACATTTTAATCAGTAAATATAAAAAAGGGATAGCCAAAGTAATGGCTATCCCAAAGCAGTAAAATAGACTGCAGGTTGCTGGAGATACGATAACGATTAACGCAAATTATAAATTACGACTTACCACCAGGCCTCGACCTGCACACCGAAGTTCCAGGTATTATTCGCGGTGCCATCTTCGAAGGATTGCCCTTTTTCGGAGTCATTCAGGTAAGAGGCAAAGACGCGCAGCTCAGGACGCGACATAAAATCAGGTCCGTCTGCCAGCCCCAGCGCGAGGGTGTACTTCTCGCCGCTCTGCTTGTACTTAGTGCCGTCGGTATAAGTATCTTCCTGGTAGAATCCGCCCACTTCGCCAATCAGACGCACGTACTCGGTGAACTGATACTGCGCGCGCCCCACCAGCGATACCAGGCGTGATTTGTCCGTGTACTGCGTGGTGTCGTCTGCCGAGCCCCATGTCAGAACGTGGTTAAAGGAGAACTTGTCGGTAATCGGAATTAAGCCGGTGTTAATCACGCGGTAGCCGGTGGCGTCGTTCACGTAGTTCCACATGTCGTACCAGCCCCCACCCTGTGACACCATGTTCTGGGCCAGACCTTTATTGGCGTACTGCAGCACCAGCTTGTTATAGCCGCCAAACATATCCTGGCTGATCTCACCGGTGACCATTACGCCGTTATCGGCCTCGTACAGTCCGCCGTACTCTTTCTGCTTGTTGGTCGGGTTTGGCATGGCGTAATCAATACCCACTTCCGTCCACGCGCCCGCCCACGGCTTCCAGCCCGCATAGCGAAGGTCGATGTAGTTGATGTTAACGTCGCTGTCGCCATCCACGCGGTAGTCCACGTCGTTGGCATCGCCGCGGATCCACGCAACGGAGACTGCGCCCGGGCCAAGCGTGTAGTTCTCGATACCCGCACCGGAGCCGGAAATATTCCAGTATTTGGTATCAATGATGTGCAGGTCATGGCGCTGGTAGTAGCGCTTACCGCCCCAAATCACCGCATTGGGATCCCCGGGGATCAGCCCCTTGATCTGCAGGTTAAGCTGGCGCAGGCCGAACTGGGCATCGTCATCTAAGGTGGTTTCATTGTCGTTGGAGCCGTCTGAGACCATGCTCACCATGCTGTCGAGATAGAAACTGACGTCGTTCTTTTTGTATACCTCGGAGCCCAGCTCCAGCTCGCCGTAGGTATCGGCCTCGTTCCCGAGACGGCCAATTTTGTTTTTTTGCCACTCCTCCATCCCACCATCCCGTGAGACGCCCACGCCGGAGCGAAGATATCCATGAAAATCAATCGGTACTGAAGACGCTGCAAACAGCGAAGGCGATGCCAGCGCGGCAGCCAACGCAACAGATACAGAGCGGATCGTCGTGTTCATTGTAACCCTCTTATTGTTTTGTAATACGTTCACAAATCCGCTGTCATAAAATGCCTAAACCCGTTAACTGGCAATTGCACGATCCGAAATGTGTGATTAACTGCAAATAAAATAGACAATTTTGTTACGAGTAATGAGATCGGACACAAATTATGGCATTGTGAGCGTCATACTTTTTGATGGTGTTATGCCCACAGCGAGAGGGTGGTAAGCGTTTTTTTTCAGCACCCCTGTTACAATCAGCGCATAACAACATAAGGAACCGGACCATGAAGTCGAAAAGCGCAACGTTAGAGGACGTGGCACGCCATGCGGGCGTCTCCTATCAGACCGTGTCCAGGGTACTGAATAAATCTGCCAATGTATCCGACGCCACGCGCATCAAGGTGGAGAAATCCATAGAGTTATTGCGGTATGTACCCAACCGACTGGCTCAGCAGCTGGTGGGCAAGCAGAGCCAGACCGTTGGGCTGGTGACCATTTCGCTGGCGCTGCACGCGCCTTCGCAGGTTGCGGCGGCGGTGAAACGCTATGCCAATGTGGAAGGCTACCAGGTACTGATCTCAATGATTGATGAGAACGTCAACCACAGCATCCAGGACTCCATCAACGAGCTGAAATCCCAGCTGGTGAGCAAAGTGATCATCAACGTGCCGCTGGAGGCTGAAGCGGCGCAGAAAATCGCCGCCGACAACGACGACATTGTCTGCCTGTTCCTCGACGTTGACCCGTACAGTTCCGTGTTTAACGTTTCGTTTAATCCGGCGGACGGCACCCGCGCCAGCGTCAAATATCTTTACGAGCTGGGGCATCGCGACATTGCCCTGCTGGCGGGGCCGGCGTCTTCCGTGTCGGCGCAGCTGAGGCTGAAAAGCTGGATCGAGACCCTGAAGGGCTACGGTCTGGAGCCAGCATCGGTCATTCGCGGCAACTGGGATGCGCAAAGCGGTTATTCGGGAGCGTTGCAAATGCTGCGGGAAACGGCGCAGTTTACCGCCGTGCTGGTGGCGAACGACCAGATGGCGCTCGGCGTGCTGAGCGCGTTCCATCAGCAGCAGATTTCAATTCCGGGCGAGAAGTCGGTGATTGGCTACGATGACACCTATGAAAGCTCATTCTTCTACCCGGCGCTGACGACGGTATCGCTGGATTTAGATCTGCAGGGTAAAGAGGCGGTGCGCCGCATTCTCGACAGCGGTGAAGAGAATGCCCAGCGCATGTCCTCAATTTTACCTGCCCGTCTGGTGGTGCGTCAGTCCACCGGGCCGAAAGGGGAGAAGGGAAAAAACCTCCAGGCGCTGGCCCAGCAGCTGCGCGAGATTGCGCATCAACTGGGTGATGTGTAGCACAGTGAGCACCTCAATCGCAGGAAAGAGGTGCTCGCAGGGTTACTCCAGCCCCAGCGTGTACTGGGCAATTTTGAAGTAGATAATCAGCCCGGTACCGTCGATAAGCGTCGCGATAAACGGCGCGGAGACGACCGCCGGGTCAATGCCGCAGCGCTTGAGCACCATTGGAATGACGGACGACACAATCGCACTCCAGAGCGTAATGCACACCAGCGTCAGGCTGACGATAAGCGTGATTTCCAGCCCAATCCCCATCATCCAGGCGCGGATGCATCCGGCCAGACCCAGCGTGGCGGCAATCATCAGCGAGGTGGTCATCTCTTTACGCAGCACGCGGCCAACGTCGCGCAGACGCACTTCCCCCAGCGCCATGGCGCGCACCAGGGTGGAGGTGATCTGCGTCCCGCTGTTGCCGCCCGTGCCGATCAGCAGCGGAATAAAAAACGCCAGCGCGATGGCGGACTCCAGCGCCTCTTCAAAATGCTGGATCACCGAGCTGGTGTAGGCCTCCGCGACAAACAGCAGCAGCAGCCAGACGGAGCGTTTTTTCCACAGGCTATACGGGCTGGTGTCCAGATAGGGCTTCTCCAGCGGCAGCGTCGCCCCCTGAAGCTGAGCATCTTCGGTGACGTCATCTTCCAGCAGATGGGCGATTTCGCGCTCGGTCAGACAGCCGACGAGCTTGCCGTGGGTGACCACGGGCACCACGTCCGCGCCGCCGTGCGCCAGCAGCCCGGCAACGTCGGCACGTTCATCCTCCGGTTTGACCTGCAAAAACTGCGAAATCATCAGCGATTTCACCGGCTGTACCGTATCGGCGGTCTGCAGCAATTTACGCACGGCAATCATGCCCGCCAGGCGGCCATTGTCTTCAATAAAAATATGAGACGGAATATCGTCGTCTTTTAATTTTTCGAAGAATTGCTCGCGCGCCAGCGCCACGCATAATGAAATATCGAGGACAATAAAATCGGTATTCATATATTGCGCGATCGCGCTGTCATTGAATGCCAGGTTTTGGTTGTGAATAGCGTAAGACATAGTGAATTCCCTTTGAATAATAAAATCTCTCAGGGGCGAGCAAGACAGGGCATGTCGAAGAGGAGATCCCCACGTCCTGGGTTCAGCACTGTACACCGTATCCCGTGAGGGAAGTTATACTGACAAAGCCTTGATTCGACAGTGCCTGTTTTACCCTGTGTCGATTCTCTCGAACCTACCAGAGCGATAACGTGTATTTGTACAGGAGCCTCGCCATAACGAGATCGTTGTAAAGCGAGGGAAATAATACGCTTATTTGATATTGCCGCTCGGGAAATTAAATAATGTTTAAGAACGGTTTAGGAGAATCTTATTTAATAAAGCGTTGATGGTTTATTTAAGGTCATTCATTTCTAATGGAGGATTATATAATCAACGGAGGAGAAGCAAATGGCGTGGTTTGATAATCTGCTGAATCATTTTGCGCTGTATCCGGCACATCTGTTCGCGCTGTTATTTATGATGGCGCTGGGCAAGTCGACGGTGCTGATCTCCTCCGTGCTGCCGCCCGCCTCGGTGATGCTGCTGGCGGGCATGACCGTCAGCCAGGCGAGCATGCATCCTGCGCTGGCGTGGCTGGCCGTGGTGATGGGGGCAACGGCGGGTTCGGTGCTGAACTACCATATCGGCCAGATGATGGGGCACACCCGGCTGGTCACGCGTTTTACCTCAAAGCATGCCGACAAGTTCTTGCGGGTACAGCATCAGCTGCAAAAGAACGGTGTCATCGTGCTCTTTACGTCGCGATTTCTGGCGGTGTTGCGTTACATCGTCCCGCTGGCGGCGGGGATGCTCAGGCTGAATGCAGCAAAGGTCTACGCCGTCAGCCTGATTTCCGCCTGCGTATGGGCGGCGCTGTATGTCGGCATCGTCACCGGCATCAGCGCCTTTTGAGTTACAAACTCCCCATGCCGCCGTCCACCAGCAGCTCCGTTCCTACCGTGTAGCTCGACTCGTCGGACGCCAGATAGAGCGCGGCTTTTGCCAGCTCCGTCGTCGAGCCCATTCTGCCGAGCGGCACCAGCTTGATGATCTCTGCCATCATTGCGTTAAGCGCCTCTTCGCTTAAGCCCGTTTTGGTAAAGGCCGGGGTTTCCACCGGACCGGGGCTCAGGCCGTTAACGCGGATCCCGCGCGGCAGCAGCTCCGCCGACAGCGTACGCGCCAGCGACAGCAGGGCGGCCTTGCTCGCGGCATACACGCTGCTGGTGGGCAGGCCGATGCGCGCGCTCACGGAGCCGCAGAGGATCACCGACGACGGGTTATTCAGCAGCGGCAGCAGCGCCTGAATTAAAAAGAACGGTCCCTTCAGGTTGATGTTCATCAGGCGATCCCACGCATCCTCCTGCCAGGCTTCCAGCGGCGCGTGCGTTACGTCGCCGGCGTTGAGAAACACCGCGTCGAGGCGCGGCCAGCGGGCGGCGAGGGTTTCCGCCAGCGCTTTCTGCGACGCGATATCGCCCGCATCGGTTGGGATCACCCAGGCCTTATCGCCCAGAATGCGCTCTGCTTCGGCGAGGGTGTCCGGGTTGCGTCCGGTCACGGCGACGCGCGCCCCTTCGGCGATAAACGCCTGCGCGGTGGCAAGACCGATGCCGCTGGTGCCGCCGGTAATCAACGTATACTTATCGGTTAAACGACCCATGTTCTTCTCCTGAAATGTCTCTGGAGAAAGCACTATAGAAACGTTAGTATCGAAAGGAAACCAGGTACCAAATGGATAGTAAATAGGCAAGAGGTGTGCTATGGCAGAAATGCTGGAGGAGTGCTGTGAAAAAAAATCTGAGGCGTATACCTGCCCGATGACGCAGTTTGTGAACCTGATTTCCGGCAAATGGGCGATCCCCATTCTCTATCGCCTGATTGTCTTTAATACGCCCGTACGCTTTGGCGACCTGCTGCGGGCGGCTGCCCCCATCACCCAGAAAGAGCTGACGAAGCAGCTGCGCCTGTTTGAACAGCGCGGGCTGGTGACGCGGACGGTCTACCCGGAGATCCCGCCGCGCGTGGAGTATCAGATTACCGGGCTGGGGTTAACCCTGCAGGATGCGCTCTCGCCGCTGGCCGCCTGGATGAGCGAGTACGGCGACCAGCTTCAGCGTTAGGCTACTGTTTTACGTAGCGCGGTGCCGGGATGCCGGTGCGCGCGCTGCTAAACAGCTCAAGGCGCGCCGCTTCGTAGCGCTCCCACAGGCCTGCATCATGCATCGGCGGGATGGTGATCGGTTCACCCTGATCCAGACCCGCCAGCGACGCATCCACCATATCGTCGGTGGTCATTACCGAACCTTCCGGCAGATCGTCCACCGTGACGCCTGAATGGCTCCAGATTTCCGTCGCCGTGGCGGCGGGCAGCACGGCCTGAATGCGCACGCTGCTCTCGGCAAATTCTTCCTGTAACCCACGGGTAAAGCTCAGTACCCACGCCTTAGTGGCGCTGTATAGCGCGCTTCCCGCCCGGACGTGCAGGGCCAGCACGGAGGCGATATTGATCAGCGTGCCGCGATTATTCTGCGCCAGACGGGGCAGGATGGCGTAGGTCAAACGCATCAGCGCCGTGGTGTTCAGGGTGTTAATGGCCTGATGCTGCGCTACCTCGCCCGCGAGGAACGGTGCCATCTGCGCGGTGCCCGCGTTGTTGATGAGCGTATCAATGGCGGTATTGCTGCGCAGCTCCTCTTCCACGGCGCTGATCCCGGCTTCATCGGTAAGATCGGCCACCAGAATATCGACGGCCACGCCATAGCGTGCGCGCAGGTCGGCGGCGAGGGTTTTCAGGCGATCCTCGCGGCGAGCGACCAGCACCAGGTTGGCACCGCGCGCGGCAAGACGATCGGCATAAACGGCGCCAATCCCGGAGGAGGCACCCGTGATCAGGGCGGTGGTGATTTGCGTAGTCATCGTGTGTTACCTCAAAGCAAAGTGGGTTATTTGGTTTCAAGATGAAACTGAATTAACTCTCTGCTATTTGGTTTTATAATGCAACCATATTGGCGATCATTTTGTGCTTTTGCCGTCGGGAACGGTCAGGAGGGGAGTTTAGCCACGATCTCTTCAGGCGTCAGTTCGCGCCCATCGTCGGCGATAAGCGCCAGTTTGCGCAGGGGTTTGCGCTGTTCGGAATCGACCAGCACGGTGCCGCATTCGTTTTCAGCAAACAAAAATTCATTCCCCCACTGGGACAGGGCAACCAGCACGGTTTGCAGGGCGCGCCCCTTTTCGGTCAGGACATACTCCTGCCAGGCGCTGCCGTCGGAGGCGGGCTGAAGCCGGAGAATGCCTTCGTCTAACAGCAGCTTGAGCCGCGTGGTCAGCATGTTTTTCGCAATACCGAGGCTTTTCTGAAACTCGCCGAAGCGTTTAATCCCGCGGAGCGCGTCGCGGACGATCAGCAGCGACCACCAGTCGCCGATGATATCCAGCGAACGGGCGACGGGGCAGGTGCTCTCTTCGAGGCGGGTACGTTTCACGGTCAATTCTCCGGTAGGGTGTGGTTTTATTATAAAACTAATCTGCGCGCGTCGTAAGCAGGTTAATCATCAGTTTGAGAAATGCTTCCCGGAAAATTGTCACCAATCTGTCACACTGAGCGCGACATTTTAAAACGAGTGAGGAATTAGGGATGAGAAAAGCACTACTCGCGCTGGCAGTCGCCGGTTCCATTTCAGCAACGTTTGGCGTGCAGGCGCAAGAGACGCCGGAAGGGTATCAGCTGGAGCAAGTTTTAATCATGAGTCGCCATAACCTGCGCGCGCCGCTCGCCAACAACGGCAGCGTGCTGGAGCAGTCCACGCCGAAGCAGTGGCCGGAGTGGGAGGTCCCGGGCGGTCAGCTCACCACTAAAGGCGGCGTGCTGGAAGTGTATATGGGCCATTACATGCGCGAGTGGCTGGCGCAGCAGGGGATGGTGAAGACGGGAGAATGTCCAGCGGCGGATAGCGTTTACGCTTATGCCAACAGCCTGCAGCGTACCGTCGCGACCGCACAGTTCTTTATCACCGGCGCGTTCCCGGGCTGCGACGTTCCTGTGCACCATCAGGAAAAAATGGGCACCATGGATCCGACCTTCAATCCGGTGATTACCGACAACTCACCTGAATTCCGCGAAAAAGCGCTGAAGGCGATGGAGGCCGAGCGGCAGAAAATGCAGCTCGCAGACAGCTACAAGCTGCTGGAGCAGATGACAAACTACGCCGATTCGCCGTCGTGCAAGGAGAAAAAAGTCTGCTCGCTGGCGGATGCGAAAGATACCTTCAGCGCCGACTATGAAAAAGAGCCTGGCGTATCCGGGCCGCTGAAGGTGGGTAACTCGCTGGTGGATGCGTTCACGCTGCAGTATTACGAAGGCTTCCCGGCCGACCAGGTGGCCTGGGGCGAAATCAAGACCGACCAGCAGTGGCGCGTGCTGTCGAAGCTGAAGAACGGCTATCAGGATTCGCTGTTTACCTCCACCGAGGTGGCACAAAACGTGGCGAAGCCGCTGGTGAAATATATCGATAAAACCCTGGTCACCGACCAGGCGAAAGCGCCGAAAATCACCCTGCTGGTGGGGCATGATTCGAACATTGCTTCCCTGCTCACCGCCCTGGATTTCAAACCCTATCAGCTGCACGACCAGCAGGAGCGCACCCCGATTGGCGGCAAAATTGTCTTCCAGCGCTGGCACGACAAAAATGCCAACCAGGAGCTGATGAAAATTGAGTATGTCTACCAGAGCTCAGAGCAGCTGCGTAACGCCAGCGTGCTGTCGCTGCAGTCTCCGGCGCAGCGCGTGACGCTGGAGCTGAAGGGCTGCCCGGTAGATGCGAACGGCTTCTGTCCTGTCGATAAATTCAATGCGGTGATGAATAACGCGGCGAAATAAAAGAGAACCCCCCGCGTGATGGCGGGGGGAAACGCTTAGACGTTTTTACGTTCGATGGTTTGCTCGCCCCAGAAGAGCGAGTCTTTGTCCGTTTTTTCGAAGGCGCGCACCAGCACCTCATCGTTACCTTCCTCCCAAATTTGCTCGGCCAGCTTTTCATCGTACTTCGCGACTTCAAAGATAGCTTCGGCAATCTCCGGAGAGGTGTTGCGTAAACTTGCCCATTCGCCCACGTGGTGAGCTTTGGATTCTTGAGTTGGCATGCTTGTCCTCCTGTTGGGTGTTAGCCGTTCAGTTTTTTGGCCAGACCCGCGACATATTCACCCTGATAGCGGGCAATAGACAGTTCTTCATTGCTTGGCTGACGTGAGCCATCCCCACCGGCAATGGTGGTTGCGCCGTACGGCGTACCGCCGCGCACCTGGGAAACGTCAAACAGCTCCTGTGCGCCGTAGCCAATCGGCACAATCACCATCCCGTGATGAGCAAGGGTAGTCCAGGTTGAGGTAATCGTCTGCTCCTGGCCGCCGCCGGTCCCGGTAGAGCTGAATACACTCGCGAGTTTGCCGTAAAGCGCCCCGGATGCCCAAAGTCCGCCGGTTTGATCGAGGAAGGTGCGCATCTGGCCCGACATATTGCCGAAGCGGGTCGGGGTGCCGAAGATAATGGCATCATAATCCGCCAGCTCCTGCGGGGTGGCGACCGGGGCGTTTTGTGTTTTACCCCCGGCTTTCAGGAAGGCTTCCGCCTGCATGGTTTCCGGTACGCGTTTGACCACAACCTCAACGCCATCAACCCTGTTTGCACCTTCTGCTACCGCGTGAGCCATGGTTTCAATGTGTCCATACATGGAATAATAGAGCACCAGAACTTTTGCCATTTTGCATCACTCCTCGTTGGTTTTTCTGACAGCGGATCGCTGCGTTCTTTTAAAGATATGTCATCACAGCCAGACTGCAAAAATGAACGCCATTTATTTGATTTATAACAACATGCGTAGAAAAATGACTTTGTAGCAAAATGATACAACTTTCCCGGTGCGGATTTTTAAAATGATAAGAAAGGTTTATGCATTCCCGTCGCGTCATCTCACCCGAAAGGCTGAGTTCATGTTGCAGAATATTACCTGCGGCTTGCCGGATAGCGGCATTCCACTAAGCTTAGTTTCACGCGGCACAGATAAAGGCACTGTCCTTGTGTTGCGAGGTGAAAGAATCCTCTTTTACTGAATGCAATATGATGTCTAATGTTTCACATTCTGGAGGTTAGAGATGGCAAACCATCGTGGTGGTTCAGGTAATTTCGCAGAAGACCGTGAAAGAGCATCAGAAGCAGGCCGTAAAGGTGGCCAGCATAGCGGGGGCAACTTCAAGAATGACCCGCAACGCGCATCTGAAGCTGGCAAGAAAGGGGGTAAAAACAGCCACGGCAGCAGCAGTAAGTAACACGCCGGGTTGAACCCCTGCCGCCGGGATCTCCCGGCGGTTTTTTATTTCTGCAACATTGAACTGTAACCAAAGGCAACGCACACTACAGAATTGTTCTCACTTGCTGGTGCCGCATGTCTGTCTCACGCTTTAAATTCTCCGTAAAACCGCAGGAAGCCATCCTCATTCTCATCACCATGTTCTGGGGCGGGACGTTTCTGGCCGTTCAGTACGCGGTGACCCTCAGCGATCCGTTCTTCTTCGTTGGCCTGCGCTTTGCGACGGCGGCGCTTGCCGTAGGGCTGATTTCGCTTAACACGCTGCGGGGTCTGACGCTCAAAGAGCTGAAGGCCGGCGTGGCCATTGGTGTCGCGATAGCGATGGGCTACAGCCTGCAGACGTGGGGATTGCAGACCATCTCCAGCAGCAAATCCGCGTTTATCACCGCGATGTACGTGCCGCTGGTGCCGCTATTGCAGTGGCTGTGCCTGGGGCGGCTGCCCGGTCTGATGTCCTGTATTGGCATCGTGCTGGCGTTTATCGGTCTGATTTTGCTGGCCGGGCCGGAAAACAACCTCCTGGCGCTGGGGCCGGGCGAGATCATCACCCTCGTCGGGGCGGTTGCGATTGCGGCGGAAATTATCCTGATCAGCGCCTGGGCGGGCAAGGTGGACGTCAAGCGGGTGACGGTGGTGCAGCTCGCCACGGCCTCGCTGGTGGCCTTTGCGACGATGGTTCCGGCAGGGGAGTCCGTGCCGCCGATGTCCACTGGGCTGATTGTGGTCGCACTGGGTCTGGGTATCTTCAGCGCAATTATTCAGGTCACCATGAACTGGGCGCAGCGCAGCGTATCGCCAACCCGCGCGACGGTGATTTATACCGGTGAACCTGTCTGGGCGGGCATTTTCGGGCGACTGGCCGGGGAACGTCTGCCGCTGCTGGCCCTGGTGGGCGCGGCATTTATTGTCGCCGGGGTGCTGGTGAGCGAGTTGAAGCTCAGAAAACGTCGGAGCCAGGTGAGCGATATGACAGCTGAAGAAGGTTTAGATTGAAAAAATAGACGGGTTTATCTACGATGTGTACGGATAATTACCGTACACGATGAAGTAAATCATGCCAGCACTTAAAAAACAGCGTATCGATCTTCGCTTAACGGACGAAGACAAAACAATGATTGAAGAAGCGGCGGCGATGACGAACCAAACGATCACCCAGTTTATGGTGAACAGTGCGTCAGAGCGCGCTGCGGAGGTCATCGAACAGCATCGGCGTCTCGTCTTAAACGAAGCATCATGGAATGCGGTGATGGATGCCATCGACAATCCGCCAGAGCCAAATGAACGCCTGAAGCGAGCGGCAAAACGTCTTCGAAACATGGAGTGAAGCGTCGTGGACAATCTCACGGTCGAAATGTTTTCAGAGGGAAAAGATTATGATTTCAGGGATTTCGATTGTGGTGAACCCTCGCTAAATGTCTTCCTCACAGAACATCTGGTGCGTCAGCACAATGGGCGTATTTTACGAGGCTATCTGCTTAAAGAGCGCGATCGTCCGCGAGTCCTGGGCTATTACACGTTGTCTGGGAGCTGTTTTGAAAAAGCGATGCTGCCTTCTAAGACTCAGCAGCGTCGGATCCCTTATAGCAACGTACCGAGCGTAACGCTGGGACGTCTGGCGATACATAAAGACCTGCAGGGACAGGAGTGGGGAACGACGCTCGTCACGCATGCCATGCGGGTTGTCTATCTGGCATCGCAGGCGGTGGGCGTACACGGAATATTTGTTGATGCACTCAATGACCGGGCAAAACGATTTTATCTGAAGCAGGGTTTTATTCCGCTGACGGGTGAAAACAGCCATTCTCTTTTCTTTCCTACAAAATCTATCGAACGACTGTTTGAGCAGGCGTGATTTCCTGACATTAGGGTGTTCTTACGGAACGTAAAGGTCGGGTAAGGCATAGCCTTCACCCGACATTGAGATTTCACGAATCCTGACGCACCACCTCGCCCTGCGGCGCAGCAGCCATCCGGCGGCTCAGCAGGGCGTTAAGCAGGATCGCGCCGAAGGTCGCCGTGCCAATCCCGCCGATCGTAAAGCCGCCCAGCGTCAGGGCAAAATCGCCCGCGCCCAGCACCAGCGTGACCGCCACCATAATCAGGTTGCCGTTCTGGCTGAGATCGACCCGATGCTGCACCCAGATGCGCGCGCCGGCCACGGCGATCAGCCCAAACACCACGATTGAGGCCCCGCCGATCACCGGTGACGGAATGGTGTGGATCAGCGCGCCGAACTTCGGTGAGAAGCCGAGCAGCATCGCCATCACCGCCGCCGCCACGAAGACCAGCGTCGAGTAGACTTTGGTCACCGCCATTACGCCGATGTTTTCGGCATAGGTGGTGACGCCGCTGCCGCCCACGGAACCAGAGAGCATGGTTGCCAGCCCGTCGCCGACGAACGCGCGGCCCATGTATGGATCCATGCTGCGCCCGGTCATTCCCGCGACCGCCTTCAGGTGACCCAAGTTCTCTGCCACCAGGATCACCGCCACCGGTGCGATAAGCATCATCGCTTGGGTGTTAAAGGTGGGCGAGGTCACTTTCGGCAGGCCGAACCAGGCGGCCTGATGCAGCAGGGTAAAATCCACCGGCTTGCCGAGACCAAAAACGTTCGCCAGCAGGGCATACACCAGACAGGCAACAATCAGCCCGACCAGAATCAGCAGCCGCTGGATCATGCCTCGCGTGAACACCGCCACCAGGCCGATACACAGCACGGTGATCACCGCCATCCAGCTTTCAAACGGTGAGGCGGAGACGCTCCTGACCGCAATCGGGGCGAGGTTCAGGCCAATCGCCATCACCACGGCGCCCGTTACGACCGGGGGCATCATGCGCTCGATCCAGCGCGTGCCGATCTTCATCACCACCAGACCAATCAGGGTATACACCAGACCGCAGGCGATGATGCCGCCGAGGGCCACGCTCAGGTTGGGGTTGATCCCCTGGCCGTTAAACCCGGTGGTGGCAATAACCACGCCGACAAAGGCGGCGCTGGATCCCAGATAGCTGGGCACGCGCCCGCCGGTGACAAAAAAGAACAGCAGGGTGCCGATACCCGACATCAGAATAGAGAGGTTGGGATCGAGCCCCATCAGCATCGGCATCAGCACCGTAGCGCCAAACATCGCAACCGCGTGCTGGACGCCCATCACCATCGTCTGCCCGAGCGGGAGGCGTTCATCCGGCGCGACCACGCCTGCTTCTGTGGAGGTCGATTTCAACTGCCAGTGGGGAAATCCGAACATGGTCTGTCTCCTTAAAGCGGGTTAACAGGCGGGGCGCATAAGCGCGTGGTAGCCGCGGTCAAACCACACCAGCCCTTGCGGCGCGGGGTGGCGAATAATCGAAACAATGTCGCAAAACAGAATGTCATGGGTACCGACGCTCACCACCTGGCTGATGCGGCAGTCAAACGAGGCCAGCGCATCCTCCAGGCGCGGGCAGCCGGTGTCGCCCGTCTGCCAGCGGGCGGCGGCGAAGCGTTCTTCCATCGGCGTTTTGCCGCCAAACAGGTTTGAGAGCGGCTCCTGCCCGGCGCTCAGGGTATTCACGCACAGCGTGCGGTTTTCGCTGAACGTCGGCCAGACGGACGCGCCGCGGTTCAGGCACACCAGCAGGGTGGGAGGGGAATCCGTGACGCTGCACACCGCGCTGGCGGTGAAGCCTGCCATCCCCGCGGGACCGTCGGTGGTGATGATATTCACCGCCGCGCCGACGCAGGCCATGGCGTCGCGAAAGGTTTGTTTATCCGGTGTCGTCATCATCGCTCCTTACGCCAGCCCGCAGGCATCGTCGAAGGTCAGGCGCGGCAGGCGGCCGTAAAGTTTGCCCGGGTCGCCGTAGCCAATGTTGATCAGCAGATTGCTTTTAAGCGTCGTGCCGGTGAAAAAGGCCTCGTCGACCCTTTGTCGGTCAAAGCCCGACATCGGGCCGGTATCCAGCCCCAGAGCGCGACAGGCGAAAATCAGGTAGCCGGCCTGCAGCGAGCTGTTGCGAAAAGCCGTCTCTTCCGCCAGCGCGGGGCTTGCGGTAAACCAGCTTCTGGCATCGCCGTGCGGGAACAGTTCAGGCAGGCGCTCGTAGAATTCACTGTCCCAGGCGACAATCGCCGTGATCGGAGCGGTGAGCGTTTTCTCCAGGTTGCCGCTGGAGAGCGCCGGGCGCAGCTTCTCTTTTCCCTCCGCGCTTCGCACAAACACAATGCGCGCCGGGGAGCAGTTGGCGGAGGTTGGCCCCCATTTCATCAGGTCGTAGATTTCGCGCAGCGTCTCGTCGCTGACGGCAATATCCTGCCAGCCGTTATGGGTGCGGGCGCCGGTGAACAGCGTTTCCAGCGCGGTGGGATTAATGGCTTCGCTCATTACAGCTCCTTATAAAGCGTGTTCATGACTGTGCAGCAGGCTGGCCAGCCCGTTCAGCAGCAGGGTGTTAAAGGTGTCCGGCTCGGTGACGTTGCAGGCATGTCCGCCCTGGCGCATCACCGCGCTGTGGCTGTGCGGGATCGCTGCCTGCAGCTCAGACGAGCAGACAGAGGGCACCAGCATGTCGTCGGCGGAACAGATGATCTGGACCGGGCAGCGGATGCGTGCGGCGTGGCGGCTGAAGTCGGCCTTTTTCAGGGCGCTGAGCCGGTGCAGCAGGTTGGCTTTGCCCTGGAAATGTGCCAGCGCCAGGGCCTCTTCGGCCTCCAGGCGGGGGGCGCGGGCGGCCATCCAGTCTGCCGGGTAGAGAAACAGCGGCTGCGCCTCAACCCACGCCTGCGGGCCGCCGTAATGCAGCAGGCGCTCGCGGATCTGAAAGCAGCGGCGGGTGTGGGCGTTGAGGGTCAGCCAGCCGTTGACGCACACCAGCGCGGTGAGGGCGTCGGGCCTGTCGAGGGCCAGCTGCAGGCCGACCAGCCCCCCCAGCGCGTGGCCGACGATGCTGTAGCGCGCGATCCCGGCCTCAGCCAGCGCCTGGGCCAGTTCGTCCGCCATCTGTGCCAGGCTGTACCCTTCCGGCAGGGCGTCGGGGTTATTGCCCGTTCCGCGCTGGTCATAGCACACCACCTGATACTCCGGTTCCAGCGCGGCCAGCTGGGGCAGCCAGTAGCTGCCGCTGCCGCCGAGACCGGCTATAAGGACCACCACGGGCGCACCCTCATACGGGGGCGGTGAGACGGAGAGTTTCATGGCCGCCTCACTTCACAATGTGCGCAACGGTGGCGATTTCCACCAGCGCGTCCGGCTTCACCAGCCCGCACTGAATGCAGAAACGGGCCGGCTTATCGCCGGGGAAGAACTCCGCGTAGATTTCGTTAATCGCGGCGTAGTTTTTCCAGTCGGTGATAAAGATGCTGTTGAAGGTCACATCCTCCATCGTGCCACCCGCCGTTTCGATCACGGTTTTGATCGTCTCCAGCACGTGGCGGGTTTGCGCCTTTGGGTCGTTGATAAACACCACGTTGTTGTCTTTATCAAACGGCAGCGTGCCGGAGACATACACCACGCCGTCGGCGAGGGTGCCGGGAACAAACGGGGCGATAGGCGTGCTGGTGCCCGGCGGGATAATTACGGATTTCGGCATCGTGTGTCTCCTCAGGCGATACGGGCGAGCGGAGGATTCAGGGCATCGCAAAACTCGGCGACGCTGCTGACCCAGCCAAAAAAGGTTTCGATATTGAACAGGGCCGCCTTCTGGGCAAATTCCGGCCCGGCCTGATGAGTCGCGTCTTCCAGCACCACGCCGAAATACTCGAGGAAAAAGCCGTCGCGCAGGGTCGACTCCACGCAGACGTTGGTGGCAATGCCGGTGAAGACCAGGTGGCGAATGCCCCGGCTGCGCAGCAGGCTGTCGAGCGGCGTGTTGAAAAAGCCGCTGTAGCGCGGTTTGGGCAGGACGATATCACCCGCCTGCGGGACCAGCTCATCCACCAGCTGATAATCCCAGCCGCCCTTCGCCAGCAGTTTGCCCTGCAGCTCGGGCCGTTTACGCATGGTTTTCAGGGCGTTCGACTTGTGGAAGTTGGGCGAGCCGGGGCCGCCTGCCTCAACGTACTGGTCGTCCCAGCCGTTCTGGAACCAGATAATGAGCATCCCCGCGGCGCGCGCGGCGGCGACGGCGGTTTTAATGTTCTCAATCACCGGCCGGGTGGCGGAGACGTCGAACCCCGCCAGATCCAGATAGCCGCCCTGGCTGGCGTAGGCGTTTTGCATGTCCACCACGATAAGCGCGCTCTGCTGCGGCGCAAAGGTGATGGCTTCCGGGCGTGCGTTAAGGGTCGTCATTACGCCACCTCCTTCGTGACGGCAGGGATGTGGGCGCGGCACTGCATCAGCGGCTGGATGCGCTCGCCGAAGGTTTCCACGCCGGTGAGGAAATCATCGAAGGTCAGCAGGACGCCTTCCGCACCGGGAACGGCCGCCACTTCATCGAGCATTCTGGCAACGCTGGCGTACGAGCCGACCAGGGTGCCCATGTTGATATTGACGGCGGAGGTCGGGTCGGCCATCTGACGAACGTTGGTGTCCGCGCCGGAGCGGGTATCCTTCTGGCTCTGCTCGGTGAGCCAGCTCAGGGCTTCCTCGTCGGCGCCGTCCTTATAGCGCTCCCATTTCGCGCGCGCCGCGTCGTCGGTTTCGTCGGCAATCACCATAAACAGCACGTAGGAGCCCACGTCGCGCCCGGTTTTGTCGGCGGCTTCTTTCATGCGCGCGGCGGTCGGGGCGAAGGCGGCAGGCGTGTTCACACCTTTACCGAAGCAGAAGTTAAAGTCGGCGTATTTCGCCGAGAATTCCATTCCCGCGTCGCTCTGCCCTGCGCAAATCACCTTCATCGGCACCGACGGCTGCGGGCTGACGCGGCAGTCGTTCATGGTGAAGAAGTCACCCTTGAAATCGCTTTTGCCGGTACCCCACAGATCGCGCAGGACCTGCACGTACTCGGTCAGGTAGTCGTAGCGACGCGAGAAGTAATCGTCCCCCGGCCAGAGCCCCATCTGCTCGTACTCCGGTTTTTGCCAGCCCGTGACCAGGTTGACGCCAAAGCGCCCGCCGGAGATGGAGTCGATGGTGGAGGCCATGCGCGCCACGATCGCCGGGGGCAGGGTGAGGGTGGCAGCGGTGGCGTAGATCTGGATCCGCGAGGTGACCGCGGCCAGCCCGGCCATCAGGGTGAAGGACTCCAGGTTGTGGTCCCAGAATTCGGTTTTGCCGCCGAAGCCGCGCAGCTTGATCATCGAAAGCGCAAAGTCGAAATGGTAGTGCTCCGCTTTCTGCACGATGGCTTTATTCAGCTCAAAGGTCGGCATGTATTGCGGTGCAGTGGTCGAGATAAGCCAGCCGTTGTTGCCGATGGGTACAAATACGCCAATTTTCATCACGAACCTCTCTTCATTACGTCGCAGGTGTAACGGTGTTTTTGCAAAGGCAGTGCCAGTTTTGAAAATGGCTTTGTTATTAATGTGTTAATCAGAAGTTGGTGGTTTGATTCGATTAAATGTGGACTAACTGGTCAAAAACATTGCACAGAAAACAGGCATTCATGCGCGATCGGAGTGCAGGATGTCGTGGCGAGACGGGGGTTTTGCTATGCTGAGGGCAACGCAGAATAAGGAGAGCGGGAATGACACAAGGCGCAGTGAAAACACCAGGTAAACGTTCGCAGGCGGTGAGCGCTAAGAAACAGGCGATCCTCAGCGCGGCGCTGGAGACCTTTTCGCAGTTTGGTATTCACGGCACGCGCCTGGAGCAGGTGGCGGAGCAGTCCGGGGTATCCAAAACCAATCTGCTCTACTACTACCCGTCGAAAGAGGCGCTCTATGTCGCGGTGATGCAGCAGATCCTCGATATCTGGCTGGCGCCGCTGAAAGCGTTCCGCGAAGAGCTGGCCCCGCTGGTGGCGATCAGGGAGTACATTCGCCTGAAGCTGGAGGTGTCACGCGATTACCCGCAGGCTTCACGGCTGTTTTGTCTTGAGATGCTGCAGGGGGCGCCGCTGTTGCAGGCGGAATTAACCGGAGATTTAAAACAGCTGGTGGACGATAAGTCGGCCATTATCGCCGGATGGGTGGCCAGCGGAAAACTGGCTCCGGTCGATCCGCATCATCTGATCTTTATGATTTGGGCCTCCACCCAGCATTACGCTGACTTTGCGGCCCAGGTCGAGGCGGTGACTGGAAAAACGCTCCAGGACGAAGCGTTTTTCCACAGCACCCTGGAAAACGTGCAGCGGATGATTATCGAAGGGATCCGCCTGCGTTAGTTCCCCGGTGGGAGAGGGCAGCTTAAGTCGCCCTCTTCGCACTGCATCAGCGAGGCCAGAAACGCTTCGCGCTCCACGGTTTTTTCCGCCAGGCACTGGTTAACAATCATTGGCTGGACGCTCCCGCCTTCCGTCCCCGAACCGATAAACGCACAGTCCGCGTCGCGCAGGGCAATCCACGCCTGCTGCGCTTTTTTCAGCAGATCGCGCTGGGGGGCAGCCGCACGCTTGATGGCGGCCTGATAGGTCTGGTTGAGCTTTTTATCGGCAGCCTGGTACTGCTGCGCGCTACAGGTATTCAGCTCAAGCTGGGTGGTCGCTTTGTCGCACTCGTCGGCCAGCGCGCTGGCGCTCAGCAGCAGCGCTGCGCCTGCGAGAAATACTCTTTTCATCATCCCCTCCGTGTAAAAAAGCCGGATGCGCTGCGCTTATCCGGCCTACGGTTGTTTTGTAGCCCCGGTAAGCGTAGCGCCACCGGGGAAAGTTTACACGATTAACCGATGGTCATCAGGCTGGCGTTACCGCCTGCCGCCGCGGTATTGACGCTGAGAGAGCGTTCTACATACAGGCGTTCCAGCAGCAGGTTGGTTTCCCCACGGGCGAAGCCCTGTACCGAAACAATCGGCCCGCTGCGGGCCGCCACCTGCTCGCAGAGCTCGCGCAGCTGGTCGGAATCACCGTGATAAATCACGGCATCAAACGGCTGCGTCAGCAGCGCATCGGCTTTCGCGAAGTGAATGCGGGCCGAGACCGCTTTCGGCAGCTGTTTGGTGAGATCGCGATGCAGCGCATCGTCCGGCCACAGCACTTCACACCCGGTTGCCATCGCGGCAGCCAGCTGCACCAGCGCGTCCTGCTCGTTATCGGCCACGCACAGTACGCGCTCGCGCGGCATCAGCGTCCAGGTGTTGCGCTCGCCGGTCGGCCCCGGCAGCAGACGCTGCGTACCGGCCTGTGCCAGCTCGCCGTACTGCTGCGCCACGGCACGCAGTTCAGGACGTTTCTCCGCCCAGGCGATCAGGGCCTCCAGCGGCTGCGTCAGCACGGTTTTCAGCTGTGCATCCACCGGATACTCCGCATCCTGACGTGCCAGGGTGACGCCCAGCGCGTTCTCCGGACGGTTCGCCAGCAGACGGTACAGGTAGAGTGGACCGCCCGCTTTCGGACCGGTGCCGGAAAGGCCTTCACCGCCGAACGGCTGCACGCCCACGACCGCGCCAACCATGTTGCGGTTAACGTACAGGTTGCCCACTTTGGCGCTGCCGGTCACCTGAGCAATGGTCTCGTCGATACGGGTATGAACGCCGAGCGTCAGGCCATAGCCGGAGGCGTTGATCTGCTCAACCAGCTCGTTGAGGTTGTTACGGTTGTAGCGCACCACGTGCAGTACCGGACCGAAGACCTCTTTTTTCAGCTCGTCGAAGCTCGCCAGCTCGATAAGCGTAGGCGGCACAAAGGTGCCGGTACGCCACTCGCGGGTATCTTCGCTGTTTTCACGCACCGCCTGGAACACCGGACGGCCTTTCGCGCGCATGGTCTGAATGTGGTTTTCGATGTTGGCTTTGGCTTCCGCGTCGATCACCGGCCCGATGTCGGTGGTGAGACGGCCCGGGTTGCCCATGCGGCATTCGGCCATCGCGCCGCGCAGCATCTTCAGCGTGTGGTCCGCTACGTCGTCCTGCAGGCACAGCACGCGCAGGGCGGAGCAGCGCTGACCTGCGCTGTCGAAGGCGGAGGCCAGCACGTCGACCACTACCTGCTCGGTGAGCGCGGAGGAGTCAACGATCATGGCGTTCATGCCGCCGGTTTCCGCGATGAGCGGAGTAGGACGACCCTGCGCATCCAGACGGGTGGCAATGTTGCGCTGCAGCAGCGAGGCCACTTCGGTCGAACCGGTAAACATCACGCCGCGCACGCGGTTATCAGAGGTCAGTTTGGCGCCCACGGTTTCACCGCGGCCCGGCAGCAGCTGGACCACGCCCGCCGGCACGCCGGCTTCGAGAAGAATGTTGATGCCCTGCGCAGCAATCAGCGGGGTCTGCTCTGCCGGTTTTGCCAGCACGCTGTTGCCTGCGGCAAGCGCGGCGGCAATCTGGCCGGTGAAGATCGCCAGCGGGAAGTTCCACGGGCTGATACAGACGACCGGGCCGAGCGGACGGTGGGTTTCGTTGTCGAAATCATCGCGCACCTGACCGGCGTAGTAGTGCAGGAAGTCGACCGCCTCGCGCACTTCGGCGATAGCGTTGCTGAAGGTTTTACCCGCTTCGCGCACCAGAATACCAATGAGCGACTGCATCTGATCTTCCATCAGCACCGCCGCGCGCTCCAGAATGGCGGCACGCTCCTGTGGCGGCGTGGCGAACCAGATAGGGGCGTTGTTCACCGCGCTGTCAAGCGCCTGATCCACTTCCGCTTCGGTGGCTTCACGCACGTAGCCGACGATATCTTTTGGCTCTGCCGGGTTGATAACAGGCTGCATGTCGCCGTCAGCAGCGGGCTGCTCCAGCATCGGTTTGGCCTGCCACTTCTGCAATGCGCTGTTGAGCAGGGCAGAGGAGAGGGATGCCAGACGGTGTTCGTTGGCGAGATCCAGGCCCGCCGAGTTAACGCGACCTTTGCCGTACAGCTCGCGCGGCAGGGCAATCTTCGGATGCGGCAGGCCAATCTGGCCTTCCTGGGCCGCCATCTTCTCTACGGCCTGCACCGGGTCGGCCACCAGCTCGTCCAGCGGCAGGGTGGTATCAGCGATGCGGTTAACGAAGGAGGTGTTCGCGCCGTTTTCCAGCAGGCGACGCACCAGGTATGCCAGCAGGGTTTCGTGAGTACCCACCGGAGCATAGATACGGCACGGGCGGTTCAGCTTGCCGTCCGCCACTTTACCGGTCACCTGCTCATACAGCGGTTCACCCATGCCGTGCAGGCACTGGAATTCGTACTGGCCCGGGTAGTAGTTCTGCCCGGCCAGGCTGTAGATTGCCGCCAGGGTGTGGGCGTTGTGGGTGGCGAACTGCGGATAGATCAGGTTCGGCACGCCGAGCAGCTTTTTCGCGCAGGCGAGGTAAGAGACGTCGGTATAGACCTTGCGGGTATAGACCGGATAGCCTTCCAGCCCTTCCATCTGGGCGCGTTTGATTTCGCTGTCCCAGTAGGCCCCTTTCACCAGACGGATCATCAGGCGACGGCGGCTGCGGCTGGCCAGGTCAATCAGGTAATCAATGACGAACGGGCAGCGCTTCTGGTAGGCCTGGATAACGAAGCCGATGCCGTTCCAGCCCGCCAGCTCCGGCTCGAAGCACAGTTTTTCCAGCAGGTCGAGGGAGATCTCCAGACGGTCGGCCTCTTCGGCGTCGATGTTGATGCCGATGTCATACTGGCGCGCCAGCAGGGTCAGGGACTTCAGGCGCGGGTAGAGCTCTTCCATCACCCGGTCGTACTGCGCGCGGCTGTAGCGCGGGTGCAGGGCGGAAAGCTTAATCGAGATGCCCGGGCCTTCATAAATACCGCGACCGTTGGACGCTTTACCGATGGCGTGGATCGCCTGCTGGTAAGAGACCATATAGGCCTGCGCGTCGGCGGCGGTCAGGGCCGCTTCGCCGAGCATGTCGTACGAGTAGCGGAAACCTTTATCTTCCAGCTTGCGGGCGTTCGCCAGCGCTTCGGCAATGGTTTCCCCGGTGACGAACTGCTCGCCCATCAGGCGCATTGCCATGTCCACGCCTTTGCGGATCAGCGGCTCGCCGCTCTTGCCGATGATGCGGTTCAGGGAGCGTGACAGGTTGGCTTCGTTATGGGTCGAGACCAGCTTGCCGGTAAACAGCAGGCCCCAGGTCGCCGCGTTAACGAACAGCGACGGGCTGCGGCCAATGTGGGAATGCCAGTTACCGTTGCTGATCTTGTCGCGGATCAGCGCGTCGCGGGTGGCTTTATCCGGAATACGCAGCAGCGCTTCCGCCAGGCACATCAGCGCCACGCCTTCCTGTGAGGAGAGGGAAAATTCCTGCAGCAGACCCTGAACCATCCCGGCGCGGCCGGTGGCGGTCTTCTGGTTACGCAGTTTGTCAGCCAGCTGGTACGCCAGGCTGTGCGCCTGGGCGGCAACGGCTTCCGGCAGGCGAGCCTGCTCCAGCAGCATCGGCACGGCGTCGGTTTCGGCGCGTCGGTACGCGCCGGTGATGGCGGCACGGCTGACGGACTGCGGCAGGATCTGCTCGGCAAATTCAAGGAACGGCTGATGGCTCTCGTCGCCCGCGGCTGGCGCTTCCTCGCTTTCGTTCGCTGCACCGGCCAGCAGGGCAGGCAGCTCCGGTAGCCCCTCGTCGCTCTCGAGTCTTTCGAGGTAGTTAAAAATCGCCTGCTTAATTAACCAGTGCGGCGTGCGGTCAATGCGGGTTGCTGCGGTCTTAATCCGTTCGCGGGTTGCGTCATCCAGCTTAACCCCCATGGTGGTCATACCCATGCCAAAGCTCCTGTTGTGCTTTCATCGTGTTTGGTCGTTAGCGTGAAATATCCACCATGTTGCAACTTTGTGCAACCGTGTTAAATGTGACCTGGTTTGCAACCCGGAAAATGAATGGATTGTTAACGAATGGTTAGCTGGAAAAACGTGCTGCCTTTGTCCCGGGAAGCCTGTTTTTATGCGGGAGTTAACACTTTTAAAAGGTGCAACCCGTAAAAGCGTGAGCGAGTGCAACCTATAGGAAACTAGTATCAAGCCGGGGATGAAATTGATGTAAATGCAGTGTTAAATCGTTTGTCAGCGGAGGGCGCATACGGCAGGATAGCGCGCCTCACCGAAACACAAGATACCGTCACCACGTTCCGGTGATCATATAACAAGGCAACCCGGACGGTTGTCGCTCGACACTTTTGGAGAATTTGAATGGCTATTAGCACACCGATGCTGGTGACATTTCTCGTTTATATATTTGGCATGATCCTGATAGGGTTTTTGGCGTGGCGTTCAACGAAAAACTTTGACGACTACATTCTGGGCGGACGCAGTTTAGGCCCGATGGTGACCGCGCTTTCTGCGGGCGCTTCCGACATGAGCGGCTGGCTGCTGATGGGTCTGCCGGGCGCGATTTTCATCTCCGGTATCTCTGAAAGCTGGATCGCCATCGGTCTGACCGTCGGCGCGTGGATCAACTGGAAGCTGGTGGCAGGCCGTCTGCGCGTGCACACCGAGGCCAACAACAACGCCCTGACGCTGCCGGACTATTTCACCGGACGCTTTGAAGATAACAGCCGCGTGCTGCGTATTATCTCGGCGGTGGTGATCCTGGTGTTCTTCACCATCTACTGTGCCTCCGGCATCGTGGCCGGTGCGCGCCTGTTCGAAAGCACCTTCGGCATGAGCTACGAAACCGCCCTGTGGGCCGGTGCGGCGGCGACCATCCTCTATACCTTCGTGGGCGGCTTCCTGGCCGTCAGCTGGACCGACACCGTGCAGGCGAGCCTGATGATCTTCGCGCTGATCCTGACCCCGGTGATTGTGATTTTCACCGTTGGCGGCTTTGGCGATTCGCTGGAAGTGATCAAGCAGAAGAGCATCGAAAACGTCGACATGCTGAAAGGGCTCAACTTCGTCGCTATCGTCTCCCTGATGGGCTGGGGTCTGGGCTACTTCGGTCAGCCGCACATCCTGGCGCGCTTTATGGCGGCGGATTCTCACCACACCATCGTTCATGCGCGCCGCATCAGTATGACGTGGATGATTCTGTGTCTGGCGGGCGCGTGTGCGGTCGGCTTCTTCGGTATTGCCTACTTCAGCAATAACCCGGCGCAGGCGGGCGCGGTAAACCAGAACGCCGAGCGCGTGTTTATCGAGCTGGCGCAGATTCTGTTTAACCCGTGGATTGCCGGTATTCTGCTCTCCGCGATCCTGGCGGCGGTGATGTCCACCCTGAGCTGCCAGCTGCTGGTCTGCTCCAGTGCGATCACCGAAGACCTCTACAAAGCCTTCCTGCGTAAAAACGCGAGCCAGAAAGAGCTGGTGTGGGTAGGGCGCTTTATGGTGCTGGTGGTGGCGCTGATTGCCATCGCGCTGGCGGCCAACCCGGAAAACCGCGTGCTGGGTCTCGTGAGCTACGCATGGGCGGGCTTTGGTGCGGCGTTTGGTCCGGTAGTCCTGTTCTCCGTCATGTGGTCCCGTATGACCCGTAACGGCGCGCTGGCGGGGATGATTATCGGTGCGGTGACCGTTATCGTCTGGAAACAGTTCGCCTGGCTGGGCCTGTACGAAATCATCCCGGGCTTCATCTTCGGCAGCATCGGTATCGTGGTCTTCAGCCTGCTGGGTAAAGCACCGTCTGCCTCCATGCAGAAACGCTTTGCGGAAGCAGACGCGCACTACCACTCCGCACCGCCGTCTAAGCTGCAGCCGGAATAATTTTCCCTTCACCCTAACCCTCTCCCCAAAGGGGAGAGGGAATAAACCTCTCTTGCTAAATTCTGCAATTTACGTTGATATCGCTGTGCTTATAACAATGAGGATAGCGAAGCATGACAATCAAAACAGGGTTAATGGCGGCAGCATTATTGATGCTGGCGGGCTGTAACGCGCCATCGCAACATGCGGCGGTAGAAACCTGCAAAGCGGATAACCAGATGCAGCAAACCACGCTCTATTTCGGCTTAAACCGTCCTGCCGGGGCGCAGATCACCAGCAGCGAATGGCAGCAGTTTGTTGACCAGGACGTGACGCCGCGTTTCCGCGATGGCTTAACGGTATTTGATGCCCGCGGACAGTGGCTGGGGAACGACGGAAAAGTGGCGCGTGAACCGAGCAAGGCGTTGATGCTGATCCACGGAAAAGATGCGCAGAGCGAGAAGAACATCGAAGCGTTGCGCGGGATTTATAAATCACGCTTCGCGCAGGAGTCAGTGATGCGTGTCGACCAGCCGGTGTGCGTGCAGTTTTAATGAAAACGGCGGGATAACCCGCCGTTGTTTTATCGTAGGCCCGCGCAAGCGAAGCGCCACCCGGCACAAAACTTACAGCACCAACCCCGCAAAGCTCGCTGACAGCAGGCTCACCAGGGTCGCGCCGTACACCAGACGCAGACCAAACCGCGATACCACGTTACCCTGCTGCTCGTTCAGGCCCTTAATCGCCCCGGCCACGATGCCGATGGAGGCGAAGTTCGCGAACGACACCAGGAAGACGGATAAAATGCCCAGCCCGCGCGGGGACATCTGGTGCGCTATTTTTTGCAGCTCAATCATCGCCACAAATTCATTCGCCACCAGCTTGGTTGCCATAATGCTGCCCGCGTTTAAGGCATCGCTCAGAGGAATCCCTACCAGCCATGCCAGGGGATAAAATACATAGCCGAGGATTTGCTGGAAGCTCATGCCAAATACGCTGGAGAAGAGGGCGTTAACGGCACTAATAAGCGCGATAAAACCAATCAGCATCGCCAGAATAATCATCGCCACTTTAAAACCGGCCAGAATATACTCGCCAAGCATCTCGAAGAAGCTCTGCGATTCATGCAGTTTTTCCAGTTTGATATCCGGCTCCGCTTCCGGGCGCGTCGGGTTGATGACCGTGAGAATAATAAAGGTGCTGAACATGTTCAGAATCAGCGCCGCGACGACAAATTTAGCGTCGAGCATGGTCATATACGCCCCGACAATCGACAGGGAGACCGTCGACATCGCCGTGGCTGCCATGGTGAAGAGTCGACGAGAGGAGAGATCGCCCAGCACGCCTTTGTAGGCAATGAAGTTTTCCGACTGGCCGAGGATCAGCGAACTCACCGCGTTAAAGGATTCCAGCTTGCCCATACCGTTCAGTTTTGACAGCAGCGTACCGATTACCCGAATAAAAATCGGCAGGATCCGCCAGTGCTGAAGAATACCAATCAGCGCGGAAATGAAAATAATCGGGCAAAGTACGCCGAGGAAAATGAACGCCAGCCCTTTTTCTCCCATGCCGCCAAAGACGAAATTGGTGCCTTCACCGGCAAATTTGAGCAGCGACTCAAAAAATCCTGAGACGTATTTAATCAGGAATAACCCGCTTTCGGCGTGAAGGAAAAAGAACGCCAGGGCAATTTCTATGACAATCAGCTGTAAAACAAAACGAATGCGAATTTTTCGGCGGTCGAAACTCACCAGCCAGGCAAGCGCGAGAATAATGACCAGCGCCAGCAGGAAATGGACAATTTTAAACATAATTTAATTTCACCAGGTGTTTGAGGCGGTTATTTAGCCACAGCCCTGAATCAGCGTAAATGGGCATTTTCGTTATAACTTATAAACTTAACGATAACGCCTGAAACTATTATCAGGCTGGGCGTTTACAACTCGTTATCAAAACACCGCACATTTCGCTTGTGTTTCTTTCTGCCGTAATGATAATCACTATCACAAGAATTTACCTTTCTTTGCATCAGTTGACCGCGATAAACATTTAAGGTGTCGGCATGTTTGTTCCATTTCTCATTATGTTACGTGAAGGGCTCGAAGCCGCCCTTATCGTGAGCCTCATCGCCAGTTATCTGAAGCGAACCCAGCGCGGGCGCTGGATTGGCGTCATGTGGGTCGGGGTCTTCCTTGCCGCGGCGCTCTGCCTGGGCTTAGGTGTCCTCATCAACGAAACCACCGGCGAGTTTCCGCAGAAAGAGCAGGAGCTGTTTGAGGGTATCGTCGCCGTGATTGCGGTGGTGATCCTCACCTGGATGGTGTTCTGGATGCGTAAGGTCTCCCGTAACGTGAAGGTGCAGCTGGAGCAGGCGGTGGATAACGCGCTGCAAAAGGGCAATAACCACGGCTGGGCGCTCATTATGATGGTCTTTTTCGCCGTCGCGCGCGAAGGGCTGGAGTCTGTTTTCTTCCTGCTGGCGGCGTTTCAGCAGGATGTGGGGATCTGGCCGCCGCTGGGGGCCATGCTGGGCCTCGCCACGGCCGTGGTGCTCGGTTTCCTGCTGTACTGGGGCGGTATCCGCCTGAACCTGGGCGCCTTCTTCAAGTGGACCAGCCTGTTTATTCTGCTGGTGGCCGCGGGTCTGGCGGCAGGGGCGATTCGCGCCTTCCATGAAGCGGGCCTGTGGAACCACTTCCAGGACGTGGCGTTCGACCTCAGCAACGTCCTTTCCACGCACTCTCTGACCGGCACCCTGCTCGAAGGTATCTTCGGCTATCAGGAAACGCCGAGCGTCAGCGAAGTGGCGATGTACTTTATTTATCTGGTTCCGGCGCTGGTGCTGTTCGCTATGCCGCCGCGTACCGGCACGCAGGCGTCGCGCGTTGCGCCGTAATAGTTGATTTAGTTACAACATACTTTTAAAGGGAAGAGTCATGGCAATTCAGTTCCGTCGTAGTGCGTTATGCGCAGGCATTGCCGCGCTGTTCGCTTCTGCATTCTCCGCCTGGGGCGCGGATGTTCCACAGGTAAAGGTCACCGTCAACGATAAGCAGTGCGAGCCGATGACCCTCACGGTGAACAGCGGTAAAACCCAGTTCATTATTCAGAACCACAGCCAGAAGGCGCTGGAGTGGGAGATCCTGAAAGGGGTTCTGGTGGTGGAAGAGCGCGAAAATATCGCCCCTGGCTTCAGCCAGAAGATGACCGCCAACCTGCAGCCGGGCGAGTATGAAATGACCTGCGGTCTGCTGACCAACCCTAAAGGGAAGCTTATCGTCAAAGGTGAAGCGACGGCCGATGCGGCGAAAGGCGCTGCGGTGCTGAGCCTGGGCGATGCGATTACCGCGTATAAAGCCTACGTCACCAAAGAGACGGCGGACCTGGCGACGGCAACCAAAGCCTTTACCGATGCGGTGAAGGCCGGGGATATCGAAAAAGCGAAATCCCTCTATGCGCCAACCCGTCAGCACTACGAGCGCATCGAGCCGATCGCCGAGCTGTTCTCTGACCTTGATGGCAGCATTGACGCCCGCGAAGATGATTTCGAGCAGAAAGCCGCCGATCCGAAATTCACCGGTTTCCACCGTCTGGAGAAAGCCCTGTTTGGCGATAATTCTGCCAAAGGGATGGAGAAGTATGCCGACCAGCTGAACAGCGACGTGCTGGAGCTGCAAAAGCGCATCAGCGAGCTGGCCTTCCCGCCGTCAAAAGTGGTGGGCGGTGCGGCCGGACTGATTGAAGAAGTGGCCGCCAGCAAAATCAGCGGCGAAGAAGATCGCTACAGCCATACCGATCTGTGGGACTTCCAGGCCAACGTCGACGGCGCGCAGAAAATTGTTAACCTGCTGCGCCCTCAGCTGCAGAAAGAGAACGGCGAGCTGCTGGCCAAAGTGGATGCCAACTTCAAAAAGGTCGACACCATTCTGGCGAAGTACCGCACCAAAGACGGGTTTGAGACCTACGACAAGCTGACCGATGCCGACCGCAACGCGCTGAAAGGTCCGATCACCGCCCTGGCGGAAGATCTCTCCCTGCTGCGTGGCGTACTGGGTCTGGACTAAGCACGATGAATAAGCATAGCGAGAACGACGTGGTTGAGCCTTCACGTCGTCGATTGTTAAAAGGAGTAGGGGCGCTGGGGGGCGCGCTTGCTCTGGCCGGTGGCTGTCCGGTGGCGCATGCGGCGAAACCGCAAAGCGCGCCCGGCACGCTGTCACCCAATGCTCGCATGGAGACGCAGCCGTTTTATGGCGAGCATCAGTCGGGTATCCTGACGCCGCAGCAGGCGTCTATGATGCTGGTGGCCTTTGATTCGCTGGCCAGCGATAAAGCCGATCTGGAACGCCTGTTCCGCCTGCTGACGACGCGCATCGCGTTTCTTACCGCCGGTGGACCGGCGCCCGATACGCCGAACCCGCGTCTGCCGCCAATGGACTCCGGCATTCTGGGGCCGTTTATCGCCCCGGATAACCTGACCATTACCGTTTCGCTCGGTGAATCGCTGTTTGACGCGCGCTATGGGCTGGCAAAACAGAAGCCGAAGGCGCTGCAAAAAATGACGCGTTTCCCAAATGACTCCCTCGACGCGGCGCTGTGCCACGGCGACCTGCTCCTGCAAATTTGTGCTAATACCCAGGACACGGTGATCCACGCCCTGCGCGACATCATCAAGCACACGCCGGATCTGCTGAGCGTGCGCTGGAAGCGGGAAGGGTTTATCTCGGACCACGCCGCCCGCAGCAAAGGAAAAGAGACACCGGTGAACCTGCTGGGCTTTAAGGACGGTACGGCCAACCCGGACAGCCACGACGGTGCGCTCATGAAGGAGGTGGTGTGGGTCACTGCCGATCAGGGCGAACCGGCATGGGCGGTGGGCGGCAGCTATCAGGCGGTGCGGATTATTCAGTTCCACGTGGAGTTCTGGGACCGCACGCCGCTGAAAGAGCAGCAGACGATCTTTGGTCGGGATAAGCAAAGCGGGGCACCGCTCGGTATGAAGAACGAGCATGATGTGCCTGACTACGCCCGCGATCCCAATGGCGATGTAATTGCGCTCGACAGCCATATTCGCCTTGCCAATCCGCGAACCAAAGAGACGCAGTCGAGCCTGATGATGCGTCGGGGCTACAGCTACTCGCTCGGCGTGACCAACTCCGGTCAGCTTGATATGGGGCTGCTGTTTGTCTGCTATCAGCACGATCTGGAAAAGGGCTTTCTCACCGTGCAGAAGCGGCTCAACGGTGAAGCGCTGGAAGAGTACATTAAACCTATCGGCGGCGGCTATTTCTTTGCCCTGCCAGGCGCGCGCGACAGTAACGCGTACCTCGCTCAAGGGCTGATCGAAGCCTGATAATCGTCCCTGCGATAGTTCGCGGGGACATTATTTTTTCATATGACTATCTTGTTGTTATATTTCTGTAATATTTCTATATAAGACTGAATCCACTGCAGGTGCAGTCTTAAAAGTTGCATTCAGGTAAAATAAATGTTGCATTTGTGATAACTCCTGATGTACTTAAGATAAGACAGCGGTAGTTCCCGGCAGTGATGCTGAATCACTATGGAGATCGCGAATGGTTGCGTCCTGTACTGGACAAGGTAAACATAACAACCGCAGCACCCGGCGCGGAGGCTCAGACTCCGGCAGCGATTTCCTCACCACTAAATTCTCCCCCCTTCCTCAAGAATCTGATTCGACCGACGTGCAGAACGGTGCGCGTAGCTGTTCCGTATCGTCATCCGATAAAGCAAGCAATGGCTTACAAGGAAGCCAACCCTCTGATGTTCGTGCGCATAATCGTGCCGAAGCTGGCGCGTGTGATGAATACCAACAACTCAAGGTGCTATCCATGGGAAGACAAAAAGCAGTGATCAAAGCTCGTCGCGAAGCAAAACGTGTGCTGAGACGGGATTCACGTAGCCATAAACAGCGTGAAGAAGAATCGGTCACCTCGCTTGTGCAGATGAGTGGCGTAGAAGCAATTGGCATGGCCCGAGACAGCCGTGATAATTCTCCAATTGTGGCGCGCAATGAAGCTCAGGCGCACTACCTGAATGCTATCGAGAGTAAACAGCTCATCTTTGCAACCGGTGAAGCCGGATGCGGGAAAACCTGGATTAGTGCAGCCAAAGCGGCGGAAGCGCTGATCCATAAGGACGTGGAAAGAATCATTGTTACCCGTCCGGTACTGCAGGCTGATGAGGATCTCGGCTTCTTGCCCGGAGATATGTCGGAGAAGTTTGCCCCGTACTTCAGGCCCGTCTATGACGTGCTGGTGAAGCGGCTGGGCGCATCCTTCATGCAGTACTGCCTGCGACCAGAGATTGGCAAGGTGGAAATCGCGCCGTTCGCCTATATGCGCGGACGTACATTTGAAAATGCGGTCGTCATTCTTGACGAGGCTCAGAACGTGACCGCTGCGCAAATGAAGATGTTCTTAACGCGCCTCGGGGAGAACGTGACGGTTATCGTTAACGGCGATATTACCCAGTGTGACCTGCCATCCGGCGTGAAATCCGGGCTGAGCGACGCCATGTCACGTTTTGAGGAAGATGAGATGATTGGGGTGGTACGCTTCACCAAAGAGGACTGCGTGCGTTCGGCGCTCTGCCAACGCACGCTGCAAGCGTATTATTGAGTTTGCTGTTGTGTTCAAGGCCCGGGAAACCGGGCTTTGTTTTTTGTGCATTTTATCCCCTCTCCCTTGGGGAGAGGGCTAGGGTGAGGGGCTCAGGCCGCATCGAGCTGCATATAGCACCGGGGGGGATTCTCATCCCCCCGCAGGCATGCAACATGCGAAAAAAAAGCCCGCATTTTCATGCGAGCTCTTCTTCAAATATGGCGGTGAGGGGGGGATTGACTCGCTTCGCTCGCCCTGCGGGCAGACTGTTCGCTACGCTCTCAGTCTGTCCAACTGGCTGTCGCCAGTTGTCGAACCCCGGTCGGGGATTCTCATCCCCCCGCAGGCGTGCAACATGCGAAAAAAAAGCCCGCATTTTCATGCGAGCTCTTCTTCAAATATGGCGGTGAGGGGGGGATTCGAACCCCCGATACGTTGCCGTATACACACTTTCCAGGCGTGCTCCTTCAGCCACTCGGACACCTCACCATATTGT